>JANQMX010000027.1 GCA_028279885.1 Rhodovibrionaceae bacterium | reverse complement strand
TGATGGCCGGCCTGCGATCCCTCATGGCCGAGCGTGGCCTGCTCCAGATCATGGCGACGCACAGCCCGCTTTCGGCCCGGCTGGCCGAGGAGGCGGGCTGCGATGGCCGCCGGGTCGTGGCCGATGCACCACCTGGTTTGAGAAATCCGGGCTAGGTCGCGCGCATCAGACGCTTGCCGGTCGATCAGCCGTTCTTCGCAACCGACCTTTGCGGATCTTGAGAGGCCTTGGCCGCCGGCCCGACAAGCTCGGTGGCTTGGGGATCGAGCTGTTTGGTGATACGCGCCACGGTTTCGGCGAAATCCAGCACGAGTGCGGAGGGCGTGTGCGCGACCGAGTACAGGAATCCGTAACTCAGCCGCAGTCCAGGCCGCCAGGGCCGAATCTCTATCTGATCCTGCGGCACGCAGCGCACGACCAGCGGGTCCGCGAGCGTGATTCCGAGGCCCTTGGCAACCAGCTGGCAGGCCGAGAGGCCCGACGACGTTTCGAATTGAATAGCCAGCGAGAGGTCAAGGCTCGCGAACAGGCTGTCTATCGCAATGCGAAGTAGCGTGAATGGCCTGAGCGCGATGAACGGTGCCCCAGCGATGTCGGCAGCGTCGAGCTCCGGCTTCGAGGCCAGAGGGTGCCCCTTGGGCAGGATCGCCGCCACCGCCACCGATGCAAAGGGTTCACTACGCACCGCCGGAGCGTCGATCGGCAAGGCCGCAATCCCTATATCGAACTGCTGACCGGCTATCCACGGCGCCACGTCACCGCGCGAGCGGATTTCGAGTGAGCAGCGCACCTGTGGATACCGCGCGCGGAAGTCCACGAAGGCATCGGGGACCAGCGCATGGGCCACGTAGGGCTGTGCAACGATCTTAAGGCGCGCTTCCTTCAGTGAGCGGATGTCGTCCGCGATCTGCGAAATCTCGTCGAGGCCGAGCAGGATACGCTTGGCCTCTTCATAAAAGCGCACGCCCTCGTGCGTCGGTACCAGCCTGCGACCCTGTCTTAGGAACAGGGCGAAACCAAGCTCGTCCTCCAGCGCGGCGATAAGTCGGCTCACCTGCGGCTGGGTTCGATAGAGGCGCCGTGCCGCCTCGGTGACGCTGCCGGTTTCCATGACCGCGATGAGGGCCTGAAGGCTTCTTTGGCGCATCGCAAGCTCCCTTATGTAATTTCTGCATAAATATAGGCATAAAACACATTTGTCGCATGGTTTTCGCATGCTTAGCCTCCCCGCACGCATCCGAGCAGGGAGGTCATTGGTGCTAGGCGTTACGGCAATTCTGACGAAAGCCGCCGAACGCGGTCTTGTCGCCGCGGGGGACGACTCCGTGCCGCCGGTCGATTTCGAGTCGATTCGAGAGGAATTCCCGATCAAGCAGCGCCGCTGCTATCTGAACAACGCTTCGATCGGGGCGCTCAGCAATCCCGTGATCGCCGCGGTCGACGCCTTCTTGGCGGATGTCCGGGACAACGGCCGAAACAACTATCCAAACTGGTGCCAGCACGCGGACACGACGATCAAGTCGGGTATTGCCACGCTGATCGGCGCCTCGGTCGACGAGATTGCCTTCGTCAAGAACACCACGGAGGGGATCGTCACTGTCGCCAACGGCCTGGATTGGCGGGAGGGCGACAACGTCGTCGTTCCGGACATCGAGTATCCCTCGAACGTCTACTGTTGGATGAAGCTCGAGCGGCGGGGCGTCGAGCTGCGCAAGGTGAAGAACCGGCAGGGCCGTATCCTTGTCGATGACATCGCGCAAATGATCGACCGCCGTACACGTCTGGTCTCTCTGAGCGCGGTGCAATTCTCCAACGGCTTCCGACAGGACCTGGCAGCAACGGGCAAGCTCTGTGCGTCGCGCGGTGTGCTTCTCAGTCTCGACGCCATCCAATGGGTCGGCGCGCTTACCATGGACGTCGGTGCGTACAACATCGACTTCCTGTCCGTGGGTGGCCACAAGTGGCTGCTTGCGCCGATCGGCACCGGCTTTTTCTTCTGTCGCCGCAGCGCGCTCGAACGCCTCGATCCACCCAGCGTCGGTTACCACAGCGTCGGCAAGCACGAAGACCACATGGACTATGACCTCACCTACCGCCCCGACGCTGGACGGTTCGAGGAAGCCCTTGTCAACTTTCCGGGCATCTGGGGCCTTGACGCGGCCGTCCGGATTCAGCTCGCGCTCGGTCCCTCTCGTATCGAGAGGCACATCCTCGACCTCGGGACCTTGGCGGCGGATGGTCTGCTCCGGCGCGGCTACGAGATCATCAGCCCGCAGGGGCTCGGCGAGCGCTCGGGCATCCTGTCGTTCCGCCATCCGACGATTACCGCCGAGACAATCGCGCAGCGCCTTGGCCAGGCGAAGGTCGATCTCGCCGTGCGCGGCGGCGCGCTTCGCATCTCGCCGTCCTACTACAACGACGCTGACGAGATCGAGCGCTTCCTTGAAGCCTTGCCGAACGTTTGAATCCCGCAGGGAGGAGGAAAGAAGCGATGAGAAAACGGTTCGCCATTGCGACGATGGCTGCCATGGCAGTGTTCGCCGCGCCGGTCGCTGGATGGTCAGCGGAAACGCCGGAGCGGGGCGGTACGCTCCGCTATGGCACGGTCACTGAAGTCTCGAGTCTCGACCCCCATATCTATGTGGGCAGCGCCTGGAAAGTCCTCATGGAGGCGCTCTACAGCACCTTGGTGGGCTTCAACCAGGAGGCCGAGTTGGTTCCTGAGCTTGCCGAAAGCTGGGAGCAGCCGGATGCAGGTTCCGTCGTCTTTACCTTGCGCAAAGGGGTCACGTTCCATGACGGCACGCCGCTCACGGCAGCGGATGTCAAGTTTTCGCTCGAACGCATCCAGAACCCGGACACCGGGGCTACGCTGCGCCCCAATCTCGAAGGGGCCACGATCACGGTCGTCGACGATCGCACGATAAAGATCGAGAAGCCGCAGCCGGACGCCACGCTGATGAGCGTGCTGGCGCTGCCGGAGGCTTCGATCGTGTCTCGGCAGTGGATGGGCGGCAATCCCAACGTTAAGGCGCAGGCGAACGGCTCAGGCCCCTTCATGCTCGAAGACTACGAGCCGGCGGTCAAGGCCACGCTGGTCCGCAATCCGGACTATTTCGTCGAGGGCCAGCCGTACCTCGACGGCGTCGATTTCCGCATGATCAAGAACCACGATGCCCGGGTCAACGCGCTTCGCACCGGCGCCGTCGACATGATCGATTTCGTGCCGTGGAAGGACATCGACGCCTTGGGCCGGGTTTCCGGCCTGGTCGTCGAATCCGCCGGCGGCGCCTTCATGAACCTGTGGTTCAACGCCACCAAGGCGCCGTTCGATGATCCCAGGGTGCGCAAGGCCTTCGCTTTCGCGATCGATCGCGAGGCGATCTCGAAAGCCGCCTTCTTCGGCCATGGTACGCCGCTCTACGGCCCGCCGACCACGCCGGACTCGCCGTACTTCCAAGAGGATCTGGCCGAGACCTTCCGCTTCGATCCCGAGAAGGCAAGGGCATTGTTGGCCGAGTCCGGACACCCGAACGGCATGAACGTCGAACTCGGCGTCTATCAAGGCCTCGCGATCTACACCACGACCGCGCAAATCATTCAGGCGAACCTCAAAGAGGTGGGGATCGAGGCCAACATCAAGCTTCTGGAATGGGCCAACGTGGTGGAGAACAAGAACAGCGGCAACTACGATGTTCTGGTCTATGGCGTCTCCGTGAAGCTTCCGGACCCCGACGCCTACAGCTACTATTTCGGCGCGGAGTCGACCTATTGGGCAAAACCGATCGGCTTTCGCGATGCGCAGCTCGAAGAGCTGCTCGCCAAAGGCCGGGCCCTGACCGACGAGGCGGAGCGGGTCGCGGTCTACCGCCAAGTCGAGGAGAGACTCCTTGAAATCAGCCCCTGGGTCTTCATCAATTGGCGCGAACAGGCGCAGGCCTATCGGAAGAACGTGAGAGGCTACAAGCAGCTCGGCGGCGCGCTCTCGGAGAGCAGCCCCGGCATAGCGCTACCCCAGCTCTGGATCCAATAGGCTCGTACGCCGGCGCGGGCCCCGTCCCCGCGTCGGTGTCACGCCGGGCAAGGCACGACGAGAGATCATGGTCAAGTTTCTCGGCCGGCGGCTGGCAGCGTCGGCCTTCATGATTGCGATCGCGGCGACGATCGTTTTCTTTTCGGTCCATCTGCTGCCCGGTGATCCCGTGCTCATCTTGCTCGGCGAGCAGGGCGCCGCCGACGCCGAGGTGGTCGCCCGGCTGCGGGCGCAACTCAATCTCGATGCCCCCCTTTATCAACAGTATCTCGATTGGCTCGGCGGACTGTTCTCGGGCGATCTGGGCAAATCCCTGCAGACCGGCTTGCCGGTCGCGGAGGAAGTGCTGCGTCGGATACCGCGTAGCCTCGAGCTGATCGTCGCAGGCCTGGCTTTTGCTATCTTGCTCGGCATCCCCATGGGGGTCGTGGCGGCCCGGCGCCGCGCCGCTCCGGCCGGTCTTGCCGTCAGCGCCGTGGCTGTCGCCGGGTTTTCCGCCCCGGTGTTCGTCACGGGCATCCTGCTCGTCATCGTGTTCAGCCTCTGGCTCGGAATCCTTCCGTCATCAGGATATGTCGCCTTTGGGGCGGATCCGCTCGGCCACCTCGCGGCGGGACTCATGCCGGCGCTCACCATCGGTATCAACTTCATGGGCGTGGTGACGCGCATGACCCGGGCGAGCCTCACGGAGGTCCTGCGCCGCGACTTCGTTCGCGCCGCCCGGGCGCGCGGGCTTTCTCATCGCGCGGCCATACGCCGCCACGCTCTGCCGAACGCCCTGGTGCCGGTTGTCGCCATCCTCGGTGTTCGGGCCGGCAACTTGCTCGGCGGAACGGTCATCATCGAATCGCTGTTCGACTGGCCCGGCCTCAGTTCTTTGCTGGTGAGCGCCTGCTTCGCGCGTGACTATCCAATGATCCAGGGCGCGTTGCTCGCGATTTTCGTGCTGTTTGCCTTTATCAGCCTGGTGGCGGATCTGATTCAGAGCTTCATAGACCCCCGCATGAGGACGGGGCGATGAGGTCCATGACAGCGAAGCTTGTAAGGCACGCACAAGGGCGGAACCTTGCCCTCGTCGTGGTATCTCCCTACCTCGCGCTGATTGCGATCATGGCGGTCCTGCCCGAGGCGATCGCGCCCTACGACCCTCTTGCGATCGACGCGAGCAATATCCTCGCCCCGCCGACGAGCACACATCTCCTCGGCACGGACGAAATTGGCCGCGACATCCTGAGCCGTATCATCTACGGCGCGAGGGTGTCGCTCGGTGTGGCCTTGGCTGCCGTGGCCGTGGCCTGCCTGCTCGGCGTGCCGCTGGGTGTCGCGACGAGCTATCTCGGCGGGCGCCTGGAGAATGCGATCATGCGGGCGGTCGACGTCTTCGTGTCGCTGCCGGAAATCTTCGTCGCCATCGTTGTGTTGGCCTTTCTCGGCGGCGATCTGCCGACGCTCGTCTTCACGATCGGCCTGCTTTACTTTCCGCAGTTTGCCAAGGTCGCCCACGGCATGACCGCATCGATCCGATCCAGGGAGCACGTCCTGGCCGCGGTTTCCCTTGGCGCGGGACCGGTCTGGATCATCTGGCGCGAGATCCTGCCCAACATGCGCTCGGTGATTATCGTGCAGGCCTCCTTTACGCTCTCCTTCGCCATGCTCCTGGAGGCCGGCCTCAGTTTCCTCGGCCTCGGCGTCACGCCGCCGCAACCGTCCTGGGGCCAGATGGTCGGGACGCTCAAGGACTATCTCTTCACCAACCCCTGGCCGGTCGTCTTCCCGTCGCTGGCGCTCTTCCTAACGATTCTGGCGGTCAACATCCTCGGCGATTGGCTCCAGGACCGGCTCAATCCGGAGCTCGGCGGATGACGCAGGAGGCTCTGCTCGAGGTCCGGGGGCTGGCGACCCATTTCTTCACCGGGCAAGGGATCGTGCGGGCGGTCGACGGAATCGATCTGACGGTGTGCCGCGGCGAAACGCTAGCGCTGGTCGGCGAGTCCGGGTCCGGCAAGTCGGTCGCCAGCCTTTCGTTACTCCGTCTTGTCGAGGAACCCGGTCGTATCGTGGCCGGTGCGGTTCGCTTCGCCGGGGACGATCTACTGCGCCTGTCCGAGCGGGAGATGGAAGCCGTGCGCGGCGCCAAGATCGCCATGATCTTCCAGGAGCCGATGACCGCCCTCGACCCGGTTCAGCGCGTCGGCGACCAGATCGCCGAGGGTCTCCGAGTCCACGAAGGCCTTGCCCGGCGTGCTGCGCGGGCGCGCGCGGTCGAGTTGATGGCCAGGGTCGGCATCCCCGATCCCGTACGCCGCGCCCGCGCCTATCCCCACGAGATGTCTGGTGGAATGCGCCAGCGCGTGATGATCGCGGCCGCCTTGTCCTGCGATCCCGATCTGATCATCGCCGACGAGCCGACCACCGCTCTCGATGTCACCGTGCAGGCGCAGATCCTGTCCCTGCTCGACGACTTGAAGCGGGAGAGCGGCGCCGGCGTGCTCCTCATCACGCACGACCTAGGCGTGGTTGCCGAGGTGGCCGATCGTGTCTCGGTGATCTATGGCGGACAGATCGTTGAGGACGGCCCGGTCGAGCAGATCTTCCGCCGTCCGGCGCACCCCTATACGCAAGGCCTAATCGCCTGCGTCCCCGACGTCGAGTTGCCGCGGCAGAGAGGCCGGGCGCTGCAATCGATTGCCGGCAGCGTTCCAAGTCCGTTCGATCGGCCGGATGGTTGCCGGTTCCGCGACCGTTGCCCGAGCGCCTTCGCGCGCTGCACGGAGGAGCCGGTGCTCGTACCCATCGCCAATGGCCATAGCGCAAGGTGCTGGCTCAATGTCCGTTGATGACCTTCTCGTTGTCCGCGGGGTCGTGCGGCACTTCCCGCTCCGGCGTGATCTGCTCGGTCGTACGCGCACCGCCGTGCGGGCGGTCGACGGGGTGAGCTTTTCGGTTCCGGCCGGGACGGCACTGGGCCTGGTTGGCGAGTCGGGCTGTGGCAAGACGACACTGGGGCGATGCATCACCCGCCTCGAGGAGCCGGACCGCGGAACGATCCTCTTCGACGGTACCGATATCCTGGGGCTAGCCAAAAAGCCCATGCGTCGCCTGCGTCGCGAAATGCAGACGATCTTTCAGGACCCTTACTCCTCTCTCAATCCTCGGCGTCGGGTCGGGGACGCAATCGCGGATGCCTTCGGCATCCACCGCCTGCTCACCCCGGCCGAGCGTCGGGAGACGGTGGCCGAACTCTTGGCAACCGTCGGACTGCAGCGTGAACACGCAGAGCGCTATCCGCACGAGTTTTCCGGGGGGCAGCGCCAGCGCATTGCGATCGCCCGTGCCTTGGCGCTCAAACCAAGACTGATCGTCGCCGACGAGGCGGTTTCCGCACTCGACGTCTCGATTCAGGCTCAGATCGTCAATCTGCTTATGCGTCTGCAGGCGGAATACCGCCTCACCTATGTCTTCATCTCGCACGATCTCGGCATCGTGCGGCTGATCTCCGATCATCTGGCCGTGATGTACCTCGGCCGCATCGTCGAGCTTGGCGACGCCGAACGCATTTTCACGCGGCCCCTGCATCCTTACACCAGGGCCTTGCTCGCCGCTGTTCCGCGCCCCGATCCGGCACGAAGAGGACAGCGGCTGACTCTCGGCGGCGAGCCGCCCAGCCCGATCGACCCTCCGCCCGGTTGCCCCTTCCACACGCGTTGTCCGAACGCACAGCCGCGCTGTCGCGCGGAAGCCCCGGTGCTGGAAGCGCTCGAACCCGATCGTCAGGTGGCCTGCTTTTTTCCGGGTGGGCGGTAGTACCGGGCCGCGATGGGCAGGCCTCATCGCGGCCTGTATCGCGTTCAGACGCCTCGCAGGCTTTCCTCGCTTCGCTGCGGACGCGCCGTACCTCGTCGGACAGGTCGTGCATGCGCTTGAGGATCGGCTGTCCCGTCACCAGGCGGCTCGGCAGGGTTCCCGCAGGCAGCGCCAGATGGGACGATTGGTTCCAAGCCCCCTGTGTGCGTAGCCACCGCCATGAAAGCTCTCGACATCGCGTCTTGGGCTGACTGCGATCACTATGCCGCAGCCTGGAAAAGCCCCTGCTGATATCGACGGGTGCGCTCCCCCGCAACCAGTTTCGTTATAACTCCATAGAATGCGATATATAACAATGACTTGGGCCGCCAAGAGGCGGCCTTCGTCGTACGATCAGGGGCGATTGCCTCGCTTGCAGGGGCAAGGGCTCGCGCGATATTCCTCCTTTATAGCAATCCCAGGTCTATCCCAACCGTATAGAGAGCCCTTGCCTTATGCTCGACGCTCCGCGGCCAAGTGCCAGTGGCGGTATTCGGGCCGATCTTCGACCGGGCGGTCTTCCAGGGAGAGCCATTCGAAGTCACCGAGGAAGGCGTTCAGGTCCCGGCCGTCGCAGAAATAATGCGGATGCTGGTGGTCGGCGTCGCCGTCCCGCCAGACATAGGTGTTGGGCGAGACCTCAATGCCCGTCGACCGGGCCGCGCTTCGTCGCGACAGCAAAGTGGCTTGGAACACGCCGCCGATCCGCAACACGCGCCGAACCTCCGCCAGCGATGATCGTACGGCATCGCCGTCTCCGTGATGGATCACGTTGTAGGCCAGGACATAGTCGAAGCTGGCGTCGTCGAACGGCAGGTCGGTTGCCGCCGCTTCCTTGATCGCGACCGTCAATCCCTCCGACTCGGCGGCGCGGTTGAGCTCATCCAGGCCGACGCGCGCCAGATCGGTCGCCGCGGTATCATAGCCGATGCGCGCGAACGCCAGGGCATGCCGTCCGAGCCCGCATCCCAGATCCAACGCCCGGCGTGCGCCATGATGCGCGAAACGCTCCCACGCCAGGGCCGCGACCTCAGGCTCGGGTTCGAGCCAAGCCTTGCGCCCTTCCGATGTAGACCAGATCTCGTTCCAGGCCGCGGCAGCGGTGCTGTTCGTCATACCTCTGTTCCTTCATATGTAAATGCGGACTGATCGCCGGAATAGCCGATGTCATGCCGGCAGAAGCGCGGTGACGTCGCGTCGCATATCGGCCAGAACCGCATCGGGCGGCCGGCGCAGCGTGATGACGCTGCGGAGATGTTCGAAGATCGCCTCGGTGATCTTGATGGCATTCGGCCCCGGGAATGTGAACCAGCCAGTCATGATGGGAAGTTGGTCGAGCCCGGCCTTCGCCTGCGGGTTCCGGGCATAGAAATCGGCCAGCCGGTCGACCGCCAACGCATTGCCGGGGACCGCCCCGGTCCGCTCGACGACGATCGCCTGTCCGATGGGACCGGTGGCGAACTTCATAAAGGGCCAGGCGACCTGCTGCAGATCGGGATCGGCGGTCGTCATGCTCAGGAAGCCGCCGCCGACCGGCACGCGGCTGTCCGGCGATGGCGCAGGCAATGGGATGGCGCCGAGCCGAAATCGGTCGCCGACCGCTCTTTGATAGTTGCCGAGGCGACGGGACGAGGTGAAGAACATACCGACGTTGCCTGATATGAACATCTGGTCGGCCTGCTTTCGGGTCATGTCGATCTGGCCCGCTTCACCGAAAGCCCGAACGATCCGCAGGGCTTCCCGCCCCAACGGTCCATCGAAGGCGGTCTTTCTCTCGCCTTCGACCATCATACGCCCGCCGAGCGAGAACAGCAGGGCTTGGAACATCCAGTTGCCGTCCGCCGTGTAGTCGAAGAACGAGCCCATCTTGCCCTCGCCCAGGGCGGTGACTCTCTCGGCGGCGGCAACGACGTTGTCCCAGCTTCGATTGAGGTCCATGACCTTGACGCCGGCTTGGTCGAGCAGGTTTTCGTTGAGGAAGATCACCGGGTTGGAGATGGCGAGCGGCAGTCCCCACTGCTGACCTTGGTGTTCCGCCATGCTCATCAGCGCATCCGTATAGCCGAGCGTCTCCCAGTTCGTCTCGGTGGCGATCAGCGGACCAAGCGGCTGCGCAGCCGCCCGTTCGGCGACGAGCCGAACCCGATTGTAGGATTGCACGGCAAGTTCCGGCGCTCTGTCCGTTTGCAGATCGAGTATCGTCCGCTGGAACTGCTCGTCCCAGTTCTGTGCTGGTGCTTGGGTTTCGATCCGGATCTCCGGCTGCTGTGCATTGAAGGCGTCGATAATCGCCTGGACGGTGGCGGGAAAGTCGCCGCCGCCGCGGAACGAAAGCCGGATATCGGCCGTCCGGTCGGCGCGCAACGCTCCGGATCCGCCGAACAGGACCGCCGCGGCGGCGGATGACGCCAAGAAGGTGCGACGTTTCATTCGTTCCTCCAGAAGCAGGATGAGCGGTATGCGAAGCTGTTCGGGTCGCTACGCCCGCAGCGCTGGACGGCCTTCTCTGTACAGGAACATGATTTCAAAATTTTTACATATAAATGGAATAGAGTTCCGTTCACTGCAGTGTGCCGGTCGAAAAGGGAAGCCATGCTGAAGCTGATCCACCTCACCGATCTTCATTTCACGCCACCGGGCATCGATCATCTTGGCTGCCAGCCGCGTCGGCGCTTGGAGGAGGCGATTGCCAGCATCAATGCCGAGCACGGTGACGCGGCCTGGGTCGTCATCACGGGCGACCTCGCGGCGCTTGGGCAGCGCGCCGCCTACGAAGAGCTCAAGGCTTGCCTGGGCGACCTGAGCGTTCCTTACCGCCTTTGCCTCGGCAACGGCGACCACCGTGGCAGATTCCGAGAGGTGTTTCGCGACGTCCAATGCGATGAGGCGGGATTCGCTCAGTCGGTCGTCGAGACCTCGGCGGGGCGCCTGCTGTTGTTAGACACGCTGGCCCAGGGCGTGCATTGGGGCGAGCTGTGTGAAGATCGCCTGGCTTGGCTCGCCCATCAGATTGAGCTGGGCGGCGCGGCGCCCGTTTTCCTGTTCATGCATCACCCGCCTTTTCCCATAGGGATCAAACTGATCGACAGCCTGTCCCTCAGGAACGCGGAACGGCTCGCGGCGCTGCTGGATGAGAAGACCATAGGGCATATGTTTCTCGGGCATGCCCACCGGCCCGTCGCCGGTTCCTGGCGGGGTATCCCCTTTACGATACTCCGCAGCACGGTGTCGCAGTTTGCGCTGCGGCTCGACAGCGACCGGCCCATCAGAAGCTACGAGGCACCGCAGTATGCGGTCGTCCTGATCGGTGAGGGACAAGTGGTCGTCCACTTTCACGACTACAGCTATGAGGGGCCGACGTTCGAATACAAGCCGGTACCGAACGTCGTTGTCGATGACGAGATGCAGGCTGCAGATTTCCAAGAGAAGAACGCCATCGGCCGGTGACGGGCTTGCTCGGCCGCGCCGAGGCCGGCTTCCAGTGCTTGCGCGCGAGGAGGACATGGAATGAAATTCTGAATAATAGTCTAAAATATGAAACAATGTTCTGTTATCAGGCTGGCCGCGGGACGTCGACGTCTGTCTGACAAGACGGGGCGGGCGGGAGCCATCGATGGTTCGCGAACATGATGACACGATGCGCAAAACATGGCGCAAGCACCAGGAGGTCGACATGCGAAAACCAGCCATCCCTCTCACCCTGCTCCTTGGGGCAAGTCTGCTCGCCGGCACGGCGCAGGCAGAGATCACGCTCGATGTCCTCTATGC
Organism: Rhodovibrionaceae bacterium; assembly: GCA_028279885.1. GTDB lineage: Bacteria > Pseudomonadota > Alphaproteobacteria > Kiloniellales > DSM-21159 > JANQMX01. The sequence goes on along the minus strand of JANQMX010000027.1, from coordinate 28,722 downwards.
ATTTCCCAACAACTATAGAGAGGTACAAGAGGAGATCGCGACGCGCTTCGAAGCCGAGCACCCGGATATCAAGATCGACTACCGGAACCCGGCACCCAACTACGACGATGCATCGTCGCAGGTCCTGCGGGACGCCCTCGTCGGCAAGGTGCCAGACGTGTTTTTCACCGGCGGGAATTATATGCGTGTTCTTGCCAGCCGGGACCTGACGGTGCCGCTCGACGGCTTCGTTGCGTCACGGAGCGATTGGGAAAAGCTCGGCTATCTCGACTCGACGCTGTCCCTGGCACAGCACGCTGGGGCCGTCCATGGTCTGCCCTTTGCGATCTCGCTTCCGGTTCTCTATGTCAATGCGGACTTGGTGGAGGCGGCTGGCGCGTCCGTCGCGAACCTGCCGAGGAACTGGAAGGACATGGCCGTCCTGGGGCGCGCGATCGCGGCGCAGGGCGACGATATCGTCGGCTTCTATCATGACTACGGCGGTGCCGGGAACTTCAACTTTCAGGTGATGGTCAACAGCGACGGCGGTGTCATGGGCAGTGCCGATGGCTGCAGCGTTTCGTTCGACGAGCCGGCGGGACTCGCGGCGCTCGAAACCTTCGAGATGTTGTACGAAGAGGGCATGCCGGATCTCTCCCAGAACCAGATTCGCTCGGCCTTCGCGGCCGGCAAGGTGGGGATCTGGATGAGCTCCACATCCAAAATCGCCCAGATGGAGAAGGTTTCGGTCGGGAAGTTCGACTTCACGGTCTTGCCCTATCCGCTGGCCTCCGAGCAGGGACGCTTACCCGCTGGCGGCGCCATCGCGGTGATGCTGACGAAAGACCCTGCCAAACAGGCGGCTGCCTGGGAGTTCATCAAGTTCGCGACGGGCCCGGTCGGGCAGACTTTGGTCGCGACCTATACGGGTTACATGCCGTCGAACCAAAAGGCTATCGACACACCGGAGCTTCTGGGCCGCTTCTACGAAGAAAACCCGAACAAGCTGGTCGGGGTCGAGCAGCTTCCGGTGCTCACCGGCTGGTACAACTGGGCAGGCGGGAACAGCGTGAAGATCGTCGACGTGATTCAGGATCACGTGGACAGCGTCGTCTTCGGGAAGCGCAGCGCCGCGGAAACGATGCCGGAGATGACGCGGGAGGTCGAGGCCTTGCTGGCTGACGCCTGCAACTAAGTGCTGTACGCGCCGACTGAATACGTCGGTCCCGTGCCACAGATTCGGAACAGCGTGCGTGAGGCGGGAACCGACAGGTCTGGCGCCAGGTCGGTTCTCTGCGCCGCGCACGCTTCACACGGCTATAGAAGGCGAAAGAGGTGAGCGGGGAGGAAGAGCAGCGCATCGCGGAGGAGCGCATCGAGCATATCCCGATCGGTGAGCGGCCGAAGTTGGTTCTTCCGCACGGCGCACGGGTTGCGGTCTGTGTCGTCCCCAATATCGAGCACTACGAGTTCGTGCCGGCCCGGGTCGGCAGCAGGGATCCATGGCCGCGGACATCGCACCCCGATATTCTGGGGTATGGCCTGCGCGACTATGGCAACCGTATTGGCGTTTGGCGCTTGTTCCGGGTCTTCGATCGATTGGGCATCCGCTGCACCGCCTGTTTCAGTGCGGCGGCCTTCGAGCACTTCCCTGAGCTTTTGGCGGCCTGCCAAGCGCGCGACTGGGACTACATCGGACATGGCGTTTACAACACGCGGTATCATTGGAATCTGTCGGAAGACGAGGAGCGGGCGGAGATCGCCGACTGCGTCGAAACCTTCCGGCGCCTGACAGGTCGGCAACTGCTGGGGTGGTTCTCGCCCTCGGCGACCTATACCTGTCGAACCCCGGATTTGGTCGCCGAGGCGGGCATGCGCTACACCTGCGACTTTCATTTTGACGACGAACCGGTCCCTCTACAGGTGTCCGGTGGACGACGCCTTGTTGCTCTGCCCTATCAGATGGATCTCAACGACTCGGCCTTGCTCCGCGGCGGGGACGATGGTGCGGACTACGCCCAGATCGCCCGCGACATGTTTGATACCCTGTACGAGGAAGGCGCCGAAAGCGGCCGCGTGATGAGCGTGGTGGTGCATCCCTTCATCATGGGCCGCCCCCACAGAATCCGCCATCTGGAAGCTGCCTTGCGATACATCGCCTCGCACGAGCATGTCTGGTTCGCGACCGGCAGCGAGATCGTCGCGTGGTACGAGGGACAGGTAGCGGCAGGACCTGAGATCAACGCGACCGGGGCGTCCGAGCCATGACGAATCAGGGACGGCGTGCGCGCGGCATGGATCACGACCTCTACACCTATTGGCCGGACGATAGACGTGCGCCGTGGCCGCTGCCTAACGATGCCAGGATCGCAGTCTTCATCCTGCTCTATATCGAACATTGGGAGCTGAACCCGCCCAGCGGCACCTATCGCGATCCACGGTACCAGGGTGTCTACGGCGATTTTGCGCCGGACTACTGGCGTTGGAGCTATCGCCTCTATGGCAATCGCGTCGGTATTCACCGCGTTCTGCGCGTTCTCGATCAGCTTGGGATCCCCGCCACCGTCGCCTTCAATGCCATGGCGGTGGAGCGCTATCCCGACCTCGTCGAGGCGGTGGCGGAGCGTGCAGGTTGGGAACCGGTGGCCCATGGGATCGCGGCCACGCGGATGATCACGAGCGAGATGACCGAGGAACAAGAGCGCCGGCACATCACCGAATCGCAAGACGCCGTTGCGCGGGCCTTCGGTCGGCGGCCCCAGGGATGGGCCGGCCAAGATTACGGCGCGACGGCCCGGACCTCGCGGCTTCTGGCGGAGGCCGGTTTTGCCTATACCTTGGACTGGCCAAACGACGAGCGTCCCTATAGGCAACTCGCCGATGGTCGTCCCCTGGCGGTTCCGACTCAGCCGGACTGGGACGATGTTCAGGCGCTCTGGCTACGGCATGTTCCTTTGCAAAGCTACCCCGGTCTTGTCGCCGAGGCCGCCGACGAATTGTCGGACAGTGAGCCGGCCGGCCGGGTTCTCTGTCTCGGTTTGCACCCATGGATGATCGGTGCACCACACCGGATCGCATACTTGCGGCGGGCGCTCTCGCGCCTACAGGAACGTAGCGACGTCTGGTTCGCGACAGCGGGTGAAATTGCGGCGCAGTACCGGGCGACGTGCGTTGAACCGATATGATGTCCGGCGATCAGAGACGCCGGCCCCCTCAAGTTGAAGAAGGAGCGCAATGTGACGGACGAAACGACACAACCCGTTACTGAGACGGTCGTCCAGCACAAGCCGTTTCGGGCGCTGCCGCTCGTGCGCGCCCACCTTGAAACCCTGCCGCCGGCACTGCAGCGGATCGGGAAGTACGTTCTGGAGAATCCCGACTTGGTGACCGGGCAGACCGCCAGCGAGCTCGGCATCGCGACGGACAGCGGCCCGGCCAGCATCGTCCGCTTCTGCCGCGCCGTCGGCTTCTCCGGGCTGCAGGATTTCAAGTATGCCTTGGCCGGCGATCTGACGGCGCAACGCTACGAACTGGCCGGCGACGGCCCCGACGTTCCGGGTAGCCACCGCATTTCGGATGCGCTGTCGGCGCGGGTGATCGCGGCTACCCGCGAAACCCAGTCGCTGCTGGATCCGGGCAGCGTGGAGCGGCTGGCCGACGCGATGGTCGTGGCGTCTCGGATCGACGTCTACGGGGCGGCCGTTTCGGGACTGGTGGCCCAGTATCTGGCATTCCGGCTTCTGCGTGTCGGGCTCCCGGCGCATGCCATCGTCGACGCCACCTACGCGGCCTATGTTTCGAGCGGACTGGGTGCCGGATCCGTCGCGATCGCTATCTCGGAATCGGGCATGACGCCGGATACCGTCGAAGCGCTTCGGCGTGCCAAGGCCGTCGGCGCCATGACGGCAGTGGTAACGCACCGGGGGGACGGCCCGATCGTGAAGTACGCCGACGAAGTGCTCCTGACATCCAGCGTCGAGTCCCCTGTCACCGGTGCGAAATCGATCATCGCCTTCACCAACCTCATCGCGATTGAGGTGCTCGCCTCGGTGCTGACATACAAGCTCGATCTGCTCGGCGCATCATCCGAGGACTGAGCCCGTCTCGCAGTGCGAAATATGGAACAAGATTCCAAATAAATGTCGTTAATCTGAAACATTGTTCTGGTAGTGAGGCTCTGTCGGCGGCGTAGGCTCACTTCGCCGCGGGTCGAACTTGTGCGGGCACGTCGCTGGCAAACGGCATCGCACGCTCGCCTTGGCCGCGCATCCGCGGCATGGGCCATCCGAAGGGATCGTGAATGGAGACCGTAAGACTCGCCCTGGTCACCGACATCCATGCCGGTGTCGAGCGCTCGAACGTCAGGAGCGGACAGTCAATCACGCTGCTCGACCATGTTGTCCAAGAGGCCAATGCCCGCAAGGTCGACCTCCTCGTGACCCTGGGGGACAACGTCAATGCGACAAGCCCCGAGCACGATCGGCACTGGCTCGCGCAGGTGGGACAGTCGCTCGGCCGCTGCATCGCGCCGGCCGTCCCCCTGTTCGGCAACAACGAGTACAAATTCCTGGAGGCCGAAGCCGTTGCGGCTGCGCTCGGCTGCGCCGCCGTCTCGGAGGTGCGAAGCCTCGGGGGCTGGACACTCATCTTCTGGCGGCCAAGCTGCTCTCTCTCGCTCGATAGCGGCCCGCGCCTGACGGAGTCCGACCTGTCGTGGCTGTACGACGCGCTTGCGGCCGCCGCCTATCCGGCGGTCCTGTTCCTGCACGCCCCGATCGATGCCCATTCGATGGTGGGTAATCTCTATTTCGAGAACCGGCCCGATCTGGCCCACTACGCCAATGCCGCGGAGGCGCGGCGCCTGCTTGAGGCGAGCGGCAAGGTCGCGCTCGTGATGGCCGGCCATGTGCATTGGAATGCCGGCAGCACGATCAATGGCATCCACCACCGGACGCTCGCTTCGCTGAGCGATACCTTTCTGGCGGCCGAAGCTGCGCCGCCGTCGGGGACCTGGGCTCTTTTGGAGCTCGCGGGCGACGGCGGGATGTCCCTCAAGGTGTTCGGGCGGGAGCCCATGTCTTGGTCGGCTCCGGCGCCGGCCGAGGGCGCCCAATGGCGCAGTCCGCTGCCGCGCGAGGCCTTCGACGCGCGCATGCGGGCCCTGTGGGAAGGCGGCGTGACGCCATGACTTTCGGCGTCGTCCTGCGCGATATCACGAAGAGCTTCGGCCCGACTCCGGTTCTGCGCGGCGTGTCGCTGGACATCGCCGAGGGCGAGTTCCTGACCCTGCTCGGGCCGTCGGGTTGCGGGAAGAGCACGCTGCTGCGCATCGTCGCGGGACTGGAGACGCAAGACGTCGGCACTGTTTCGATCGGTGGTCGCCCCGTGGACGCCTTGCGCCCGAAGCAGCGGGACGTGGCCATGGTGTTCCAGTCCTATGCCCTCTATCCCCACATGACCGTCGGGCAAAACTTGGCGCTGCCGCTCAGGATGCGCCGCCTGTCGAAGCTGCAGCGCCTGCCGCTGCTGGGCCGCGTCCTGCCGGGGACAAGAGCTCTTGCGGGCACGATCGCGCGGGACGTGGCCCAGACCGCCGCCGCGCTCGAGATCGATCACCTGCTCGAGCGCAAGCCCGGCCAGCTCTCCGGCGGCCAGCGCCAGCGGGTCGCGGTCGGGCGCGCCATGGTGCGCCAGCCGGAGGTGTTCCTGATGGACGAGCCCTTGTCCAACCTGGATGCCAAGCTGCGCGTCGCGATGCGCGCCGAGATCAAGGACCTGCACCGCCGCCTGGGCGTGACCTTCGTCTACGTGACCCATGACCAGGCCGAAGCCATGACGCTCTCGGACCGGGTCGCGGTCATGCTTGAGGGCGAGCTGCTTCAGGTCGCCCGGCCCCGGGATATCTACGCCGACCCGGAGGACCGGCGCGTCGCCGAGTTCGTCGGCTCTCCGAAGATCAACCTCATCGAGGGCCGGGTGCGCGAAGCCGGGGCCGTCGATGTCGCGGGCACGACCTTCCACCTCGATACCGGCCTCGGCCGCGGCAAGGCCGTCACCCTGGGCCTACGCCCCGAGGCCTTCGGCGCGGCGGAACGGGCTGGGCCCGGCGTCATCACAGGGGCCGTCCGCCTGCTCGAGCACCTGGGCTCGGATCTCTATGCGCACGTCGATGTGCCAGGCCAGCAAGCGCCACTCATCGCACGGCTGCCGGCCGAGGACGACGCGGGACCGGCCAATGGCGGCACGCTGCACCTGCGGCCGCGCCTCGATCATGTGCTTCTGTTCGCGCCGGACGGCCGCCGGCTGCGGCCGGCACAGGCTAGGCGCATCATGCCTTTGCCGCTGCGCGAGCCGGCCTGAGGCATGGCCGTCGACTTCGCATCCTGGCGCCGGAGTGAAACCGCGCCGTGTCCCTCCGGAGGTGCGCAGGCGAGAAAGCAGGCCCTCGCCGAGGCGCTGGCTGCCGGCCTGCTGGCCGGTCCCGCAGTCCTGCTCTTGCTCGCGCTGTTTCTCTTGCCGGTGCTCGCCGTGTTCGTGATCGCCGTCACCGACTGGCAGTTCGGGGCGCGGAGTCTGTCCTTCGTCGGCCTGAAGAATTTCGCCGAGTTGTTCGCCGATCCCGTCTTCCGCAGGTCTCTTGTGAACACTGTGCTTTATGTCTGCATTGTGGTGCCGGCGACGGTCGGTCTGGGCCTGCTGATTGCCCTGCTGATCGAAAGCGGGCCGCGCTTGCGGGCTTTCTACCGGGCCATCCACTTCCTGCCCTACATGGCGACGCTGGCCGCCATGGCGATTGCCTGGGAGGCGCTGCTCCATCCGACCATCGGCATCGTTAATCAGACGCTCGCGTCCCTCGGCCTGCCTACGCCCAACTGGCTGCGCGACGAGAACACGGTCTTGCCCGTGCTCGCGGTGATTGGCATCTGGCAGGGGCTGGGCTTCGCCATGGTGCTGTTCCTGGCCGGCCTCAAGGCGATTCCAGTGGACCTCTACGATGCCGCCGAGGTCGACGGGGCCGATGCAACGCTCGACCGCCTGCGCGTAGTGACGCTGCCTATGCTCGGCCCGGTCATGATGTTCGTCGTGATCGTCACGGCGCTCAGGGCCTTCGAGGTCTTCGACACCGTCAAGATCCTGACCCAGGGTGGGCCCGCCAAGGCGAGCGAAGTGCTGCTGCATACGCTCTATGTCGAGAGCTTCGAGTTTCTGCGCACCGGCTACGGGGCAGCGGTGACGGTCGTGTTCCTGTTCATCGTGGTCGCGCTGACTTTGCTCCAGGCCCGGATCCTGGACCGCCGGGTGCATTATTCATGAAACCGCCCGGACGTCGCGCCTTTTCCTGGTCCGGCGCCGCTTTGCGCCACACCGTCCTTCTCGCGACCTCGGTCCTTGTGCTCCTGCCCTTCGTCTGGATGGTCAGTCTCTCGCTGAAGTCGCCCGGCGAGATCTTCCAGGCCAGCTTCTCGGTGCTGCCGGACCAATGGCATGCTCTCGAGAACTACACCGCGGCGCTCACCGCCCAGCCCTTGCCGCGCTTCATGATGAACGGCGTGATCGTCTGCGGGGCTATCCTGATCTTGCAGATCCTGGTCTGCGCACCGGCGGCCTATGCGCTGGCCAAGCTGCGCTTCAGAGGCCGCGAGGTCCTCTTCGCCCTCGTGCTCGTGGGCCTGCTCATTCCTCATCAGGTCTTGGCATTGCCTCTGTTCATCCTGGCCTATCAGATCGGCATTCTCGATACCTATGCGGCCCTGATCTTCCCTTTCATCGTCTCGCCCTTCGGAATCTTCCTGTTCCGCCAGTTCTTCAAGGCCATACCGGACGACCTGGTGCATGCGGCACGCCTCGATGGCCTGTCCGAGGCGAGCATCGTCTGGCGGGTGATGGTGCCGATCGCTTGGCCGGCGGTGGTTGCCTTCGCCATCTTCTCCGTCGTGGCGCATTGGAACGATCTGTTCTGGCCGCTCATCGCGGTGCGCTCCGAGGAGCTGATGCCGCCTCCGCTTGGCGTCATGGCCTTCAAGAACGAGGAGGCGGGCTCCGACTACGGGCCGCTCATGGCCGGCGCGACGCTGATCGTCGCTCCCCTCGTCGTTGCGTTCCTCTTTGCCCAACGCTGGTTCGTCGACGGGCTGAGCCTCGGCGCGGTGAAGTGACCAGCGGGTGCTTGGGGCGGCGGGAGAGGAGCAATCCTATCCACCACGGCCAAACCGGCAGCGGTGGGGCAGTACTAAGCGAGCGAATAGACGTGCCGCATGATTTCCGGTGCAGCGGCGACGATTTCGTCGCAAAGCGCGGTAATCTGCGCGGATTGCGGGAAGTCCTTCTCGAACAGCAGTCCGTACTCGAACTCCAGATGTGGCTCCAAGGGACGGAAAGCTACGTCGGATCGTCCGACGGCATGAGCCGTGAAGGGATCGACGATGCCGCATCCGAGGCCGCTTGCAACGAAGTGACACACGGCCAGCAGGGAGGAGGTGTCGATCGCCAGGGACGGCGTCAGGCCAAGCCGTGCAAAGAGCCTGTTGATGCGCGTTTGGATCATCGCATCGGCGCCCAGGCCAACGAGCGGCTCGGATGCGAGGTCCGATAGAGCGACGGTCTTTGCGCGTGCCAGGGCATGCTCCTTCGGCAGCGCCGCCAGCGCACGCGCCTTTACGATCCGGCGCGTCGATACGCCGGGGTAGTCGACTGGAAGGCTTGCAATGCCGATATCGAATTGGCGCCCGGCCACCCAACGGGTGACCTCGGCACGTCGACGAACGTCGACGGAAACGGATATGCGCGGATGCGACTTTTGGAACGCCGCGAGGGCATCGGGCAGCAGACCATGGGCAAGCGCCGGCATCGAGACGATGCGGACTCGCGAAAGCCTGCCTTCCCGGATGTCCCGGGCCGCTTCGAGAATCTCGTCGAAGCTGGCAAGCAGACGGTCCGTTTCCCTGAAGAAGGCGTCGCCTTCCGCCGTCAGGCTGAACCGCTTCTGCGTTCTCTCGAACAACTTGAAGCCGAGTTCATCCTCTAGACGCGACACGATACGGCTCACCGCAGGCTGCGTGCGGCGCAACTGGAGCGCGGCGCGCGTGACGGTGCCCGCCTCGACGACCACGCGGAACGCATTCAAGTCTTTGATATCCATAAAATTATATATATGTAGAATGTATAATTTCAGAAGAATTATGCATTTTGGGAACGATCATCATCAAGCTAAAATGCCGTCTGTTTGCAACGAACCAATAAACGGCGGGGAGGCGAGGTGGAGGCCAAGCATAGGACCGAGTTAATGGGCTCCGCCGACCTGACCCCAATTGGTGAGTTCGAGGCCGGGTCCGTCGCGTCCTTTACGCTCGTCTATACTTGCGGGAAGTTCGGGCTCGATGATCTCGGCATGATCTTGATCGCCTTCCGCTCGGCGAACGATCAGACCGTCTTGCAGACCCACGACCCCAAGGGCCTCGGCTTCGTCACGGCGGAGGCCAGCAACAACGCGCAACTCGATGTTCGTTACGATCCGCGCGGCTACGTCCGGCCTTGGTACAAAGCGCTCATCGTCCGCACCAAGCAGTTCCTGCGCGAAGGCGATCAAATCACTATACGGCTCGGAGACCGCCGGCAGGGCAGCGAGGGGCTGCGCCTGCAGACGTTCTGCGAGCAACGGTTTGAATTCCGCGTCCTCGCGGACCCTATCGCAACCGGCCGCTTCACGCCTCTTGGGGCTTCACCGGCGATTTCTCTCGTATCCGGCCCGCCGGTCCGATGGAAAGCTGTTTTGCCCAGCCAATGCAGGCCTGGCGATGCCTTCCGCCTCTGCTTGAAGGCCGAGGACAAGTGGGGCAACCCGACGGACCGGGCCGATGGGCGTCTTGGCTTGCGCCCCACGATGCCTGTGGTTGGGCTTCCCGACTTCGTCGACTTCAGATCAGGGGGGTTCACGCAGGTCATCGAAGGGCTCAGCGTTTCCCAGCCCGGCGATCTCTCCATCGATCTGATCGATCCGACTGGGGAGGTCGTGGTCGCGCGCAGCAATCCGCTGCGGATTTCCGAGAACGGCGGGCTCAATCGATACTGGAGCGATCTTCACGGTCAAAGCGAGGAAACGATCGGCACGAACTCCGCCCGGGATTATTTCAGCTTTGCACGAGACCGCGCCTTCCTCGATATCTGTGCCCATCAGGGCAACGATTTCCAGATCACCGATGCGTTCTGGAGCGAGCTCAACGCGCTGACGGCCGAGTTCAACCGGCCTGGCCATTTCGTGACTCTCCCCGGATATGAGTGGTCCGGCAACACCGGCGTGGGGGGCGATCACAATGTTTGGTACAGAAATGAAGGGCGACCCATCTACCGCTCTTCCCGAGCCCTGGTCGACGATCTGATCCCTGAGAACCCGGATTGCCACACCGCGGTCGACCTTTTCGACGCGCTGCGCCGTGAGGACGCCATCGTCACCGCCCATTGCGGCGGCCGCTATGCGGACGTGAAGTATGCCCACGACAGCCAGACCGAGCCATCGGTCGAGATCCATTCCTGCTGGGGCACGTTCGAATGGATCGTCAGGGATGCCCTGGAAGCCAACTACCGGATCGGCATTGTCGCGGCGAGCGACGGGCACAAGGGGCGCCCGGGTTCCAGCTACCCCGGTGCCTCGAAGTTCGGTGCGTTCGGTGGCTACACCTGCCACCTGATGCGCGAACTCACGCGCGACGCCCTGTTCGAGAGCTTCCGGCGCCGGCACCACTATGCGACGACAGGTGCGCGGATCTGGCTCGACGTCTCGGCCGCCTTCTCGGAGCCGGCGACGATCTTCCACACGAACCCGGGCAGCGGGCCCTCGTCCTACGAGACAGCCACCACAGCAATGATGGGCGACATCGTCTCCGTCGGTGATGACGCCTTCGACCTCACCGTCGAGATCCTTGCCACGGCACCGATAGAACGGGTCGAGATCCGCGATGGCTTGGACGTTCTGGACGTCGTGCGTCCTTACCGCGTTGACCAGCTCGGCAGGCGAGTCCGTGTCGTTTGGGAAGGGGCGGAGACACGCGGCCGCGGCCGCAACGCCGTGTGGGACGGTACGGCGACCTTCGCAGGCAACCGCGTTCAGAAGATAGAAAGCATCAACTTCTGGAATGTCGAAAGGCCTCCTCATCAGATCGGCGACAGCCATATCGCCTGGTCGTCTTTTACGACAGGAAGCTTCTCCGGCTTCGATGCCTGGCTCGAGCATGGCACCGACGGCATTCTCAAGGTCGAGACGCCCAGTCTCCGGTTCGAGCTCCCGATTGCGGAGATCGGTTATGAGGACAGCGTGTTCGAAGCTGGCGGACTGGAAAAGCGCATCCGCGTGTTCCGCTTGCCCGACGAGAACGTCTGCCGGTCCTTGACGCTCAAGCGGACGATCTCTGTTCGCGACGATGGCGACACGCGACCTTTCATCTGCCTGACGCAGGAAGACGGGCATCGGGCCTGGTCCAGTCCGCTCTACGTCTTCAGGAAGACTCAAAAGATGACGCTTCGGAGTGGCGCTTCCCTGCGCCCGAGTACCCTGGTCGGGAGGTCGCGATGACTAAAGTCCTGCCGCCAATGCTCATGCCGACCAACCCGCGAACCGACCTTAGTTTCGAACGCGGCGAGGGCGCCTATCTCTACGGTTCGGACGGCCATCGCTATCTCGATTTTTTCTCAGGCATCGCCGTCAGCTCTCTCGGGCATGCCCATCCCCATCTGGTCGATACTTTGCGCTCCCATGCCGACAAACTGTGGCACATCACCAACAACTATCGGATTCCCGCACAGGAGCGTCTGGCCGAACGTCTGACGGCCTTGTCCTTCGCGGATCGCGCGCTCTTCTGCAACTCCGGTCTGGAGGCCGCGGAAGGGGCGATCAAGCTTGCCCGCAAGGCCCAACACACTGAAGGCAAGCCCAATCGGACCCGCATCGTCACGATCGAGGGCGCATTTCACGGCAGATCGATCGCGGCGCTGGCGGCAACGGCCAACGAGAAGTATCTGGAAGGGTTTGGCCCACGAGCCCCTGGTTTCAGCCAGGTACCGTTCGGGGACTCGGCTGCGCTTGAAGCCGCTCTGGATGACGATGTCGCGGCGGTGATGATCGAGCCGGTGCAAGGCGAGGGAGGGGTCCGACCCTTCGACCTCGGCTATCTACGCCGGGCGCGCGAACTTTGCGATGCCAATGAAGCTTCCCTGATATTCGACGAAGTGCAATGCGGCATGGGTCGGACCGGCCGTCTTTTCGCCTACCAGTGGGCGGAGGTGGAGCCTGACATCATGATGCTGGCCAAAGGGCTTGGCGGCGGTTTCCCGGTCGGGGCGATCCTCGCCACCGAACGAGTCGGTCGGTGCCTGACACCTGGCACGCATGGCAGCACGTTTGGCGGGAACCCCTTGGCCATGGCCATTGCCAATGCGGTTCTCGATGTCTTGGTGCAGCCGGGATTTCTGCAAGAGGTGGAGCGGATCGGTCGCCTGCTCTGGACCGAGCTGGAGGGGCTGGCCCAGCAGCAAGGCGAAGTCTTTTCGGAGGTTCGGGGTGCCGGCCTCCTGCTTGGTCTTCGCTGTATTCCGCCCGCAGGCGCCTGCGTGGATGCCGTTCGAGCCAGTCGGATGCTGACCCATACGGCCGGGGAGAATGTGCTGCGGATGCTGCCGCCGCTGATCATCGAAGAGCAGCAGGTGGCCGAGGCCATACATCATCTGGAGTCCGCAGCAACGGCAGTCTGCCAGAAGGCGGGGGCGGCATGAATCCCATCGGACCGCAGCCTTCGCAGCAAGCCCGGACGACCTATGCGAACTTCATCAATGGACAGTGGGTACACGGGCAGAGTTTCGCGCCCAACATCAATCCCTCCGATACATCCGATGTGATCGGCGAGTTCGCTGTCGGCAGCCGGTCCGACGCGGAGGCCGCAATCGCGGCCGCGAAGGCCGCGGCGCCGGCCTGGGCCGCCGCATCGCCGTACCAGCGCTTCGAAATCCTCGACCGCATCGGCTCGGAGATCGTCGCCCGCCAGGAGGAGATTGGCCGACTGTTGGCCCGCGAAGAGGGAAAAACGCTGGCAGAAGCGGTCAATGAAGTCTCACGGGCCGGCGCCTTGTTCAAGGTCTTTGCCGGCGAGCCGCTTCGCGCCGCGGGTGAGCGTTTGACGTCGACGCGAGCGGGGACTGAAATCGAGATACTTCGAGAGCCCCTGGGTGTTGTTGGCCTGATCACGCCTTGGAACTTCCCGGCCTCGATACCGGCATGGAAGACGGCGCCGGCGCTGGCTTTCGGGAACTGTGTGATCCTCAAGCCTGCGGATCTCGTGCCGGCAACGGCCTGGGCCTTCGCCGAGATCATCTCGCGGAGCGGCCTCCCGAACGGCGTCTTCAACCTGGTCATGGGGCCTGGAGCGGAGGTCGGCGAGGCCATCGTCGCGTCTGCGGACGTGGCGGCCGTGTCGTTTACGGGGTCTCAACCTGTCGGCCGGCACGTTGCCGAGACATGCCTGGCGCGGGGCGCCCGCATCCAACTTGAGATGGGCGGCAAGAACCCGCTGATCGTGCTTGACGACGCCGACATCGACAGGGCGGTCGATGCCGCTGTCCAAGGCGCCTATTTCTCGACCGGGCAGCGCTGCACCGCATCCTCCCGCCTCGTCGTGACTAAAGGCGTTCATAACCGCTTTGTCGATGCCCTGACCGAGAGGCTGAAGACCTTGCGGGTCGGTGACGCCGTTGAGCCGAGCACCGACATAGGGCCGGTCGTCAGCCAGGAACAACTCGACATCGACCTATCGTACTTGGAGATCGGTCGACGAGAGGGTGCGGTTCTTGTTACGGGCGGTGAAAGGCTCTCGCTGCGAACGGCCGGCTACTACCTCTCACCCGCGCTGTTCGTCGATACGGACAACGCGATGCGGATCAACCGGGAGGAGATCTTCGGTCCCATTGCAGCCGTCATTCGCGTCGATGACTACGAGCAGGCCTTGCACGTGGCCAACGACACCGAATTCGGTCTCTCGGCCGGGATCGTTACGCAGGACCCCAAAATCTGGCGGCATTTCAAGACCCACGCGCAAGCCGGAATGGTCGTCGTCAACGGCTCGACCGCCGGCATGGACTTCCATGCGCCTTTCACGGGCCGCAAGGCCTCCTCGTTCGGGCCGCCGGAACGCAGTCAATTCGCGCGGGAGTTCTACACGGCGGTGAAAGTCGTCTACGGGAACCTGTGAGATGCCAGACGAGAAGCACCGCGCCGAGAGACTGATCCGTGACAGCCTGGTCTGGGACATGACGCTTCCGGGCATGTTTAGCGATTTGAACGATATCGGCACATTGGACCGCTATCTGGCGGCCGGCTACGGCTTTGTCTCGATCACTGTCGGAAACGATTCCGTCTGCGACCCGGACATCGTTCCGCAGCGCCTTTCCCAGATCACAACCACGCTCGAACGGCAGCCCGACAAGTTCGTCGTCGTCCGTAGCTCTTCCGAAATCCAGGCCGCGCAGACCCGGGGCAAGCTGGCCGTCAGCTTCAATCTGCAAGGCACGAACTGTCTGGCCGGTGACGTTTCCCGGGTGGCGCAGCTATCTGGACTCGGGGTTACGCACATGTTGCTCGCCTACAACAACAAGAATGCCGTGGGCGGCGGCTGTGCAGAAGAAACGGATGCCGGCCTGAGCCGCTTCGGGATCCGCCTCATCGAAGAAATGAACCGGGTCGGGATGATTGTCGATGGCTCGCACTGCGGCTATCGCACGACGATGGAGGCGATCGAGGTTTCCAGGGCCCCGTTTATCTTCTCCCATTCGAACGCATTCGGTGTCTTCCCGCACTACAGGAATATCCGGGACGATCAGGTCAAGGCCTGCGCTGCGACGGACGGTGTCGTGGGCGTCAACGGCGTCGGCGCGTTCCTGAGCGACACAGGTGACGCGTCGGCCGAGACCATCTTCCGGCATGTCGATTATCTGGCCGAGCTCGTCGGCGCCCGCCATGTCGGTCTCGGGTTCGACTTCATAATCCATGTCGAGCGGTTCGCGGAGATGGCGCGCAAGACGGCGGATCAGTGGCCTTCGAACGACGGCAGGCCGGTGCGGTTCGACAACTTTGCACCGCCCGAGATCGTGTCTCCGGTCGTCGACCTCATGTGCCGTCACCGGTACAGCGATGAGGATGTGCGAGGGGTTCTGGGTGGCAACTTTCTGAGGGTGTTTGCGAACATCGTCGACGGGTCGGCCGCGGCGGGAAAGCGAGGTGCGGCGTGACGGAGCGCCACGCAATCGCCGTCATCGGCGCCGGGCTGGTCGGCGTCTGTTGCGCTCTGTCGCTGCGTCGCGACGGTCACGATGTGACCCTGATCGAACCAAACGAAGTGGGAAGCGGCGCCAGCTATGGCAATGCGGGCCTGATGTCAAGCGGCGGCTGCGTTCCGGTCGGCACGCCGGGACTCATCTGGAAGGTCCCTCGCATGCTGGTCGGCCGTGCGGGCCCGCTCGCTATTCGGTGGTCCTATCTGCCACGCATCGCTCCTTGGCTATGGCGTCTGGTTCGTGCCAGCAGTCCAGACCGGGTCGAACGGATCTCAATTGCGCTCGCTCAACTCCTCGAACGGGCGCAGCCGGCTTATCGGGAACTTCTGTCCCGTGAAGACTATCATGCTCTGATCCAGGCACGCGGTCTGCTGTTTCCCTATAAGACCGAGGCCTCGTTTGAAGGAAGCTCTTGGGCGCGAGACCTGCGCAGGCGTCGTGGCGTGCGTTTTCAAGTTCTGGAGAAGGCTGAGCTGCAGCAGCTTGAACCGGCACTCTCATCCGAGCATCGCAAGGGCGTTTACTTTCCCGATGCACGGCACACCGTCGACCCCCAAAAGCTCGCACAGAGCTTGGCCGGGGCTTTCGTCGAGGAACAGGGACAAATCCTGCTCGCCGGCGTGGATTCGATCAGCATAGACCGCGATGACCGTCCAAGCCTCGAAACCACCGCCGGTCGGCGACGGTTCGGCAAGGTCGTGGTCGCCGCCGGCGCTTGGTCGCGGCGGCTTGCCCGCATGTGCGGCGCGCGCGTCCCCTTGGATACGGAACGCGGCTATCACGCAATGCTCCCCGATCCCCGGGTGCAGCTTCGCGTTCCTATCATATCCGGCGATCACAGCATTGCCCTTACACCCATGACGGATGGTCTGCGGGTCAGTGGAACCGTTGAATTCGGCGGGCTGAAGGCGTCGGCGAACTTTGCCATAGCCGAGCGGATGGTTGGCTTTGCCGAACAGCTGCTGCCCGGTCTGCGGCGCGACGGGTGTCGCGCCTGGCTCGGTTTTCGGCCGTCGTTGCCGGACTCGATGCCGGTAATAGGTCCCGCACCGCGGACGGACAACGTCTTGATGGCGTTCGGCCATGGGCACTTGGGCGTTACCTATGCCGCCGTGACCGGGCAGCTTATCGCAGACCTCGTCGCAAGGCGGCCGCCGGCGATCGATCTCACTCCCTACTCCGCTTCGCGGTTCCAAGGGGCAAGGGGGTAGGGCGTTAGCATCGGCGATTTCGATCAACACGCTCGATCAATACTCGGATCAAAAAAACCGGAAAGCAGGGAGGACGCACAGATGAGAGAAGATAGGCAAAGCAAGCTCAAGCACCTGGTTGCGGTTGCTGGCCTGGCGCTGATGGCGATTGGCGTGATTCCAGCCCAGGCTGCCGAGATCACGATTGCGACGCGCTCGGAAATGACGATGGATCCGCATTTCTTCTGGTCCACGCCAAACCGGGCTTACAACGTGCAACTCTACGGCTCTTTGGTTCGTCTGGACGAACGCATTCGGGTGCAGCCCATGCTGGCGAAGTCCTGGGAATTGGTCGACGAGACGACCTGGGATTTCCAGCTCGACCCGGAGGCTCGGTTCCATAATGGAGAGCCGGTAACTGCGGCTGACGTCGTGGCCTCATTCGATCGTGCCCTCAACCTTCCCAATGCGGCGGCCTCGTACAAGGGTGCCTTGAGGGGCGTGACCGGCTTTGAGGCCGTCGACCAAGAGACGGTCCGCTTCAAGACCGCCAAGCCGAACCCGGCATTGCTGCACCAGATTGCGCAGGTTGCCATCATCCCAGCCGGCGTTGCGGGGACCGCAAGACAGGCGGATTTCATCTCCGGGAAAGCTGCGATTGGCGCCGGTCCTTATCGCTTCGTCGAGTTCAAGCCCGGCGATCGCTTGGTCTTGGAGCGGAACGACAAGTACTTCGGTGACCAACCGAAATGGGACAAAGTGGTCTTTCGGGTGATCTCCGACGATGCCGCTCGCGTGGCCGCGTTGCTCGGCGGCGACGTGGAGGTCATCGACTACGTGCCGCCGGTGGATGTGGCGCGGTTGGAGGCGGACCCCAACATCGCCGTGCACAAAGGCACGACGGATCGGACGATGTACCTGATTCCCGATACGGGCCGAAATCAATCGCCTTATGTCCTCGGGGCCGACGGCAAGCCGCTTGTTCCGAATCCGATGCTGGATTTCCGCGTTCGCAAAGCGATGGCGATGGCCATCGATCGGCAGGCCCTGGTCGATCGGGTGATGGACGGTGCCGGTGTACCGGCGAACCAGAACGTGGCGCCTGCCGTCTTGGGGCATGCCGAAGGCATGCCGCCGCTCGCTTTCGACCTCGATCAGGCCCGAAATCTACTGGCCGAGGCCGGCTATGCCGACGGCTTCGACCTGACCATCCACTGTACGAACGATCGCTACGTGAACGACGGGCGTCTCTGTCAGGCGATCGGCCAAATGCTCGCTCGTCTGGGCCTGCGGATGACGGTCGAGGCGTTGCCCAAGGCGGTTATGTTCCCCAAGATCCGAGACCATCAAGGTGACCGGACCAGCTTGATGATGCTCTCGTTCGGCAGTGGCACGAGTGGCGACGCCGGTGGCGCGCTGACCCACACGATCCATTCCTACGCCCCGGATCGCGGCTTCGGCACCTGGAATATCGGCCACTATTCCAACGCGGAGATCGATGCCCTGATCGAAGAGGCCGCGGCCACATTGGATGCCGAAGAAAGAGGTAAGGTGCAGAGTCAGGCGGTGAAGCGCGCCATCGAAGATTTGGCGGTCATTCCGCTGTTCTACACAAGCGTGATCGTCGCATCGCGGAAGGGCCTCGAATACCAGGTCCACGCCGATCAAAGCACCATCGCCGATTCGGTGTCGAAATCGGAGTAAGGTTGGAAAGAAAAACAACAAGACGCACGGGAGAGAGGTGATGGGCGCGTTCCTGGTGAGACTGTTGTTCCAGGGAATCGTCACGCTGCTGGTTGTGTCCATCATCATCTTCGTCGGTGTCTTTGCGATCGGGAACCCTCTCTATGTGCTCGTCGACCCCAGCGCGCCCGCCGAAGTGGTTCAGGAAACGCTCCGCCAACTCGGCTTGGACCGCCCGCTTCATGAGCAGTACGTCCGTTTCGTTCTGTCCGCTCTTCGCGGCGATCTCGGAACGTCCTATGTCCATGCGCTGCCATCTCTGGAGCTGATCGCGAGCCGGCTGCCCGCGACGCTTGAGCTGGTTGTCGCCGGTCTTGTCATCGCGTTCTTGGTCGGCGTGCCCCTCGGCCTGCTGGCCGGCTACATGGCGAACAACTGGCTTGCACGTCTGATCTCCTCTCTGTCGATCCTGGGGATCAGTCTTCCGACGTTCTGGATTGCTCTGATCATGATTATTGTCTTTTCACTGGAGCTTGGCTGGGTTCCGACTGGCGGCCGAGGCGACGTGGCGACGGTGCTCGGCATCGAAACGTCGCTGCTCACGGCGAGCGGCCTGGCCCACATGGCCCTGCCGGCCCTCGCGCTTTCGCTTTTCCCCCTGGCGTTGATCATCCGGCTTACCAGAGCGGGCGTGCGGGAGCACAACCGGATGGACTATGTGAAGTTCGCACGCGCCATGGGGATTTCGCCGCAGCGGATTCTCGTGAGCTACGTTCTGAGGAACATCCTGATCCCCATCGTGACCATGATGGGCCTCATATTCGGCACGCTGGTGGCCTTCGCGGTGGTCACGGAAACGGTCTTTGCCTGGCCGGGTATCGGCAAACTGATCATCGACTCCATTAAGGTTTCCGACAGACCGGTCATCATTGCCTATCTGTTGTTCGTCGTGACGATGTTCCTGGTGATCAGCTTCATCGTCGATCTCATCACGGCAGCGCTGGATCCGCGGATTCGCCTGGTCAAGGCGAGCTGACGTCGACCCATGGGAAAGTTAAGCGCCTTTACCGATTCGAAGTTGGTTCTGCTGGCGATCGGGCTGCTCGGCATAACGATCCTCGCGGCACTATTTGCGCCTTGGATCGCGCCCCAGGACCCCTACGACCTGGCCCAGCTCTATATTCTCGATGCGCGTCTGCCGCCGCTGACCCGGAATGCGGATGGAACGCTCTTTCTCCTGGGCACCGACGACCAGGGTAGGGACGTGTTCAGTGCGGTTCTCTATGGCCTCCGTATCAGCCTGGGGGTCGCCTTTGTGGCGACGGCCATTGCCGTCGTGCTGGGCACGTCAATCGGTCTCCTGTCCGCTTACGCGGGTGGGCGGACGGATGCGGTGCTGATGCGCATCGTCGACATGCAACTCTCTTTTCCGGCGGTTCTCATCGCCCTCATGCTCGTTGCACTGCTCGGCACCGGTATCGAGAAGGTGACCATCGCCATCGTCGCCGTGCAGTGGGCGCGCTATGCGCGCACTGTCCGAGGCGCGGCAATGGTCGAGCGTGAGCGCGAATATGTCGAGGCGGCGCAGTGCCTTGCCTACAGTCCGTCCAGGGTCATGTTCAGGCACATTCTGCCGAACTGCATGGCACCGCTCAGCATCCTGGCGACGGTCGAGGTCGCATCGGCCATTTCGATCGAGGCAACCCTGTCATTCCTCGGCGTCGGTCTGCCGATTACGCAACCCTCCCTGGGGCTTCTCATCGCCAACGGCTACCCCTTCATGTTGAGCGGCAACTACTGGCTCAGCATCTACCCCGGTCTGGTTCTTATCGCCGTCATCATCGCGATCAACATCGTGGGCGACCGACTGCGAGAAGTGCTGAACCCGCGGTCGGAGCGATGATGCAGGATCTCTCACCCATTGCCGCCACTCACCGCGAACCCCTGCTGAAGGTTCGGGGCTTGTCCACGCACTTCACGACGGTCAGCGGAACGGTCCAGGCCGTCGATGGCGTCGATTTCGAGATCGGACATGGCGAGGTCGTTGGCCTGGTCGGAGAGTCCGGCTCCGGGAAGACGATGGTCGGATTTTCGATCCTCGGCCTGATCGATCCGCCGGGCCGGATTGCAGCTGGAAAGGTCGTGTTCGAAGGAAACGATCTGGTCGGATTGCCGGAACGGGAACTGCGTGGTCTGCGGGGGCGCCGCATCTCCATGGTGTTCCAGGATCCCTTGACCACCTTGTCCCCGACCATGCGGATCGGCCGTCAGATGACGAATGTCATTGCCGCGCACCAAGCCATGCCGATGGCGGATGCCCGGCAGCACTGTCGCGACCTGTTGGGCAAGCTGGGCATCCCTTCGCCCGATGAACGCATGCATGCCTATCCTCATCAGCTTTCAGGCGGGATGCGCCAACGCGTTTGCATTGCCATGGCGATGCTGAACCGGCCTTCGCTGATTATCGCGGACGAACCGACGACAGCGCTCGACGTGACGACTCAGGCACAGATACTGGGTGAGGTCCGCAAGCTGCGCGAGGAAACGGGCACCTCCTTCATCTGGGTTACGCACGATCTCGCGGTGGTGTCCGAACTCGCCGACAGACTGCTCGTGATGTATGCCGGACAGATCGTCGAGCAGGGGTCCGTCGAGACTATCCTGAATCGACCATTGCACCCCTATACCAAGGGGCTTCTCGATTCGATCCCAACGAATAACCCCGACGCAAAACGCCTGCCGCAGATACCGGGCTCCGCGCCGCCGCCAGGCATTGGGATCGAAGGGTGCAAGTTCCGCCCTCGTTGCGGTTTCGCGACGGATACGTGCCTCGACAAACCGGACCTGAAGATCTTGGAGGGAACGCGCGCGGTTCGTTGTTTTCACCCACAATACGATGTCGAGCACCCGCTGACCGAGGCAATGTCATGACGGCGACCGCCCCCATTCTCGAGGTCGATGACGTCTCCAAGAATTTCGAGGCGAGCCGTGGATTGCTCGGCATGCCCCTGCTGTCCCGAAAACGAGAGGTCGTTCGTGCGGTCTCCGAGGTATCGCTCTCGCTTGGCCAATCCGAGGTCCTTGCGCTGGTCGGCGAATCCGGCTGCGGCAAGTCGACCTTGGGCCGTGTCATAGCCGGCCTGATCCGGCCCACCAGTGGCGAACTCCGATTTGCCGGTATCTCTCATACCGTCCTGTCGGCAGCGGAGCGGCGCGATTGGGCCCGGAACGTACAAATGATCTTTCAAAATCCTTATGCGTCTTTGAATGCGCGGCAGACGATCCGGGAGATCATAGAAGAGCCCCTGAGGGTTCATCGGATCGTCCCGAAAAGCGATATTGCGGCCAGGGCGGACGAGCTCCTCGATCAGGTAGGCCTCGACCCGAGTTTCGGCAAGCGTCAACCTCATCAGCTTTCCGGCGGACAGTGCCAACGGGTCGGTATCGCCCGCGCGCTGACGGTTGTCCCAAGAGTTCTCGTTTGTGACGAACCGGTATCGGCCTTGGATGTCTCGATCCAGGCGCAAGTCCTCAACCTCTTCGCCGATTTACGGGAAGAGCTGACGATCGCCTATCTCTTCATCAGTCACGACCTCGGTGTCGTCGAGCGTCTGAGCGACCGCGTCGCCGTCATGTATCTCGGCCGCATAGTGGAAACGGCCACAAGGGATGATCTCTTTTCAAGCCCGAAGCATCCCTATACCCAGACACTCCTTGATGCCGTGCCGAAGATCGGACGCAGCCGCGCCCACAGCGTGAAGGTATCCGGCGAGCGTCCGTCGCCCCTAGATCCGCCCTCGGGCTGTCATTTCCATCCTCGCTGTCCGCACGCAACCGATCGCTGTCGCGTCGAGATTCCGCATTTGAAGGCAGTTGGGAGCAACCAGTTTGCGGCTTGTCACCTCTATGAATGACGTTCCGGAATGCCGGCGGTCGGCGGTGACGAGATAGTGCAGGCCGCAGTTTAGAGTCGGTCGACTTTAGGGAGGGTGAATCGTGTCTGGCAGATGGGTTCTGGGCGCCGTCGGCGACGTCTTCTTGAATCGTCCCGACCCACACAGGGCATTCGACTGCGTCAGCCCGGTGCTGAAGGACGTCGACCTGCTTTTCGGCAATTGCGAGGGGGTTTACACCAACGATCCTCGATCCGTGCCGACCGCCAGCGGCTTTCGTTTGATCTCCGGGTCGTCAAACTCCGAGGCGCTTGGGCCGGCCGGATTTCATGTCATGTCCTGCGCCAACAATCATACGGTCGATGCGGGTCACGAAGGCCTCGCGGCTACTTTGGAGGCTCTCAAGACACAGGGGATTCAAAGCGCAGGGGCGGGTGGAAACGCGAGTGAGGCCAGACGGCCAGCCATTCTGACGTGCCGAGGCCTGAAGGTCGCGTTCCTTGCCTTCACGTCTGTCTACCCTCCCGGCTACGAGGCCCGCGAACGCTCCGCGGGTGTGGCCGCTATGCGCGTACACACACACTACTTCGTGCATCCGGATGCCTTCGGGCGGGTGGAGCCTGGAGCCGATCCTCAGATCAGGACCTTCCCATTTCCCGAAGATCTCACGGTGTTGGCAGATACGATCAGAGAGGCGAAAGCATGCGCCGATCTGGTGATCGTGAGTTTTCACTGGGGAAAGTCGACCCAGGCAGGACTCCTGACCGACTACGAGAAACTCTATGGGCATGCGGCAATCGATGCCGGCTGTGATGTCGTTATCGGCCACCACCACCACCTTTTGCGGGGGATCGAACTCTATCGCGGCAAGCCGATCTTCTACGGCCTGGGGCATTTCGCATTCGATATGCCGGGCCTCGAACAGGCGTTGGGCGAGGATCAGCTCCAGCGGCTACGCAACTTCGGAGACTATGCGATTTACCCACGCGAAGGATATCCGCGACTTCCGTTTCATCCCGACTCCCGTATGACAATGATCGGTCTTTGTTGTTTCGACGGCAGAGACTTGGCCCAGGTCTGCTTCGTTCCCTGCCTTATCAACACGGAAAACCAGCCAGTGCCGCTGACGGTCGGTGAAGCGCGCGGCGAGCAGGTCGTGGATTACGTTAGAGCGGTCACCAGACTTGCGAAGCTTCCGACCGACTACGTGGCAGACGGTTCTGAGATTGGAGGCTACCGGACGGTTGTCGTGCTCTAGATGTTCAGTCCCATAGAGCCTCCCGGAGTGATCAGATCAAAGCTAAACTGATTCCATCACTCCATGGGACTGAACGCTCTTAGGCCGAGGAGGATCGCGGTATCGGTCGCGCGGCCCTTACCTGTGAGGGCGAGGGAGCCGAACGACTCCACCCGTACCTCGGCCACCGAGTCGAAACAGCCAAGCGATACCGGCTCGGCTAAAAAAGCTAGCGCCGCCTGCATCGGTGCCATGGTGTGCGAGCTCGAGGGCCTTATGCCAATCTTGTAGATCTCGAAGATGTTGGTCATGCCCTGGTCTCTGAGCCCCGAGTCTCTAAACCCCGTATCCATCGTCACTGGCCTAGAAGCGCGTTCGGGAGCCAAAGCGAGACCTCTGGGATGTAGGTTGTGATGATGAGCGTGGGAATCCACGCGAACAGGATCATGATGATCGTCGGGCCCATCATCTCGTTGATCGGTGTCTTGCCAACCCGGGCACCAAGGTAAAGCAAGGGGGCCGTCGGTGGCGTGATGTTGCCCATCCCCAGGTTCACGCCGACGATGGCGGCAAACTGGATTGGGTCCACCCCGAGCTCGGTGACGATTGGAAACAAGAGCGGTGCGCTCAAGAGCACGCCACTGACGTCGTCCATCAGCATGCCAATGATGACCATGACCATGTTGACCATGATCAAGATGACGATGGGGTTTTCCGAGACCGCGAAGATGAGCTGTTGGGCAATACCCGGAATGTCCTCGAAGACCAGCAGGCGGCTGACGATCATGACCATGAAGAACATGACCATGACGACGCCGGTCGTCGTTGCGGTGTCGACGATCGCCGGGATGAAGTTGTCCTTATTCAGCCCCCTGTAGATGAAGAACCCGACCGGAATGGCATAGACGACGGCTATTCCAGCCGCCTCCGTTGGCGTCATGATGCCGCCGTAGATGCCGCCCAGAATGATGACCGGCATCAAGAGTGCGGGAAAGGCGCTCCAGGTCGTCTTCGCAACCTCCTTTGGCAGGTTGTCCGATGGTGGCAGGGTCTCGATGCCCTTGTGCTTACGCAGAAGTATGAAGTTCACCAGGATGAGAAAGGCCACGAGAATGAGGCCCGGAACGATCGTCGCCAGGAAGCACTCCAGGACGGACTGCCGCGTCACCCAGGCATAGATAATCTGAATGGCGCTCGGCGGGATCAGCAATCCGAGGGGCGCCGCGTTCGCGATCAAGGCGGATGAGATCCCCCGGGGATATTTGGCCGCGGCGAGACGGGGGAGCATGATGCTCCCGATACAGGTCAGGGTCGCGGAGGCGCTCCCCGAAATGGACCCGAATATCGCGCTCGCGACCACGGCGGCCGCGGACAGGCCGCCTCTGATCCGGCCGACAAAAACCTCCGCGAGGTCCACCAAGGGCGCCGCGATCTTTCCTCTCTCCATCAAGCCGCCGGCCATGATGAAAAGCGGGATTGCCAGGAGCACAAGGGCGTTCATGCGCCAGTGACCGGACGGCAAGAGCGTCGTCACGTCTATTCCGGTCGCAAAGGCGATATAGATCATCGTCAGGCCGAACGCGAAAGGCACCGGCATGCCCAAGATCAGGGCAACACAGAGAATGAGCAGCATGGTTGCGACGAGCGTCATGTCTAAATCCCCTCGCCACGCCCGGTCGCGGCTTCTTCTTCCTCCCACGTGCGCGAGGGGCCCTGTCTTAGCCCGACATAGAGATGCAATGACGTGTAGAAGGTCATGAGGACCAAGCCGATGAAGATGCCCAAACGCGGCAAGACGAAGGGGATCTTCCAGACCACCGTGGTCGGCCAATCGGGGTATTTGGCGACATCCTCAAGGACCATGAGATAGCCCCAATAGGAAAGCACCAGGCCGACCAGCACCTCCATGAAGATCGTGAAATTGGCGATGGCCCACTTCACCTTGAGGTTCTTGACCCAGGCATTGATGAAGTCCGCCTTGATGTGGGTGTTTTCGTAGCTCCCCTGAGCACCGCCAATGAAGTACAGCCAGAACGCGGCCACGAGCACCCACTCTTCATAGGCAAAGAGATCGGCATGAAAGACATAGCGAAGGATCACGACGGCAAAGAAGACAAAGGCCAGCAGTAGGCTGCAAAACACTAGGATCGCCTTCTGGCAAGCCAGCAGAATCTTGACCGGAGCTTGGAGAGGCTGCCGGACTTCAAGAGACAAGGTCGCCTCCTATTGCCCTGCGAAAGATAGCGGGGGCGCACATCGGCGGGACCGCGTGTGCCCCCGACACGCCGACAGGCTTAAGGCTTATTGTACGTCGGCCTTGAGCTGGTCCATGAGATCCTTGCCGAAGGCTTGCTCCAGCTTGGGCCAGGTCGTCGCGCGGATGTGATCGGCAATGGCCGACCGCTCGGCATCGGTGAGCGCGATCACCTCGATGCCCGAGTGCCCGAGCTTGCCCATGAATTCCTTGTCGGTCGCTTCGCTCGCCTCGAAGGACTTGAGGGCTGCGTTGCCGAAAGCCTGCTCGATCACCTTTTGCTGATCCGCGCTCAGCTTGTCCCAGGACTTCTGGCTCATGTAGTAGGCGGTGTTCTCTACGAAGGGATTGTAGGGAATGTAGTACTTGATCGCGTCTCGGAACGTCGTGTAGTTGGCTTCGGGCGTGCCGCCGATCACACCGTCCACGACCCCCTGCTGGAGAGCTGGGTACACATCGCCCCAGTCAATGGTGGTCGTGTTGAAGCCCATATCGCTGGCTGTCTCCTTGGCGACTGCCGCGCTCCAGACACGAATGGTCATGTCCTTCTTGCCGAAGCCTGTCGCGTCGGCTGGCTTCTTTGAGGCACCAACACCGATGAAGCCCTCGCCAAAGATACCCAGGAGCTTGATCCCTTGCTTGGCGAGAAGGTCGGAGTAGACCCGGTAAAAGTTCGATCCCGGCGTGAAGACCTTACGCATCTGGCCATAGCTATCGACCAGGTAGGGGATGGTGTTGATCTCAAGCAGGGGGTCGTTGTGGCTGTAGATGAAAGTGTGGCCTATGTCGATCACACCCTTTGATACGTCCCCGAAGACCTGCTCTCCCGTGCCGAGCTGTCCTGAGGGGAAGAGCTGAAGTTTGAGGTCGACGCCGGCGCCTTCCACTTCTTTCTTGATCTCATTGAGCTGGAGCGTGGCGTTGTGATCCGGCGCGTGCTGGCCGGCGACCTTGAGCCGGGTGGCGGCGCTTGCGCTGCTGGCCATAAGTGCGATGCCAACAAGCCCAATCGCGGCCGCTTTGAGCAGGCCGCCTCGCGACTCTCGTTCAACAAAATCGCTCATCTTGTTCCTCCTGCTGTTTTCTTTATTGAAGACGGCCTTGGCGACCCAAGACCGGCTCCCTGCGAACACAGACTAGAAGGGAGTCGGTGGCGAGTATTGAACAAGACACGCAATTGACAGAAGGAATAACCCAGGGGGGGGAGCCTTACGGTCTTGCCATGAAGGACGGACGGTCAGGTGACGATGTTTATGCCCCAGGTGTCGCTCAGCGTGTAGCCAAGCTGGTAGGGATCGCTCGGGTCGATGCCGAGCGAATAGATGCCGTAGATCCAGGCGCGGCCGGTCAGTTTGGTGGTGACTGCTTTGCGATGTCCGACCTTGGTTGCACCCGTCACCTCGGCCCTAAAGACGCTATCGATGATCGACCGCGACTCGATTTCAACGCCGGCCTGCAGAACCCCGCGCGCGTGCATCACCGCAAGCCGTGCAGCAGTTCCCGTACCGCAGGGAGAGCGGTCCATTCGTCCTGGGTAGATGACATTGCCGTTGCGTATGGTGTTTCCGTCCTGAGCGCAGAACAATCCGTACTCGACTTTGTCGAAGCTTGCGACAGATGGATGTTTCACCGGAATCTGCTCCGCGGCGGCCCGGCTCGCGCGCGCGCCAAGCTCGACAAGGTCCCGGGCCTCGTCCGAGGTGATGGAGAAACCGAGCCGACGGGCATCAAGCAATGCGAAGTAGCATCCCCCAAAGGCGACATCGACCAGCAGCGTGCCGTGCCCTTCGAGCTCGAGCGGGTGGTCGAGGTGCTCGACAAAGCTCGGAAACATCTCGAGCGAAACGCTCTCGCACTTGCCGTTCTTGCATCGAGCGACCGCGCGAACCAAGCCCGCGGGGGTATCCAGAACCACGATTGTCTCCGGCTCCGCCATGGGCAGCATGCCCGTCTCCAACAGCACCGTGGCGACGCACATCGCGTTCGATCCCGACATGGCATGCGGGCCATCGGGCTGCAGGGGAATGAAGGCCGCGTCGGCCGCTCGGTGCGTCGGCGGCAGCAAGAGGTTCACGGTCATCTGGGCACATCCGCGGGGTTCGAAAAGCGTGAATCTTTTCAAGGAGTCATCGACATCGGCCAAGTGGCGGAACTTCTCCAGCATGGTCGCCCCGGGGATGTCGGTCACGCCCCCGGTCACGACCCGCCCGACCTCGCCCTCGGCATGCGCGCCGACAACCTGCACGCTCTTGGACCACCGGGCGGGCTCCTTCACACCGTCTTGAACGTCCGACAGCATTTCCATCTTCTCGCTACCCAAAAGGACCGACACTGACTTTTTCCAGATGCAGGCGCCCACGCGATCGGCAGCGGGAGCCGCATTGAGCCTAGCCGGGCGCCGGGCCTTTCTATAGAATGAATGGCGCAAACCATTGAATAAATTCGAGCGTCCTCAGAGCTGGCCATGGCCACCCCTAACCCGACGTCCGACAGCCTTCTGCCGGTTCACCCCGACATTCGTGTCGGCTTCGTGCTATCGCCGAGCTTCACCCTGCTTCCCTTCGCCGGCTTCGTGGACACGCTCCGCCATTCGGCCGATGAAGGCGACCGCAGCCGGCAGGTCTATTGTCATTGGCAGATTCTCGGTCCAAGCCTGGAGCCGATCCGCTCGAGTTGCGGGGCGGAGGTTACGCCTTGGCAGATCTACGGCGATCCCTGCGCGTTCGACTACATCGTTGTCGTCGGTGGGCTCGTCCCGGCTTTCGAGGAACATGCGCCCGAGACATTCGCGTTTCTTCGCCTGGCAGGACAGCAAAGGGTACCGGTCGTCGGGCTCTGCACCGGGTGTTTTGCCATGGCGGAGGCCGACCTGTTGGACGGCCGGCGGTGCGCCGTCCATTTTCGGCACCGCGAAGAGTTCATGGAGCGTTACCCGAAGGTTAAGGTCACGACTCACGAAATGTTCGTCTTCGACGGCGACGTCATCACCTGTCCCGGCGGAACGGCCGCGATCGATGTTGCCGTCGAGCTCGTCATGCGGCACAGCGGCAAGGCCCGCGCGCTGAAGGGCTTGGCGGACATGATTGTTGACGAGCACCGTGCCGCCCATCATGCGCCGCGCATGCCCTACGAAGAGCTGCTCAACTGCGGCGACTGGCGGGTGGAGCGTGCCGT
>JANQMX010000104.1 GCA_028279885.1 Rhodovibrionaceae bacterium | reverse complement strand
TAGAGCGTTTCATAATTTGACGGAAGCGTAGCCAGCGTTTTGGAAGTAGTTGGCGCATTCCTGAGGTTGGATGGTTCCAAGGAGCTGTCCGAGATAGCGCCAGAGGTCATCGAGGCTGCGTTTTTGGGCTTGGCGCATCCAGTGCTTGATCTTTGCGAAGGCCTGTTCGATGGGATTGAGGTCGGGGGAGTATTTCGGCAGGAACCACAATCTGGCGCCGACGGCCTTGATGGCGTCGCGTGCGGCCTTGGATTTGTGGCTGCCGAGGTTGTCGGCGATGACGATATCGCCGGGCTTGAGGGTCGGCACGAGGAGCTGCTCGACGTAGGCGCGGAAGCACTGGCCGTTGATCGGGCCGTCGAAGACGCAGGGTGCGGTCATGCTGTCGCAGCGCAGCGCCGCGAGGAACGTCAGGGTGCGCCAGCGCCCCTGCGGCGCGAGGCCGCGCAGCCGCCGGCCCTTGGGGCCCCAGCCGCGCAGCGGGGCCATATTGGTTTTGATCCAGGTCTCATCGATAAAGACCAAGCGCCGCGGATCGAAGCGGTCCTGCCAGGCCCTCCAGCGCCGGCGTCGGCGGGCGACGTCGGCCCGGGCCTGCTCAAGAGCGAACAGGCTTTTTTTTGAAGCGCAGGCCTTCGCTCCGCAGAAACTCCCAGACCGTGTTGTGCGAGACCACTACGCCGCGCGCAGCCAGCTCGTCCTTGAGCTTGTGCAGCGTCAGGTGCGGGACCTGACCCAGCCGCTCGACGATAAAGTCCCGGTGCGGCTCGAGGAGCCGGCGGCGGTATCCGCCCATCTTGGCTGGCGCGACGCTGCCGGTCGCACGGTAGCGCTGCGACCACTTGACCACTGAGGACACCGAGACGCCAAACCGTTCAGCCACCGCCCGGCAACTGCCACCGGCCTCCACCGCCAAGACAACACGCTCACGAAGATCGTTCGAATAGGGACGGGTCATGCTTGCTGGCCTCCAATCCCAGCAAGCAGGGTGAATCAGATCACCACCCGATTTGGGAAGGCTTTTTCGATTCGGAAAAACACGGAAAAGCTCTAGTTGTCATCCTTGGGCGTGCCGCGAAGCGGTGCGTCCCGAGGATCCACGCCCGGGTTCCGTGCGGGCCGATGGGTGGACCCTCGGGACGGGGCCGTTGGCCCCGCCCAAGGGTGACAGTTTGTGGTGGACGCGGCGGTGTGCCCAAGGATGACGGCGGTGGGGTGGGGTGACTGTTGGTGGACGCCCTAAACGTTGAACCTGAACAGCAGCACGTCGCCGTCCTGGACGATGTAGTCCTTGCCTTCGGCGCGCATCTTGCCGGCGTCCTTGGCGCCTTGCTCGCCGCCGCAGGCGAGGTAGTCGGCGTAGGCGATGGTCTCGGCGCGGATGAAGCCGCGCTGGAAGTCGCTGTGGATGACGCCGGCGGCCTCGGGGGCGGTGGCGCCGTGGCGCACGGTCCAGGCTCGACTCTCCTTGGGTCCGGCGGTGAAGAAGGTGAGCAGGTCGAGGAGGCTGTAGCCGGCGGCGATGACGCGCTTCAGGCCCGTCTCTTCCAGGCCGAGGCTCTCCAGGTACTCCTGCTTTTCGGCTTCGTCGTCCAGGGCGGCGACCTCGGCCTCGATGGCGGCGGAGACCACGACGCAGGCGCTGCCTTCTGCTTCGGCGCGCGCGGCCACTTTCTCCGAGAGGGCATTGCCGGTCGCGGCGGATTCCTCCTCCACGTTGGCGGCGTAGAGCACCGGCTTGGCGCTCAGGAGATTGAGCTGGCGGAAGACGGAACGGCGCTCGGCCGGGACGGTGACGCTGCGGGCCGGTTGGCCTTCGCGCAGGGCCGCGGCCACCGGCTCGAGGACCTCCAGGCGCTCCTTGGCCTCCTTGTCCTGGCCGCGCGCCTTCTTGATCGCCGCCTCGGTCTGGCGCTCGACGCTCTCCAGGTCCGCCAGCAGCAGTTCGGTCTCCACCGTTTCGGCGTCGCGGATGGGGTCGACCGAGCCGTCCACGTGGGTCACCTCGCCCTCGAAGCAGCGCAGCACGTGGACGATGGCGTCGACCTCGCGGATGTTGGCGAGGAACTTGTTGCCCAGGCCCTCGCCCTTGCTGGCGCCTTCGACCAGCCCGGCGATGTCGACGAACTCGAGGTAGGTCGGGATGGTCTTGGCCGACTTGGCGAGCTTGGCCAATTCATCGAGCCGCGGGTCGGGGACGGGCACCCGGCCCACGTTGGGCTCGATGGTGCAGAAGGGATAGTTGGCGGACTCGGCCGCCGCCGTCTCGGTCAGGGCGTTGAAGAGGGTGGACTTGCCGACGTTGGGCAAGCCGACGATACCGCAATTGAAGCCCATGCCGGGCGTCTCCTTCGTTTACTGGCGTTTAGTCGCCCGACTTGGGGGGGAGGGTGAGGCCGAGCTTGCGCAGGGCTGCCCCTAGGGGGCCTTCAGCTTGGTCCTGTGTTGTCTCGGTCGGTTTTTCGGGCTCGGGCTTTCCGGCCTTCGGATCTTTGGGTTTGGGCTTCGGCCGCTGCGGGAAGACCGCCTGATTGACCTTGGACATGAAGAGGTTGTCGGCCTCGGCGGTGCCGGGCACCAGGCTGTCGGCCTCCGCCGCCACGGCGTCGAGCAGACGCTCCAGCCAGTCTTGGTCGGCCTTGGCGAAGTCGCCCAGCACGTGGCCCAGCACCTTCTCCTTGTGGCCGGGATGGCCGATGCCCAGGCGCACCCGGCGGTAGTCCGGGCCGATGTGGCTGGCGATGGAGCGCAGGCCGTTGTGCCCGGCCACCCCACCGCCGAGCTTCACCTTCACCTTGCCGGCGGCGAGGTCGAGCTCGTCGTGGAAGACCAGGACGTCGGCGGGCGCGAGCTTGTAGTAGCGCATGGCCTCGCCGACGCTGCGGCCGGACTCGTTCATGAAGGTCATGGGCTTGAGGGCCAGCACCTTGGCGGCGCCCCCCGATCCTCTGCCGGTGAGCCGCCCCTCCGCCATCTCGCCCTGGAAACGTTTGCGCCAAGGCGAGAAGCCATGGCGCTCGACCAGACGGTCGAGCGCCATGAAGCCGATGTTGTGGCGGTTGTCGGCGTAGCGCGGCCCCGGATTGCCCAGGCCGACCAGCAGCAGCATCGCGTCCTCCCGTCCCCGGTCTCCGGCGGAGCAGGGCCGGGGAGCCGGACCTCCTGGCCTTACTCCTCTTGGGCCTCAGCCTCGCCGGCCGCTTCCTCGGCGCCCTCTTCGCCTTCGGCCGCCTCTGCCGCCGCTTCTTCCGCCTCGGCCTTCACCGCGCTCGGGGCGGCGATGGTGGCGACGGTGAAGTCGCGGTCGGTGATGGTCAGCTCCACGTCATCTGGCAGCTTCATCTGGCTGATGTGAATGGAGTCACCCAGCCCGGCGCCGGAGAGATCGCACTCCAGGCCTTCCGGAATATTGGCCGCGTTGCAGATCAGCTCGATCTCGTAGCGCACCACGTTCAGGACGCCGCCCTCGGTGAGGCCCGGTGACTGGTCCTCGTTGATGAAGGTGACCGGCACGGCCACGGTCACCGTGGTGCTGCGCGAGACCCGCAGGAAGTCCACGTGCTCGGGCTGCATGGTCACCGGATGCAGGGCCACGTCGCGCGGCAGCACCCGATGCTTCTTTCCATCGAGCTCGACGTCGACAAGGTTGGTGAAGAAGGCGCTGCTCTCCACCATCTTGCGCAGGGCGCGGGCCTCGATCTTGATCATCACGGGGTCTTTTTTGTCGCCGTAGATAACGGCGGGCACGAAGCCCTCGCGCCGTGCGGCTCGGGCGGCCCCCTTTCCGGCCCGCTCCCGCAAGGAGGCGCTGATCTGGCTAATCTCACTCATGGTCTCTTCCTACTCCTCACGCAAAAGGGGCGGCCGTACCGGGCCGCCGCTTCCAGGGTTGATGCCTCCGGCCTCCAGGGGTGCCGGACGGCGGAATGCCCGCTCAGCCGATGGCGGCTTTCGGGGCGGCCTCGAAGAGGCTGGATACCGAGCGCTCGTCGCTGATGCGCTGCATGGCCTCTCCGATCAGCGGCGCAATCGTCAGCTGCCGGATGTTCTGAGAGACCCGCACGGCTTCCGTCGCCTGGATGGAGTCGGTGATCACCAGCTCCTCCATTGGCGAGGAGGACACCCGGGCCACGGCGCCGCCCGACAGGACCCCGTGGGTCACATAGGCGGAGACCGTCTTGGCCCCGGCGTCCATCAGCGCGATCGCTGCATTGCAGAGCGTGCCCGCCGAGTCGACGATATCATCGACGAGGATGCAGCGCTGGCCGCTGACATCGCCGATGATGTTCATCACTTCGGAGATTCCCGCCCGTTCGCGGCGCTTATCGATGATCGCCAGATCGGCGTCAAGCTGCTTGGCGATGGCGCGCGCCCGAACCACGCCGCCGACGTCCGGCGAGACGATGGTCAGCGGCTGGCCGTCGTAGCGGTTGCGGATGTCCTGGGTCAGGACCGGCGCCGAATAGAGGTTATCCGTGGGGATATCGAAGAAGCCCTGGATCTGGCCGGCATGGAGGTCCAGCGTCAGCACCCGGTCGGCCCCGGCCGAGGTGATGAGGTTGGCGACCAGCTTGGCCGAGATCGGCGTGCGGGGGCCCGACTTGCGGTCCTGCCGGGCATAGCCGTAGTAGGGGATGACCGCCGTGGTCCGCCGTGCCGAGGCCCGCTTCAGGGCGTCGAGGCAAACCAGCAACTCCATCAGATTGTCGTTGGCCGGATAGGACGTCGACTGGATGACGAAGATGTCCTCGCCGCGAATGTTCTCGTGGACCTCCACGAAGCATTCCATGTCGGAGAAGCGGCGCACCGATGCCTTGGTCAAGGGCATGTTGAGGTATGCCGAAATAGCCTCTGCCAACGGCCGATTGGCGTTGCCAGTCATTATCTTCATGACAGAAGTGCAGCCCTTTATCGTCCTGCGGACAACGCCCCCACCGCTGGTGCAGCACTCACCAGCCCAGGCGGGCGCAAACTACCAAGGCCAAACGCCTGTGTAAACGAGCAAGGCCGGCTGCCCCGCAATCTTTTATTCATTATTCAATTTTCACTTGAAGTAATCGACTTCAAGCTCTTGCAATATCTGACTAATACCTGCCGCTGCACCCGCGGCGACAAGGCTGCTGCTGGCGCCCCAGCCATCGTCCAAGGTGCCTTCGGGAATGCGGTTGCCTTGATCGACCGTGCCCAACTCCTCACCGTCGGCAGCCCCCACCACCCGCCACACCAGGGCGACTTGCTGCCAGCCCGGCTCAAGCGGGTCGAGGGAGACGGCGCCCTCCACCGTGACATCGCGCGGCCCCGGCACGCCGGCCAGCGCGATGCTGCGGCGGCGCAGCTGGGCCTTGAGCGCGCCGGTCAAGGTCTCGTCGACTTCTCCGTCCGGCCCGACGACGGGCATGACGATGACGTGGCCGCGGGTGGTGTCGGCGTTCTGGGTGTCTCCGAGGCCGAGCTGTTCGGCCAGAGACTCGGCCGTGCGCTCGGTAAGCTGAGTGAAGGCCTCGCTGTCGCCGCTTGTCCAGCCGCCTTGCGGCAAGGCGGCCTGCTCTTCCACGCGGGCGATCTCCTGCCCATCGCCGTCAGCCAGCGAAAGCTGGAGGAAGACGACCTCCAGCCCGTCGTCGAGCGGAACCAGCTCGGCCGTGCCGCTCAGGCGATTGGCGCCGCCGTTGGCGTTAGTGGTGGCGCGCAATCCGCGCATCTGCAGCGCCTTGCTGAGCTCCATGCCGAAAGCCGCACTGGCAGGGGCGCCCTCCGGCGGCTCGACAACAATGCTGGCCTCATGATTGAGCTGCTTGAGATCGACGGCCTTCGCCGCCGGCTGGAAGGGCCGAGGTAGCTCCCCACAGGCCGTCAGGAGCGACAGCAGAAGGAGCAGGGCGCAGAGGCCGGCTGCCCCCCAGTGGCCTCCTGGGCGGCTCACATCAGGATACATGTCGCCAGCACGCCAAGCAGGCAAAAGCAGAAGAAGAGGATGAGATGAGGCATGACTCCTCAAGCAAATCAGTCGAAGCCCCGTGGCGCGTTGCCTAGTGTTTTAACGCTAGCCGACGTGGAGGTCGAGAGAGGCGCGGGACAGGCTCTCGGCCCCCGACTCGGTGATCAGACTGGTGCGCCCCATGGTCATGGCAAGGCCGCGCGCGCTGTCGAAGATGATGATGTGGACAAAGAAGACCATGCCGGGCGCGAAAATCTCCGGGTTGCCGTGATAGAGCATCGGCCAGTCCATCCAGTTTGGTGCGAAGGTTGTGCCGAGCGAATAGCCGCAGGCATTCATGCGGTGCTCGCGGTAGCCGCTCTCATCCAGCGTTTTCGCATGGGCATCAAAGGCTTGCCCGAGTGTGTTGCCGGGACGCATCTGCTCTTCGACGGCGAGCAGCGCATCGCAGGCGGCTTTGTGCATCTCCACCTGCTGCGCCGGCGGGGTGCCGATCTTGAGCGTCCGCATCATGGCGGCGTGATAGTGGCGATAGGCGCCGGCCCATTCGAGGGTGAGCTGATCGTCCGCATCCAGCTTGCGGCGGCCGGTGTAGTAGCGGCAGAGCAAGGCCGCGGGACCGGAGCCGATGATGAACTCGTTCCCGGGATAGTCGCCCCCGCCTTCGAAGATCGCCCCTTGCATGGCGGCCAGGATATGGCCTTCGTCGGCGCCGGAATGGGCCAGCGCCTCAGCCTGCTCCAGGGCGTCGTCGGCCAAGCCCGCGGCCTCGCGCACATAGGCGATCTCGGCCGGGCTCTTGACCACCCGCAAGCGGCTGACCAGCAGCGAGGCGTCGCGCAGCGCGCAGAAGCCCGCAAGCGCCGCATCCAGGCGCTTGCCGTTGAAGGCGGTCAGGCCGTAAGCGTCATACTCCACGCCCAGCGTCTTGCCGGCGCAGCCGAAGCCTTCGAGCAGGTCACGGACGGCTTCGGCGGGATTGACCTCGGGGCCGTCGACCCAGACCCGGATGTCCTCGATGCAGGAGGTCTGCTGGGCCTGCCGCAGGTCCGGCGCCCGGGTCAGCAGGGCCATGCGTCCGTCCTGCGCCAGGTAGAGACACTGGAAGAAGACATAGCCGAAGGTATCATAGCCGGTGAGGTAGAACATCGACTCCTGGCGAAAGATCAGCAGGCCGTCCAGGTCGGCTTCGGCCATCAATTCGCAGGCCCGGCGGCGGCGCTCGGCCAGCTCGCCGGCTTTGAAGTGAAGGGGCATAGAGGTCAGGGCTCCAGACAGATAGCGGAAAGGCCGCGACCGTAATCGGACTCGCCGCGGTGGGTGGCGCGGCGATAGCTATAGAACAGCTCTTCTTCCGCGTAGGTGTCTTGCCCAAGAACGTAATGCTGTTGGAGTCCAGCAGCTTGCAGGCGATGGGCGATGTAGCCTGAGAGATCGAAATGGGGGCGCTCGGCGCTGGCTGGGATGCGGAAGAAATCCGCATTGCTCGGGTCTTCCGCAGTGAAGCGGTCGGCGAAGTCCTGACCCACCTCGTAGGAGTTCTGCGCGATGCAGGGCCCGACGGCAGCGCGAACGCTGCTGCGTTTCGCGCCCAGGCTCTCCATGGCGTCGAGGGTGCTTTCCAGCACGCCGGTCAGAGCACCCTTCCAGCCGGCGTGGGCAGCGCCGATTACGCCGGCGTCGGGGTCGGCGAAAAGAACCGGACCGCAGTCCGCCGCCAGGACGCCGAGGGCCAGCCCCGGCACGGCCGTCACCATTGCGTCCGCGCGCGGCGAGTCCTCGGGCGACCAGGGCGTCTCGACGACCACGGCATCCGGCGAATGGATCTGGAAGACGGTGAGCAGGCGCTCGCTCGGCAGACCGAGCGCGGCGGCGGCGCGCCGGCGGTTTTCCGCGACGTGCTCCTTGCTGTCATGCGAGCCGAAGCCGCAGTTGAGCCCGTCGTAGATCCCTTCGCTCACTCCGCCGGCGCGGGTGAAGAAGGCATGGCGCACGTCGTTCAGGGTGCCCAAAGCGGGGGCTGTCAGGTACTCCGCGCGATCTTCTTTCTGTTGTGTATCAATCGGATCCAGCATGGTGCTCAGTCGTCTTTTCAGCAAAACCGGCTGGTTGAGGGAAGCCTGGGCAGGAAAGTGCCGCAGCTTTGAACAGAACGCCCATTTGGTCGGGATCCGTCAAGCGGTGCTTGGCCACCTCGATATCCCGACGTTGCGCCGGGCCGGCCTTGGCGCTGAGCGTTGCCGCTCGCGTCTCAAGACCCAAGGCCTCCAGGAAGGCGCCCTGTCCCACCGGGCCCCAGGTGTCGGCGCCGGCTTCGGCGGCGGCGGCCAATAGGGCTGCGAAATTGACGTGGACGGTTAGGTCGGCCTCGCCGGGTGCCGCCAGCGGATCGTGCCGCTCATGCCTTCTCAACGCTTGGAGCGTCGCCTGCGGCTGGCTGGGGTAATAGCCGTAGTCCACGATCAGAGCCGCGCCGCCGTATGGTGCCTCGGGCTCCGCCGAGGGTCGACCTAGGCGCTGGGCGATCTCACTCACCAGAGACAGCGCCATGCCCGGCAGTTCGGCGATGTCGTTCTCATCGGGGCTTGGGTAGAGTCGGTCGAGAAGTGGCGTGTGCCGCGCCGGGGCGCGGTCGACCACGATGCGGAAGCTCCGGTCGTCAGGACCCAGGCCGACGAGGTTCTCATGCCAATGCCCACCGCGACGGGTGAACTGTCGGAGCGGCAGGGCGTCGAAGAACTCGTTGGCAATCAGAATGATAGGGCCTTCCGCTAACTCGGAGAGAGAGGTCAGCCAGCGCGGCCGATGTGGCCCCAGCATCTCCCGCTGCGCTGCTTTGAGGGTGGGACTGGCCTCCACCAGGCAAAGCCGCTTGGCGTCCAGAAAACCGGGAACGCCGGCGGCGGCGCGCAAGGCGTCCGCCATCAGGGTGCCGCGGCCGGGACCGAGCTCGACCAGCGAGAAGGCGGCCGGGCTGCCTGCGCGTAGCCAATAGTCGGCGCACCAGAGGCCGATTAGCTCGCCGAACATCTGGCTGACCTCCGGCGCCGTGATGAAATCGCCGCTGCGGCCAAGGGGGTCGCGCCGGCTGTAATAGCCGTGTTCGGGATGCAGCAGGGCCAGCGACATATAGTCGGCCAGGCTGATCGGGCCCTCATGGCGGATGCGCCGGGCGATGATGTCCGCGAGCGCCGTCACGCGGGGCTTTGGGCGCTCCGCGCGGCATTGCGGGCTTTGAGCGCAAGCCAAATGCCGAAGGCCATCATCGGCAGGCACAGCAGCTGTCCCATGGTCAGGCCGAGGAGAGGGAAGGGGTTCTCGAAGCCCGGCTGCCGCACGAACTCGACCAAAAAGCGGGAGAGGGCATAGCCGAAGATGAAGATGGCGCTGAGCAGGCCCGGATAGCGAAAGCCGACGCGGCGATGGACCCAGAACAGCACGATCAGCAGCACCAGGCCTTCCAGCGCGGCCTCGTAGAGCTGGCTGGGATGGCGCGGCAGGCCGCCGGCCATCGGATGGGGGAAGATGACCGCCCAGGGCAGATCGCTCGGCCGGCCCCAGAGCTCGCCGTTTATGAAGTTGGAGATGCGCCCGAGCAGGAGGCCGATCGGAGCGGCGCAGGCGATGATGTCGCCGAAGACGAAGAGCGGCAGGCGGTGTCGCCGCGCAAAGAGCAGGATGGCGACGATCACCCCCAGAAGGCCGCCGTGGAACGACATGCCGCCACGCCAGACCTGGAAGATGTCCAAGGGGTTCGCGATGTAATGCCCGGGATTGTAGAACAGGATGAAGCCAAGGCGGCCGCCGAGGATAACGCCGAGCGTTGCCCAGAGGAGAAAGTCGTCGAAGTGGCTGGGCTTGATGCCACCGGGCGCATCTTTTGCGAGATATCGGCAGTAGCGCCAGCCGAGCACCAGGCCGGCAATATAGGCCAAGGCGTACCAGCGGATCTCAATCGGCCCCAGGCGGAAGGCCGCCGGGTCGAAGTCGGGAAAGGTCAAGGCGGCAAGCAGGACATCGGGCATCGGATCACTGGTGCTCAATAACGCGTGCGGCGCCCCTCTCTAGCTGGCCGGGTCTCGGCGTCTGGCCAACTCTGCGGCGATTCGCCGGGGACGGCACCGACCTGGCCGCTTGCGAAGCGGGGCGCGTCCGTCCTAGCTTAAAGCCGTGGTCGGGTAAACGAATGTTGTCGTGATGCAAACACGGAATCCTCTTCTCAACGATTTGGCCAAGGTCGCCGGAGCGGCGCTCGGCGTTGCCGGCGGCATGAAGGACGAACTCGAAGGCCAGATTCGCAGCCGGCTTGATCGCATCCTGGCGCAGATGGACCTGGTCACGCGCGAGGAGTTTGAAGCGGCGCGCGAGATGGCGGTGAAGGCGCGCGAGGAGCAAGAGGACTTGCGGCAGGAGATCGCCGCACTGCGCAGCGAACTCGAAGCCCTGCGCGGGGCCGGGGCCAAGAAGGCGCCTGCGGCGACCAAGAGCAAGACCGCCAAAAAGCCGTCCGGAAAGACTTCGGAACCCAAAGCCTAGCAGCTCCGGCTGCGTCCAGGGTCCACGCGCGGCACCGGCTTGGTGTGTGCTGTCTCCTGCGCCGGTCCGGGCGGTGGCTCCGGCCGTTATCGAGGCTTTATGTCACGTTACTGTCATTTTTAGTTTTTTTCATTTTCTTCTGCATGATGATCTCTTGCGGGTCAGCAGTGATTCTGGCACGCTACATTTAGTAGGTAGCGTTAACCGTTTTTCGATATCTCGCTGGTCACACCAGATGTCGTCGTTGTACCGACTGGGTGCCCAAGAGCGACCGCAACCTAGGGGAGGCAGTGCCTATGGAACTCCGTCCTGCTGGAGACAATGCCAACCCGATCGACCTTCTCGAAGAGCTCGTCAATTCGAACGACTGGATCCACAACCGGTCGAGCGATGTGGAGATCATGGTGCAGATCGGTGGTCAGTGGTGCGACTATCACATCTGCACCGTTTGGGAAGAACAGGTCGGTGCCGTTTACTTCTCTTGTCAGATGGAAGCCCGAGTTCCGAATCGACTGCACAGTAAGCTGCGTGAGCTTTTGAGCCATGCCAACGAGCGGCTCTGGCTCGGTCACTTCGACATGATGCCGGACGACGGGCTGGTGCTCTTCCGCCATACCATTCCCCTGCGCGGTCGGGCCGGTTGCAGCGTCGAGCAGCTTGAGGACTTGGTCGACACGGCGATCTTGGAATCCGAGCGCATCTACCCGGCGCTTCAGATGGTCGCCTGGGGCGGCTACAGCGTCGAAGATGCCCTCGCTGCGGCGCTGATGGAGACCGAAGGGGAGGCCTAAGCCGATCATGCCGCCTTCGGCAAGCCTTCCTGGACCCTTGCTGCTGATCGGCTGCGGCAAGATGGGAGGTGCCCTGCTAAGCGGCTGGCTGAGCGGGGGCGTTGCGGCCGGCGATGTCTGGATCGTTGAACCCAATCCCGCCACGGCCACCTTCTTCCGGGACATCGGGGTCAACAGCGTCGGCGGTGCCGGTGCCCTGCCATCTGATCTGAAGCCGCGCGTCACCCTGCTGGCCGTCAAGCCGCAGTTCATGGATGAAGCTATCGCGCCCCTCGTCGGTTCGCCGCGGGACCTCGGGCTGTTGTTGTCCATCGCTGCCGGCAAGACGATCGCCTATTACCAACGCTTGTTCGGCGCAGGGCGGCCCATCGTCAGGGCGATGCCCAACACGCCGGCTTCAGTCGGCCGCGGCATGACGGTCATGGTGGCGACGCAGGAGGTCTCGGCCGATGACAGAGAGCTGTGCAGCCGGCTGTTGTCGGCCGTCGGAGACACCGCTTGGGTCGAGGACGAAGCGCTGATCGATCCGGTCACGGCCGTTTCCGGCGGCGGCCCGGCCTACGTCTTCCTGCTGGTCGAGGCCTTGGCAGAGGCTGGTCGCGCGGCCGGGTTGCCTGCCGATCTGGCGCTGCGGATCGCGCGCTCGACCGTTGCCGGTTCCGGCGAGCTGCTGCGCCAGTCGCAGGAGCCGGCCGCGCAGCTGAGGGAAAATGTCACCTCGCCCGGCGGCACGACCTTGGAAGCGCTTAAAGTCTTGATGGCGGAAGACGGCCTGCAGCCGCTCATGACCCGGGCCATCGCCGCTGCGACCCGCCGTAGCAGAGAGCTCGACTCTTGACCGACGATGGGCCGAGGGGAAGCGCCTTACGTGTGCAACAGGC
Organism: Rhodovibrionaceae bacterium; assembly: GCA_028279885.1. Lineage (GTDB taxonomy): Bacteria > Pseudomonadota > Alphaproteobacteria > Kiloniellales > DSM-21159 > JANQMX01. The sequence continues at coordinate 63,512 of JANQMX010000104.1, read as the reverse complement.
ACTGGAAGACAGAGGCCTGCCGCTTGTCGCCAGACCCTTTCCTGCGGGTACGCGCACGGCAGAGGACGCCGCCGCCGCCATCGGCTGCCTGGTCGCACAGATCGCCAAATCGATCGTCTTTCGCGCCGCCAGCAGCGGCCGGCCGGTGCTGGTGATCGCAGCCGGCCACAATCGGGTCGATGAGACGAAGGTTGCTGCCTTGCTGGGCGAGGAAATCAAACGGGCGGATGCGGCCTTCGTGCGGGAGAAGACCGGCTTTGCCATCGGCGGCGTTGCACCGGTCGGCCATCTGGTCGAACCGGTGACCTACTTGGACCGCGATCTCCAAAGCCACGGAGAAATCTGGGCGGCCGCCGGGACGCCGAATACCGTCTTCCGCCTGACGCCGGAGCAGCTGAAGAGCCTGACGGGTGCCGATTTCGTCGCGGTCGCTGGCTGAGGCCCGTCGCCGGCAAGTCTCGTCCCGGCGTTGGCAAGCTGCGGCCTCACACATATTTCTCAGTATAATCAAAAGAGAGCAGGACGACGCCCATGGCGCGAAAGAAAGTCGACCCGAGTCAGAAGATTATCGATGCCAGCTTGAAGCTTGCCGAGGAGAAGGGCTGGAGGCCGCTCGGGCTTCCGGAGATCGCCGAAGCTGCCGGCGTCTCGCTCGCCGAGCTCCATCGCCACTTTGTCAGCAAGCAGGCCGTCCTGGACGGCTTCTCCCAAAGTATCGACGGCGCGCTGCTGGACGAACTGGACGAGGAGTTGGAGCTGGAGGAGCCGGCGCGCGATCGTCTGTTCGACGTTCTGATGCGGCGCTTCGATTTGTTGCAACCGCACCGCCCGGCGCTCGCTCGCATTACCTATGACCAACTCAATGATCCCTTGGCACTCTGCGGCTCCCTGCGGCAGCTCTCGCAGTCGATGCGTTGGATGCTGGAAGGTGCACGCATCGGCACGGGCGGTCTGGTGGGCGCGGTTCGGGTCAAGGCTCTGGTCGCCATCTATCTCTCCGTGATCCCGGTTTGGCTGCGCGACGAAACCGCGGATCAGTCGAAAACCATGGCGGCGCTGGATGCACGCCTGAGGCGGGTGGAAGGCCTGATAGACCGCCTAGGTAGAGGTCGATATTCTGCTCGCGATGGAGAGTCGGACGAGGAGTTTGTCAATTAAAGCGCGCTTTGGCGAAAATGTTGCGCTGCAGCAAAAATTGCTTGACCCTGCAGCAAAAGGGCCCCATGTTGCGATGCAGCAATAATCACCGAAATCCCCGCATTGGCAGGGGAACGGCCCAGACAGACGGAGTGAACCCCATGGCACGTGCGAAGAAGGTGAACGGCGGCTTCGATTTCGCCGACATGATGAATTTCGGCAAGTTCGGCGAAGGCCTGAACATGCGTTTCCCGATGATGGACGCCGAGGCGATCATGCAGACCCAGCGTCGCAACATCGAGGTTCTGACCCAAGCCAATCAGATCTGCTACGAAGGCGTTCAGGCCGTCGCCCAGCGCCAGGCAGAGATCATGCGCAAGTCTTTCGAGGACTGCAGCCGGGTGGTCCAGGAAATGGCCAAGCCGGGTGACGTCGAGGACCGCCTTAGCCGCCAGGCCGATGCAGCGAAGGACGCTTACGAAGCCTCCGTCGCCAACATGCGCGAGCTGGCCGAGCTGAGCGTCAAGTCCAACAGTGAAGCGGCCGAGCTGCTCAACAAGCGAGTGACCGAGGCGTTCGACGAGCTGCGTGGCATCTTGCAGAGCCCTCAGCGCTAAGTAAGACAAGCTTCTCAAGCTTCCTTGCCAAGGGAGCCGCTGCTGGCGGCTCCCTTTTCATTTGCCTCTTTGCCATGACCGTTTGTTCGTGGGAGGAACCAAACAATGAGTAACGAAGCCGAAAACCGGCAGACGATTTCCTTTGATGATTTCCTGAAGGTCGACATTCGCGTCGGAACGATCGTTGCGGCGGAGCCTTTTCCGGAAGCCCGCCGGCCAGCCATCAAGCTCCGGGTCGATTTCGGGCCTGAGCTCGGGGTCAAGAAAACCTCGGCGCAGATCACCGCGCACTACGGGCTACGCGAGATCATTGGCCGACAGGTGGCGGCCGTGGTGAACTTCCCACCCAAACAGATCGGCAAGTTCATGAGCGAGGTTCTGGTCCTCGGCTTCCCGGACGGGCAGGGCGAGGTCGTCATGATCGGGCCCGACCGCACCGTCCCCAATGGTGGTCGGCTTTACTAGGTCATCACCCAGTCAGAGCTAGCTCGGTAGCCAGAGCCGAGCGCGCAGGCCGCCGAGCGGCGAGTCGAGCAGCTCGAGCTGGCCGCCGTGGCTGATGGCGATGTCTCGTGCAATGCTGAGACCGAGGCCGACCACCTCTTCGGTCGGCGGGGACGCTTCCGCGCCAGCCTCCTGCTGCGCCGTGCCATGATTGTCGTCGCTATCCCGGTGGCGAAAGCTGACAAAAGGTTTGAAAGCTTCCTCGCGCAGCTCGAAGGGCAGGCCCGGTCCATCGTCGTCGATCACGATCTCGATGCCCTTGCGATAAGAGGTTGCCGAAACTTCGACCCGGTCGCCATGGCGCGCCGCATTGTCGATCAGGTTGGCGAGGCAGCGCGACAAGGCATCTCGCCGTGCCAGCATCTCGAAGGAGCCTTTGGTCGGTAGCGACAGGTGGATCCTCTCGTTGCGTGCATCGCGCACCGCTTGGCGTAAGAGGTCCGCCACGTTGCAGTCGACCGGATCTTCGCGGCCTTCGCCGCGCGCGAAGGCGAGATAACCCTCGATCATGCGCTGCATCTGGGCGACGTCGCTTTTGAGAGCGTCCGTTTCCGGACTCTCGCCCATCAGCTCTAGCTCCAGGCGCATGCGGGTCAGCGGCGTGCGAAGGTCGTGACTGACCCCGGCCAGCAGGGTGGTGCGCTGTTGGACCTGCCTGGCTATGCGCTCCCGCATGCGCAGGAAGGCACGCGCCGCCTGCTTCACCTCCGTCGGGCCGACCGGTTTGAAGTCGGCAACGTCCTGGCCCTTGCCGAAGCGGTCGGCGACGCGGGCGAAACGCCTCAGAGTCCGCACCTGGCGGCTCATGATGAACTGAGCGATCAGCACCAGAGCGCCGGCGCTGACCAGCATCCATGCGATGAAGAAATAGGTGTTCGAGCTGAACAGCCGCTTGTGCCGAACCTGCACGTGCAGCACGCCTTCGGGCAGCTGGACTTGGACAACGGAGAGCTCGTCGCGCTCTCTCGTATCGACGGTGAAAGGGTACTCCAGGCGTCGCTCGAGCGCGATCTCCAGCTTCTCCTGCACCACGTTGCGGAAGAAGAACTCGGGCGGCTGGCCGAGGGTGCCGCCCGGCTCCAGGCGCGGATAGATCTCCAGACGGCGGCGCGCCCAGTCGAAGATCTCCCAATTGTCGGCGTCTGGCGGCCGCCGCTCCATGATCTCGACCAAGGCGGCAACCTCTCCGGCGACCGCCTGAGCCAGCCGTTTGGTCATCGTTTCGTAGTGACGGTCGTAGAACAGCCAGGTGGTGATGACCTGCAGAATCAGGACGGGCACGACGATAAGCAGCGTCGCCTGGGTGCGCAGGCTCTTGGGAATGAAGCGCTTGTACCAGGGGCGGGCCGCATCGCTGAGGGTGCGGATCGTCTCGCCGCCGCTTGCGGCTTCCCGGCCGTGCAGGCCGGGTTGTGCCGCGTCGTCTGATGTGATCGCCAAAAGGCCGGTCCTTTTGCTGCGCCCGTCTTCCGATGTTAGTCGGGCCTAGTCCGCCATCAAGGTATAGCCCACCCCGCGCACGGTCTGAAGATAGCGCGGATAGCGCGGATCTTCCTCGATCTTGCGCCGCAGCCGGGTGATTTGCACGTCGACAGCGCGCAAATTGGTCTCGCTCGCTTCGTCTTCCAGGAACTCCTCCCGGCTGACCGGCTGCCCTTGGCGGCGGGACAGCAAGCGCAGATAGCTGACCTCCGCCGGGGTGAGGCGCACCAACCCGCTGCCGTCGCGCAGTTCGCCTCGCTCGACGTCGAACTGGAACCGCCCGAAGCGCACCTCTTTGGCCGGCGGCTCATCGGGGCGTCGGCTGCGCCGCAGGATGGCGCGGATGCGCACCACCAGCTCCTGGGGCTCGAAGGGCTTTGCCAGGTAGTCGTCGGCGCCATAGCCGAAGCCCTGCAGGCGGCTGTCGAGCTCGTCGACCGCGGTCAGCAAGAAGATCGGCACGTCGCGGGTTTGCCGCAAGGCGCGGGTCAGCTCCAGGCCCGATTCTCCCGGCATCATGATGTCCAGCAACACCAAATCGAACTCGAGTGCGGCGAGCTTGCGTCGCGCATCGGCCGCGTCCGAGGCAACGGTGATACGGAAACCCTGACCCAACAGAAAGCGGCGCAGCACGTCGCGCAGCTTTTTGTCATCGTCGACAACCAGGATATGGGCGAGCTCTTCCATCTCGCCCCGACTATAGACGCTGGTAAGCGGAGGCAAAATCGCCCCTAGCCCGGATCATGGCCGCCGCGGCCGGCCGCTGCCTTCCGGGTCGAAGCGGGCACGGTCTTCCGGGTCGATCAGGCCCAGAAGCACAGTGCGAAAGCCCTCGACAGCTTCGGCTCCAGCGGCGCGGTAAGCACCGGCCATGCGGGCCCGCTGGCGTTCGCTCAACTCCCGCTCCAGCGCTTCGCCCTTGGTCGTCAGGTAGAGCAGGCGCTGGCGCCGGTCGGTCTCGCCGCGCCGCTGCTCGACGAAGCCTTCGCGAATCAGTTGGCTCAGCACCCGGGAGAGGGACTGCTTGGTGATGCGCAGGATGGCGAGCAGCTCGCTGACCGACATGCCCGGATCGCGGCCGACGAAGTAGATGATGCGGTGATGGGCGCGGCCGAATTTGTAGCGGGCCAGAATGCGGTCCGGCTCTCCGGTGAAGTCGCGATAGGCGAAGAACAGCAGCTCGATGCCTTGGCGCAGCTCGTTCTCACGCAAAAAAAGCGGGTTCACTGTAGATTTTACGTCAGCCATGTTGACATATTTGGATAAGCTTGTTACATACGCTCCGTACATCGGGACAGAAACTGTCCGGGTTGCATCTGACCGCGAAAGATATTTCCAAATTGTCTTGGAGGCAAAAGAGCGGTCGCGAACAGCCCGGTTCAGCCCGACGGATGGTTTGAAGCAACGCTTATAGGGCTAAGGGAAAGAGACATCCATGCTTCCTTTCGACGACCGCGATGGGGTGATCTGGTTCGACGGAGAGTTGGTGCCTTGGCGTGAGGCCAAGCTCCACGTCGTCAGTCACGGCCTCCACTATGCCAGCGCCGTGTTCGAGGGCGAACGGGCATATGGCGGAGAGATTTTCCACTCGACGGAACATTCGCAGCGGCTGCACGAGTCCGCCAAGCTGATGGATTTCACCATTCCCTATTCCGTTGAGGAAATCGATCGCGCGAAAGCCCAAGTCCTGGCCGAAAACGGCATCGTCGACGGTTACCTGCGCCCGATCGCCTGGCGCGGCAGCGAGATGATGGGTGTCTCTGCGCAGAAGACCTGCATCCACCTGGCCGTGGCGGCCTGGGAATGGCCGGCCTACTTCCCGCCGGAAGAGCGGATGAAGGGCATCCGCATGACCTGGGGCAAGTACCGCCGGCCCGATCCGGCGACGGCGCCCTGCAAGTCCAAGGCCGCGGGGCTCTACATGATCTGCACGCTTTCGAAGCATGCGGCCGAGGCCGCCGGCTACAGCGATGCCCTGATGCTCGATTGGCGCGGGCAGATCGCCGAGGCGACTGGAGCCAACGTGTTCCTGGTGCAGGACGGCCGGATCCACACGCCGACGCCGGACTGCTTCCTCGACGGCATCACCCGCCGCACGGTGATCGGGCTTGCCAGAGAGCAGGGTTACGAGGTGATCGAGCGGGCGATCATGCCCGAGGAACTGGCCAACACCCAGGAAGTCTTCCTGACCGGCACGGCCGTGGAGGTCACCCCGGTGAGCGAGATCGGCGACTACCGCTTCACGCCTGGTGAGATCACCTTCAACCTCATGCAGGTCTACGACAATCTGGTCAATCGCCGCACGATGGCGCAGGCCACGGTTGCCGCCGCCTAGTAAGGCGGTTCCAGAAAAAGAAGGCGCTAGGAGCCGACCTCGGTCGGCGACGGCAGGCCGAACTGATCGGCCAGGCTCTCGCCCTCGGTGAGACGACGGAGGGCGTCCTCTTCCTGGGCGATCTTCTGATGCGCGGCGGCCAGTACCTCGGCCTGTCGCTCGAGGGGGACGACGGCGACGCCATCGTCGTCGCCCAGAACGAGATCGCCCGGCCGCAGGACGCAGCCGGCGCAAGACACGCTGCCATCTATGGTGCCGCCGAAGCCTTTGTGCGGTCCAGCCGGCACGATGGCGGCGGCGAAGCAGGGAAAGCCAAGTGCGCGGGTCTCAGCGGAATCCCGCACGGCGCCATCGACCACGACGCCGGCAAGCCCGCGCGCCATCGCGGCCTGCGTCAGCAGCCCGCCCCAGACCGCCGTGTCGCCGTACCCGCCGGCCGCAACGATCAAAGCTTCACCACGCCCCGGCTCGATCAGTCGGATCGCAGCATGGATCGGGCCATTGTCGCCGACCATGCAGGCGACCGTGCGGGCCTGGGCGCAGAGCCGCATGCCGGGCGCGAGCGGTTTCATGGTCGCGGCCATGGTCTGTGCCCTGTTCATGCAGTCCGAGGCCACGGCCGCGGGGATCTCGCGCCAAGCAGCGAGGCTGTCCTCGTCCAGCCGCTGAAAATCGATGGCTTGGCGGTAGAGCGGCATGCCCTCTCTCGCCCGCGCTACTCGGCGGCTTCGTCGCTGCGCTGCCAGCGCGCTGCCGCATCGTCGTCGCTGTCGCGCGCGGCGACCCAGGCTTCGCGGCCGTCGTCGGTCGACTCGATCTTCCAGAAGGGCGCCTTGGTCTTGAGCCAATCGATCAGGAAGTGGCAGGCCTCGAAAGCAGCTTCGCGATGGGCGCTGGCGGCGGCGACCAGGACGATCTGCTCGCCGGGCTCCATGCGGCCATAGCGGTGGATGATCAAGGAGGCGCTAAGCGGCCAGCGTTCCTGCGCCTCTGCCTCGATGCGAGCCAGCATTTTCTCGGTCATGCCGGGGTAGTGCTCTAGGGTCATAGCCGAGATGCCGGTGGTCTCGCCGTCGATCGGCGCCATATCGCGGACCAGGCCGACAAAGGAGCAAAGGCCGCCGATGTCATGGCGGCCTTGCGTCAGAGCCGCGAGCTCGGCGCCGAGATCGAAGTCTTCGCGCTGTACTCTGATCATGGTCTCTTGCTCCTTTGGCCGCTCCTTCGGTCGCTGCCGACCTATCCTCCCGTCACCGGGGGGAAGAAGGCAACCTCGTCGCCCGGCTTCACGCGATCGCCGGGCTTCGCATATTCCTGGTTGACCGCCACGCGGATGGTCGCCCGGTCGGCCAGAGCCTCGGCATAGCCGGCGCCGCGTGCCGAAAGCCAGTCCATCAGCGCGGCCACCGTCTCGACCTCCGCCGGCGGGGCTACCTCCTCCTCAGCATGGCCGACCTTGGCCTTGAGCCAGGCGAAATAGACAAGTTTCATGATAGCACCTCGCTGAAGGGCAGGAAGCTGACCTTGCGGCCCGGCTCCAGCAGGGTCAGGTCTTCCGGTAGCTCGATCAGGCCGTCGGACTCGACGAGGGAAGAGAGGATGCCGGCCCCTTCGCGGGGGAACTTCTGCGCTAACCAGCTGCCGTCGCCGGCTGGCTCCAGCCGGGCGCGCACCCACTCGCGGCGGTTCTTCTTCTTTTTATGAGAGAAGCCGGCGGTCACCTGGAAGTAGTGCGGCGAGAGCTCGCTCCCTCCCATCAGGCGCAGCACCAAGGGGCGCACGATATTGAGAAAGGTGACCACGACCGCGGCCGGATTGCCGGGCAGGCCGACGAAAGGAATACCGCCCACCTGGCCGAGGGCGATCGGTCGCCCCGGCTTGATCGCCAGACGCCAGGCATGCAGCCGGCCATGTGCCTCGACCGCTTGCTTGACGTGATCCTCTTCGCCCACCGAGATGCCGCCGGAGGTGACGATGAGGTCGTGGGTTTCCGCTGCTTCGGCCAACGCGCTCTCCAGTTTCCCGCGCTCATCGCGCAAGATGCCCAGATCGCTGACCTTGCAGCCGGCCGCGCGCAGCAGCGCGCCAAGCGTGAAGCGGTTGGAGTCATAGATGCTACCAGCATCAAGGGCGCTGCCGGGCTCGCGCAGCTCGTCGCCGGTCGAGAAGAGCGCGACACGCAGAGCTTTCGACACCGTGAGTACCGTTCGTCCGACGGCCGCAGCCTGGCCGATGTCTTGTGGGCGCAGGCGGCGGCCGGCATGAAGCACCGTGCTGCCTTCGGCAATATCTTCACCCGCTAGGCGCCGGTTGGCGCCGCGCTTGATACCGGGCTGAATGATCACCTGCTCGCCCTCGAGCCGGCAGTCCTCCTGCATCATCACCGTGTCGGGTCCTTCGGGCATCAAGGCGCCGGTGAAGATGCGGATGGCCTGGCCTCGGCGCGCCGGGCCCTTGAGGGGATGGCCGGCGGCCGCGCGGCCGGCAATAGGGAGGCGAGTCTCGTGCTCCGGGTCCAGGTCGTCGAAGAAGACGGCGTAGCCGTCGACCGCGGAGTTGTCGTGCCGCGGCACGGCGATGGGAGAAATGATGTCTTCGCTTAGGATATGCCCAAGGCATTCGGGGAGCGGCAACGGCTGGTCATCGGTGACCCGTGTCACCCGCTCGGCCAGTAGGGCGAGGGCCTCGTCACGCGACATGAGGCGTCCGCCGTGGGCGAAGCAGTCGTCGCTAAGCTGTGCCATCAGGCCGCGTCCGTTGTCGTGCGCAGCGCGCAGTGCGCAATCACGAAGTCCGCCAAGGCATCGACATCGTTGAGATCGATGACCGGGAGGCCGCCGTTCAAGCTGGTCGCTTCCGGGACCGGCGCGTCGCTGGCAATGGCCACGATGTGCGGGTCGCTGGCAGCGAGCAGGGGATGGCCCAGGCTCGGCCGATGAACCTCGATCTTCTCGTGGCGCTCGCGCTTGAAGCCTTCGATGATCAGGAGGTCGACCGCGGTCATATGGGTCTTGAGCGTCTCGACGTCGGCTTCGGGCGCGCTGCGGTTCTCATGCATCAAGGCCCAGCGGTTGGCCGAGCTGATCATGACCTCGGTCGCCCCGGCCGCGCGGTGCTCGTAGGAGTCCTTGCCCGGCTTGTCGACATCGAAGCTGTGATGCGCGTGCTTCATGGTCGAGACGCGCAAGCCGCGCTGCACCAGCACGGGGATCAGCTTGCAGACTAATGTGGTCTTGCCGCTGCCGCTCCACCCGGCCAGTCCCAACACACGCATCTTTCCTTGGGCTTCCATAGGATAAGAAGAGGGGAGCCCTTGGCTTGAAGTCAACCGTTGTCGCCACCGTTGGCGGACATGTGCCTTATGCCCTCGCGCAGGTATTGATAGCCGGTGACGAGGGTCAGCAGGGCGGCCACGACCAGCAATGCCTCGCCGAGCAGCGGCAGGGCCAAGCCCTCGGGGCCGGCCTGGCCGAGGATGAGCACGGCGAGCGCCAGCATCTGCACGGCTGTCTTCCACTTGGCGAGCTTGCTGACGTGAACGACCACTTGGAACTCGGCGAGGTACTCCCGCAGCCCGGAGACCAAGATTTCCCGGCAGATGATAGCGAGCCCGGCCAGCACGCCGATCACGCTGAGCCAGCCCTGGGCGGTCAAGACGACGATAACGGCGACCACCAGCAGCTTATCGGCAATCGGGTCGAGGAAGCGGCCGAGGGGAGAAACCTCGTCCCGGGTCCGGGCGAGGTAGCCGTCGAGGTAATCGGTGGCGCAGGCCGCCATGTACAGCAGCAGTGCGGTCCAACGCGCCCAATCGGCTGCGATGTAGAGCAGCGCGACGATCACCGGAATGACGGCGATGCGGGCGAGGGTCAGAAGATTGGGCAGAGAGGTCATGATCGAATGCAGCAGGCGGCCGGGCACGCTGTTGCTCTATACGGCATGCCCTTCTTCGCCGGCAAATGGAGAAGCAAGAGATGCGTCAGCTCTGGGTCTGCTTGCGACGCAGCTTCGGTAGGCGAGGCTTCTTGAAATTGGCGAACTTCTTCTTCAAGCGCTCCGCCACGTAGGCGAACAGTCTTCGGCTGAGGAAATAGCCGGCGATCGTCAAGACGATCATGAAGGGAATGCTGCCGAGGATGATGGCGAGATAGGCGACGCCGCTGCTTGAGATGATCTCGAGCAGGCTCTCGGCGCTGGTGATCTCGGTCACGCCGCCGCAGGACATGACCAAGCAGCCGATCGACAGATAGAGCGAGTAGATCGGCACCATGGTGACCGGGTTGACGATCAGGGTTGCGAAAATCGTGATCGCAGCGTCGAACTTCAGCTCCAGCAAGCGGTTGAGCAGGATGCAGACGGCAATCGACAAGACCATCTGCAGCCCGACGGTCGGCGAACAGCCGATGAAGAGGCCGAGCGCCATCGAGCGCGCGAACTTACCCTCGTCCACGGGATTGCGGCGCACGTGGCGCAGCAACTGCCGGTACAGTCCTTGTATGGAGAAGTACCGCATCATCCCTTCCGAAGACCTCCCACGCTGACCACTCTATCCGGCCGGCGTCACCCTAAGCCAATTCGCCTATTCGACGGTTAAAATCAGACTGAACTGCGCCCGGAACGGGGCAATTTGCCGAGCCCCCGCAACAGCTAAACATATAATCACAGTTGCTTCGACAGGCGAATTACATTCCCGTCAAGCAGCCGGAGCTGTTGCGAAAATACCCCGATCCGAGTTTATGGATCTCTTAAAACGTGTAGGTGGAGGTCAGAGCCCCCCGTGGAAGAAGTCGTAGACCTTCTTTGCCACTCCCTTGCTGATACCCTCGACGGCCTCCAGATCGGCGAGGCCCGCTTGCCGCACCGCCTTGGCCGAGCCGAAGTGCAGCAGCAAGGCCCGTTTGCGCTTGCTGCCGACACCGGGCACTTCGTCGAGCGCTGAAGAGAGCTGCGCCTTAGCGCGGCCGCTGCGATGTGTGCCGATAGCGAAGCGGTGGGCCTCGTCGCGCAGGCGTTGGATGAAATAGAGCACCGGGTCTTTCGGCTCGAGCAGGAGAGGCGGGCGGCCGGGCAGGAAGATGCGCTCCCGTCCGGCATCGCGCTCCGGCCCTTTGGCCACTGCGGCAATGGCGACGTCTTCCAGTCCCAGGTCCGCCAGAACCTCCAGCGCTGAACTGAGCTGCCCGCGCCCGCCGTCCAGCAGCACCAGATCCGGCCAGTTCCCGCTGCTGCGTTCCGGATCCTCTTTCATGGCGCGAGAGAAGCGGCGTCGGATGACTTCCCGCATCATTCCGTAGTCATCGCCGCCAAAGCGGGGCGTGCCATCCGCAGCGTCCTCGTCAGCCTTCGCACCGTTGCCGCGGATGGCGAACTTGCGATAGGCGGACTTCCGGAAGCCTTCGGCCCCGGCAACGATCATGGCGCCGTAGGGGTTGCTGCCCTGGATATGGCTGTTGTCGTAGACCTCCACGCGCTCGGGGGCCTGCTCGAGGCCCAGGCATTCGGCGAGGGACGAGAGCAGCCGGCGTTGCGCCGAGCTCTCTGCTAGGCGCCGGGCCAGTGCTTCGCGCGCATTGCTGAGAGCCGCTTCGATGATCTTGCGCTTGTCACCGCGCTTGGGGACGAGCAGCTCGATACGGCGCTGCGCGGCATGGCTCAAGGCCTCGCCGATCAGGCCTTGCTCTTTGAGGGCGTGGCTCAGCAGCACCAGCTTGGGCACCGGCTTGTTGTCGTAGAATTGAGCGACGAAGGCGGCGAGGACGTCCTCGGTCTCCAGCTGCTTGTCGTGTTGCGGGAAGTAGGCGCGGTTGCCGAAGTTTCGCCCGGCCCGGAAGAAGAAGACCTGCACGCAGGTTTGCCCGCCTTCTCGCGCGGCAACCAGCACGTCGGCGTCGTCGATGCCTTCCACGTTGATGTCCTGATGGGACTGCACGTGGGCCAGCGCCCTAAGGCGGTCGCGATAGCGGGCGGCGGCCTCGAAATCGAGACGATCGGCGGCCGCCTGCATTTCCTTGCCAAGGCTCGACTGGATGTCCCGCGAGTGGCCGGTCAGGAAGGCCTTGGCTTCTTCCACCAGCTCCGCATAGGCCTCCGGCGAGATGCGGTCGACGCAGGGCGCGCTGCAGCGCTTGATCTGGTGCATCAGGCAAGGCCGCGTCCGGCTGGCGAAGACGTGATCGGAGCAGGAGCGCAGCAGGAAGGCCTTCTCCAGGGCCGTCACCGTGCGATTGACGGCGCCGGCCGAGGCGAAAGGACCGTAGTAGGCGCCTGGCTGGTCGTGGGCGCCCCGGTGCTTGGCGATCTGCGGGAAGGCGTGGTCGTCGGTGATGAGGATGTAGGGGAAGGACTTGTCGTCACGCAGCAGGACATTGTAGCGCGGCATGAGCCGCTTGATGAGGTTGCTCTCCAGCAGCAGCGCTTCGACTTCCGTGTGGGTGGTGACCACCTCCAGGCTGACCGTCTCGGCGACCATGCGCTGCAGCCGCCGCGGCAGCTTGCTGAGCTGCGTATAGGAGGTGACGCGTCGCCTCAGGTTGCTGGCCTTACCGACGTAGAGCGCGTCTCCCTTGCGGTCGAGCATGCGATAGACGCCGGGATTGGAGGGCAGGGTGCGCACGCCCTCCTTCAGCACCTCCAGGCCGGCTGCCAAGCCGCTTGGAGAGGCCTCGCCGCCGTTGCCGTCTGTCTCGTCTTCCTGGCTGCCGCTCTGGTCCGGTCCGGCCGGCACGAAGGTGACGCCATCTTCGGAGAGGCCGATCGGCGCCAGCGGACCGACGGGCGTCCAGGCATCGTCGCCGATGACGGCGACGGCGCGCTTACCGCCGGCGGTCGGATCCTTTTTGCGCTGTCGCCCCTTTTGCCGGGCCATGCCTCTTGCCTCTAAACTGCTTTTGAGTCTCTGCCCCGGCTGTGATGGTGGGTCAACAGACGGGGCGTGCCGACTCCCATGATCAAAAAAAGATCCCGGCAGATCGATATCCTGTACAGCGGAGTCCCTGGTGGCTTCGACCCGCTATTTTCGCGTTTTGTTCTATGCCGCACTGATTGCGCAATCGATCGAGTGAAGTGCTGCGACAGGCTTTCGCGGTTCGTGCCGCGGCTTGTCCACGGATCCTGTGGATAAAGCTGTGGCCAAGTTCTCGCACAGAGGTCCGATCGCAGAGAAACCCTACCATAGCTTCACTTTGCCTATTTTTTAGGCAAAATCACAAGCGATTGATTTTCAAAGATAACTTTCGCCGTTTCATTCAAGAAACTGTCAAAGTCTCGCATGGCACGCGATTCAGACCGGGGTATCGCCGGCACGGTCGGCACTGTGTACAAAGCCGAGCGTTGCGTGGCTAAAGTTTATAGTAAACAAGCGCTTAACAGAAGCGACACAATCACTGTGCCAACCGAGACTTTTTGACGATCGGCGGCGTCGAAAGCGTGGGTATCGACTGTCAAGATCTTGCTCGGTGAAGGCCGGTGAGTCGCGACGCTTTCTCACTCGACACTCGGGCCGCCGTCCTCCTCCTGCCGCCATCCGAGATGCTGTCCACCGTCGAGCGCGATCATCTGCCCTGTCATGGAGGCTGCAGACAGAATGAAGCGAGCCGTCCGCGCGACCTCGTCCAGGCTCGGTCCGCATTTCAGGGGCACGGAAGCGACCTGTCGGGCGAACTGCGCTTCGCTCTGGCGCGGACTGGGCAAGGTCGGTCCCGGGCCGATCGCGTTGACGCGAATGCGCGGCGCCAGAGCCAGCGCCAAGCTGCGGGTCAGCGCCCAGAGCGCTGACTTGGAGACGGTATAGCTGACGAAGTAGGGCGTCAGGCTCCAAACCCGCTGATCGAGGAGGTTGATGACCGCACCATGGCTGCCTTCGGGGAGGGCGGCGGCGAAGCGCTGAGTCAAAAGGAAGGGCGCGCGAAGGTTCGGCTCGAGGTGCTTGTCCCAGCTCTCGCGTGTCACGTCTTCGATCTTGTCCATCTCGAAGGTCGAGGCATTGTTGATCAGCACGCCGACCGGTCCCAAGGCGGCGGTCGCCCGCTCGACCAGAGTCTCGACGTCCGACTCTTGAGCCAGATCGGCGGAGAGCAGGGCGTTTCGTTGCCCGAGGCGCGCAATCTCCTGGGCGAGGCGCTCGGCCTCTTCCGGCGTGCTGCGGTAGTGGATGGCGATATCGTAGCCGTCTTCGGCAAGGGCCAGCGCCAAGGCCCGGCCGATCCGACGTGCCGCCCCGGTGATTAGGGCGCAGCGCGGATAGTCGCAGCGATGCGGAGAAGCGGTCATCTCTCGCCGGCTAGGAGGCGCCATTCTGCAGCATGAACTGCGCGGCGATGTAGGTGGTGTAGCAGATCAGGAAGACCACGCCGACCCCGCGATTGATCCGTTTGCCCAATGCCATTGCGGCGAGCAGAGCCAGGGTCGCGGCGGCCATCACGGCGCCGTCGAAGTAGAGGAGGCGTCCCGTCATGGCATAGGGCGCGGTCAGCGCCAGGGCGCCGCCGATGCCCAGGAGATTGAAGATGTTGGAGCCAAGGATGTTGCCGAGCGCCACGTCGGCGTGGTTGCGCCGGGCGGCGATGATGGCCGTTGCCAGCTCGGGCAGGGAGGTGCCGAAGGCAACCAGGGTGATGCCGATCACCGCGTCGGAGAGGCCGGCCGCCTGGGCAATATCCACCGCACCCTTGATGAGCAGCTCTGAGCCCCCGACCAGGGCTGCCGAACCCAGCACGACAAGACCGAGGCAGAGGGCGGTGCTCTTCGGGGCGTGCTCCAGGGCTTCCTCGGCCTCGGCGCCGATGGCTCCCTCGCCTTCCCGCAGCTCCACCATGTAGCGACCGTAGATATAGAGCACCAAAAGTAAGAGGAAGACGATGCCCTGCGGCCAGAACACAATCCCAAAGGTGCCGGCGCCGATGACAATGAAGATGGCGGTTGCGACGAGGACAACCACGCCGTCGCGGCGCGCGCAGTTGGCCGGCGGGCGAAAGGGCGAGATTGCCGCGGCGACACCGCAAATCAAAAGGATGTTGGCGATGTTTGAGCCGATGATGTTGCCGAGACCCAGCTCCGGACGGTCCTCCAGGCCGGCTATCACGGTGACCACCAGTTCCGGCATGGAGGTGACGGCGGCGACGATCGTCAGGCCGATGATGAGAGGGGAGATACCGAGAGAGCGCGCCATGCCCACAGCACCGCGCAACAGCACTTCTCCGCCGATGATGAGAAGCGCGAGCCCGGCAAAGACGAAGAGGCTGGAGATAACCACTGAGACCTGTTTGTTGTTTTAGCAGGGTACAGCGTCTGGTCGCCGCCAACGCTGCCGCCGCGGCGCTCTGTACAGTGGACTCTGCTGACCGATCCCGACCCGGACCTAAGGCACTGTCGCTAGATGATCGCGCCCGGCTCGATTTTCAATATCCCTAATCGCTGTCGCGCGGTTCCAGCCGAAGGGCGGCCGAGTTGATGCAGTAGCGCAGGCCGGTCGGATGAGGACCGTCGGGAAAGACGTGGCCCTGATGCGCGCCGCAGGTCGCGCAGTGCACCTCGGTGCGCCGCATGAAGAGCTTGCGGTCCTCTTTGATCCCGACGGCGTCCTCCTGGACGGCCTGCCAGAAGGAGGGCCAACCTGTGCCGGAATCGAACTTGTGCTTGGAGTCGAAGAGCGGTGTGCCGCAGACGACGCAGGCATAGGTGCCGGGCGTCTTGGTATTCCAATAGTCCCCTGAAAAAGCCCGTTCCGTGCCTTCCTGCTGCGTCACCCGGTGCTGTTCCGGTGTAAGATGGGCTAGGTCGAATGTCTTCTTCACTGCGGTCATGGCTCGTCCTCTCGTCTGCCGCCTCTTGCGGGCACGTCCTTGCACTTTGTTAAGACTGTTCTACTGCATATGCGTCACTCTTGCGAAATTGGAAGCGCTTCTCACCGGCTTGTGCGGTCGCGGCGACAAGGCATGGCGGGCTTGGTGAAGCGATTGGCGTGCGCCGCGTTCGGCTTTGCGCTGGCGATGCCGGCTCCCGCGGGCGCCGACTGGATCGACGGCTTTGACGATGTGCGGCCACCCCAAAGCAGCGAAGCGGAGTTGATGGCGCTTTGTCTCGCCTCACCGGGCAACAGCGAGGAGAGCTGCGCTTGCGGCGTCGGTTACGCCAAGCGCCATCTCGAGCGCGACGAACTTGCCATCCTCGCTTTTATGGCGGCCGAGATGCAGGCGTTGGATAGCGATGCCGACCTGTTCCTCAGCATTATCGAGCGTTTTCGCCTCGACCCGACGCAGTTCTACCAAGCCATGACAGCCATCAACCGGGTTTCTGCCGAAGCCTCGCGCATCTGCGAAGAGCCGCTGCTTCCGCCGGCCGCCGACTGACCAACATTTGGCCACCCTGCATCGAACCTCTATCTTATAGGTGGGGCGCAAAGCTGGGAGACTGCAGAAGCATGGGCGGATTGGTAGACGACGCGCGGAGCCGGGTGGACGCCGGGCCCGCCATTGCCGAGCTCTCGGCGCTTCTGGAGACACGCCTGTCGACGGCCCAAGCCGTCCGCGAGCACCACGGCAAGGACCTGACCTACCATGCCGGCGCCGCGCCGGATGCCGTCGCCTTCCCCAACTCGACGGAAGAGGTCGCCGCGATCGTGCGCATCTGCGCAAGCCACAAGACACCCATCGTCCCCTATGGAACCGGTACATCTCTCGAGGGGCACATCGCCGCCCTGCATGGCGGTGTCTGCATCGACCTCGGCGGCATGAACGCCGTCCTCGACGTCAACGGGGAAGACATGGACTGCCGGGTACAGGCCGGGGTCACCCGCAAGGCCTTGAACGACTATCTCCGCGATAGCGGCCTTTTCTTCCCCATCGACCCGGGCGCCGATGCTTCGCTCGGTGGCATGGCCGCGACCCGGGCCTCCGGCACCAACGCCGTGCGCTACGGCACCATGCGGGAGAATGTGCTCGGTCTGACCGTGGTCACCGCCGATGGTCGCGTCATTCGCACCGGCGGGCGCGCCCGCAAGTCCTCGGCCGGGTACGACCTGACCCGACTGTTTGTCGGCTCCGAAGGGACGCTCGGCGTCATCACTGAGCTGCAGCTCCGGCTCTATGGCATTCCGGAAGCGATCACGGCCGCGGTCTGCTCCTTCGACAACCTCGAAGGGGCGGTCAACACCGTTATCGCCGTCATCCAAAGCGGCATCCCCGTGGCGCGCATTGAGCTGCTCGACGAGGTGCAGATGGAGGCGATCAACCGCTACTCCGGTCTCGACTACCCCGTCTTGCCGACACTTTTCTTCGAGTTCCACGGCACCGAAGCGGGCGCCCGCGAGCAGGCAGAGCGCGCCGGGGAGCTGGCGCAGGAGTTCGGTGGCGGCGATTTCCGCTGGGCGGCCCAGCAAGAGGATCGCAACCGGCTATGGCAGGCCCGGCACGATGCCTATCACGCCTGCAAGGCCATGCGCCCCGGCTCGGAAGCTTGGGCGACCGATGTCTGCGTGCCCATTTCCCGGCTGGCCGATTGCATCGTAGAAACCCGCCGCGACATCGACGAAAGCAACCTCATCGCCCCGATCGTCGGCCATGTCGGCGACGGCAACTTTCATCTCGTCTATCTGGTCGACCCCGAGGATCGGGACGAGCTGAAGCGGGCCGAGGCGCACAACGAGCGGATGGTGATGCGGGCGCTCGCCATGGGCGGCACCTGCACCGGCGAGCACGGCATCGGCTATGGTAAGATCGACTTCCTGCAGGCCGAGCAGGGCGAGGCCGTCTCGCTGATGCGCAGCATCAAGACGGCGCTCGACCCTGACAACATCATGAACCCGGGGAAAATCCTTAGGGTCTAGCCGGCGCGCTGGCCTGCACGGCGTGCCCGACCAGCGTACGCCCCAGGTCCCAGACGCCGCCCAGGCTCTGCGCATCGCCGACCACGGACTCGAAGGCGTCTGCCGTCCACAGGATGTCGTCCCGGCCGATGGTCAGGGACGGCAGCAGCTTGATCACCGGCAACTCGCTGCCGGCAACCTGGGCCAGGATGCGGTGCTCTTTCAGCAAGGGAATGAGCAGCAGCTGGCAGAACAAGCCTTTGCGCGCCTGCTCGATCATCGTGTAAGCCGCTTTAAGCCGTAAGGCGCGGGGGCTGTTCAGCTCGATGGCGATCATCAAGCCTTTGCCGCGGACCTCCTTGATCAGCTCCATGGGCAGAAGGCGGTCGCGCAGAAGGGCTTGCAGCTCTGTACCCATGGTCTCGGCGCGGGCGATCAGACCCTCGTCCTCCATCACCGAGAGGGTGGCCAGGCCGGCCGCCATCGCCATGTCGTTCTTGGAGAAGGTGGAGCCGTGCACCACCGCCCGGTCCATGCGGTCAAACACCTTGTCGAAGATCGGGCGGCGACAGGCGACGGCACCGAGCGGCACGAAGCCGCCGGAGAGGGACTTGGCCAGCGTGACGATATCCGGCTCCACCCCCCAGTGCTCGCAGGCCAGGAAGCGGCCGGTCCGCCCCATGCCGGATTGAATCTCGTCGGCGATGAACAGCGTGCCATGTTTGCGGCAGAGCTTGGCCGCCTCAGCGAGGTAGTTGTCGTCCGGCAGGTTGACCCCTTTGCCTTGGATCGGTTCGACGATGAAGGCGGCGACCCGGTCCTGCGTCAGTGCGCGCTCCAGCGCCGGCAAGTCATTAAAGGGAACCTCGGCGCATTCCCCGAGCAGTGGCGAGAATCCTTCCCGATAGAGCGGGTCCGCGGTGACCGAGAGGGCGCCGTAAGTCAACCCGTGGTAGCCGTGGCTGCAGTACAGAATGCGCTGCCGGCCGGTGGCGTAGCGCGCGAACTTCAGCGCCGCTTCGACAGCCTCTGCGCCGGAGTTGCAGAAGTACATCTTCTCGAGCCAAGGCATATGGCCGTTGAGCCTCTCAGCCAGCAGTCCGGCGAGCAGCGAAACGTCGAGCTGAACCATACCGGCCATCTGGCCGTCCAAAACCTGCTTGAGGGCGTCGATCACTGTCGGGTGATTGCGGCCGAGCGCGAAGACGCCGAAACCGCTGAGATGGTCGAGATACCTGCGGCCTTGCTTGTCGAAGAGGTAAGGGCCTTCGCCGTGCGCGTAGCTGACATCGAAGCCGATGGTGCGGAGAACGCGGACGAGCTGTGCATTGAGATGCCGCTCGAACAGCGAAAAGCGCTCCGCGTCACGGCTGCGCAGCAGCCCTTCCAGGTCAATCGACATAAGCATACCCCCCAACATCTGTGTGGTTTCGGCACAATACCCCGACAAGACCGTTTCCCGAAGTTGAACGGCCGCCGGGCATGGCTGCCCTGTGTGGAGTACCTCGTGCTCCCCCGCCGAGGCACGTTAGACTGTGTGTCCAAACGATCGAACAGCTTCGCTCGGTACAACACATTAGCCGGACTATGGGAGAAGTGTATTTGCCCTCTGTCAATGCCGCGTCAAAAGAACGTTCGTTCTATCGGCGGCACGGCGCGACGAGCGATCCCGGCGACCAAGCGGGAGCCCTATCGGCCCTGCCTGATGAGCTTCCTGCGCTGCTCGAGGTGCTGCAAGGCCTGCTGCTGCACGTCGATGAGCTTCGGCTCTACGGACTGTCACCCTGCCAAGTCGCGGATCTGTCGCGGGAGACCCTTCCGGTCGCGGAACGCTTGCGGCGAATTCTTGCAAGCGACAAGACGCCGCTGACGATGCCGCGGTCGCCGGCTGAGCGCCAACCGGCGACCTGCCGCGACTTCGCCTTGCTGCTGACTGCCTGCCTCAGAGAGAAGGACTGGGTGGCCAGGGTGCGCTGCGGCTTCGCCGGCTATTTCGCACCGGGGGTCTATGAGGACCACTGGGTCTCTGAGTATTGGGATGAGACCGAAGGGCGTTGGCGCCTGGCCGATGCTCAGCTCGACGCCGAGCACAGGGCGCATTTCGGTATCGACTTTGAACCGGGGCAGCTCCCGGACAGTGCTTTTCTCAACGCTGGCCAGGCCTGGCAGGCTTGGCGGCAAGGCCGGGAGGAGGCCGCCTGCTTCCGCCATGGTGCGGCCGTCGGTGCGCCCATGCTCCTAACCAACCTGGCGCGTGACCGCCTGGCCCTTGCCAAGCAGGAGACCTCGCCATGGGATGGCTGGCGAGCGGCCTTGCCATGGGAGGCAGGATTGGACGCAGCACTCTTGGCGGAAGGGGATGCGCTGGCCGATGCAATAGATCGTATTGACCGGGACGGCTCGGTGTCTCGGTCGATTGCGCCCGACCAAGGCTTGCCCGGGCCGCCGTTCTGGTTGTCGTCGCACTGCTGAGCAGCTCTCCCGGAAGCCAAATGACGGTTAGAGCCCGATTGGCAAACCGGCGAAACCCGACGATCGGCATTGGGCCGTGCTTTGGGTTGGGAGATCAATGTATTGCATCTCTGGATGGAGATCACCTGGTATTGTTAAGTAGCTTAAGCAAACAACTCGGAGCAAGAAGCTGAGATTTGCGCCAAACTTTGCAGCCTATAGTAAAAAAGCCCCTACTTATTCTAAGCACAGAAAAGTATTGTGGTCAAAATATTCGACTTAACTCAAAATTAGGCTTATTTGTCAGAAAGATGGGGGTCTTGCCGTTCTATTCTATGGTTCTTACCAGTACAGATGGTGCGGTTTGCGGAGTTCTGTCGTGCACCAATGGCATGGGTTGAGTGTGATCTATGGATGCGCTGAGTAATCACCTTCACATCTGCGAAACGCTAACGCAGAGCCATAACATTAGTGAGGCTTTATTGCGTGCCGTGATCGGGACGGCCGTGGACGGCATCATGGTGATCGACGAGCAGGGCATGGTTCGGCTCTACAATGCCGCCTGCGTCGAGCTCTTCGGCTACGGCCCCGAAGAAGTGGTGGGCCGCAACGTCAGCATGCTCATGCCGGCACACCACAGCGAGAAGCACGACGACTACCTGACCGCCTACAAGAAGACCGGCAAGGCTCGAATCATCGGTATTGGCCGGGAGGTCACGGCGCAGCGCAAAGACGGCTCGGAGTTTCCCATTCTGTTGTCGGTCGGCGAAGCCTGGCACAATGACACCCGCTTTTTCGTCGGCATCGTGCACGACATCACCGAGCAGAAGCAGACCGAAGAGAGGCTCCGGGTGGCGAAGGAGGCGGCTGAGTCGGCAAGCCGCGCCAAATCAGACTTTCTCGCCGTGATGAGCCATGAAGTGCGTACGCCATTGCATGGTATTCTTGCGACGACGAGTCTTCTGAAACGCGCGCAGCTCTCGGACACCGAGCATCGCTACGCTCAGACCATTCAGAACTCGGGCGAGACGCTGCTCGACATCGTCGACAGTATCCTGGATCTGGCACGGGTCGAGGCCGGCGCCATGGAGGTCAAGCGCGCGCGGTTTCTGCCGTGTGAGCTGCTGGACAGCGTCGAGTTACTTTGGGAGTCGCGCGTCCAGGAGAAAGGCCTCGACTACTTCACACGGATCGATCCGGGTGTGCCGTCGGTCTTGATCGGCGACATCGACCGGATCCGCGAGATCCTCAACAATCTGGTCAATAACGCCGTCAAGTTCACCGAGGAAGGCTACGTCGCGGTGAAGCTCTCCTACGATGCCCCGGCCGAAAATGACGAGGATCGCCATGCCCGACTGCGTTTCGAGGTGTCGGATAGTGGCGTCGGCATCGTGCCCGAAGATCAGGCGCGGCTCTTCGGCCGATTCGAACAAGGCGACACCTCGCTGACCCGGAAGCACGGCGGTTCCGGCCTCGGCTTGGCTATTTGCAAGGAGTTGGCCGCCCTGCTCGGCGGTGAAATCGGCGTCTCCAGCAGGCCGGGTAAGGGCTCGCGATTCTGGTTCAGTGTGTCCTGCTGGGTGCCCAAGGAGACTGGTTTGCCGATCCCGGCCGGTCGCTTGTTCGCCTCAGACTCAATGATGACATCCGATGTCGTCATGACCGAGGTGGCGCCGATCAACGTCCTGGTCGCGGAGGACTGCGCGACCAACCAAATGATCATTCGCGATATACTCGAGTACAACGGGCATAACGTCGACGTCGTGCCGAACGGCCGGGAGGCCATTGACGCTGCGCTTTCGGGTAAGTACCAGCTTATCTTCATGGATGTGCGCATGCCGGACGTCGACGGATTGCAGGCGACGACGAAGATCCGGCAGGCGATGAACGGCGCGGCGCGGGTCCCGATCGTCGCTTTGACCGCGCACGCCATGAGCGGCGACCGCGACCAGTGCCTTGCCGCCGGCATGGACGACTACATCTCCAAGCCCTTCACGATCGCCCAGATCACCGAGGTCATTGCCAAGCACGTGCCGGTCTCGGCTGCGTCGGCGTCTGCGGCCTGACGACTGCCCAGAAAGGGCTCTAATCCAGCCGGAAGCCGGCCTTGCGGACGAAGTTTCCGAACTCCGCGCGCTCTGGCTTGGCGTATTGGCGCGCCTTGTCTTCCGACCATCCGTAACGGGAGGCCTGGCCGAAGTCCTCGGTATAGCGCTGGCCGGCGTAGGGCTGGGCCGCCGCGCGTCGTTCGTCATAAGCGGTGACGCTATCGGGCAAGCCATCTTCATGGTAGCGGTCCCTGTGCAGGGTTACCGATAGCGGCAGGCGGAAGCTTTGCTTGGGCGGCGTGGCCGGTCTGCCAAGCGCTAGGGCCACGGCCGGGAAGACGTGTTGCGGCAGGCCAAGCAGCGCGCTGACCGTATCCGCTTCGTTACGAATCGCGCTGATTGGGCAGCAGCCGAGGCCGGCTGCTTCGGCGGCGACCATGAACTGGGCCATGGCAATGCCCGCGTCCAGCGCGGCGTTGTAGAAGGCATCGAGATGGTCGTTGGCAAAGGCCTTGCCGCGCCAGTCATGGAGCAGGCGCTGTCGGCGGTTGTTGGCGCAGAAGACCAAAAGGTGCGGGGCCTTGGCGATCCAGGCCTGGCCAAGCGGTCCTTCCGTCAGCAGCGCATCGAGACGGCGGCGCAGCGCGTCATCCTCGACGATGATGATGTCGCGCTGCTGCAGGTCGCTTTTGGTCGGGGCACAGAGGGCGAGTGCGCAGAGCGTCTCGATCAGCGCCGACTCGAGCGGTTCCGGCAGGAAAGCCCGGCAGGAGCCGCGGCCGGCAAGCGCATGCCAGCCTTCGGGGTTGTCCATGCTGCGCGGCTGCGCCGGCCGCTTGCCAAAGCGTTCCGCCAAGGTGGCGAAGAGATCGTCCGTCATGCCGTTGCCCATTGTCGATTGCGGCGCGCCAATGAGTCGACCGCTGGTCAAGCTCGCCTCGCCGCGTTGTGATCTTCGGTGTCTTCAGCGCGGGGCATGACATACCATATCCCCGCTTGGCCAGACGTATCCTCCGGCGTGAGCCGTGGCTGGCCACCACTGCACAGAGGGGCGCAGGCTATGTCGCAGAGCATTTCCAGCAAGCCGGTGAAAATCATCCTTTTCCGCTGGGCCGGTTCCTGGGGACCTTTCAAGGTCAAGATCCCCTGCGGCGAGTGCTCGCTGACCCTGGACGTGATCAAGGACACCATGGCCGTGGAGCTCGAGGGCATCCCCGTCGAGCTCGAGGTCCGGGAATGGCTCTCCGAGTGGTGGAAGCCATTGCCCAAGGGTGGCTGGCACGCGCCGATCGTCATGGTCGAGGGCCGGCTGGTGAGCCAAGGTCACGCTCTCAACCGAGGCCTCCTGACCGAGGCGGTGATCGCCGCTCACGTGGAGCGCTCCGGGGTCGTCGGCAACCACCTCTTCGGCAAAGCCACCTGTCCGCACTGTCTCCGCGCCAAGGGTTACCTGGAAGCTGCGGGCATCGACTACCGCTACCACGACGTGGTCAAGGACCCGCGGGCGCTCTACGAGATGCTGGGACGGGTCAAGCCGATCATCGGTCCCAAGACGCCGATCACCGTGCCGCAGATCTGGCTCGACGGTCGCTATGTCGGTGGCGCCGATGAGCTGAGCCGCTTGCTGGATGCGGAAATCGAGCCCAACCCGGACCGCGGCCGCTGTTCCCTCTCTCCTGGCACGGCGAAAGCCGCCTGAGCTGGAGATTTGCCATGTGCGAGCTCTTCGCCATGTCGAGCCATGCGCCGGCGACGGTCAGCTACTCTCTCAACGAGTTTGCGCGCAACGGCAGCCATCTGCGCAGCAACCACTCCGGTTGGGGCATTGCCTACTTCGAGGACCGCGACGTTATCCTGATCCGCGAAGCCGAGCCGGCCGCCGATAGCCCCTGGGTGCGCTTCATTCGAGAGCAGGCTTTGGCCAGCCACTGCGTTATCGCCCACGTCCGCCACGCGACGGTCGGCAAGCCGGCGCTCTACAACACCCATCCCTTTCGCCGTGCTTTGGGCGGGCGTGTGCATGCCTTTGCTCACAACGGCACCTTGGCGGATCTCGACCGGACCTATGACGGCAGCTGGCTCAGCTTCCGCCCGGTCGGTGAGACGGACTCGGAGCTGGCGTTCTGCTTGCTGCTGCACCGCCTGCGCGAGGTTTGGGAAGGCCGCCACGAGCCGCCGACGCTGCAGGAGCGCTTTGATATCTTCGCCGACTTCGCCACGGAGATGGCTGGTTTCGGCCCGGCGAACTTCCTCTATTCCGATGGCGAGGTGCTCTTCGTTCACGCACACAAGCGTGTTTACGAGGAGAACGGGGGCTTCAGCGCGCCGCGGCCACCGGGCCTCTGTCAGAGGACGTGCAACCTGGTGGAAGATGGCGAGCCCTGGCATTGCCCGGGTATGGAGATTGGCCTCACCGGGCAACGCACCACGCTCTTTGCCAGCGTGCCTTTGGAGGATGAGGGCTGGGAGCCATTGCCGGAGGGCACCTTAGTCGCCGTCCGCGGCGGCGAGGAGCTGATGCGCCGCACTACACAGGCGTCTTAGCGAGGGTTAGGCGGCCCGAGCCAACGCGGTGGCAAAGCCCTTGATGCGGGCGGCGGCCTCGTCCAAGCGCTCGTCGGTCGTGCCGAGACTGAGCCGCAGGTGACCCTTGGCGCTGGCGCCGAAGGCATCGGCTGGCAGGAGGGCCACGCCCGTTTCGGCCAGCAGTCGCTCGGCGAAGACCTGGGCGCTCAGGCCGCTGCCGCGCACGTCGAGCAGCAGGAACATACCGCCCTCGGGCGCATGGCACGCCATGCCGGGCAGCCCGTCGAGCCGTTCGCTCAAGCGGCGGCGCCTGTCGCGGTAGGTGTCCATCATCCCCGCTAGCTCCGGGAAGTTCTGCGTGAGCGCGCTGATCGCGGCGCGTTGGCTGAAACCGGGCAAGCCGTAGAGGCTACAGAGCAGGAGATTGAACAGGTGATCGGCGAAGTCGCTGTCGGGGACGATGGACCAGCCGATGCGCCAGCCGGTCATGGCATGGGACTTGGACAGAGAGCTGATCACCACCGTGCGATCGGCCATGCCGGGCAGGCTGAGCGGACTTAGATGTTCGCCTTGATAGACAATGTCGCCATAGACTTCATCCGAGATACACCAGAGGTCGTGTTTCCGGCAGAGCTCGGCAATAGCCTCCAACTCAAAACGGGTTAGGACGGCGCCGGTGGGGTTGTTCGGCGTGGCGAAGAGGATGGCCTTCGTCTTGGGTGTGATCCGTGCCGCCAGGGCCTTCAAGTCCGGGTGGAAGTTGAGCGCGGCGGGGCAGGGCGTCGGGACCAGCTCGGCACCCGTGGAGCGCACCACCGCTTCATAGGTCACATACATGGGCTCGAACGCCACAACTTCATCGCCGGGGTCGAAGAGACACTGCGCCGTGGCATAGAGCGCGCCTTGCGCACCGGCCGTGATCACCACGCGTTCAGCCTCGATCGGCACGCCCAGCTTGGCGGCGCTGCGCACTGCCACCGCCGCGCGCAACTCGGTGAAGCCGATGATCGGCGTGTACTTGGTGTCGCCGCTCAGCATGGCGTCGGTCGCCGTCTGAATGACTCCGGTCGGCGTGTTGGTGTCGGTGTCGCCGACGGTCAACAGGATGATGTCCTCACCTCGGGCGCGGCGGGTCAGCCCTTCCATATGGATGGCCCAGGCCTCGGCGCCCTCGCCGGCGAAGCGCTCGACGCGTTCTGCGTATCTCATGGCTGTCCTAGCTTTTGTCTTCGGTGGGGCCCGGTTCCAGGCGGTGGCCGTCCAGGTGTTTGTCGTCCCGCGCTTGGGTATCGGTCTGACGGGTCTTCTCGGCTTTCGAGAGGCCGAACTTGGCGCGCCGTTCGACCGCTTCCTGGGCCTTTGCCTCGCGGGCCTTTTGCTTCCGTGCGCGCCGGAGATTGACCACTTGGCTTGTGCTCTGCTTTCTCTGCCGACACGACATACCAGGCTCCTCGATCACCGCTGGACTCTTTCATTTGCCGGTGAAAGCGTCAATCGCGACAAGGGCTTTTGCCCCTGCTCTGAGCGCTGGGCAGCCATTATATAGAAGGCTGTCGCACTGGCGCCCAGCGCGGCCAGGCAAGGCTTGAGGGTTTGCAATGAAGAAAGTCCTGCTGGGCATATTGGGGGTCGTCGTGGTCGGCCTGGTGGCCGTTCTGCTGGCGCCTTCCTTTATCGACTGGAACCAGCAGAAGACGCG
This sequence comes from Rhodovibrionaceae bacterium, assembly GCA_028279885.1. Classification (GTDB taxonomy): domain Bacteria; phylum Pseudomonadota; class Alphaproteobacteria; order Kiloniellales; family DSM-21159; genus JANQMX01. Next base: position 36,913 of record JANQMX010000104.1, on the reverse strand, counting down.
GATTGCCGAGCAGGTCTTCGACGCCACCGGCGAGCGCATTGCCATCGAAGGTGACGTCTCGCTGGCTCTCTTGCCGACACCGCGCTTGTCCGCCGCCGGCGTTCGCCTGGCAGGGCCTGAGGGTGGACCCGACCGGCTCACCCTGAAGAGTCTCGACCTGCAGGTTGCGCTGGCACCGCTGCTGGGCGGCGAGATCGAGGTGGCGTCGCTGGTCATGGTCGAGCCGGTGGTGCTCTACGAGATCGACGAGCAGGGCCAGGCCAACTGGTCGCTCGACCAGGGTGACGGCTTGCCGAGCGGGGCGCCCGACACAAGCGCTATGACTGGCCAAGAAGCGGACCAGGACCTTGCCTTGCGGGTTCAGTCGCTGAGGGTTCAAGGCGGCACGCTGATCTACCGCGATCTTCGGGAGGGCCGGGAAGAGCGCGTAGAGGCGATCGATGCCGACCTTTCGGCCGACTCGCTATCGGGTCCCTTCCGTCTTGACGGAGGCTTCAGCTATACCGATGAGGCCTTTGATCTTAGCGCTTCCGTGGGCCGTCTCGACCGAGCGTCGGGAGCGAGCAGCGTCCTGTCGCTCACCGCTCCTGGCCTTGCCGACGCCGAGCTCGCGTGGGACGGCCGCGTCGTCCTCGACGACCCGTCGGCGCGGGGCAGGCTGGTGGTAAGCGGTGCTTCCCTGGCCCGGCTGGCCGACTTTGCGCGCGAGAGGGGCGTCGAACTTCCGGCTCCGGAGATGGACTACGAGCTGGCTGCCGAGCTGAGCTATGGCGGCAACGCCCTTACGGTCGAGGATGCCGCGCTGCGCCTCGGCGACAGTCGTCTGCAGGCCGCTGGCCGCGTTGCGGCGGAGCTAGGGGCAAGTCCGGATGTCCGCTTGGAGCTTGCGGCCGCGCGCATCGATCTCGACGAACTGCTTTCTGCCCTCCCAACGTCGGGGGCCGACGATACCACTGGCGTGACTACTGACAGCAGCCCTGTCCTGGAGACGACGCCTCTCGACCTGCCGTTCCTCGACCAGGTGACAGGACGGCTCGACATGACCGTCGATGCCGTGGTCTTTCGCGGCAACACCGTCCGCAACGCGGTTTTTCGGGGCAGCCTTGACGAGGGCCAAGCCTTCTTGGAGACGCTGGGCGCGACCTTGCCGGGTGGCGCCGAGCTCGTTCTGAGCGGCAAGCTGACCAGTCCCGCTGACGGCGCTGCTTTCGATGGCGGCCTGGAGATCAGGGCCAACGACCTGCGTCAGACCCTGGCCTGGCTCGGCCAAGAGGTGTCGGGCGTCGCCGACGATCGGCTGCGCCGCCTCATCCTCGTGACCGATGTGTCCGCCAAGATGGCAGAGGGCGGTCAGCGCCTGGACCTCAACAACCTGACCGCCGACCTCGATGCAAGTCGGCTGAGAGGCGGTATTGCGACGCGCCTCGGGGCCCGCCCGGGCTTCGGCATCGGGCTCAGCGTCGACCGGCTCAACCTCGATGCCTATCTCGGCGGCCCATCGTACAACCCGCCGCGAGATTCCGGCCAAGAGACGGCCGAAGCCCTAAGAGGCGAAGCCACGGGTGATATCCTTCAAGGCATCCCGGCCCTATCCTTGCTCGACCGTTTCGATGCCAACTTCGACCTCCACGCGGAGGAAGTGGTCTTGCGCGGCGGCGCCTTCCGAGAGCTGCGTGCCCGCGGCTCGCTGCTGGCCGGGGCCTTGACCTTCTCAGAGCTGACCGCCGACAGCTTTCCCGGCGGGACGGGACGCATCAGCGGACGCCTGACCGGTCTTGCCGACGGGCCGCAGCTGACCGACGGCCGGTTCGACATCAGCCTGCAGGAGCCGGTGCGCCTGTTGCGCTATCTGGGGCGCCCGGCCGATGATATGCTGGCCCGTGTTGGGCCGTTGACGGCCAGCGGCGACGTCAGTGGTGATCTTGATGCGATCAGCCTGTCGCTCGACCTCACGGGCTTGGGCGGTCGCGGGCGGTCGGTGGCAATCCTCCGTGACCTTCAGGGCGAGCCTTCGGTGGAGTCCGGCAACCTCTCTCTGTCGGGCATGGATGGGGCGAGCGTCGGTGCCGTGCTTGGCCTTCCGGCGAGCCATCCCTTGGCCCGCCTCGGCACCTTCGATCTGGCCCTGCAAGCCAACGGCTCGCGCGCCCAGGTCAACTATGACCTGGCGCTGTCGGCGCTCGGCGGGCGCGTGACCTCAAAGGGCCTATTGTCGGACTACATGGCGGGCACGCCCCGCCTCGACGATGTCGCCTTCGCCATCGAGGGCATAGCGGCCCGCCGCCTGTTGGCGCTGACCGGCTTGCCGGAGATCGACAGCGTGACACGGCTCGGGCCAATTGCCTTGACCAGCACGATGAACGGGTCGCTGGACGACCTCAGTTACACAACCCGACTGGCCGCCTTGGGTGGCGAGTTGCGCGCGGTCGGCAGCGCGCAGAACCTCTCGAGCGGTTTGCCCGACTTCGCCTTCGATCTGTCCGTCACGCACGAGGATCTGCAGCGCCCGCTGGCCAGCCTCTTCCCGGAGGAGCGTTTCGGGCGGCCCGGCGCGCTGGATCTCGCCGCCAAGGTGGCCGGTTCACCGCTCAAGTTTTCCGTGAGCGCGCTGCAGGCCCAAGCCGGCCGCACCAGCCTGCAAGGCGATCTGGCGCTCGATATGACGGCGGCGCGGCCACGTCTCGATGCCAAGCTGGCTGTCGGCGATTTGACCTTGAGCGACTTTCTCGCTGAGGGGGCGACCGCGGGCCGGGATGGCGGCGCCTCTTCTGCGTCTGGACAAGCTGGCCCAGAGGAGTCGGCCTGGTCCAGGGCTCCGTTGCCGCTCGACCCTTTGCGCCGGTATGACGGTACGCTTGCCGCCAGTTTCGTATCGCTGGACACGGGCGACGTGCGTCTCGACGACGTCGTGCTGGAGACCAGCTTCGACGGCGGCGTGCTTACGGTAGACCGCTTCGATGGCAATCTCGGGGGCGGCAGATTGGCTCTTGCCGGCGGTCTCGATGCGTCTGATCCGGCGGCTCCCGCCGAGGCCGCCTGGACTCTCGATTTGGACCGGATTCTCGTCGGCCCGCTGCTGCAGGCGGCTGGTGTCGAGCATCAGATCGAGGGCTTGATCGATGTGGACGGCCGCTTCGCTGCACGCGGCTCCAGCCAGCTCGAAATGGTCTCGACCTTGAACGGGGATGGCAGCGCTGCGGGCAACCTCAGCTTCCAGCCCGGTGGGCTGGAGCAGGGGGCCAATCTGGTCGCCGGCTTGCTCGGCGGCGCCGTGCGCCAGGTCCAGGGCTTCACCGATCCGGTCAATGCGCTGTTCGGCGGTTTCGGGCAGGCTCCGGTCGCTCTGTCCCTGACCTACCAGGCGGAGCGCGGGGTGCTGCGCAGCAACGACATCCTGCTGCAGGGCCAAGGCGCGCGGGTGAACGGGCAGGGCGTGATGGTGGATCTGCCGCGCCTGTCCACCGCATTGGATTTGGCGGTGACCTTGGGCGAGGACAGCACGCCCTACCTGACTGTCGCTTTGGCCGGCCCGCTCGATGCGCCGAACACCAGCTTCGGCGGCGACATCCTGCGGCGAGGCATCAACGTCGACCCTTCCGGCCAGTCGCTGGACTCGCCCGGCGATATCATCGAGGGGATCGTCGGCGGTGTGCTCGGCGTGCCGCCCCGCCAGGACAGCGCGCCTCAAAGCACGTCACCGGGGGAACTGCCAAGCGAGGATAGCAGCGAGACCGAGCAGCCGGCGGCACCGGACCCGCGGGAGCAGCTCCTTCGCGGCATCTTCAGGGGCATCCTAACCCCGCAGTAGACGGCTCAATTGCCGGTTAGTGGATACAGAAGCCTCATCCTGCTATATTGCGGCTTATGAGCAATACGAACCGCAAAAGGCCGAAAGCGGAGCCAGCCGAAGAGTGGCCAAACACCGTGCGCACCCGCGAAGAGCTGGATGCAGCCCTCGAGGCCGGCCTGAAGAGCGGTGTAAGCCCTTACAGCATTGAGGAAATCACGGAGCGAGCAATCAGTCGCCTTAAGAATGGCAAGCTATAAGCTCTCTCAGCTTGCGCAGTTAGACTTAGAAGAAATCACCACTTACACAGTTCTCACATTCGGTGAGAAGCAGGCCAGGCTCTACAATTCCCAGATGCACAATGCGGCGCAAACCGCTGCGGACTTTCCATCCGTCGGTGTTTCCTATGTGACCAGGAGAGGTGCCGTCTTTCAAAAGTATAACTCTGGCCGACATGCGCTGTTCTATCAGCCAACTGACGACGGGATTTTCGTCGTGCGCATACTCCACCAGATGATGGACTTCGATGCCCACCTGGACTGATTGGCGGTTTGGAAGGTCTGCTATCAGTCTTTGATATGAGGATGCTGTTCGGCCCGGCGCTTCAGGTCCTCCAGCACAAACAGCCGGATGGCGCTGGAAAGGTTGGCGACCTCAGATAGCTCCCCGTGCGCCTTAGCGAAGCGCTCCTTGTCCAGGCGCTCGATCAGGCCGGCGAGCGACAGCCCCTCGCGCTTGGCGATGGCGCGCAGCTCCTCCCAGAAAGGTTCTTCGACCGAGACGCTGGTGGCGTGGCCGGCAACGGTGACCGAGCGCTTCTTCACGGAACTCTGCGCTAGGCCTTCGCCTTCTTGCGCGGTTTCGCCTTCGCCTTCTTCGCTGGAGCCTTGGTTTTAGTGTTCGGCAGGCTGCGCGGGCCGATCATCTTGGCTGGGTCGACCAGGAGTTCGAACTCGGCCTCGGCCAAGAGCTCCAGCGCCGCCGCGGCCTGCTTCAAGGTGCTGTTTTCTGCGTGCGCCTTCTTGGCAACCTTGGCTGCGTTGTCGTAGCCGATGTGGGGGTTGAGCGCTGTCACCAGCATCAGCGATTCGTTCATCAGCGCTTCGATACGTGCCTCGTTGGCCTCGATGCCCTCGATGCAGTTCTCGCGGAAGGAGTCGCAGGCGTCCCCGATTAGCCGCGCCGACTGCAGCAGGTTGTAGATCATCATCGGCTTGAAGACGTTGAGCTCGAAGTGCCCGTTGGAGCCGGCGACGGTGATGCCCGTGTGATTGCCCATCACCTGGGCGCAGACCATGGTCATGGCCTCGGCCTGGGTTGGATTGACCTTGCCGGGCATGATGGAGGAGCCGGGCTCGTTCGCCGGCAGCAAGAGCTCGCCGAAGCCGCAGCGCGGGCCCGAGCCCATCAGACGGATATCGTTGGCGATCTTCATGAGGGAGGCGGCGACGGTGTTGAGCGCGCCCGAGCACTCGACGATGGCATCGTGCGCGGCCAGCGCCTCGAACTTGTTGGGCGCGGTCTTGAAAGGATAGCCGGTGATGGCCGCGACTTCCTTGGCAAAGGCCTTGTCGAAGCCTTTGACGGCGTTGAGCCCGGTGCCGACGGCGGTGCCGCCCTGAGCCAAGAGGTAGAGCCGCGTCATGGAGCCTTTGACGCGCTCCACGCCATAGGTCATCTGGGTGGCGTAGCCGGAGAACTCCTGGCCCAGGGTCAGCGGTGTCGCGTCCATCAGGTGGGTGCGGCCGATCTTGATGATCTTGTCGAAGGCCTTGGCCTTGGCCCCCAGCGCCTCGGCCAGGCGCTTCATGGCCGGCAGGGTGTTCTCGCTCAGCTCGGTGACGGCCGCGATGTGCATGGCGGTGGGGAAGGTGTCGTTCGACGACTGCCCCATGTTGACGTGGTCGTTGGGATGCACCGGTTCCTTGCCGCCGCGCTTGCCGGTCAGGATCTCGTTGGCTCGGCCGGCGACCACCTCATTGCTGTTCATGTTGGACTGCGTGCCCGAGCCGGTCTGCCAGACGACCAGCGGGAAGTCGGCGAGATGCTCGCCGTCGGCTACTTCTTTTGCGGCTTTCTCGACCGCCTTGCCGATCTCCTTCGGCATCACCCCCAGCGCCATGTTGGTGCGGCAGGCGGCGAGCTTGAGGATGCCGAGGGCGCGGATCAGGACCGGCGGCAGCGTCTCGCCGCCGATGCGGAAGTTCTTTAGGGAGCGCTGGGTCTGCGCGCCCCAATAGCGGTCCGCCGGTACCGCGATCTCGCCCATGGAATCGCTTTCGGTGCGCGTCGCCTGCTTCTGTGCCATGCTCTGTCGTTCCTTCGCGGCGGGAGAGCCGTCATCTGCGTGGGAATCGCGCCTATCTAACACGTTACGGCGTGCCGTCCATGGCGCGCCCGTTGATCTCGGTCTTATCTCGCCGCTTTGCGTTTGGTCGCTTCCTGCGACGTCTTGGGCATCCCAGATCTTTCCGCTATATCACAGAGCCTGTGCCGAGCGGGCCGGGTATCCCGCCGCTCGCCCGCCACACATAAGGCCTCGGCCGACAGCCAGACAAACGGAATTGATAGCATGAGCGCAAGCGACTCTTACGACTTCGACCTCTTCGTCATCGGCGCCGGCTCCGGCGGCGTGCGTGCCGCACGCATGTCGGCAACCTACGGCGCCAAGGTCGGTATCGCCGAGGAGCGTCACCTTGGCGGCACCTGCGTCAACATCGGCTGCGTGCCGAAGAAGCTGATGGTCTACGCCAGCCATTTCGACGAGGACTTCGAGGATGCCGCCGGCTACGGCTGGACGGTGGGGCCGCGCAGCTTCGACTGGCAAACCCTGATCGCCAACAAGAACCAGGAGATCGGCCGGCTCAACGGCATCTATGAGAGCCTGCTGACCAAGGCCGGGGTGGAGATCGTCGAGGGCCGGGCGGTGCTCACCGGCCCCAACAGCCTGGAGGTCGCCGGCCGCAAGATCACGGCCAAGACCATTCTGGTCGCCACCGGCGCGCGGCCCTCGCGCTCGAGCGAGCCCGGCCAGGAGCTCGGCATCGTCTCCGACGACATTTTCTTCCTGGAACAGCAGCCGGAGCGGATGATGGTGCTGGGCGGCGGCTATATCGCCGTTGAGTTCGCCGGCATCTTCAACGGCCTCGGCAGCGAGGTGACCCAGCTCTATCGCCGCGACCTCTTCCTGCGCGGCTTCGACGGCGACGTGCGGCGCTTCCTTGCCGAGGAGATGCGCAAGAAGGGCGTCGATCTGATCTTCAACACCATCGCCTCTCAAATCGAGAAGACGAGTTCCGGTCTGCTTGTCACTCTGTCCGATGGCCAGAAGCGCGAGGTCGACCAGGTGCTCTATGCCATCGGCCGGCGCCCCAACATCGAGGGATTGGGCTTGGAGGCCGCTGGGGTAGCGCTCGATGAGCGCGGCGCCATCAAGGTCGACGATCACTACCGCACCAACGTGCCCTCGATCTACGCGCTGGGAGACGTCACCGACCGGGTGCAGCTCACCCCCGTCGCCATCGCCGAGGCCATGGTGTTGGCGGGCAACCTCTACAGAGGCGAGGACCGCACGCTCGACTACGCCGATATCCCGACCGCCGTGTTCAGCCAGCCGCCGATCGGCACGGTTGGCCTGACCGAAGAGCAGGCGCGCGCGCGCTACGAGGCGCTGGACATCTATCGCTCCGAGTTTCGCCCCATGAAGCACACCATGACGCACAACACGGAGCGCACCTTGATGAAGCTGATCGTCGATCGCCCAAGCCAGAAAGTCGTGGGCGCCCACATGGTCGGCGCCGACGCTGGCGAGATCGCCCAGGGGCTCGGCATCGCCATCAAGGCCGGGGCCACCAAGGCCGACTTTGACGCAACCATCGGTATTCACCCGACCGCGGCCGAGGAGTTCGTCACCATGCGCGAGCCGGTCCCCGAGCCCGAACAGCTCGCAGCAGAGTAGGCGGCGGCGAGCGGCTTCGCGGTGGACAATTCCGCCGCCAGCGGCAACCTTGCTCCCTTCACCTGAGAGGGAGCTGCCGATGGCGTCTGACGATCTGGGGACCTTCGACTACGTGATCGTCGGGGCGGGCTCGGCCGGCTGCGTGCTGGCCAACCGCCTCTCCGCCGATCCCAAGCTGCGCGTGCTGCTGCTCGAGGCCGGCGGCAAGGACAGCTATCCCTGGATCCACATTCCCATCGGCTATCTCTACACCATGAACAATCCGCGCACCGACTGGTGCCTGGAGACGGTGGAGGAGCCGGGGCTCAACGGCCGCAAGCTGAGCTATCCCCGCGGCAAGGTGCTAGGCGGCTGCTCCTCCATCAACGGCATGATCTACATGCGCGGCCAGGCCCGCGACTACGATGGCTGGCGGCAGATGGGCAATCCGGGCTGGGGCTGGGACGACGTCCTGCCGTACTTCAAGAAGTCGGAGGACCACGCCTTCCTGGACAACGCGCATCACGGGCAGGGCGGCGAATGGCGGGTGGAGCGCCAGCGTCTCTCCTGGGAAATCCTCGATGCCTTCCGCGAAGCCGCCGCCGAGGTCGGTATTCCCAAGACCGAGGACTTCAACGACGGCGACAACGAAGGCTGCGGATACTTCCATGTGAACCAGCGCGGCGGCTTTCGGGTCAGCACCGCCAAGGCCTTCCTGCGCCCGGCCATGAAGCGACCGAACCTTAGGGTGGAAACTGATGCTCAGGTGCTCGGCATCACGCTCCAGGATGGACGCGTCGCCAACCTCCAAGTCTCGCTCGGCGGTCGGGAGATCAGCATTGCCATCCCCGGCGAGCTCATTCTCAGCGCCGGCGCCGTGGCCACGCCGCAGCTTCTCCAGCTCTCCGGCATCGGGCCCGGCGCCCTGCTTGCCGAGCACGGCATCCCGGTGGTGCACGAGATGGCCGGCATCGGTGAGAACCTGCAGGACCATCTGCAGATCCGCACGGTCTTCAAGGTGGCCAACACCGTGACCTTGAACCAGCGCGCCAACTCGCTCTTCGGCAAGTTCGCCATGGGCGTCGAATACGCCTTGTTCCGCAGCGGCCCGCTGTCCATGGCGCCAAGCCAGCTCGGCTGCTTCACCCGCAGCGATGCGAGCCACGAGACGGCCAACGTGGAGTATCACGTCCAGCCGCTCAGCACCGACAAGCTGGGCGACCCGCTGCATCCTTTCCCGGCGCTCACCGCTTCGGTTTGTAACCTTCGCCCGGAGAGCCGCGGCTACGTGCGCATTCGCGATGCCGACCCCAAGAACAAGCCGATCATCGCGCCGAACTATCTCTCTGCTCCCGCGGACCGGCGCGTTGCCGCCGACGCCATCAAGCTGACCCGCCGCATCATGGCAGCCAAGGCCTTGAGCCGCTTTGAGCCGGAGGAGTTCCTGCCTGGCCCGGCGGTGCAGAGCGAGGAAGAACTGGCCAAGGCGGCGGGCGATATTGCCACCACCATCTTTCACCCGGTCGGGACCTGCCGCATGGGCAGCGACGACGAGGCCGTCGTCGACCCGCGGCTTCGCCTTAAGGGTGTTCAGGGATTGCGGGTGGTCGATGCCTCGGTGATGCCGACCATTACCTCCGGCAACACGAACTCTCCGACCATCATGATCGCCGAAAAGGCGGCCGACATGATCCTGGAAGATCGGCGGTCATAGACGGGCTTAGCCGCTTCCGTCGGAGTGTCTTAAGCCGGTCTTAAGCCGATTGCGGGTAGCTATACAGGGAACAATCCCTGATCGAGAAAACCCATGTCTCTTCAAAGTGTTCAGCAAGAGTGCTTCGACGCCGCCAACGACGAGTACCTGCAGGAGGCGCGCGACGATCTAGCGCTTTTCGAGGTTCTGCTCGGCAATCTGCGCACGGGCGGAGACGCCGCGGAAGAGGCTATGCCGCGCATGACCGGCGAGGTGCGCAAGCTGATCGGGCTTTGCACCGGCATGGGACTGCCGCTCTTGGACCTCTTGTTGCGGCGCCTGGACAACTACCTGACCGACCTCGATGACCCGAACCCGCGGCAGGTCGACGACCTTGACGTGTTCGTCGATATCATGCGCGGTCTGCTCGAGAACGAGGTCGACGACAACGTTGACGAGGCCGAGTTCGTACGTTCTCTGCCGGTGCGCCGGCCGGTCGAGCTCGAAGACCTGGAGCATCTCAACATCGAGATCCTGTTGGTCGACCCCAACCGCACCTCTGCCCGCATCATTGCCCGCGATCTGCAGAACTGCGGCTACCGCGTGGCCATGGCGCAAAGCTCCTTTGAGGCCATCGAGCTTGCCGTACGCACCCGACCGGACATCGTCCTGTCCTCCTCGGTGTTGGACGACATCGCCGGTGTCGATCTGGCAGCCGCCTTGGCGGCCTTGCCGAAGACCAAGAGCATTCCTTTCGTCCTGGTCACCAGCTATGAGCCGGGGCATCCCTCGCTTGCCGGCCTGCCGGAGTCGGCGGCGGTCGTGCGCAAGAGCAGTCAGTTCGGCGACGATTTGGCCGTGGCGCTGGAGCGCTTTGGGATTATCTGACCCTGACCATTCGGCGTGTTGCGAGGCGACAACTCTAAGCCGCGTCCAGTTCGCGCTCGATGCGTCTGAATCGCGGTTCGTCGCGTAGACTGTCGAGATCGTGGTCCTGCTGAAGCCAATTGCCATCGTACCAGCCGGCTTCCACAACTCGTTCAAGGCAATCGATGGCGACATCCTTCTCGCCCGCGCGGGCGAGGCCACAGGCAATGTAGAAGTTGTTGGCATCGGTCCGGTCGAGCAACGTGGTGGCGGCTTCCAGCCCCTTTGCTACATCGCCGAGCTCGATCAGACTGAAGGCACGATCGCAGAGGGCTCGGCGATCGTCCGGGGCGCTTTGCAGCCGCTGGTTGAGCCAGTGCTGGGCGGCCAGCAAATTGCTCCGCCAGCGCATGTCGTCCTTGAGAAAACGCCGCGCCTTGGCCGCGATGATCAGGGAGTGGAAGTCGCCCAGTCGCAGCTCCGCCGCGCGCTCCAGCATGGTCGCAGACATGCGGTATTGGCCCAGGATAAAGCAGACCCGGCCCAGCAGATAGTAAGGCTCGGCGAGATAAGGGTTGAGTTTCAGCGAGGTCGCAAAGCTGGCGCAGCCCTCTTCGCGGCGTCCAAGGGCGCCAAGCGCGAGGCCAAGCGCTGCGTGGGTCTCCGGGAGCTCCGCGCCGTGGGCGACGGCCTGCCGTCCCCACTCTTCCAGCTGAAGGCTGTTCTCGCAGCGTGCCCCGAAGTAGTAGTCCATGAAGAACAGTGATTTCGTCAGGCCGGCATAGGCGAGCGCGTGCTGCGGGTCGGCATCGAGGATGCCGCTGAAGCAGGTCACGGCCTGCTTCACGTTTTCCGGCCCGCCGCGGAAGAAGAGCTCGCAGCCGTCCAGATAGGCCGCATGGAGCTCGAGATCGTCGGCGGCGATGGCCGGAGCGCCGCGCCCAACCAGCAAACGATAGCCGGATTTCTGCACCGTTTCGATGTAGCGTGGCTGTTTCCGGCTGTCTCCAAAGGCCTTGCGCAGCTCAGCGATGGCATGGGTCAGGACTTCCTCACCGACCACCACATCTGCCCAGACTCGTTCGAGCAGAGCATCGCGCGAGACAACCTGACCACCGGCTTCGTGCAGAGCGTTCAGTACGGCCATGGCCTTCGGCGACAGGCGGATGAATTCCGTGCCACGGTTCATCCGTCGGGTCGCAGGGTCAACAAGCCAGTCGTCTAAATAGAGCATCGGGAAACCTTCACAAAAACAATCTGATTTCTTCAGGTCGCCGCTGTCGGCAACACTTAAGAATAACTTCGGCACGAGTCGACCGGACTGTGCGCGCGACACGAAATCGTGATGACCCTACACAAAGGCGGGATGCGCGTCCTTAACAGCGCTCAGACTCTGGTTGCGTCTATGATCGTAAGATTTCGTAAGACTGCAACCAGAAGATACAATTCCGGATTTTGCGGCGCAGGGCAGGCGGAGCAGAATCCGTTTCCACGATGGGGTCGGTGACGGCCAGTATGTGCTTTTTCCGCAATGAAGTGTGTGTTTTTTCGCGCTGAATGGCTGCATGCTGGTCTGCACGACTGAACTTGGCTACCTTGGCCGATCCGGAATCTGAGTTCGCCAAACGCAACGTGAAGATAACCGGAAAACATCAGAAAAACGGTCTGATTTCTTCAGGTCACCGCTGTCGAGATCGCTTAGGAACAACGATGGCACAGGTCGACAGGGCCGTGCTCGCGACATGGAATCGTGACGACTTCAATCAGAGTCGGGATGCGCGTCTTGGACAGCGCGCCGATTCTCATTGCTCTTATGACGGAGGAATCCAATGAAACTGCAACTAGGCGATACCGCTCCTGACTTCACGGCGCAGAGCACGCAGGGCGAAATCCGCTTCCACGACTGGATCGGCGACAGCTGGTGCGTGCTCTTCTCACATCCCAAGGACTTCACGCCGGTCTGCACCACCGAGCTTGGCTACATGGCCGGCCTTGAAGCGGAGTTCGCCAAGCGCAACGTGAAGATCATCGGCCTCAGCATCGATGCGGTGAGTGATCATGAGCGCTGGCTCAGCGACATCGAGGACGTGACTGGGCACCGGCCGAGCTATCCCTTGATCGGTGACCCCAGCCTGTCGGTGGCCAAGCTGTTCGGTATGCTTGGCGCCGCGGTCAACGGCAGCGCCAGCGCGCGCAGCGCCATGGACAATGCGACGGTTCGCAACGTTTACGTCATCGGGCCGGACAAGAAGGTCAAGCTGACCATTGCCTATCCCATGACCACGGGGCGCAACTTCGATGAAATCCTTCGCGTCATCGACTCGCTGCAGTTGACCGCAGAGCACAAGGTGGCGACGCCCGTTAACTGGACGAAGGGCGAGGAGGTCATCATCGTTCCGTCCGTCAGCGACGAAGCGGCGAAGGAGAAATTCCCAGCCGGTTGGCGGGCACCCAAACCCTACATCCGCTACGTGGCCTGCCCGCAGTAGCAGATCGTATCGAACAGTCCCGGTAACGGGAGCGGTCGTGCGCCGGGCCCCTCACCGAGGGGTGGTCTGCCGCGTCATGTAGACGAAAGCGCCGTCCATGCCCGCACCACCTTGGCAGTCTGGCTCCTGGTCCAGGGTGGTGCGGAGCGTGGCAAACATGGACGCAGGCTCCGGAGATCAGTGGCTTTGCTGCAGTCCTCCGAGGGTTGCGCTCGGTCGGACAGGCGAATCCCCAGCTTGCGGCTGCGTGAACGGAGCTGCGTCGTAATGACGGTCTCGGAGTGTTAAGTATTTGCAAGGGCTTAAACAACAGCAGTCTTGGGGGGATTCACCCACTTTTTACGCGAAATAAGGTGGCTGTTAACTGGTATGTTTTATGCCCCTGGTACGCATTCATGCATCCAGAGGTGAGATCCGATGATTAAGCGCTTTCTCTCTGCGGCCGCTGTCCTGGCCGTCTCTGTTACAGTGGCCCAAGCCAACGAATTCGAACCCGCGTTACGCGACTTCGCGGACAGCCAAGTCCGTGGCTGGCTTTCCGATCCGACTGTCATCCAAGCGATCAACAGCCAGAATGGCGAGACCGCGGCTTTGAGCGAGGACCAGATCATCGCGCTCGACAAGCAGTGGCGGGCCGAAACGGCGGCCGGCTCGCGTCCGATGATTGACGGCGTGTTGGGCAATGCCCTTTCCAGCTACCTTCAACAGAAGAAGGACGGCGCTGAAGGTCTGGTGACGGAGATTTTCGTCATGGACGCCAAGGGGCTCAATGTCGGCCAGAGCGACGTGACCTCGGACTACTGGCAAGGTGACGAGGCCAAGTGGAAGGAGACTTTTCTGGTCGGCCCGTCTTCCGTCCATGTCAGCGACGTCGAAATGGACGAGTCGACCCAGACTTTCCAGAGTCAGGTGAGCTTGCCCGTCGTCGACCCGGCGAACGGTCAGGTCATCGGTGCCGTCACCGTCGGCGTCAACGTCGAGATGCTGGCTCAGTAAACTTGGTTTGCTGCACCGCGCCGAGCTTAGTTGGCCGGCGCGGTGCGGCCAACGTCGCGTGGGATAGGCATCGATATGAAGACGCCAAGAGATTGGTCGATCCGACATAAGCTGCTGCTGATTGTCGGGCTAGGCACCGCCCTGGGCTTTGGCACCGTCATCGGCATGCAGACGATGATGAGCAAATCCCAGTTGAAGGCCGACGCGGGTCGGTCGCAGGTCGCGCTCAGCGAGCTGCTGGCCAACCAGATCGGCGGCGGCATTCGTTTCGGCAAGAGCGAGGCGATCGAAAGCGCTTACGCTGGCTTGGTGGGCGATCCTCAAAGCGACGTAAACGCTATCCGCGCCTTCCACAAGGAGGGCAACTTGGTAGCAGGCTATCAGCGTGAGCCGGCCGGCGAGTCCGGCGGAGCGGCAGAGCTGCCGGAGATCGCGCAAGAGGCGATGGCTGAAGGGCGCGCGTTGTATCAAGAGCAGGGCGACGGGCAGGTTGTCGCCGTGCCGGTGGTCTTCGGGCAGTCCGCCGAGCTGATCGGTGTGCTGGTGGTGGACTGGAGCTTCGAGCGAATCCAAAGCGCAACACGGGCTGCAGCTCTTGAGCTGATGGGCATCGCCGGCGTTATCGCGCTCATGCTGATGGGAGCGCTGTCTTTCATTCTCAACCGCATGGTCGCTTCGCCGGTGACGCGTATCGGCAGTGCCATGCGCGAGCTGGCGGACGGCGATGTCGAGGCCGATGTGCCCGATGTTCCCAGCCGAGATGAGATTGGTGCGATGGCCTCCGCGCTGCAGGTTTTCAAGGACAACGCCTTGGAGATGGAGCGCTTGCAGGCTGAGAAAGCCGAGCAGGAGCGCCAGGCCCAGGCGCAGAAGCGCGAAGACATGCTGCGGCTGGCGGACAGCTTCGAGGCCAGCGTGATGGAAATGGTCGAGCAGGTCAGCCGCTCGGCTGGGCAGATGGAAGAAACGGCGGAGAGCATGTCGGCGACGGCACGCAGCACCTCCGAGCAATCGACCAACGTGGCGACAGCCTCGCAGCAGGCCACGGCCAATGTGCAAACCGTGGCCAGCGCCGCTGAGGAGCTCAGCGCTTCCGTGCAGGAGATCTCGCGTCAAGTGGTCGAGACCACGAACGTGCTCGGCGCGGCCGTGGAGGAGGCAGAGCAGGTCGGCGGGCGCATGAAGGGCTTGGCGGACGCCTCGCAGCGCATTGGCGAGGTCGTGGGATTGATCAACGATATCGCCGAGCAGACCAACCTCTTGGCCCTCAACGCGACAATCGAAGCGGCCCGCGCGGGCGAGGCCGGCAAGGGCTTTGCCGTTGTGGCCTCCGAGGTCAAGAACCTGGCCAGCCAGACCGCGAAGGCGACGGAAGAGATCGGCGGGCAGGTCTCGGGGATTCAGGACGCGACCAGCGGAGCCGTCGGCGCCATCGAAGGCGTCTCGGACACCATCCGCAAGATCAACGACATCGCCGCTTCAATCTCGGCCGCGGTCGAGCAGCAGGGCGCGGCGACGGGCGAGATCAGCGCCAACGTTCAGCAGGCGGCGAAAGGCACGCAGAACGTCGACGACAGCATTGCGAACGTCAGCCAAGGCGCAAATGAGACCGGCTCTGCAGCCGGCGAAGTGCTCACCGCCGCGCAAGCCCTCAGCACGCAGTCGGCGGCCTTGCGCGGTGAGGTCGAGCGTTTCCTGGAGCAGGTTCGCGCAGCTTAGACAGAGTCCTCTCGAGCGGCCTCGGCGAAGCGCTTCGCGAAACGCCCGAAGCGGGCCTCGAAGTCTGTCGGTTGCTCCGGGGTAGCCAAGGCTCTCAGCAAAGGATAGCCGACGGGCTCAACCCGCGGGCCATCATCCAGAGCACTCTTCACCTGGCCAAGGAACACTCTGGTGACCAGCCGAGCCGCAAACCGGCTTGACGGGCAGTCCGTTCTTTTCCATTTAACCTATCAGTTAATTAAAGGATGTTTGCGTACCTCATGTCCTCCGACCGTCTCAGCGCCACCTTTTCCGCTCTCGCCGACCCTACCCGGCGGGCCATTCTGGCTCGACTTGCCGAGGGCGAGGCCAGCGTGACGGAGCTTGCCGAACCCTTTGAGATGAGCCTTCCCGCGGTCTCCAAGCATCTCAAGGTGCTGGAGCGTGCCGGACTTATTGCGCGGGGGCGGGAAGCGCAGTGGCGACCCTGCCGGCTGGAGCCTGCGCCGCTGGCGCAGGCCTCCGGCTGGCTCGAACGCTACCGTAGCTTCTGGGAGCAGAGCTTCGACCGCTTGGAGGACTACCTTACCGACCTGCAGAGCAAGGAGACTCGTCATGGTGGAGACAGCTAGCGTCGTCGCGCCGGTAGCCGACGAAGATCGGGTTCTTATTCTGACCCGTCTGTTCCAAGCCCCGGTGCGCCTGGTCTACAAAATGTGGACCGAGCCCGAGCATGTCGCCCGCTGGTGGGGCTGTTCCGGTTCGACCGTTACACGCTTCACGCGCGACCTGCGGGTCGGTGGTGACTTCTTCGTCGAGATGCGTCTGAGCGACGGCAGCCTGCATCGCATCACCGGCGTGTACCGTGAGATCGAGGAAGCATCGCGCCTTTGCTTCACCTGGGGCTGGCTCGATGACGACGGCAAGCGCAGCAACGAGACTCTGGTCACGGTGACCTTCGCGGAGCGCAGCCAGGCGACCGAGGTGACCCTGCGTCACGAGCTCTTCGAGACGACCGAGTTGCGCGACCTTCACGGCCAGGGCTGGGGCGTCGGTCTCGACCGCCTCGCCGCCTACCTCGCCGAGGTGGGGCCGAGCGCACGTTAGGACAGGGAGCCTTCGCTCGTGGCTCGGGTTCACTTCACCAGCCAGCTCGAGCGCTTCCTGGATGCACCGATGCAGGAGGTGCCCGGGCGGACCCTCGGCGAAGTGCTGAGCGCTGCCTTCGCTGAGAACCCGCGCCTACGCGGCTACGTCCTCGACGATCAGGGCGTCCTGCGGCGGCATGTGGCGGTCTTCGTCAACGGCCGCTCGGTGCGTGATCGCGCGGGGCTCAGCGACCCCGTGGGCGAGGATGACGAGATCTATGTCCTCCAGGCGTTGACCGGAGGGTAAGAGAGGCAGGCATGAGCGATCGATTGCATGTCGGCACCCGCAAGGGCCTCTTCGAGCTGCAGCGGCGGAGCGCTGGATGGGAGGTGGCCGCCGTCGACTTCTTCGGCGACCCCGTCTCTGCCGTTCTGGCGCAGGGCGAGACGGTCTTTGCCGCGCTCGACCTGGGTCACTTCGGCGCCAAGCTTTGGCGCAAGGACGGGAAGGTTGGGTGGCACGAACTGCCCACGCCAGCCTTCCCGCCCAAGCCGCAGGAGGCGGAGGACGATCCCCATCCTTGGACGCTCGGCAAGATCTGGACCATCGTGCCTGGCGGTGTCGAAGGGCGCTTGTGGGCCGGCACCATGCCCGGCGGACTGTTTCGCTCGGACGATGCCGGCGACAGCTGGGCGTTGGTCGAGACTCTCTGGCGCCTGCCGGAGCGCAAGCAGTGGATGGGGGTCGCTGGCGGCGAGCAGCCTGGCATCAGCAGCGTCCTGGTCGATCCGGGAAATCCTGACGACGTCCGCATCGGCGTATCGTGTGCCGGCGTCTGGGCCAGCCAGGACAGCGGTGCCAGCTGGCGCGTCATCAACCAGGGCATGGACAACGAATACATGCCCCCCGACCAGCGTGGCGACCCGATCGCGCAGGACATTCACCAGCTGGCGCACTGCACCGCCCAACCCAAGGTCATGTGGTGCCAGCATCACAGCGGCATCTACCGATCGGAAGACGGCGGCGAGACCTGGCGTCTGTTGCCGTCGGCCCGGCCGTCGGGTTTCGGCTTTGCGGTGGTCGCCCATCCGGCCGATCCCAAGACCGCCTGGTTCGTGCCGGCGGTGAAAGACGAGCAGCGCGTGCCGGTCGACGGCAAGCTGGTCGTCTCCCGGACCCGCGACGGCGGTGAGAGCTTCGAGGTGCTGCACCAAGGCTTGCCGCAGCAGCACGCCTATGACCTGGTCTATCGCCACGCCCTTGCGATCGACGAGACAGGCGACCGCCTGGCCTTCGGTTCGACCAGCGGCGGACTGTGGATTTCTGAGAACGGTGGCGACAGCTGGTCGGCGCCGGAGATGCGCCTGCCGCCGGTCGCCGCCGTCCGCTTCTCGTTAGAATAGGAGTAGTCGTCTGCAGAATGCCTGTCTTGAGTCCATGTATCCCCTCGCGAGCCGGGTTCGGGTCACGCAGGCTGATGCAATTGCCTCCGTGTGCGTGGACTGCTTGAAGGTGTGCACGCTTAAGGGGTTTGGGCATTGCACTACAATCATAAGGATTTACTAGAAAAGCGTAGAAATTAAGTGGAAATCAACCCTCGGCGGCAATTCTGTCCACCAGTCCAGCCGATACGCGATTTCGCTCTTCGGAGCGCATTGCTCGGCTGAGGGATCCGAGACAGGAGGACCGAGCAGTGCAGACTTTCGTTTCCAAGAATGGCGTTGTTGCCTCGATCGCCGCGCTAGGCTTTTGCCTGGCCGCAGCCGGCTCAGCCGGTGCAGAAGACGGTGTTTCGGCGAATGAGATCATCTTTGGCCAGTCGGCAGCGCTGGAAGGGCCTGCCGCCGCGTTGGGTAGCGGCATGCGCGAAGGCATTCTGGCGGCCTTCGAAGAGGCCAACCGCGCAGGCGGCGTCAATGGCCGCACGCTGACCCTCAAGAGTCTCGACGACGGTTACGAGCCGGATCGCGCAATCGAAAACACCCGGACCTTGATCGAGGGCGACCGTGTCTTCGCCCTGATCGGCCCGGTCGGCACGCCGACCTCGAAGGCAACCCAGCCGATGGCCACCGACGCCGCCGTGCCGTTCATTGGTCCCTTCACCGGCGCGGGCTTCCTGCGTGACCCGGCGCTCAGCAACGTGATCAACGTGCGCAATACCTATGACGCCGAAACCGAGGCCTGGATCAAGCATCTGACCGAGGACCTCAAGCACGAGCGGATTGCCATCCTCTATCAGGATGACGGCTTCGGCCGTGTCGGTCTGGCCGGCGTCAACAAGGCGCTGGAGAAGCGTGGCATGACGCTGGTCGCCGAGGGCACCTATCAGCGCAACACCACTGCGGTGAAGTCGGCTCTGCTCGAGATTCGCAAGACCGATCCGCAGGCTGTCGTCATCGTCGGTGCCTACAAACCGGCCGCCGAGTTCATCAAGCTGGCCCGCAAGGTCAAGATGGACGCGACTTTCGTCAACATCTCCTTCGTTGGCTCCAAGGCGCTCGCAGATGAACTGGGTGCGGATGGTGCCGGTGTCGTGGTGACCCAGGTGGTTCCCTTCCCTTGGGACAATTCCATCCCGCTGGTCGCGGAGTACCAGGCCGCGCTCAAGGCCGCCAACCCCAATGCCGAGCCGGGCTTCGTGTCCCTGGAGGGCTACATCACCGGGCGCATCGCCATTGAAGCCTTGCGCAAGATCCACGGCGACGTGACCCGTCAGGCGATGCTCGATGCCATCTACAACACCGGCAGCTTCGAGCTCGGCGGTGTAACCCTGAACTATGGCCCGGGCGACAACCAAGGCATGGATGAGGTGTTCCTCTCCATCATTCAGCCCGACGGCAGCTTCAAGTCCGTCGAGCGCCTCGGCGGCACCAGCTAGTCCTTTACGTCGGCAGGGAGCGCTCAAGGGGAGCGCTCCCTGCGCGGCGAAGGCCCCCAGCCGCAGGATTGTGACCGACTGCCCGCGTCAGAGCGGTAAGAAGAAGACCGAACAGAGAGTCAGAGGAAAGGCCACGTCAACGCGATGACTGCCACGGACGCCCAGAACGACATGCACGAAACGGCTGATGCCGATGCACCTGACACTCAGGACGACCGGGCGGCCGGCGGCCCGCGCTTCGGGATCAAGTCGCGCCTCTTTCTTGCCTTTGGCAGTGTCGCGACCCTGACCATTCTGGCTTGCGGTATCGCTTGGTTCGCGTTCAACGGTGTCGACCGGGCTTTCCAGGCGGCGACGGAGCGCAGTGTGCCGGCCATGACGGAAGCTCTGCGTCTGCAGGCTGAAGCGGCTGCGCTTGCGGCGACCGCGCCACAGCTTGCTGCCGCGGACAGCGAGGCCCAACGCCAGTCGGTGGTCGGGGAACTGAATCAGCGTCTTGCCCAACTGGAAGAGAACCTCAACGCACTTGCCGCCCGTGGTGCGGATGCAGCGGCGGCGGAGAGCATTCGTGGCCAGCTCACGACGCTGCGCGACGTAACTCAGAGCTTGGACGAAAGCGTTGTTGCGCGGCTCGGCCTGCGGCAGCAGCGCGAGGCTCGCTTGACTGAGCTGGAAGCGCTTCATGTCCGCTTTTTCGAGGTCCTGATCACCGCCATTGATGACGCGAACTTCGAGCTCGTCATGGCCGGCGAGGAAGCGACGAGCAGCGCCAGCAGCGCCATTTCGGCTCTGGTGGCCAACGAGGTCACCCAGCTGCGCAGCGCGCTCGAGGTGCTGGTTTGGGCGAACCACGCCAGCAGCGTCATGCTGCAAGCCTCCAGCGTGATCAGCGAGGCCAAGCTCATCCCGGAGCGGGAGAAACTGGTGGCCGACTTCAAGAAGCTCGCTGAAAGCCTCGCCGTTCTGCCGGAGGGTGAGGAGCGGCAAGCTCTAACCGACATGGCCACTCGCCTCGAGCGCCTGGCCTTCGCGGACGATGGACTCTTCGCTCAGCGCGAGACCTTCCTCAAGCTGCCCCAGCTCAGCCGCGGCCCGGCCGCCGGCCGTATCGCCGGTATGCGGCGGGAGCTTGCCGAGCTGCAGAAGGAGTTTCTCGACACGCTGACGCCGATGGTCGACGACGCCAACTTCGAAGTCGTGATCGGCAGCGAGCTGGCGACCTCCGAGAGTGCCGAAGCGATTGGCCGACTGATGGACCAGGGTGTTGGCCGGCTGACGGCGCTCTTGCAGATTGCCGCCGATGCCAATCTGACGGTTGGTCTGCTGAGCCAGTCGGCGACGGCCCCCAGTGTTGCCAACCTGCCGCCGGCGAAAGAGCGCTACGCGTCTGCCGTACGCCGTATGGAAAAGGAGTTGGCAGGCCTGGCTGACGGTCCATCCACGGAGCAGATCCGTGAGCTTTCGGCCGGGCTGATTGCCTTCGGTGCCGGCGACGACAGCGTTTTCGCCATGCGCACTGCCGAGCTCACAGCCATCGAAACCGCCAACGCGGCGACAGCCGAAAGCCGGGCCAGTGCCGAGCAGCTCGGCGATGTGGTCGGGGCGATCGTCCAGTCGACGGGCGTGGAGCTCGACGCAGGCACGCAGGCCGTCGATGCAGCGATCGGCAGCGGCAAGCTCTGGCTTTCCGTGATCGCCATTGCCAGCGTGATCGCCTGCATTGCCATCGCCTGGCTTTACGTTGGACGCAATCTGGTGGCGCGATTGACAACGTTGGCTGGCTCCATGGAGCAAATCGCCGGCGGCGACCTGCAAGCCGAGGTGCCGAGCGGTGGCCGCGACGAGATCGCCGACATGGCCACAGCGCTCGGGGTGTTCCGGGACGATCTACGCGCTGCCGAAGAGGCGCGCAGCCGCAGCGAGGGAGAGCGGGCGGAGGCTGAGCATAAACGTCGGGAGGAGATGCTGGCGCTGGCCAATCGCTTCGAGGAGAGCGTCAAGGGCGTGGTCGAGGTGGTGTCCTCGTCGGCCACCGAGATGCAAGCGTCGGCGCGGGGCATGTCGGCCACGGTCGAGCAAACAACCAACCAGGCGGCCGCCGTGACGGCCGCGGCCGAAGATACCTCCGGCAATGTTCAGGCGGCGGCCTCGGCGGCACAGGAACTGGCTAGCTCGATCACTGAGATTGGCCGGCAGGTCGAGCACTCCAACAAGATCGCGACTGAAGCGGAAACCAGGGTCACGCAAACCAACGAGCAGGTCGAAAGCTTAGCTCAGGCGGCAAGCAAGATCGGCGAAGTGGTCAGCATGATTCAGGACATCGCCGAGCAAACCAATCTCCTGGCGCTGAATGCCACAATCGAGGCTGCGCGCGCCGGTGACGCCGGCAAGGGCTTTGCCGTCGTGGCCTCGGAGGTCAAGTCGCTGGCGACGCAGACGGCGAAGGCAACGGAGGAGATCTCCTCGCAGATCGGCGGCATGCAGTCGGCCACGCAGGACTCCGTTACCGCGATCGAGAGCATCAACGAGATCATCCGAGAGATGAGCGAGATCTCCGCCTCCATCTCCGCGGCCGTGGAGCAGCAGGGGGCTGCTACCCAGGAGATCGCGTCGACTGTCGGCCGTGCCGCCGACGGCTCGCAGGAGGTCACCAACAACATCTCCGGCGTCAATCAGGCCGCGAGCGAAGCCGATCAGTCCGCGACGCAGGTGTTGGAATCGGCAAGCCTGCTGGCGCAGCAGTCGGAGACTCTGCGCAGCGAAGTCGACGGCTTCCTGGCGTCCGTGCGCAACGGCTAGATCCTCTCACTAAAATCTCTGTCGATGTTAGATTTTCTACTAAAATTATAGTATCTTAACATATTTTTTGTACGGAATTAACACTTCCTTCGTTCGGTCGGCCTTATCTTGCAACGAGAACAGTGCTTCTTCAAAAGCGCTGATAAGTTGCAATATGGGGCCGAACGAACCATGTCCGTGACCATCGCAGATCGTCTTCGCTTTTTTCAGATCGACGACACCGTTCGCAGCCAGCTGCAGGGCTTCCTACCTGTCCTTGAGTGCGAACTGCCGCGCATCCTCCAGGCTTTCTATAGCCACGTGGGTACCGAGCCCCCGCTCGCCGGGATGTTCGCCAGCGAAGCACGCATCGAGCACGCCAAGGAGAAGCAGACCGAGCATTGGCAGCGCATGTTCTCTGGCCGTTTCGATGAAGACTACGCTCAGTCGGTTGAGCGGATCGCGCAGACACACAATCGGCTTGGTTTGGAGCCGAGCTGGTACATCGGCGGCTACGCGATGGTTTTGGCGGAACTGCAGGGCGTTGTGACACGGCAGTTTGTCAGCCGCATCAATCCAGATGCGGCGCGTGTAAAGACAGAAGCACTGCTTCGGGCAGTTAGTCTGGCCGTTCTGGTGGACGTCGATCTTGTGATCGCGGCCTACATGGATGCGAAGTCGATGAGCTTCCGGCAGCGTCTCGACCAATTGGCCGGTGAGTTCGACGAGAGCTTCAGTCAATCAGCAAACCTTGCCGCCGACTCGGCTGAGGCGATGAACGGTAGCGCGGTGGAGCTGAAAGCTGTCGCCGAGAAGACTCTCTCGCAAGCCTCGGCGGCTGCCTCCAGCGCGTCTCAGACCAGCGGCAATGTGCAGACCGTTGCCTCCGCGGCGGAGGAACTCTCGGCGTCCATCTCGGAAATCACCTCGCAAATGGCGAAGTCCTCCGAACAGTCTCAAGCCGCCGTCGAGGCCGTCAGCAATGCCCGCTCTACCTTGCAGCAGCTGACCAGTGCTGCCGAGGAGATCGTTGGGGTCGTCAACTTGATTCAAGACATCGCCGAGCAGACCAATCTGCTGGCGCTGAACGCGACGATCGAGGCGGCTCGGGCTGGTGAGGCCGGCAAGGGCTTCGCCGTGGTGGCCGGTGAAGTGAAGACACTGGCGCAGCAGACGGCGAAGGCAACCAGCGGCATCACTCAGCAAGTCGAGCAGATCAAGGCGGCGACGGAGACCACCGTCACAGCGGTCGAGCGGGTCGATTCTGCAATGGGTGAAGTGCAGGCCATGGCGCAAGCCATCGCCGGGGCTGTCGAGGAACAGAATGCCGTGACTCAGGAGATCAGCCGCTCAGTCAACGAGGCCTCGGCCGGAAGCCAGAAGGTCTCCGAGGTGATCGGCGAAGTCAGCGACGATGTCAGCCGCACCGAGGCAGCCTCGGACGAGGTCTCCAACGGTGCGGCTGAGGTTCTGCAAGCCATCACCAGCCTGCGGGAGCACGCGGCCAAGTTCCACGCGCAACTCAACGCGGCACAGAGCGACGAAACCGATCGTTCAACCGCCGCCGTTTAGGTGCTGACGCGGTGCGCCACTTTCCGATCGGACGCCGTGGCCCAACGACCGAGTATGTGGTCGAGCGAGATCAGCCCCGGTCCGCGCAGCACCAGGTAGAGCAGCAGGAACACCCAGAAGAAACGCTGGTCCAAAATGGCGCCGTTGGAGAGGTTGTCGAACCAGGCACCGAGGGTCGCCGCATCGACTTTGTGAAAGGCAACGTCGACATAGCTTTGCACGATGACGAAGACGATCATGCCGAGCGCCGCTATGCGGGTGAGAAAGCCGAGGACGATCAGTATTGGCAGAATGAACTCGCTGTAGGTGCCCATCGCCACGATGATGCCGTAGGGAAAGATGGGCACTTGAGAGGCGTCGTACCCGAAGCGCTCGACGACCGTGGGAAGGATCTGGAAGTAGGCGGCATCCTTGATGGTAAAGAAGCCGAGCACGCCGTCGCCGACCTTCGTCAGCGCCGAGTTGATGAAGTAGACGAAGAGGACGGCCAGGAACACGAAGCGTGCCAGCAGGCCGAGAAACCAGGCATCGAAAGTGCTATCGAGCGCGCGCGTAATGCGGCCGTAGATGTCGATTGCAGCGCTCAGCATGGGCGCGTCCTCCTTCTTCTTTGAAGCGGTTGGGCTGGAAAAAGGCTAGCCCTGGTCCGGTGCTATGATGGCGACAACCGTGCCGAGGGTGAAGAGGCCTTGCAAGTGATGGGCAAGGTCGAAGTCTGAATGGGCTTCACCGCTCAGCGCGGCGGCCTCGCCTAGGGTTCGGCCGGCAGACAGGGCCGTGATGAAATCGTAGCCGCCGGGCGGCAGCAGTTGGACGGAGACATCGTTCCCGGGACGCAGGACGGCTACCTCCTCGCCTTGCGCCATGTCGAGCTCGGGGCTGTCGTTCCGCTCCCGCACGGCGGTCCACAGCGAGGCAAGCGGCCAGCGCGAACGCAGCAGCGTCAAGGAGGGGTGCAGGGTAAAGCGGACCGCCGGCAAGGACTCCTGCGGCACCTCGGCCAAGGCTTGCAGCGGCAGCGGCTCCCGGTCTTCAGCATGGTAGGCCTGCAGCCAGGCCCACTCGAGCCGCGCGACATCGCCGAGGTAGGGCACCGAGCTGGCCGGCGGGAAGCTCTCGAGAAAGTCGGCAAAGCCGTCGCCATAGCGAAAAAGAAGCGGCGAGCGCGGCGGCTCCTGCCGGATGTAGAGCGTTGTCGCTGCCTTGAAGAACTCATCGCCGACCAGACGGCAAACGATCGGGAAGCTGGCTTTCAGCGCTTCGATCAGGCTGCTGGTGACGTTGTTGCGATAGATGTCGAAACGCCGCTTGACGGCCGGCGAGATGCCTTTTGCGACGGCAGGTGGAAGGGCGGCCTCCGGCTCCAGCAGCGCGGCGGCGAAGCTGCTCTGCATCTCAACCATGAGCCGCGCTTCGTGCCGGCCGGGTGACGACAGGCGCGCTTTCGGCCAACAGCACCTGTTCGGCGCGCTGTGCTTCGGCAAAAAGAGTTTGCCAGTCGGGCAGATCGTTGTCCCATTCAATCAGGCTGGGAAGCGGGCCGCTGCGAGACAGGGCGCGGGCATAGAGCGTCCAGACGGCGTCGTCGACCTCACGGTCGTGCGCGTCGATCAGCACGCGCGCGCCGCAGTCCTCCGTCTCTCCGTCGTGGGTCTCGGCGTGGCCCGCCAAGTGAATCTCGCCGACCGCGTCTATCGGGAAGGCATCGATGTATTGCTCGGCATCGAAGCCGTGATTGACCGCCGAGACCAGCACGTTGTTGACGTCCAGCAGCAGGCCGCAGCCGCTGCGTGCCACGACGTCCTTGAGGAAGTCGATTTCTTCCATGGTGCTGACCCAGAAGCTCACGTAGGTCGAGGGGTTTTCGAGCAGCATCTGGCGACCCAGCACCGACTGCACCTGATCGATGTGCTCGCTGACCTGGGCAAGCGTCTTCTCGCTATAGGGCAGCGGCAACAGGTCGTTGAAGTAGGTCCCGCCATGGCTCGACCAGGCCAGGTGCTCGCTGAAGAGGCCGGGCTCGTAACGGTCGACCAGGGCTTTCAGGCGCAAGAGGTGATCAGCGTCCAGCTTGCCTTCGCTGCCGATCGACAGGCCGACCCCGTGTAGGGAAATCGGATAGTCCTGGCGGATGGCAGTGAGGTAGCGATGGGGCGGACCGCCGGCGCCCATGTAGTTCTCGGCATGAACCTCGAACCAGCCAAGGTCCGGCTTCTCGGCCAAGATCTCCTCGTAGTGCTGGGGCTTGAGCCCAACACCGGCACGCGCAGGAATGGAATGCGGTCGAGTCACGGCAGACAACGCTCGCGATGTTACTTGTCGCACTCAGGGCGCTGCCGCGAAGCGCACCCGGATGGGTGGCTTCGCGGCGGCCCGTCGTTAGGTCGCGTCAGCGAGTGCCCAGCTTAGGTGCTCGGCAGATCGCGCTTGAGGGCCTCCAAGGAGCCCTTGCGGTCGCCCGGAAGTTTGTACTTCGCGTCGGCCGTGTCGACGCCGTACTTGGCGCAATCGCCGGCCGGCACAAGCGTCCAGGCATTGCCTTGATAGTCGACGGTCGAGCTGCCGGCGCAGGTTGTGCCGGGGCCGGCAGCGCAGTCGTTCTGGCCGGCCAGCGAGATGCCGTAGCACTTCTCTTTGGCGGCGGCGACGGCGGGCGTGGTCTGAGCACCCATCAAAGCGGTTGCGACAGCGCCGGCGATGAAGGCAGAGCCAAAAGCGATAGATTTGACGGACATGAGCATTTCTCCGGTAGGCTGGTTGGTTCTACGCACTGACAAAGCGCGGAGCCGGGAACAATTCTATCAAGGCCTTTGCGTTCCCGACACCCCTTAAGGTTACATCTGTTTAGCCGTCGATCGGAGCCAGGGTCTTGTAGGTCCCTTTGTTGTCGTTGATCGACGTCCACTGTCGGTCGGATGCCGGCTTGCTCTCGGCTCCCTCCCAGTTCGTGTCGGCCTTGACGATGTTGCCCGGGACATCGGCTTCCCAGAAGCCGACGACGTTCGGGGTAATGTTCAAATAGAGCTTGCCGTCGACGATGCGCCAAAGGTTCGGGTTGGCCGGCACCTTGCCGCCCTGGGCAATGCCGTAGGCGCAGTGGCCATCGAACTGCGGCGCATACTTCTCAGGATTGGCGAGGAATTTGTCGCGGTTCTCTTCCGAGGCGAACGCCCATTTGGCGCCATTGTAGTCTGCGGTGATTGATGCCTTGCCTGGGACTGCCTTGGGCTGCTTCTCGCCGACCGGCGCCTGTTCGAGGCTGAAGAAGGCGACCGGGTCGTAGCCGCTGACGGCAAAGCCGGTCTCGTCGACGTATTGCTCGCCGGCTATCGCGCCGGGGACGCCCCCGACGAGGGCCACGAATGCCGTGGCGATAAAAAGTTTGCGAACCATAACGACTCCTCCACTGAGGGTTGGCGCTGATCATAACGGCATTTCACGGCGTGTGCCGCCGCTTTGTACAAAGGGATGAGCGCCGCAATCTCAAGGCAAGTCCGCAACACAAAGCTTCACGAACGAATGAAGGACGCGCGAGCGACGGGTAAATGTTAACACGACGCGCTGCGCCCGCCGCGATTTAGCCGTGTGACTTTTGCAGGTTCTGGCCCTGCGCCCGTTTCATCACAGCCGCATGCGCTCCGATTTGGGATCGTAGAGCGGCTTCAGGCTCGCCTCTGCGGCGAAGCGGTCGCCGGCAATCTCGATCTCATACTTGGCGGAAAGCAGTTCGGCCGCCTTGGTGCCCGGCTCGCAGGGCACGTAGCCGAGCCCGATGGCCCCGCCCAAGTAATGGCCGTAGTTGCCGGAGGTGAGGTAGCCGACGATGGCGCCGTCCTGCAGGATCGGCTCGTTGTGGTATAGCAGCGGCTGCGGGTCTTCGAGCTTGAACTGAAGCAGGCGGTTCGACAGTCCCGTCTGCTTCTTGCTCAGGACGGCCTCGCGGCCGAGGAAATCGCCGAACCGCAGGGTCGCTTTGTCGGCCTTGACCGCAAAGCCCAGCCCGGCCTCCAGCACGTGATCCTCGTCTGTAATGTCGTGGCCGAAATGGCGGAAGGCCTTCTCCATACGGCATGAGTCCAGCACATGCATGCCGCAGAGCGTGAAGCCCTGCGGCGCGCCGGCGCCCCAGATAACGTCGAAGACATGGCGGGCCATATCGCTCGGCACGTAGAGTTCCCAGCCGAGCTCGCCGACATAGGAGATGCGGTGGGCGCGGGCGAGGCCCATGCCGATCTCGATCTCGCGGGCGGTCCCGAAGGGAAAGGCGTCGTTGCCGAGGTCGGCCGGGGTCAGCGGTTGCAGAACCTCCCGCGCCTTCGGGCCCATCACGGCGATGACCGCTTCGGCGCTGGTCACGTCGGTCGCCACGCAGTGCGCTTCCTCCGGGATGTGGCGCTTCAGCCAGGCAAGATCGCGCCTCGCCGAGGCGGCAGCGGTAATCACCAGAAACAGCGTCTCGCTAAGCCGGGTGACGGTCAGGTCGGCCTCGACGCCGCCCCGTCCGTTGAGCCACTGGGTGTAGACGATGCGGCCCGGCTCAACGGCGACGTCGTTTGCCGAGATGCGTTGCAGCACCGCTTCGGCATCCCGCCCCTCGACCCTGAACTTGGCGAAGGAGGTGAGATCGAACAGGCCGGCCCCTTCGCGTACGGCACGGTGCTCGGCCGCGGCGTAGTCGAACCAGTTCTGCCGCTTCCAGGAATAGCGGTACTCCGGTGCTTCGCCGTTGCCGCGCGCTTCGGCGGGCAGGAACCAGTTGGCGCGCTCCCAACCGGCCGTCTCGCCGAAGCAGGCGCCGTTTTCGGCCAGGCGCTCGTGCAGCGGGGAGTGGCGGATGCCACGGGCACTGTCGAACTGCCGATAGGGGAAGTGGTCGGCATAAAGCAGACCAAGGGTCTCCTCGGCACGCGCCACCAGGTAGCGCTTGTTGCCCTGGAAGGGCTGCATGCGGCGGATGTCCACGTCCCAAAGATCGAAGGGGGGCTCGCCGGCCTCCATCCATTCGGCCAGGGCCTTGCCGGCGCCGCCCGCCGACTGGATGCCGACGGAATTGAAGCCGCAGGCCATGTAGAAGTTCTTCAGCTCCGGCGCTTCGCCCAACAGATAGCGGTCGTCCGGCGTGAAGCTCTCGGGTCCGTTGAAGAAGGTGTGGATGCCGGCCGTCTCCAGGATAGGCAGGCGGGCGACGGCGGCTTCGAGGATCGGCTCGAAATGCTCGAAGTCCTCGGGCAGCTCGTCGAAGCAGAAGTCCTCGGGGATGCCGTCCATGCCCCAGGGCTTGGCCTTGGGTTCGAAGGCGCCGAGCAGCAGCTTGCCGGCGTCTTCCTTATAGTAGGCGCACTCGTCCGGCACGCGCAGGACCGGCAGGCCGCTCGGCAGGTCGGGAATGGCTTCGGTGACAATATAGAAGTGCTCGCAAGCCTGGAGCGGCGTGGTGACGCCGGCCATGGCACCCACTTCGCGGCCCCACATGCCGGCGCAGTTGACGACAAACTCGGCGTCGATCTCGCCCTTGTCGGTGGAGACGCCGATCACCCGGCCGTTTTCCCGGCGGATGGCGGTGACCTTGGTCTGCTCGAACACCTTGGCGCCGCCCTTGCGGGCGCCCTTCGCCAGCGCCTGGGCGATGTTGGCCGGGTCGGCCTGGCCGTCGGTCGGCAGGAAGACGCCGCCGACGACGTCCTTCAGGTCGATCAACGGATTTTTCTCCAAGCACTCCGCGGGCGAGAGGACATGGGCTTCCAGCCCAAAGGTCTTGGCCATGGAGGCGCCGCGCGACAGCTCCTCCATGCGTGCTTCGCTGAGCGCCAGGGCCAGGGAGCCGTACTGGCGGAAGCCGGTCGGGATCCCCGTTTCCTCTTCCAGGCTGCCGTAGAGATCGGCCGAGTACGTGGCGAGGCGCGTCATGTTGAGGGTGGCGCGCAACTGCCCGATCAGTCCGGCGGCGTGCCAGGTGGTCCCGCAAGTCAGTTGCTTGCGCTCCAGCAACACCACGTCGCGCCAGCCGAGCCTGGTGAGATGATAGGCCAACGAACAGCCGATCACGCCGCCGCCGATGATCACGGCCTTGGCGTGGCGGGGAAAATCTTGCGCCACCTTGCCTCTCCTTGGCGATACAGTTCCTCGCGCCGATCTCAACCGATCCGCGCCCATTGCGCCAGGGCAATTCGCGCCTTGCCGGGTCGCTTCGACGACAAAGCTCCAACAAAGACGGCGCATCAATAAAAATGCCCCCGCCGGGTTGGGCGGGGGCAAGTGACCAGAGAAGAAAACGATAGGCTAGGAGAGGTAAGGCGACGGGATGGGGCTAGCCCTTACTGAAAACCCACCTCGTCGTACAGCAGACGCGCTTGCGCCTGATTCTCGCCAAGGGCGGTGAGATCGAGCGTGTCGGCCTTGAACTCACCCAATGTCTTGAGGCTCTCAGCCTTGTCGACCCCACCGACCACGGGATACTCGTCATTGCCTTCCGAGAAGTAGGCCTGGGCCTCGGGGGTCGTCAGGTACTCCAGGAAGAGAACGGCGTTGTCCTTGTTCGGTGCGTTCTTTAAGACGCCGGCGCCGGAGATGTTGACGTGGGTTCCGAAGCTGTCCTGGTTCGGGAAGACCACGCCGATGCGGCTGGTGTCGTCCGGATTGTCGAGACCGCGTACGTCCTTCCGAAGGGCACGGGCGAAATAGTAGGTGTTGGCCACGGCAATGGCGCACTGGCCGGAGGCAATGCCGCGCAGCTGATCGGTGTCGCCGCCCTCGGGATTGCGGGCGCGGTTGTTCCATACGCCTTCAGCCCAGGCCTTGGCGTCGTCGGCACCCTTATGGGCGATCAAGGCAGACATCAGCGACAGCATGTAGATGTTACCGCTGGTGCGGGTGCAGACCATCCCTTCGAGCTTGGGATCGGCCAGCGCTTCGTAGGTCTGAATGTCCTCCGGGTTCACCCGGTCCTTGTCGTAGAAGATGACGCGGGCCCGTTGCGAAAAGCCGAACCAGTGGCCCATCGGATGGCGCAGGTGGGCCGGAATGGTTTCCTCAAGCGCACCGGAGGAGATTGGCTGGAACATGCCCTTCTCGGTGGCTAGCCATAGGCGGCCGGCATCGACGGTGATCAAAAGGTCGGCCGGGCTGTTCTCGCCCTCGGCTTCGATGCGGGCGATCAGCTTGCTTGCACCGTCTTCGATGCGGTTGATCTTGATGCCGTACTTTTCCTCGAAGTTGCTGTAGAGCCGCTCGTCGGTGTCGTAGTGGCGCGAGGAGTAGATGTTCAGCTCTCCGGCGGCGAGGGCCTGGGCGGCCCAACACATGCTCAAGCCGGCAGCGAGAGCGATCGTGCGTTTCATGACGGTTCCCTGTTGGTCGTTTCTGCTCCACCGAACGCCGTAGCGGTGCCCGGTCTTGCTTGGTGCGCGAATGAGAATGATTTGCATTCTTCGAGTCAAGGAAAAAAAGCAACGGCTCTGGCAGGGGAATTCAAGGCTCGGTTTGGCCGGCTACGGAGATAAGACCTCTCAGGCGAGGCCGCGGCGCTCGTCTTGCGCCTCTCTCTCGTCATCCCGCAGCTCTGGCGGGCCGTAACCGCCGCCGCCGGGCAGCTCGAGCACTAAGCTATCTCCGGGTGGAATGATTTGTTTGCCCTTGCCGCGCAGGCCCGGGCCGCTGCCCAGGCGGATCTGTCCGGCCCCGCCGCACTGGCCGCCGCCACGCCCGCGGGCAGGATGCTGGATGCGGTCGAACAGCGCGAAGACGGCGAAAGGCGCTCCTTCGCTTTGGGCAATCTCGATCACCTGTCCGAGGCCGCCGCGGTAACGCCCGGCGCCGCCGGAGCCGGGCCTGAGCTCCTTGCGATGAAAGATCAGCGGCGCGATGGACTCGGTGATCTCGACCGGCGTGTTGCGCACGCCGGAGGGAAAGGCCGTAGCAGAGAGCCCGTCCTTCGTCGGTCGCGCGCCGGTGCCGCCGGAGTGGAAGATGGTGACCGAGAAAGGGGTGGCGCCGCCGTAGTCGTATCCTTCGGTCAGGCCGTGGCCGCCGCAGAGCATGGGATTCCACAGGCTGGCGCTGCCTTCCGCCGGGGCACGGTCGGGCACCGCCTTGTCCAGGCAGCCGAGCACCACGTCGGGCAGCATTTGGCCGATCACGTGGCGCACGGCGACGGCTGCCGGCGGCGGGGCATTCAGGATGGAGCCCTGCGGCGCCGTGACGCGGATGGGGGCGAGGGAGCCTGCGTTGTTCGGCACCTGGCTACCGATCAGGCAGCGTAGCCCGAAGGAGGCGTAGGCCTGCGCATAGGTCAGCGGCACGTTGATACCGTAGGCCGACATGTGTGTGCTGCCGTCGAAGTCGACGGTCATGCCCTCGGGTCCGATCTCGAGCGCCGCTGAAAGGAGGACCGGCGCTTCGTAGCCGTCGACCGTCATCTCGTTTGCGAAGCGGCCGGCGGGCAGGGCAGCAATCTCCGCCAGCATGGCCTGGCGGGAGGTCTCGACAATGTGCCCACCCACGGTCTCCAGGTCGTCGAGGGCGAACTCGGCCATCATCGTTGCCAGGCGCTGGACGCCCACCTCGTTGCAGGCGGCCAGCGAATAGAGATCGCCGATCACTTGCACCGGCTCCCGCACGTTGGCCCGCACGATCTCCAGCAGGGTCTCGTTGGCCTCACCGGCCTTGAACAGCGGTAGGATGGGAACGTTCAGCCCTTCCTCGTAGACCTGCCCGGCGTCCGGGCCGAAGCCGCGCCCGCCGATGTCGACCACATGGACCGTCGAGGCGAAGAGGCCAACTGCGCGGCCCGAGGCGAAAGCCGGCGTGACCACGGTGAAGTCGAAGAGATGACCGGTGCCGAGCCAGGGGTCGTTGGTGATGTAGGCATCGCCCTCGCGCATGCGATCGATGTCGATGCGCTCCAGGAAGAAGCCGACCGAGGCCGCCATGGCGTTGACGTGGCCCGGCGTGCCGGTCACCGCCTGGGCGAGCATGCGGCCTTGCCGGTCGAAGACGCCCGCCGAGAGATCGCCGGCTTCCCGCACGGTGGTGGAGAAGGCCGTGCGCAGCAGCGCCTGCGCCTGCTCTTCGACGATGGCGATCAGGCGGTCCCAGATGACCTGGGAGCGCACGCTCTCTGCGACGGCCGCGGACTGTGCGGCGCGCTGCTCGGCATCGCTGCGCTCCAGGATGAGGTCGCCGGCGGCGTTGACCCGGGCGGAGAAGCCGGCGGGGACCAAGGTGGTGGTCTGGCGCTCCTCGATGGCGGCAGCACCGTCGAGCCGCTGGCCCGGCAGGAGGTCGTCGCGGGAGAGGAGCGCAACCTCGGTGGAACACTCGGCGCCGGGCATCTCGACGGCGCGTCGTCGCTCCGAGGGCGGTGTCGTGATCTCTTCTGTCTCCGGCAAAGCCGCTGCTGGAGGCTGTGGACCTGACGCCATAAGCGACCAGGTCAGCACCTCGACATCCAGACCAGGCACCGTCCGCGCATATTGCCGGCGATACTCGGTTTCAAAGGCCTCTTTCAGAGCATCGCCGCTAACCTCGGTCAGCGCGCCTTCGGGGAGGGTGATCTTGATCTCGTGCCCCTGGCCAACGTAGCGCGCGAAGGCGTGGCGCTGCAGGGTGACGGATGCATCACCCGCCAAAGCCACCACCTGCCGCGCTTCCTCCTCCATTTCGGCCAGCACGGCGTTGATCGCTGCCGGCTCAAAGGCGGAGAGCCTGAGATAGCGGCTGCGCACCACCTCGTAGGCCACCGGCGCCAGCAGGAAGCCGACAGCCGAGCCGACGCCGGCGTTGGCCGGGACGATGACGCGGGAGAGACCGAGCTTGTCGGCCAGCCGTGCGGCGTGTAGCGGCGCTGCGCCGCCGAAGGCGATCATGGTGCGCGCTTCGATTTCGAGCCCACGCTCCACCGCGTGGACCCGCGCCGCGCTGGCCATGTTCTCATCGACGATTTCCAGCACGCCCTTGGCCGCGGCCGTCTCGTCGAGGCCGAGCGGTGCGCCGATGCGCTCCTCCAGGGCCCGCCGGGCGGCGTCTTCGTCCAGGGTCATGCGTCCGCCAGCGAAGCCTGCGGCATCGAGCCGGCCGAGCAGCAGGTTGGCGTCGGTGACGGTGGGCTCCTGCCCGCCCTTGCCGTAGCAGGCGGGGCCTGGGGCCGAGCCGGCGCTCTCCGGGCCGACCTGGATGCGGTTCAGCGCGTCGACCGAGGCGATGGAGCCGCCGCCGGCACCGATCTCCACCATCTCCACCACTGGGATTTTCACCGGAAGGCCGCTGCCTTTCATGAAGCGGTGGGCCCGATCGACCTCGAAGCTGCGGGAGAGCAGGGGCGCACCCTGGTCGATCAGGCAGATCTTGGCGGTGGTGCCGCCCATGTCGAAGGAGACGACTTGGTCCTCGCCAAGCTGGCGCGCCAGGTGGCTGGCCAGGATGGCACCGCCGGCCGGTCCCGATTCGATAAGCCGCACCGGGAAGGCCTGCGCCGTGGCGATGGTCACCAGGCTGCCGCCCGAGGTCATCAGCAGGCACGGGCAGGTGAAGCCCGCCTGCGCGAGCTGCCGTTCCAGATCGACGAGATAGCGGGCGATCAGCGGCTGCACGTAGGCATTGGCGCAGGTTGTCGACTGGCGCTCGTACTCGCGGATCTCCGGGCAGACCTCTGAAGAGAGGGAGATCGGCAGCTCGGGCTTGGCCTTGCGGATCAACTCGGCGATGCGGCGCTCGTGCGCCGGGTTGGCATAGGCGTGCAGCAGCCCGATAGCGAGGCTGTCGATCTCCTGGCGCTCGATCTCGGCGAGCAGCCCAGCGATACAAGCCTCGTCGAGTGCTGTGACCACCTCGCCGCGGGCATCCATGCGCTCCGGCACCGGCCAGCGTAGCTCCCGCGGAACCAGCGGCTGCGGCCGGTCGAGCAGGATGTCGTACTGGTCGAAGCGGTTCTCGTAGGCGATCTCCAGGGAATCGCGATGGCCTTCGGTGACGATCAGCGCCGTCTTGGCGCCCTTGCGCTCGATCAGCGCGTTGGTCGCCAAGGTGGTGCCGTGGAGGATGAGCCCGACTTCGCCCGGCGCCGTTCCGCTCTCTTCCAGGGCGCTGCGCACCGCGGTCATGAAGCCTTCGGCGGGATTGTCCGGCGTGGTCAGGACCTTGCCGGTGGTCTGATGGCCGTCTTTCTCCAGCACCACGTCGGTGAAGGTGCCGCCGATATCGACGGCAAGCCGAACCGCGCCTTCCTGCTGCGTCACAGTCACCTCCCGGAACTTGCCATTGCGGCCTCTTGTTTGGTCCAAACCTAGCTGCGACGAGGTACCACCAACCCTTGCGTTCGGCTAAACGCTGGGTTGCGTGAAGACTGTCACATTGCCGCCGGCCGCCGTTGATTTACCATCTCGTAAGGTTAATCTGAGGGAATCCGGCATGGCAAAGCGACAAGGTAAGCGATGACGCGCGATCAAGCGGGGCAGGAGTTCCTGCACACCCCGGGACCGACCCAGATTCCTGACAAGGTTCGGCAGGCCATGAGCCGGCAGTCCCTCGACCTGGTCGACTCCCGCTTGCGGGATTTGACCGGAAGCTGCTTCGCCGACATGAAGCGCATCTTCAAGACCGACGGCGAGGTTTTCGTCTATTCGGCCAACGGGCACGGGGCCTGGGAGGCGGCGCTGGCCAATCTCTTCGCGCCGGGCGACGTGGTCCTGCTGCCGGAAACCGGTGTCTTCTCTAATGCCTGGGCGGCGCAGGCAAATGCGCTTGGGCTGGAAGCCCGGCTGATTCCCGGCGACTGGCGCCGAGCGGCCGACCCGGCCCGCCTGGAAGAAACCCTGCGCGCCGACACTAAGGGCGAGATCAAGGGTGTCCTGCTGGTCCAGACCGACACGGCCACCAGCATCACTTGCGACGTGCCGGCCATGCGCCGAGCCATGGATGCGGCCGGCCATCCGGCCCTGCTGGTGGTCGACACGGTGGCCTCTCTTGCGGCGCATCCCTACGACATGGGCGCCTGGGGCGTGAACGTGACCATCGGGGCTTCGCAGAAGGCGCTGATGGGCCCGCCGGGAATGGCCATCCTGGCTGTCGACGAGCGTGCCCTGCGGCATGCCAAGCAAAGCGGAATCGCCCGCAACTACTGGGATTGGCACGCGCGCCTGGGTGGCGAGTTCTACATGCGCTTCTGCGGCACCCCGCCCGAGCAGCACCTCTTCGCCCTGCGGGCTGCGCTTGATCTGATCTTCGAGGAGACGCTGGAGGGCGTGCTGGCCCGCCATCGCCGCTTGGCTGGTGCCGTGCATCGCGCCGTCGAGGCCTGGTCGGAGGGGGGCGCGGTTTCCTTCAATGCGCTGGAGCCCGGCGAACGCGCCGTCTCGGTGACCACCGTGCGCTTGGGCGAGGGCCATGACCCCGACCAGCTCCGCAGCTTCCTGCGCGAGGAGCTTGGCGTCTCGCTGGCCGGCGGGCTCGGCGATCTCGGCGGCAAAGCTTTCCGCATCGGCCACATGGGCTCGGTCAACGAACCCATGATCCTGGGCTGCCTGGCAACCATCGAGACCGCCATGCTGCAGCTCGGCATTCCGCACGTCAGTGGCCTGCGGGCTGCGGCGGAGCACATTGCGGAGACCCGCGGCAAGCAGGTGTTGGGCCCGGCCCGCGCTGCCTAAACCCAAGCTCCGAGGTTACTGCACCGGATAGACGGTCGGCGACATTTGGTCGATCGAGCGTCCGGCCCAGTCGCGCTCGCCGACTGAAGCGATGCTCTCTTCCTGGTAGCCCTGCAGCGCATCGAGCGCCGCCATTTCGTCGACGTGCAAGGCCTGCCCGTTCTCGACCACCATCTCGCCGGCGACGAAGACGTCGCGAACCGCCCGGTCTGCGGCGGTATAGATCAAGCTGCGCAGCGGGTCGCGCAGGGGCCGCATGGCGGGGTGGGTGAGGTCGACCAGGGAGAAGTCGGCTGCCGCGCCGACGGCGACCCGGCCCAGGTCCGGCCGACCTAGCATGGCCGCACCGCCATGGGTTGCGGAAGCGAAGGCTTCTGCCGTCGAGGCGCTGCTCAGCTTGCCGGAGCCCACGCGCCCCATCAGACAGGCGTGGCGCATCTCCTCGATCAGGTTATGCGGGAAGGTGTCCGTGCCGATGCCCAGACCGA
>JANQMX010000091.1 GCA_028279885.1 Rhodovibrionaceae bacterium | reverse complement strand
TCTTCCATTTAGGCCTCCCCACATGTCAGAAGACCTTACAGAATCTACGGCCCACTCAAGCACAAGGAATTCATTACTCATGTGCGATTCCCCTGCCCTTGAGGGGGAGGTCGGCGCGCAGCGCCGGGAGGGGGGTGCTGCTGCAACCTCTTCCGGCCAATGCCTCAAAGTGCAACCGGACAACAGTGCGGGGAAGTCGCGCATGACGCCGCGTCTGGCGACGGTCTATGGCTGGCTCTTGCTGATGCCGGCGGCGATCCTGCTGATCGCCTTCACCCATTGGCCGACCTTTGCCACGCTGATCTCCAGCACCTTCTCCAACGGCACGCCGATCCGCCCGGCGCGCTTCGTCGGGGCTGACAACTACCGCGCCCTGCTGGATGATCCGGTCTTCATCCAGGCGGCGATCAACAATCTTTGGTTCGCCTTCGGCACGGTCATCCCTTCGATGGCGCTGGCCATCGTCATGGCGCTCTGGGTCAACGAGAAGATCCCAGGACGCGGTCTGCTGCGGCTGGCCTACTTCACCCCCACCATCCTGCCGATGGTGGCTGCGGCCAACATCTGGCTGTTCTTCTACACGCCTGAGATCGGCCTGATCGATCAGGTCCTCGGCCTCTTCGGCCTGCCCGGGCAGAACTGGCTGGGCGACCCCGACTTGGTGCTGCCGAGCCTGATCGTCATGACGATCTGGAAGGAGGCCGGCTTCTTCATGATCTTCTACCTCGCGGCGCTGCAGGCCATTCCGCCGGAGCTGCGTGAGGCCGCCTTGTTGGAGGGCACCCGCCGCTGGACCTTCTTCTGGCGCGTGACCTTCCCGCTGCTGATGCCGACGACGCTCTTCGTGCTGATCAACGCCCTGCTCAACGCCTTCAAGCTGGTCGATCACCTCTTCATCCTGACCAAGGGCGGCCCGAACAACGCCAGCAACCTGCTGCTCTACTACATCTACGAGTCCGCCTTCTCCTTCTTCGACACGGCCTATGCGGCGACCATGACCATGGTGCTCCTGGTCTTCCTGGCGCTGCTGGCTTGCGCGAAGTTCTGGCTATTCGAAAAGCGGGTGCACTACCGATGAGGCAGCGCCCATGACTGTCGAGCCGCTCAGTGTGCCGCGCACGCAGGCACGGCTGCGCCTGCCGGCTATCCGCCTGGAGTGGCTGGCCGCCTGGCTGCTCGGCCTGCTCTGGATCCTGCCCTTGGCCTATGCCTTCTGGGCGGCCTTCCATCCGCCCCAGTACGTGACCCGCTTCGAGCTCTTCGCGCCGCTGACCCTCGACAACTTCCGCGAGGCCTGGGACTATGCCCCCTTCGCGCGCTATTTCCTCAACACCTTCCTGCTGGTCACCGGCCTGCTCGCCGCGCAGTTCGTGCTCTGCACTCTGGCCGGCTTCGCCTTCGCGCGCTTCCAGTTTGCCGGGCATCAGCTCGCCTTCGGCCTGGTGCTGGTGCAGTTGATGGTTGCGCCGGAGGTGCTGATCGTCGAGAACTACGCCACCATGGCCGGGCTGGGCTTGGTCGACTCCATCCCGGCCATTGCTCTCCCCTATGCGGCCAGCGCCTTCGGCATCTTCCTGCTGCGCCAGACCTTCAAGACGGTCCCGCGCGAGCTGGAGGATGCCGCCCGCATCGAGGGCTGCAGCTGGCTCGGCGTTCTCTGGCGGGTCTACGTGCCGCTCGCCCGGCCGGTCTACCTCGCCTACGGCCTGGTCTCGGTCAGCCACCACTGGAACAACTTCCTCTGGCCGCTGGTCATCACCAAGTCGGTCGAGACGCGGCCGCTGACAGTTGGCCTGGCGATCTTCGCCGCTCCCGAGTCCGGCGTGAACTGGGCCGTGCTCTCGGCCGGCACCTTGATGTCGGTGGGCCCGCTCCTGATCGCCTTCCTGTTGTTCCAGCGCCAGTTCGTCCAGTCCTTCATGCAGGCCGGGATCAAGTAGGGATCTAGTTGCTTCCCTGAACAGTGAGCAGCTTGAGCTGCTCCACGCCGGCATCCCGCAGCAGTTCCATCACGGCAATGACCCGTGTCGCCTGGACTTGGGCATCGGCCTTGAGGCGCACCTGGATGGATTCGCTGGCCGACAGGCGAGCCTCCACACTGGACTGCAGCCTGTCTTCCGGCATCACCGTCCCGTCCAAGGCCAGGCGGCCGTCGGCGCCGACCACGACAATCAGCT
This sequence comes from Rhodovibrionaceae bacterium, assembly GCA_028279885.1. Classification (GTDB taxonomy): domain Bacteria; phylum Pseudomonadota; class Alphaproteobacteria; order Kiloniellales; family DSM-21159; genus JANQMX01. The sequence continues at coordinate 25,712 of JANQMX010000091.1, read as the reverse complement.
CCTGCGGGTCCAGCAAGCTCTCGCTGGCGGACAACGGCGGGTCGATCTCGAAGGGATCGGGCAGGGTCGGGCGGCCGGCGACCATGTAGAAGACCAGCATGATGAAGACCACGTCGATCATCGGCGTCAGACTGATCAAGATGCGCCGGCGGGTGCGTGAGCTGAGGCGCATGATCCGCCGTCTGCCTTTCGGTCAATAAATGCGAATGACTCGCATTATCATAAAGGCTTTCCATCACGCTGCAAGAATGTCGCCCGCCGTCATCCTCACGCCTGCTAGAAGGGTTTGCGGGCTTCGTGATCGCCACAGTCCTGGTCGGCGCAGTGATCTTGCTCTGCGGATGAAGTTGTTCGGCGCCATGCACGCGCGATCCCTGTGCAGAGTTCGGTGCGTGATGTATCGTCCCCGTTCTTAGTCTGTGCCACCCAAGGATATCCGTGTGACGTCTACTCGAACCGCTAGTTCCAAAGGAGTGCGCTTGACCCGGCTGCGGCTGGCCAACTGGCGCAATTTCGTCGAGGTGGACGTCGCGCTCCAAGGGCGCGTCTTTCTGATTGGCCCAAATGCTTCAGGCAAGTCGAACCTCCTGGATGCATTTCGATTCTTACATGAGCTAGTGGCGTTGGGTGGTGGCTTCGAAGAGGCAGTTGCCAGCAGAGGTGGAGTTAGCAAACTGAGATGCCTTGCAGCGAGGCGTAATCCGGACGTTCAAGTTGCTGTTTCGGTAGGAGGAAACGGCGGTGATCCAGAGTGGACATATGAAATTAGCTTTGGGCAAGAAACCCGCGGTCTCCGCCGGCCGCTTCTGAAGCGCGAGGTCGTTAAGCGATTTGGGACAGTGATACTTCGGCGACCTGACCGAGAAGACAAGGACGACCCGGCAAGACTCCACCAGAGCTACATCGAGCAGGTAAACGTAAACCGTGAATTCCGTGAGTTGGCGGATTTCTTTCGAACAATTCGTTATGTCCACCTTGTCCCGCTGCTAGTTCGCGAGTCCGACCGCTACATTGGGTATGGCGACGACCCATTCGGATCAGATTTTTTGGAACAGGTCGCTCGCACAACAGAAAAGACCCGCAACGCTCGTTTGCGGAGAATAGGGACAGCATTGCGGGTCGCTGTGCCGCAGCTTCAGGAACTTGAGTTCTTCCGTGATCCGACTGATGGAATGCCACATCTAAGGGGCAAATGTGAGCACTGGCGTCCGAAAGGTGCATGGCAGACTGAAGAGCAGTTTTCGGACGGGACTTTGCGCTTGCTAGGCCTGCTTTGGTCGATTCTCGATGGTTCAGGACCGCTTCTACTGGAAGAGCCTGAACTCAACCTCCATCCCGATGTGGTTCGCTATCTGCCGCAGATGTTTGCACAGATGCAGCGGCGGAGCGGCCGTCAGGTCATTGTGAGTTCCCATTCCGTTGACCTGCTACGAGACGAGGGCATCGGTCTAGATGAAGTGCTGCTACTCAGGCCAGAAACTGAAGGCACCCGCGTCGAAGCGGCAACGGAACTGAAATACGCCAAGGCTTTGCTTGCGGGCGGAGTTCCGCTTTCTGATGTCGTCTTGCCTGAAACGCGGCCACCAAAGCCTGAGCAGCTAGCATTGTTTGGACAGTGAGCGGGATGCCTGGAGCAGCGGCAACCGTTATCACGGGTGCGGTAGAAGGTGATCTGGATGAAGTTTTATTGCGGCGTATCGCTGAACATGCTGGATGTTGTCTTGGGAAAGTCCACGGACGCAATGGAAAGCAGAAGCTTCTTCAACAGCTAATGGGATACAACAATGCGGCCAATCATGGGCCGTGGATAGTTCTCGTTGACCTAGACCAAGACTGCGATTGCGCTCCGGATTGCCTTCAGCAATGGCTTCCAATGCCGTCCCGCTTCATGTGCATTCGTGTCGCGGTTCGCACGATCGAGTCATGGCTGCTCGCCGACAGGGAACGCATTGCAAGATGGTTGGGTGTCGCGCTGGTCAACATCCCCGAGGCTCCTGACAGTCTTGACGACCCCAAGCAGGAATTAGTTAACCTCGCCCGCCGCTCACGCCGTAAGATTAGGGGTGATCTTGTTCCGCGCGAGGGCAGCGGTCGTAGCGTCGGTCCGCTCTACAATGCGAGCTTGATGGAGTTCATCCAGGATCAGAACGCTGGCTGGCGGCCGGACTGCGCTGTTCACCGGTCAGACAGCCTGGCACGATGTATCAATCACTTGCAGGAATTGGCTCGTCTCTAGCCTCGCCAGAAGGGTTTGCGGGCTTCGCGCATCGCCTGACCGCGGCTCAGACCGATATCGCGCAGGCGGCTCTCCGGCATGCCTTCAAGCGTATCGCGGTCTTTGAGGCGTTGCTCCCAGACCAGCAGGAGCGTCAGACAGCATTTCAGCACCCGGACGAGATGATCGGGGGTCGTTGCGCGACCGCCCGGTGCGATGGCGGATTTGGATAGTCCCTGGTACATGCTCGACTCCCTTGGCTGGCTTGCGAATGGGAGGAGTCTGCGGCAGGGAAGGGCCCAAGTCTTCTTCCAACGCTACGCTCACGAACGTAGCGTTCGACCCATAAAATCAAGCAGTTAGCGCTTTGGGAGACTCGGCGTCGGAGAGGGTCAGCCCGAAGTGCTCGGCGAAGACTCTCTGTCCATTCGCCGTCACCCGAAGCGCGCGGCCGTTGCGCTCGCGGACCAGCCAGCCGGCCTCCAGAAACTGGGTCATCAAGGCAGCCCCCAGGCTGCCGGCCAGGTGGTGGCGCCGCTCGGTCCAGTCGAGGCAGCAGCGCGTCAGCGGGCGCTTGAGTGAGCGCAGGCCGGCCACGTCGATGCCGAGATCGCTGAAGAAGTCCTCGCCTGAGACGGTGACGCTGAGCTCGTCGCCGCGCCGCTCGAGATGTCCTTGCGCGCAGAGCGCATCCAGCAGCGCGGTGCCCAGCCGCCCGGCGATGTGGTCGTAGCAGCTCCGGGCTTCGAGCATCGCCGGGGTGGCCCCGCGCGGCTTGGCGCGTCGGACGTGCTCTGACGACGACAGCAAAGACAGGCTCTCGATGAGCTGCGCCACCGCCGGGGAGGCGAGGCGCAGGTACTTGTTGCGGCCGCTCTTGAGCGGCGCGATCAGGCCCTCCCGCTCCAGCACCTTGAGGTGGGCGCTCGCGGTTTGCGGCGTGATCTCGGCGGTGTAGGCGAGCTCCTTCGCCGTATAGGCGCGGCCGTCCATCAGCGCGCAGACCATCCGCGCCCGGCTGCGGTCGGCCAGCGCCGCGGCGATGACATGGATGTTCGGCTCCAGGTTCATGTTGGAAGGATAGCACCGCGGCGATGATGCGTCTTTCGGGAACAGTTCGATGGCGACCGAACTGTTTGTCCTGCTGCCGCTACCCCGCCCTGCGGGCCTGGCCTGGGGTGCGACCGAAGTGGCGGCGGTAGGCGGTGGTGAAGTGGCTTTGCGAGCTGAAGCCGCAGGCCAGCGCGATCTCGGCCAGCGGCAGCTTGGTCGCCAGCAGCTCCGTTGCCCGCTGCATCTGGATATCGCGGTGGCGCTCGGAGAGGGTCTGTCCCGTCGCGGCCTTGTAAACGCGGGTCAGGTGGCGCGGGCTCATGTCGAGGGCGGCGGCCAGCGCGTCGAGCGCGGGCGCGCCGCTTTCCAGATCCTGCAGGTGCTCTTCGATGCGCGCCATTTGCTTTGGCGCGAGGCCGGAGGGGGGAGGCGCCTTGGGCGAGGCGCTCAGTCGCGCCAGGAGGCTCAGCACCAGATGCTCCATGGCCAGGCGGTCGGCCGAGGCCGACCAGTCGAGCTGCTTCGCCAAGGCGGCTGTCAGGGATTGCAGCATTGGGTCTCGACCGAAGATCACCGGTGCGATGTCGGGCGCTGTCTCCCAGTTCATCGCTTCGAGGTCGGCTTGCGTGAAGTAGATGTGGAGGTGCGAGACCGGGCCTTGGTTGTTCCAGTGCGTCGCCATGCCTTCGGGCAGCACGCAGACCGCCCCGGAAAAACCGCTGGAGCGCACGTCGTTGGACCAGACGCCGAAACCGCCGGACTGGTAGACGCTCAAGGTGTGATGCCGCGGCGCCGAATAGGTCAGCTCGCCGCCGCCGTCGCGCCGCCAGAGCACCAGACCGCGCACCGAGCCGAGGTCGGTGTTGACGCGCAGCACCTCCGCCGACTGCGCCATGATCGCCGAAACCTGCAGGCTTGTGAGTTCTGCCAAGCCGCCCACGCGCTGTCCTTCGCATGAAATTTCTGGCCGGCGCTTAGAATACGGCGCGGGCAAAGCAGGGTAAACCGGGGCGAAAGCGCAAGAGGTTTGCCATGTCCGCACTGCTGCTGTTCGTGGTGGTGATCAGTTGGGGCTTTTCCTGGTACGCGATCGAGCTGCAGCTCGGCGATGTGCCGCCCCTGGTCTCGATCTTCTATCGCTTCGTGCTGGCCGCGGCCCTGCTGATCGCGCTTTTGGCGGTTTCGGGACGGCTGCGGTTCATTCCCTGGCGGCGGCACGGCCTGCTGCTCGCGCTCGGTTTTTGCCTCTTCAGCATGAACTTCTTCAGTTTCTATCTTGCGGCCGAGTATTTTCCGAGCGGACTGCTGTCGGTCATCTTTGCCACGGCGGCCATCATGGGTGCCTTCAATCAGCGCCTCTTCTTTGGCAAGGCCTTGAGCGGGCGCATCCTGTTGGGCGCGGTGCTGGGCGTGGTCGGGCTGACCTTGCTGTCGTGGGACAGCATTGCCGAAGCGGATATCGCCGTACCCTGGCTCTACGTGGCCCTGCCCTTTGCCGGGACCTATCTCTTCTCGCTGGGCAACATCCTCTCCGCGCGCCTGTCGCGCGACTACGACCTGCCGAACCTGGTGGCCCACGGCATGGTCTATGGCGCGCTCGTTTGCTTCGTCCTCTGCCTGGCGGCGGGCCTGCCCTTTCCCATGCCGAGCGGCGCGTTCTATTGGGGCAGCCTGCTCTACCTCGCCGGCATCGCCTCCGTCGTCGCCTTTCTCACCTACCTCAGCCTGGTCAACCGCGAGGGTCCGGCACGCGCTGCCTATGCGACAGTGCTGTTTCCCATCGTTGCCATGCTGGTCTCGACCTGGCTGGAGGGCTTCGTCTGGACCGCCGCGGCTGCAGCCGGGCTGCTGCTGGCGCTGGGCGGGACGGTCCTGGTGTTCTCGCGCCCCGCCGTGCGGTGACGGCGACGGTTAGTCTTCTTCGACCCCCGCGACCAGCCCGGCATCGAACAGCTTGCCGATCTCGCCCGACGACAGGCCGAGCACATCGGCCAGGATGGCTTCGCTATGCTCGCCGAGCGCAGGGGCCGGGGCGAGCTCCTGGCGCGGCATTGCCCCGAAGGCAATCGGACCGTGCGGGGCGAGATGCTTGCCGATGCCCGGCTGATCGAGCCTGGCGAAGAGCGGGTTCTGCAGTGAGCAGCGCGGGTCTTCCTTCAGGAGTTGCTGGAAGGTCTGAAACGGCCCCCAGATCACGCCGCTGCCGGCGAAGGCCGCTTCGACCTCCTTCAGGGTTCGTTCGGCGAACCAGGGCCGCAGCACCTCGGAGATTGCGTCTCGCGCGTGATAGCGGCCGATCTCGGCGCCGGTTTCGCGCTTCAGCGCCGCCATCTGCTCGCTAGTGCCGGTCGCCCTGCAAAGCACGTCGAACTGCTTGTCTGTGATCGCAGCGACCATCACCCGGCGCCCGTCCTTGAGCGGGAAGTCGCGGCCGAAGGCGCCGTAGATCTGGTTGCCGGCGGGTGGGCGCGGCGTTGCATTAAGCTCCGCCTCGGCAAGGAAGCCCAAGTTGCCCAGGGTGGCCAACATGGCGTCGGCCAGCGACAGGGTGATGGTCTGCCCCTTGCCGGTCCTCAGCCGACGGCGCTCGGCCGCCAGCAGGCCGTTGACCAGGTAGAGGCCGGCGACCACGTCCCACACCGGCACCGCATGATTGTAGGGTGTCTCTCCGTCACCGGTGATGAAAGGCAGGCCGCCGGCACTGTTGACCGTATAGTCGATCGCCGGCGTGCCGTCGGGATTGCCGAGCAGGCGCATCAGAATGAGGTCGGGCCGCCGCTCGCGCAGAGCCTCCGACGCCATCGGCCCCTTGAGCGGCAGGTTGGTCAGCACCACGCCCCCGCCGTCGCCGGGCCTGCCGGCCATCAAGGCGGCGCAGAGCTCCCGGCCTTCGGGGCGCGAAAGGTCGACGCGGATGGAGCGTTTGCCTTTATTCAGGCCGGCCCAATAGAGGCTCTTTCCCGTCTTCGTCTGCGGCCAGCGGTCCTCGTCCATGCGGCCCGAGACGGGGCTGATCTGGATGACGTCCGCGCCCATCTGGGCCAAGGTCATGCCGCAGAGCGGCGCAGCGACGAAGGCGGAAACCTCGGCGACGCGCAAGCCGTCGAGCACGGCATCCACGATGACTTTCCCCTCCCTATGTCGTCGAGCGGTCGAGCGTCGATCGGTGATTGTGCCCCTTTAGAACAGCAGGAATGTCGCAGGACGTGCAAGCATTGCTCGGATTAAGGTTATGCTTGTGACGCTGCGACAGACGTTTGACCCTCGCCCTTCTGGACACTTACCGTCATCATGAATGCAGGGATGGAACAGAAGACTCGGGAGCCGATGCGAACGTCGAAACCGAACAAACCAGGCGACAGGCGCGCGATGCAGCATAAGAAGGAAGAGCGCAACCATGGAGCCTAGGCCGACGAAGCCGATCTACCCCTTCTCGGCCATCGTCGAGCAGGAGGAGATGAAGCTCGCGCTCTTGGTGGCGGCGATCGACCCTGGCATCGGCGGTGTGCTGGTGTTCGGCGAGCGCGGCACCGGCAAGTCGACCACCATCCGAGCCCTGGCTGCACTGCTCCCCGATCAGAAGGTCATTGTCGGCTGTCCCTACGGCTGCGCGCCCGCTGAGCCGCAGGGTCTCTGCGAGGTCTGCGCGCCGGAAGGTGAGGGCGGCAAGCAAAGGTCGGCGAAGCGCCGGGTGCCGGTGGTCGACCTTCCCTTGGGCGTCACCGAAGACCGGGTAGTCGGCGCTCTGGACCTGGAGCGCGCCTTGGCCAGCGGTGAGAAAGTCTTCGAGCCTGGTCTCCTGGCGCGGGCCCATCGCGGCTTCCTCTACATCGATGAGGTCAACCTGCTGGAAGATCATATCGTCGATCTGCTGCTCGATGTTGCGGCTTCCGGCGAGAATCTGGTCGAGCGCGAGGGCCTGTCCGTGCGGCATCCGGCCCGCTTCGTGCTGGTCGGCTCCGGCAATCCGGAGGAGGGAGAACTGCGGCCGCAGCTGCTCGACCGCTTCGGCCTCTCGGTCGAGGTGGCGACTCCGCAGGACCTGGAGGCGCGCATCGAGGTGGTGCGCCGCCGCGATGCCTTCGAGCAGGACCCGGAGGCCTTTGCCGAGCATTGGGAAAAGGACACGGCAAAGGTCCGCCGCCGCATCGTCTCCGCCCGCAACAAACTCGCCGCCGTTGCTGTTTCCGAAGCCGCCTATCGCCGTGCCGCTTCTCTTTGCATTGCGCTCGGCACCGACGGCCTGCGCGGCGAACTGACCCTAGTGCGCGCGGCCCGGGCGCTCGCAGCCTTGGAAGGCAAGAAGGACGTCACCGACCAGCACCTCCGCCGCGTTGCGCCCTTGTCGCTGCGTCACCGCCTGCGGCGCGATCCGCTGGACGAGGCTGGTTCCGGCGTTCGGGTGGAGCGTGCGATGGAGGAGGTCTTCGCTGCCTGACGCTGCGACCCGCGCCGACGTGGACGCCGCATCGCCGGCCGCAGCCGTTTGGCGGCAGGCCTGTCTGGCAGCTGCACTCTTTGCCATCGACCCAGCCGGCACAGGCGGCGTGCTGCTGCGCGCCCCGCCCGGCCCGGCGCGCACGCGCTGGCGCGCACTGCTCGTCTCGCTCTTGCCGGAGGACGCACCCTTGCGCCGGGTCCCCGCGGGTGTGGGGGACGATCGCTTGATCGGCGGCCTCGATCTGCCGGCAACCTTGCGTGCCGGCCGACCGGTTATCGATAGAGGCTTGCTGGCGGAGGCCAATGGCGGCGTCCTCGTCCTGGCCATGGCAGAGCGGCTGTCGCCATCGCTGGCCGCTCGAATCACAGCTGCGCTCGACAGCGGCGAGATTGTCGTCGAGCGCGAGGGCATCGCTGCGCGCGCGCCGACATCCTTCGGCGTCGTCGCCGAAGACGAAGGTATCGCCGAGGAAGCGCCGCCACCGGGCCTATGCGACCGCTTGGCCTTTCATCTCGATCTTTCGCATCTCTCGATCAGAGACCTTCCCGACCCACCTGTCGCGCGGCGAGACGTGTTGGCCGCACGCGGGGCGCTGCTAACGATAGACATGCCCGAGAGCGCCCTGCGCACCCTTTGTGCCACGGCGCTCGCCATGGGCATCGCCTCGCTAAGGCCGCCGCTCCTGGCGGCCCGCGTCGCGCGGGCGGCGGCGGCGCTTGAGGGGCGCGTATCTGTCGAGGAGGGCGACTTGATTGCGGCCGCCACCCTGGTTCTGGCGCCGCGCGCGACTCAGATTCCTGCGTCCGCCGAGGAGGAGTCGCCCCCGATAGAAGAGAGGCCGCCCGCCGAGCCCGAGGCGGGCGAGCCTAACGAAGAGCCTGATGCCGAGCAGGGCCCGCTCGAGGATAGGGTGTTGGAGGCGTCCGCAGCCGCCATTCCCAAGGCGCTGCTCGACCGGTTGGCGCCCAGTCGGCGGCTCTCCCGCCAAGCCAGCACCGCGGGCAAGTCCGGCCTTGCCAAGCGCTCTCTGCGCCGCGGCCGGCCGATCGGCTCGCGCCCGGGACGGCCGCACGCCGGCGTCCGGCTCAACGTCATCGACACCCTGCGCGCAGCGGCACCCTGGCAGCGATTGCGTGAGCAAACCGCGGCCGCCGCTGAGGCCAGCCAGCGGCGGCGCCTGCGGGTTCTGGCCGACGACTTCCGGGTCACCCGCTTCAAGCAGCAGAGCGAGACGGTGACCATCTTCGTCGTCGACGCCTCGGGCTCGGCCGCCTTCCATCGCCTTGCCGAAGCCAAGGGCGCGGTGGAGCTGCTGTTGGCCGACTGCTATGTGCGCCGCGATCAGGTGGCCTTGATTGCCTTTCGCGGCAGTGAGGCGGAGCTGCTGCTGCCGCCCACCCGCTCGCTGCTGCGCGCCAAACGCTCATTGGCCGGCTTGCCCGGCGGCGGCGGAACGCCGCTTTCCGCCGGCATCGAGGTCGCCACCACTCTGGCGTTGAACCAGCAGTCGCGCGGTGTCTCGCCGCTTCTGGTGTTCCTGACCGATGGTCAAGCGAACATCGCCCGCGACGGACAGCCGGGCCGGGCGCAGGCGCGGGCCGACAGCGAGGCCGCGGCCGAACGCCTCGCGCGAGAGGAGCTGAGCGCGCTCTTCGTCGACACCGCACCCCGCCCGAGCGAGGCCGCCCGCAGCCTGGCGGCCCGAATGGACGCGCACTATCTCGCGCTGCCCCGCGCTGACGCCCACCGGCTGAACGCCGCCGTGCGCAACAGCCGCGGCGCCTAGGGGGCAGAGATGCTGTTCAAGCGGCTCGACTGGACGCGCGACGGGGCCGACTGGCCGAACCGGGAGGCCAGCCGTTTTGTCATGGCCGGGCGGCTGCGCTGGCATGTGCAGATCATGGGGCAGGGGCCGGTTCTGCTGTTGGTCCATGGCACGGCCGCTTCGAGCCACTCCTTCCGCGACCTCGCTCCCATCCTGGCCGAGCACTTCACCTGCGTCGTGCCGGACTTGCCGGGGCATGGCTTCACCCAGCTACCGCCGCTCAAGGGCCTGTCCATGCAGGCCATGGCGCATCGTCTGGATGCCCTGCTCGCCAAGCTCGAGCTGACGCCGGATCTGGTGGCGGGGCATTCCGCCGGCGCGGCGCTTCTCGCCTACATGTGCTTGCGCAAACAGATCGCGCCGGCCGCGCTATTGGCGCTGAACGGTGCGATGATGCCCTACGCCGGCAGCACACAGCCCTGGTTCTCGCCGCTGATGAAGGTGGCCGTCTGGAACCCGGTGACGCCGCACGTGTTCGCTCGGCGCGCCGATCGCCACATGGTCCGCCGCTTCCTCGACAGCACCGGCTCTTCGCTCGACGAGCGTGGCCATGCACTTTACGCCCGCCTGGCCGGCAACGCCCGGCACGTGGTGGCAGCACTCGGCATGATGGCGTCCTGGGACCTGCAGCCGGTGCAGCGACAGTTGCCGCAGCTCGGCCGTCCGCTTCTCTTCCTGGTCGGCAGCCGCGACCGCACCATTCCGCCTATTCAGGCGCGGCAGCTTTGCCAGGTCGTGCCCGACAGCGAGTTGATCCTCTTCGAGGGTCTCGGCCATCTCGCCCATGAGGAGGACCCGCAGGCCACGGCCGAGGTCTTTCTGCGCTGCGCGCGCGACCGTAACCTTTTGCCGTCTCTCAGCAAAAAATCGACTGTCAAGTCTATTTGACAGTCGATATGTACTAGAAGTGTGACACTAGACCTGTTAGGGTCTTGCTCATGTCCGTGATGGATTTGAGCTTGGATATCGGTGCGGCTGAGCCACAGGTCGGTCTGGCCAGGCCGCGCGCAGGGAAGGCCCGCGCCGTCGTGATCGGCAGCGGCTTCGGCGGCTTGGCGGCGGCGATCCGGCTGGGCGCCCGCGGCTACGACGTCACCGTCCTCGAGCGTCTCGATCAGCCGGGCGGCCGGGCCTACGTCTTCCGTCAGGACGGCTTCACCTTCGATGCCGGACCGACGATCATCACCGCGCCCTTCCTGTTCGAGGAGCTCTGGGAGCTTTGCGGTAAGCGGCTGGCCGACGATGTGCAGCTGCGGCCCATGGACCCTTTCTATCGCATCCGCTTCAGCGATGGGTCGCACTTCGACTACTGCGGTGATGCCGAGCGCATGCGGGCCGAGGTGGCCCGCTTCAGCCCCGATGACGTGGCCGGATACGACTCCTTCATGCGCGAGACGGCGGAGATCTTCCGCATCGGCTTCGAGGAGCTGGGCGACGAGCCCTTCGGCAGCATCGGCAGTATGGTTCGCGTGTTGCCCGACCTGGTGCGGCTGCAAGGTCACCGCACGGTCTACGGCATGGTTGCCAAGCACATCCGCGACGAGCGGCTGCGCACGGTCTTCAGCTTCCATCCGCTGCTGATCGGCGGCAATCCCTTCGCGGTGACCTCGGTCTACACACTGATCAATCACCTGGAGAAGAAGTGGGGCGTCCACTTCGCCATGGGCGGGACCAACACCCTGGTGGATGGATTGGCCAAGCTGATCGAGGGGCAAGGCAACCGCATCCGGTACAACGCCACCGTCGAGCAGATCCTGCTGGAGGGCCGGCGCGCCGTCGGGGTGCGACTGGCCGGCGGCGAGGAGATCAAGGCCGACGTGGTGGTCTCCAATGCAGACACGGCCTGGACCTACAAGAACCTCTTGCCGCCCAAGGCGCGCAGGCGCTGGACCGACCGCAAGATCAAGCGGGCGCGCTACTCCAACGGCCTCTTCGTCTGGTACTTCGGCACCAACCGCCGCTACGACGACGTGCTGCATCACACCATTCATCTGGGGCCGCGCTACCGCGGGCTGGTCGAGGACATCTTCAAGAAGAAGGTGCTGGCCGAGGACTTCAGCCTCTATCTCCATCGCCCGACGGCCAGCGATCCCTCGCTGGCGCCGGAAGGCTGCGACGCCTTCTATGCGCTCTCGCCCGTGCCGCACCTGGACGGAGACGTGGACTGGACCGAGGCTGCCGAGCGCTACCGCCGCAGCATCGAGCAGGAGCTGGAGCGGACCTTGCTGCCCGGTCTCAGCGATGCCGTGATTTCCTCCCGCATTCAGACTCCGATCGATTTCAAAGAACGGCTGCTGTCCTACAAGGGGGCCGCCTTCGGCATGGAGCCGGTGCTGCTGCAGTCGGCCTGGTTCCGCCCCAACAACCGCAGCGAAGATATCGAGCGCCTCTATCTGGTCGGCGCCGGTACCCACCCCGGCGCCGGCGTGCCCGGCGTCCTTTCAACCGCCCGTATTCTCGACAAAGTGGTTCCCGATGCAGCAGCCGTCCTCGCCTGAGGTGCGCGTGGCCCGCGCCACCGACTATGCCCAATGCCGCGGTCTCATCCGCCAAGGCTCGAAGTCCTTCTTCCTGGCTTCGCTGCTCTTGCCCGAGAAGGTGCGCGAACCCGCCTATGCCCTCTACGCCTTCTGCCGCCTGGCCGACGATGCCGTGGACGAGATGCAGGCACCGCTGGACACCGTCGAACGGCTGCGCGAGCGCTTGGATGCTGCCTATGCCGGCCGGCCGCTGGACAGCCCGGCCGATCGCGCCTTCGCCGAGGTGGTTGCCCGCTACGGCATTCCGAAGGACCTGCCGGCGGCGCTGCTTGAAGGCTTCGAGTGGGACGCGGAGGGCCGCCGCTACGACGATCTGGCCGCGGTGCGGGCCTACGGCATCCGTGTCGCCGGCTCGGTCGGCGCCATGATGGCCTTGCTGATGGGCGCGCGCGATCCCGCGGCGATCAGCCGTGCCTGCGATCTCGGCGTCGCCATGCAGCTGACCAACATCGCCCGCGACGTCGGCGAGGATGCGCGGGCCGGCCGCCTCTATCTGCCGCAGGATTGGATGCTGCAGACCGGCTTGGACCCGGACGCCTGGTTGGCAGAGCCGGTCTACGACGAGCGCTTGGGGCAGGTGGTGGCCCGCCTGCTGGCGGCCGCCGAACATCTCTACCGGCGCAGCGAAGCCGGGATTGCCGACTTGCCCGCCGGCTGTCGGCCGGGGATCTACGCGGCCCGCTATCTCTATGCCGAGATCGGCCGCACGGTGGAGAAGCGCGGCTATGACTCGGTGACGGCGCGGGCCGTGGTACCGAAGCGGCGGCGCCTGCCGCTGATGACCCGGGCGGTGACCAGCGCCTTGCGGCCGCGCGCCGGCTTCATGCACCCGGCCCTGGCGGAGGCGCGGCATCTCGTTGAAGCCGTCGTTCAGGCACCGGCACCGGTCATCAAGACACGTCGTGCCATTGCCTGGTGGGACATCGACGCCAATGTCGGGCGCGGCCTCGAGATCTTGGGCGAGCTCGAAGCGCGCCAGCGGGCCGCGGAGGAGTTGGAGTCTGCGACCTCCACGGGGTTCCAGACCTTGAGAGGCGCCTGAACGCCGGGTTGTCCCGGTTGAGCCTTGTCGCCGCCGCATCCGCCCCCATGTCTCTTAGCGGTGTGTAAAACCGCTTGGACAGCCTGACGCCGTGTTCGACAGCCCGACCTACCTGCCCCTGATCGGCTTTATCGTGGCCAACTTCATCGTCGCCATGAGCGGTGCGTTCTTCCGACCCGGCGCCTGGTACGACACCCTCAGCAAGCCGAGTTGGATTCCGCCGAGCTGGCTCTTCGGTCCGGTCTGGATGGTGCTTTACGGCATGAATGCCGTCGCCGGCTGGCTGGTCTGGCAGAAGGTCGGCTTGGACATCGCCGTTTTCGCCATCTACGGGGCGCAGTTGCTGCTGAACGCTCTATGGTCGGCCCTCTTCTTCGGCATGCGTCGCCTGCGTACCGCGCTTTATGAGATGATCGGCCTCTGGTTGGCGTTGGTCGTCAACATCGCGGTCTTCTATCCCATCGACGCCGTCGCGGGATGGCTGATCGTGCCCTACCTCCTGTGGGTCAGCTTCGCCTTCATTCTCAATCTGGTCATGGTGCGGCTGAACCCATCGGTCGCGACCTGAGGCCCGCCATGGGTGGAGACGGCCTCAAGCTGCTTGAGCTGCTTCTGATCGTCGGCCTTGTCTTGGGCTGGTCCTTCTGGGAGCTCTACAAGCTCAAGAAAGACAAGAAGAAACGCGAGGCCGCCAAGGCAGCTCAACAAACACTGGACTCGGATTAGACGCCTTAGCGGCTCCGCCGCGGCATGCGGAAGGGCAGCATCAGCTTCACCACCGGATTGGCGAAGCGGTCCAAGTCCAGGCTCTCGTGCACCGCGGTGAAGTCTTCGCCGAAGAGCTGCCCAGTCAACAGCGAGCGCGTGTAGAAGGGCGCGTCCTCCAAGGTCTTGCGCAAGGTCAGTTGACCTTCGTCGGCGCGCGCGGCGCGGCGCACGCCCCAGAGGCCCGAGGGTATGGCCGCGGCCGGCGGCAGGTCGACTTCGCGCAGCGCGCCCGAGGGTTCGGCGATCAGACCCAGCGATCCCTCGCTGCCGTCCCGGCGCACCGCGTCGTAGGCGATGGCGGCGCCCTGGCGCAGCGACGCGCGTGACCAGTTCCAGTAGACGAAGCCGTCTTCCAGCGGCTCGTCTCCCGCGTTGGTATCCAGGTAGGCCGGGCCGGACCATTTGAGGTCCGGCTCGGAGAGCTCGACCTCGACCCGGCTGACCGGGGCGATGGGCCACCAGCGGTGACGGCCCCGGCTGTCGATCTCGAAGCCCCGCGTGGTCATCGCCGCCGGCTTGAGACGCACCTGTCCGCGAATGGGCCGCGGCAGAGGCACCGCCACCTCCCGGATGTCGAGGACCAGTTCGTCATTGCGCCATTCCAGCGCGCTGGGCCCGATGGCTAGGCGGTGTTCGCTCTGCGCCAGGGCGCCGCGGCCGCGCTCGGTCATCGCCCAGCGCCCGCGCGGGCCATAGAGTGCCACGTTGAGGCAGACGTGATTGTGCGGGTCGTGCCGTCCTGCCCAGGCGTAGTAGGGCGAGAAGACGCTGCCAATGAAGGCGATGATGGTCAGTCCGTGACGGCCATCGTCGCTGACGCCGTCGAGGTACCACCAAATATAGCCCCCGGGAACCACCGGCGTCGTGAAGTCGAGTCCGCCATCAGGCGTTCCACCGCGAGCCGGCCCGATAGCGTCGCCATCGGCACGCCTGGCCCCGGATGCACGCTGCCCCCCGCCAGATAGAGGCCCGGCAGACGGGTGCGGGCGCCCGCCCGCTCGAAGCTCGCCTTCCAGCCGTGCGACGCCCGGCCGTAGAGCGCTCCGCCCGTCGCCGGATAGAGCTTCTCGAAGTCGTCCGGTGCCGTCGCGACCACTGTCTCGCTCCGGGCCTCGATCTCCAGGCCGCTGCGCCGCATCAGCGCGAGGCTCCGCTCGTAGCATGACGTGATCTCCTTTTCGTCGAAGCCGCGCGCATCGCCGCAGGCCGGCGCGTTGACCAGGAAGTAGATGCGCTCCTCGCCTTCACCGATCGCCCCCTGACTGACGGCTGCCGCGTCGCCCCGGTCTTGCGCGCAGACGTAGATGGTCGGCTGCTCGGGCAGGCGGCCGCGCTTGAGGATGTCTTGGAACTCGGCCTCGTAGGCGTCGGAGAAGAACACCGTATGGTGGACCAGCGGGAAGCCACGGGTGCGCGCCAGCATGGTCCAGACCACGGCGGAGAGGGAGCGCCTCTCGCTTTTCTGCCGAGGGACGGCCTTCTGCGCCGAGACGCCGAGATCGCCGCGCGCCAGGGCCGCCACGTCGCCGTTGAACACCACGGCACCGGCGGGGATGACCTCGCCAGTATTGAGGCGCACGCCGCTCACCCGGTCGCCTTCCGACAGGATCTCCTCGACCCTGTGGCCATAGCGCAGGGTCGCCCCGAGCTCGCCGGCCAGATCGCTCATGGCGACGGCCAGGCTGTGCATGCCTTCGTCGAGCAGCCAGACGCCGTCCATCTCCACATGCGCCACAAGCATCAGGGTGGCCGGCGATTCGAAGGGCGAGCTGCCGCAGTAGGTGGCGTAGCGTCCGAAGAGCTGCCGCAGGCGTTGGTCCTGGAAGTAGCTCCCCAAGGCGTCCCACAGAGTCGAGAAAGGCTTGATGCTCAGCATCTTGCCGACGCCGGCACGGCGGGTGAGCTGCACTGGGTTCGGCCGCTGCGCCGCGATGAAGCTGTCCTTGAGGGCCTCGTACATCTGCTTGGCGTCGCGACTGAAGGCATCGAAGGCTTGGGCTTCGGCGGCTCCGGCGAAGCGGCCAATGGCGTCACGGCTTTTGGCATGATCGGCGAAGAGGTCGAGGCGCGCGCCGCCGGTCCAGCTATGACGGGCCAGGGTGTCCGCCTGCCGCAGCTTCAGCCGCGCCTCGAGGCTTGTCCCGGCCAGGGCGAAGAGCTCGTCGAACACCCACTTCATGGTGAAGACGGTCGGGCCGCCGTCCAGCGCCCGCGCGCCGGCCGGAACCGAGCGCAGCTTGCCGCCGGGTGCCGTGGCGCGCTCGACCAGGGTGACCTCCCGGCCCTTGGCGGCCAGGGTGATGGCGGCCGAGAGCCCGCCGGCGCCGGCGCCGATCACGACCACCCTTTGCCCCCCTGAGACCATGCCGCGCCATCCCTCCCGCGTGTCCGCTTGGCTTTACACGATGAGTGTACATTAATCTTGACAGTATTCACTGACAAGTTAGCCTGACAGGCAAAATTTACATCCGGGAGGCCGTTATGGATGTCGTCACGCGTATCGAACAGGCGCTGAATGGCGCCATTGGTCGCGCCGAAACCGCGAACTCCCCACCCAAGCTCGCCTCGGCCCTGCGCTATGCCGTCTTTCCCGGCGGCGCCCGGGTTCGTCCGCAGCTCTGTCTGGCGGTCGCTGGGGCTTGCGGCGACGACACCCCGGCCCTGAGCGATGCGGCGGCGGCGGCCATCGAGCTGCTGCACTGCGCGTCCCTCGTGCATGACGATCTGCCCTGCTTCGATGACGCCGATCTGCGCCGCGGCAAGCCGACGGTGCATGCGATCCACGGCGAAGCCCTCGCCGTTCTGGTCGGCGACGGCCTGATCGTCATGGCTTTCGAAGCGCTGGCGATGGCCGGCGCGGCCGAGCCGCAGCGCCTGCCGGCCTTGACCACCACCATTGCCCGTGCCGTCGGCGCGCCGCGTGGCCTGGTTGCCGGCCAAGCCTGGGAAAGCGAGCCCGACCCGGTGCTGTCCGAGTATCAGCGGGCCAAGACCGGCGGTCTCTTCACCGCCGCCACCGTTTCCGGCGCCGTTGCCGCCGGTGCCGATCCCGGCCCCTGGCGTGGCTTGGGCGATCATCTGGGCGAGGCCTATCAGATTGCCGATGACCTGCGCGATGCGCTCTGCACCGCGGAGGAGCTTGGCAAGCCGGTCGGCCAGGACGAAGCGCTTGGCAGGCCCAACGCCGTCGAGGAGTTCGGTGTCGACGGTGCGCTCGGTCGCTTGCAGCAAACCCTGAATGCCGCCGTGGATTCGATCCCCGACTGTCCCGGCGCGGCGGAGCTGCAGCAGCTGGTCCTGCTGCAGGGCAAGCGGCTGACGCCGAAGCAGCTCGCCGCGGTGAGTGTCGCCTGACGTGGCTCATCTCGCCGACAGCGCCGTGCAGCAAAGGCCGCTTCGCGGCGGCGGCGCCACCATGACGTTACGCGATCGCTGGCTCGCCTTGCGCGATCGGCTGCTGTCCGACCCAAGGTTCCAGAGCTGGGCGGCGGCCTTTCCACTCACCCGCCCGATCGCGCGGGCGCGCGCATCCGAACTCTTCGACCTCTGCGGTGGCTTCATCTACTCGCAGATCCTGCTCGCCTGCGTGCGCTTGAACCTCTTCGAAATCCTGGCCGACGGTCCGCAGAGCGCGGCCGAGCTGGCGCCCAGCCTGTCACTGACGCCGGACCGCGCGGAACGGTTGCTCGAAGCCGCCGTCGCCCTGCGCCTGCTGCAAAAGCGTAGCAGCGGCCGCTACGGCCTCGGACCGCACGGCGCGGCTTTGCTCGGAAACAAGGGCATCGCCGAGATGGTCGAGCATCACAGCATTCTCTACGAGGACCTGCGCGATCCCCTGGCCCTGCTGCGGGGCGAACTCGGCGAGACCGCCCTGCAACGTTATTGGGCCTATGCGGGCGCCGGCGATCCGGCGGCAGAGGCGGCGGACCGCACAACCGCCTACTCCGACCTCATGTCCGCCTCGCAAGCCATGGTCGCCGAGGAGGTGCTCGCAGCCTATCCGCTGAAGCGCCACCGCTGCCTGCTCGATGTTGGTGGCGGACAGGGCACTTTTCTGCGCGCTGTCGCCAAGCAGGCCCCGGAGCTGCAGCTTCGCCTGTTCGATCTGCCGGCCGTCGCAGCTCAGGCAGAGGAGGCTTTCGCAGCGGACGGGCTCTCCGATCGGGCGGCGACGTTCGGCGGCGACTTCCACCGCGACGCCTTGCCGCAAGGTGCCGATATCATCTCGCTCGTGCGCATCCTGCACGACCACGACGATGCGGAGGCCTTGGCGCTGCTCAAGACGGCGCGCGCCGCACTCCCCGACCACGGCACCTTGCTGATCGCCGAGCCCATGGCCGGCACGCCCGGCGCAGCCCCCTCGGGCGCTGCTTATTTCGGCTTTTACCTGCTGGCGATGGGCAGTGGCCGACCACGCCGGCCGGACGAACTGATCGCCATGCTGGAAGCCGCCGGCTTCGGCCAGACGCGTCTGCTGTCGACCCGACGTCCCCTGATCGCACGCGTCCTGGTGGCACGGCCACAGGTGGCTTGACGGCCCTCCGGTTGATCTCCCGCAAAGATACCTCGCATGTGTCATGTAAACTTGACATTCTTAAGCGTAAAGTTCACCGTACACCAACGATGGAACACCACGCTGACAGTGGTGCCGAAGACCAGGGAGAGGTCGCCATGAACACCACAGCCGTTGTGCTGAACAAGCCGGAAGAGCTCGCGCTGGCAAGCGTCAGCCTCAAGGCTGCCAGCCCGGCCGATGTGGTGGTGGAGACCGAGTGGTCGGGCATCAGCACCGGCACGGAACGTCTGCTTTACAGCGGCCAGATGCCGCCCTTCCCGGGCATGGGCTATCCGCTGGTTCCCGGCTACGAGACCGTGGGACGCATCGTCGAAGCCGGCGAGGCCTCCGGGCGCGCGGTCGGTGAGCGTGTCTACGTGCCCGGCGCCAACTGCTACGAGAACGTCCGCGGCCTGTTCGGCGGTGCGGCCGCCCGCCTGGTGGTGGGCGGCGACAAGGTTGTGCCGCTCGGCGAGTCCATCGCCGAGACCGGCACGCTCCTGGCGCTGGCGGCCACGGCCTACCACGCCATCGAAAGCGGCGACGGCACAGCACCGGATCTGATCGTCGGGCATGGTGTGCTCGGCCGCCTCTTGGCGCGGCTTGCCGTGGCGCGCGGCGGCACCCCGGTCGTCTGGGAACGCGATGCCCGCCGCATGGACGGCGGCGACGGCTATCAAGTGCTGGAGCCGGACGACGACACGCGGCGCGACTATCGCGCCATCTACGACGTCAGCGGCGCGACAGGCCTGCTTGACACTCTGATCGGCCGGCTGGCGCCGCAGGGTGAAATCGTGCTCGCCGGCTTCTACAGCCAGCCGGTTTCCTTCGCTTTTCCGCCGGCCTTCCTCAAGGAGATGCGCCTGCGCGTCGCCGCCGAATGGAAGCGCGACGACCTGCTCGCGGCCAAGGCGATGGTCGATGCAGGCAGCCTGCGCCTGGAAGGCCTGATCAGCCACTGCCTGGAGGTCGAAGCAGCGGAAGACGCTTACCGCACGGCCTTCGAGGACCCCGCCTGCCTCAAGATGATTCTGAACTGGAGAGCCACGCAATGACCGTCGTCAACGGGAATGTCGCCAGCATGATGCATCGGCAGCTTCGCGAGGAAGCCAAGGTGGAGCCCGACCTGCCGAGCACGGGCCCGGTCACCAAGGAAACCCAGATCATCGCGATCTACGGCAAGGGCGGCATCGGCAAGTCCTTCACCCTGGCAAACCTGAGCTACATGATGGCCCAGCAGGGCAAGAAGGTCCTCTTGATCGGCTGCGATCCCAAGAGCGACACCACCTCGCTGCTGTTCAAAGGCAAGGCCTGCCCGACGATCATCGAGACCTCCTCGAAGAAGACCGCCGCCGGCGAGCAGCTCGATATCGGCGACGTCTGCTTCAAGCGGGACGGCGTCTTCGCCATGGAGCTTGGTGGTCCCGAGGTCGGGCGCGGCTGCGGCGGCCGGGGCATCATCCACGGCTTCGAGACCCTGGAGAAGCTCGGCTTCCACGACTGGGGCTTCGACTTCGTGCTGCTCGATTTCCTGGGCGACGTGGTCTGCGGCGGCTTCGGCCTGCCGATCGCGCGCGACATGTGCCAGAAGGTCATCGTGGTCGGGTCGAACGACCTGCAGTCCCTCTACGTCGCCAACAACGTCTGCTCGGCCACCGAGTACTTCCGCAAGCTCGGCGGCAACGTCGGCGTCGCCGGCCTGGTGATCAACAAGGACGACGGCACCGGCGAGGCGCAGGCCTTCGCCGACGCGGTCAGCATCCCGGTGCTGGCTTCTATCCCGGCGCATGAGGACATCCGGCGCAAGTCCGCCAACTACCAGATCATCGGCTATCCCGGCGGCGAGTGGGGCTCGCTGTTCGAAGAGCTGGCCCAGAACGTCGCCGAGGCACCGCCGCAACAGCCGGCACCGCTCGATCAAGACGGCCTGCTGGG
Organism: Rhodovibrionaceae bacterium; assembly: GCA_028279885.1. Taxonomy (GTDB): domain Bacteria; phylum Pseudomonadota; class Alphaproteobacteria; order Kiloniellales; family DSM-21159; genus JANQMX01. The sequence continues at coordinate 5,338 of JANQMX010000091.1, read as the reverse complement.
TCTCTTCTCGGCCTCCGACACGGGGCGCGACGTGGTGCTCGAGCCGGCCACCCTGGAAGACATGTGCGGCCATGCGGCCATCCATAAGCCCTCCCTCGAAGTGATCTACGACGAGGTTTGAGGCCGGCACCGCGAGGCGAAGAGCGAAACCATGGACGGCAGCGCAAGAGATCTGGAAAGCACGGCGGCCAGCGTCGCGGAGGCCTCTAAGGCCGATGAGGCGCCTTCGGCCGATGCAGCCAAGACCGATGTCAACCTGGACGCAACCAAAAGCGACGGCCTCGGCTGTCACGCCGGCAAGGACCAGCTCAAAGCCGCGGCTGAGCAGGCCGGCAAGTCCGAGACGCTGAAGCGCTATGCTGAGGACTATCCGACCGGCCCGCACGATCAGCCGCAGTCCATGTGCCCGGCCTTCGGCTCCCTGCGCGTCGGCCTGCGCATGCGGCGCACCGCGACGGTGCTGTCGGGCTCGGCCTGCTGCGTCTACGGCCTGACCTTCACCTCGCACTTCTATGGCGCGCGGCGGACGGTCGGCTACGTCCCCTTCAATTCTGAAACGCTGGTGACCGGCAAGCTGTTCGAGGACATCCGGGACGCGGTCTACAAGCTGGCCGATCCCGAGCTCTATGACACCGTCGTCATCACCAACCTCTGTGTGCCCACGGCTTCGGGCGTGCCGCTGCAGCTCCTGCCCAAGGAGATCAACGGCGTTCGCATCATCGGCATCGACGTGCCGGGCTTCGGCGTGCCGACCCATGCCGAGGCCAAGGACGTGTTGGCCGGCGCCATGCTGAACTACGCACGCACCGAGGTGGAGCAGGGGCCGGTGGCCGCCCCCAAGACGGGACGCAGCGACCTGCCGACCGTGACCTTGTTGGGTGAGATGTTCCCAGCCGACCCCATGAGCATCGGCGCCATGCTGGAGCCGCTCGGCCTGGCAGCCGGCCCGACGGTGCCGACCCGCGAATGGCGCGAGCTCTACGCCGCGCTCGACGGCGTGGCGGTGGCTGCCATCCATCCCTACTACACCGCCTCGGTGCGGGAGTTCCGGGAAGCGGGGCGGCCGATCGTCGGCTCGGCGCCCGTGGGTGTCGAAGGAACGGCCGCCTGGCTCGAGGCGATCGGTAAGGCCTGCAACGTGGCCACCAAGGACATCGACGCCGCCAAGGCCAAGTTCCTGCCGGCGACCCGCGCGGCCTTGGCGACGGCGCCAATCAAGGGGCGTATCACGCTCTCGGGCTACGAGGGCTCGGAGCTGATTGTCGCTCGTCTGCTGATCGAAAGCGGCGCCGACGTCCGCTATGTCGGAACCGCCTGCCCGAAGACGCCCTGGTCGGATCCGGATCGCGAATGGCTCGAGGCGCGCGGCGTGGTCGTGACCTACCGCGCCTCGCTAGAGCAGGACTTGGCGGCCATGGCGGAGTTCAAGCCGGACCTCGCCGTCGGCACCACACCGGTCGTGCAGAAGGCCAAGGAAGCGGCCATCCCGGCGCTCTATTTCACCAACCTCATCTCGGCGCGGCCGCTGATGGGTCCGGCCGGCGCCGGCTCGCTCGGCCAGGTGGTCAACGCCGCCCTCGGCAGCAAGCCGCGCTTCGATGAGATGAACGCGTTCTTTGAGGGGGTGGGGCAGGGTTATGCGGCGGGCGTCTGGGAAGACGTTCCGGTCGAACCTAAGGCGCCGCCGCGGCCCGCCGTCAAAGCGAAGAAGCCCCCCAAGCCCCCGAAGGCCCAGTCGCTCAAGGAGGCCGGCGCATGCTAGTGCTCGACCACGATCGCGCCGGCGGCTACTGGGGCTCCGTCTACGTCTTCGCGGCGGTGAAGGGCCTGCAGGTGATCATCGACGGGCCGGTTGGCTGCGAGAACCTGCCGGTCACCGCGGTGCTGCATTACACCGACGCCTTGCCGCCGCACGAGCTGCCGGTCGTCGTGACCGGTCTCGCCGAAGAGGAGCTAGGGCAGAAGGGTACCGAGGGCGCCATGAAGCGCGCCCATCAGGTGCTCGACCCTTCCATGCCCTCGGTCGTCGTCACCGGCTCCATCGCCGAGATGATCGGTGGCGGCGTGACGCCGGAAGGCACCAACATCCGCCGCTTCCTGCCGCGCACCATCGACGAAGACCAGTGGCAGAGCGCCAACCGGGCGATGAACTGGCTGTGGTCCGAGTTCGGCCTCAAGAAGGGCAAGATGCCCAAAGAGAGCCCGCGCAAGGAGGGTGATAAGCCGCGGGTGAACATCATCGGTCCGACCTACGGCATGTTCAACATGCCGAGCGACCTGGCCGAGATCCGCCGCCTGGTGGAAGGCATCGGTTGCGAGGTCAACATGGTCTTCCCGCTCGGCAGCCACCTGAAGCAGACCGGCCGGCTGGTCGATGCGGACGTCAATATCTGCCTCTACCGCGAGTTCGGCCGGATGCTCTGCGAGGCGCTGGACAAGCCCTACCTGCAGGCGCCGATCGGCCTGCATTCGACCACCAAGTTCCTGCGCACCTTGGGCGAGCTCACGGGCCTCGACCCGGAGCCCTTCATCGAGCGCGAGAAGCACACCACGATCAAGCCGGTGTGGGACCTCTGGCGCTCGGTCACTCAGGACTTCTTCGGCACGGCGAGCTTCGCCATCGTCGCCAACGAGACCTACGAGCGCGGCGTGCGCAACTTCTTCGAGACCGAGCTCGGCCTGCCCTGCAGCTTCTCCTTCAAGCGCAGCGCCGGCGTGAAGCCCGACAACGAAGCGGTGCGCCAGGCGGTGCGGGACAACACACCGCTGGTGCTCTTCGGCAGCTATAACGAGCGCATGTACCTGGCGGAGATCGGGGCGCGGAGCATGTACATTCCGGCCTCCTTCCCCGGTGCCGTGGTGCGGCGGCATACGGGCACGCCTTTCATGGGCTACGCCGGCGCGACCTACCTGGTTCAGGAGTTCTGCAACCAGCTTTTCGACGCCCTGTTCCACATTCTGCCGCTGGGCACGGAGCTGGATAAGGCCGAGGCGACGCTCTCCCGCCTGCACAAGGAACTGCCGTGGGAGCCGGAGGCGATGGAAGCGCTCGATGCGCTGGTCGCGCGGCATCCGGTCATCACCCGAATCTCTTACGCCAAGCAGCTGCGCGACTCGGCCGAGGCTGCTGCGCGCCGGGCCGGCGCCGCCAAGGTGACACTGTCTTGTCTTGAGGGACTGGCTGAGGGGAAGGCCGCATGACCTCTTTCGTTCGAACCTTGTTGCTCATTGGAACCAACGATTTTTCGTGAGGTGAGTGATGAATGAAATCGCCATGCACTCGAACCAAGTGGCACAGGCCGCCGGGCCTCTGAGGGAGGTCGGCGAAGAGCGATGCCAAGCGGGCGCCAAGCGCCACGGGGCCGATTCGCGTGAGTTCTGGCTCTACTTCGCGCTGACCTTCCCGGCCTTCCTCTTGGTCGCGGTGATCGCGCGCCTGACGCGGCTGGTCTGGTCGTCGGACGCACGCCGGCGCGGCAATGAGCGCTCGGTCTTCGGCGAGGCCAAGGCCACGGCGAACAGAGTTCTGCCTTTCGTCTTCATGACCTGAGGCGGGTTGGTGGTTTTGCCGGCGCGCTTTCGGGCGCGCCAGGCGACGAGTCGGTCGCGGTCGGCGGCGATATGTGCCGGACGCGTCGATCCCAGCCGTACGGGAAGGGTACGGCAGCGGCCGAAAGGCCAACAGAGTGGAGGTGACGTTCATGGCTGAACGTTCCTTGACCGGTCTCGACGAAACTGAGGCCAAGGAGTTTCACGGCGTCTTCATGTCGAGCTTCGTGCTCTTCACGATCATCGCCGTGATCGCTCATATCCTGGCTTGGATATGGCGTCCCTGGCTGCCGGGACCCGGTGGCTACTCTGACACGGCGATGATCGATGGCGCGCGGGATATCGCGCTCCAGGCGCTCACGCTGATCGGATAGGAGGGGCAGCCGATGTGGAGGATTTGGATGATCTTCGACCCGCGTCGCACGCTGGTCGGTCTGTTCACCTTCCTATTCGTCCTGGCGCTGCTCATCCACTTCATTCTGCTCGGCACCGACCGGTTCAACTGGTTGGAGGGCCCGCGGGCTGGGGTGGAGCTGAGCCAGGTGTTGGAGCTGCCGTACGACGGCTCTTTCAGAGTCTGAGGCGGCAGTCAACGTACCGGCATAGGACGGTGGCGGTCGGCGCGATGGCGACCCAAGCCATGGCTCCCTCCGCCACCGGTCCGAAGCCAAGCGCATCGCACGCGGTGCAACGAAGCCAAACGCACCGCAAACGCGGTGCAGCGAAGATCGAACGAGGCGGCTCGCTAGTCAGGCAGCCTCATCCGGAGGTCCGTACCAATGGCCCTGTTGAGCTTTGAACGGAAATACCGCGTTCGCGGTGGAACCCTAGTCGGAGGTGACTTGTTCGACTTCTGGATAGGCCCGTTCTACGTGGGCTTCTTCGGGGTCACGACGATCTTCTTCTCCGTGCTCGGCACGGCGCTCATCCTCTGGGGCGCCTCGCTGGGTGACACCTGGAACGTTTGGCGCATCAACATCGCGCCGCCGGACCTGTCCTACGGCCTCGGCTTCGCACCCTTGCGGGAGGGCGGGCTCTGGCAGCTCATTACCTTCTGCGCCGTCGGCGCCTTCGGGTCCTGGATGCTGCGGGAGGTGGAGATCTGCCGCAAGCTGGGCATCGGCTATCACGTGCCCTTCGCCTTCGGCGTCGCCATCTTCGCCTACGTCACGCTGGTCGTCTTCCGTCCCCTGCTGCTCGGTGCCTGGGGCCACGGCTTCCCCTACGGCATCTTCAGCCATCTCGATTGGGTCTCCAACGTCGGCTACCAGTACCTGCACTTCCACTACAATCCGGCGCACATGATCGCGGTGAGCTTCTTCTTCACCACGACCCTGGCGCTCTCGCTGCACGGGGGCCTGGTGCTGTCGGCGGCCAATCCCGCCAAGGGTGAGAACTCCAAGACCACCGAGCACGAAGACACCTTCTTCCGCGACTTCATCGGCTACTCCATCGGGACGCTCGGCATCCATCGCCTGGGTCTCTTTCTGGCGCTGAACGCGGGCTTCTGGAGCGCGGTCTGCATCGTCATCAGCGGACCCTTCTGGAACCGAAGCTGGCCGGAATGGTGGACCTGGTGGCTCGATCTGCCGATCTGGCGCTAGGAGGCGAGAGCGATGGCTGAATACATCAACATCTACACCCAGACGCAGGTACGCGGCCCGGCGGAGATGGGCGTTCCGCTCACCAAGGAGCTCTGGCCGCGCCTCGGCAAACCCGGCTTCGTCCACCTGTTCGGCCGCTTCGGGAATGCGCAGATCGGCCCCATCTTCCTAGGCACCACCGGCAC
>JANQMX010000068.1 GCA_028279885.1 Rhodovibrionaceae bacterium | reverse complement strand
GCCAACATCTTCATCAGCGAGACCCTCGCAGGCGAGAGCCTCGGCATCGCCGAAACCAAGGACGGTGACTGGCTCGTTCGCTATGCCGAGATCGATCTCGGCATCATCGACACTAAGAAACGCAAACTGATCCGCTTCAACCCGCCAAAAGGCGCACGAAGGCACGAGAACAAAACAAAAAGACTGTCACCCATGTAACCGGTCCAAACTGTCATCAATCTAACCGGTTGCACAGGACGGAACAGCGCAGCGCCGGAGGCGCCTAAACAAAAACTCCCTCTACGACTCTTCCTCGTCCTTGCTGACCGGGACATCGCCCAGGTCCTCGTCGTCGCCGCCCAGATCGTCGGTGTCCTCGATCACCGCCTCATCGCCCTCGTCGTCGGCGACCTCGAGATCGGTCTCCTCTTCGAGCTCGGTTTCCGCCTCGGCTTCTGCCTCAACGGCCTTGGCGCGGGCGCGCTCGGCTTCCTTGTTCGCCTTCTCGCGGTTGGCAGTGCGGCCGCGGCGCGACTTCAGAATCGCTTCCGGGTCGAACTCCGCCCCGCAGGACGGGCAGATGATGGGCAGCTTGCCAAAATCGTAGAATTTGGCGCTGCAGCTTTGGCAAATGCGTTTGGTGCCCCATTCCGGCTTCGCCAAGGCAGGTCTCCTCATGGCTTTTCGCGCTTGTGTCGGTTGCGCGTTACTTGGCAGGACCCGCCGCTTCTCCGTTCCGACCGCCTTGGCCCCCTGCTGCCGACACGGTGTGACGGCGGGTATCGCGGACTAGGCCATAAAGGGAAGCAAGCAGGCGTCAAGCCCACATAGGTGGTAAACGCTCCAGTGCAAGACGGCGCGGGGTTTGCCATGAAGGCTGAGTGCTGTCAAACGTGCCGTCGGCCGAGCATTGGGTCGGCCGTTTTCAGAGCTTAGGGGAGACGTGTTTTGGAGGCTCGCGCGTTGTCCAGCGTCGCGCCGGCCGAAGGCCAACAGGGCATGGCGGCGCTGCCAAGTGAGGCGCTCGCCGGCACCGTCCGCGTGCCCGGTGACAAGTCGATTTCTCACCGCGCGTTGATGCTGGCGGCGCTGTCGGTCGGCGAGTCGCGTATCGAGGGTTTGCTGGAGGGTGAGGATGTCCTCAACACGGCAGCAGCCATGCGGGCACTCGGCGCCGAGGTGGAGAAGGACCCGGCGACCGGCGTCTGGCACGTCTGGGGTCGCGGCGTCGGCGGCTTGCAGGAACCAGCGGACCTGCTGGATTTCGGCAACAGCGGCACCGGCGTGCGGCTCGCCATGGGTGTGCTCGCGGGGCAGCCCATCCACGCCATCCTGAGCGGCGACGCCTCGCTGCGCGGCCGGCCCATGGCCCGCATCATGATGCCGCTGGGGCAGATGGGCGTGCGCTTCCAGGCCCGCGCCGGCGGCCGCCTGCCCATGGCCATGCAGGGCCCAGACGTCCTGCTGCCCATCGAATACAAGCTGCCGGTGGCCTCGGCCCAGGTCAAATCGGCCATCCTCTTGGCGGGGCTGGCGGCGCCGGGTGAAACCCGGGTGATCGAACCGCAGCCGACCCGCGATCACAGCGAACGCATGTTGCGCCATTTCGGCGCCAACGTTGCGGTTGAGGCGTTGTCCAGCGGCGGCCGCCGCATCGCCCTGGTCGGCCAGCCTGAGCTGTCCGGCAGCGGGGTTACCGTACCGGCCGACCCCTCTTCCGCCGCCTTCCCCATCGTCGCGGCGCTGCTGCTGCCGGGCTCGGACCTGCGCCTCTCCGAGGTCTGCATGAACCCGCACCGCAGCGGCCTCATCACCACGCTGCAGGAAATGGGCGCCGACATCGCGATCGAGAACCTGCGCGAGGAGGGCGGCGAGCCCATGGCCGACCTGCGGGTCCGCGGCAGCCGCCTGCACGGGGTCGAAGTTCCGCCGGACCGCGCGCCCTCAATGATCGACGAGTATCCCATCCTGGCCGTCGCCGCGGCCTGCGCCAAAGGCATCACGGTGATGCAGGGCCTGGGCGAACTGCGGGTCAAGGAAAGCGACCGCCTGGCGGCCGTCGCCAAGGGCCTGGCGGCCTGCGGCGTGGCTGTCGAGGAAGGCAAGGACAGCTTGACGGTACAGGGCACGGGCGGCCGACCTCCTGGAGGCAACAGCACTGCCATCGAGACCGAGCTCGATCACCGCATCGCCATGAGCTTCCTGGTCATGGGCCTGGCTTGCGAGCGGCCTGTCCTGATCGACGACGCCGCCCCCATCGCCACCTCCTTCCCCGGCTTCGTCGGCATGATGACCGGGCTCGGGGCGAAACTCGGCAAGCCGTGAGCCAGGACCTCCCATCGTGATCATTGCGGTCGATGGGCCGGTCGCGGCCGGAAAGGGCACGCTGGCTCGGGCCTTGGCGGCGAGGCTCGGCTTCGCCTACCTCGACACCGGCAGCCTCTACCGCGCCGTCGCCGCCATGACCTTGGCCGCCGGCGAAGCGCCGGACGACGAAGCGGCCACCGAAGCGGTCGCCCGCCGGCTGACTCCGGCCGATCTGGAGCGGGACGACCTGCGCCACGAGGCGGTCGGGCAGGCGGCCTCCTTGGTCGCCGCCCAGGGCCGGGTCCGCGCCGCCCTGCTGGATTTCCAGCGCCGCTTCGCCCACCACCCCCCGGCCGGGAAGAAGGGTGCCGTGCTCGACGGCCGCGACATCGGCACGGTGGTCTGCCCCGATGCGGAGTTGAAGCTCTTCGTCACGGCAAGCCCGGACGTGCGCGCCGAGCGCCGCTATCGGGAGTTGCTTGCGCGCGGCGAAGAGATTATATACCCGCGGGTCCTGCAGGATTTGAAGGAACGGGACGCGCGCGACCAAGCGCGCGAGGTCGCACCTTTAAGACCTGCGGAAGACGCCGCCATCCTGGACACCTCCGAGCTTGATGCGGACGCGGCGCTCCAGGCGGCCATGCAGATCCTTCAAGACAGGGGCCTTCGCTGAGCAGGCCCCCTTGAGGCGTTTCATGGTCGGCAGCAACCGGCTGTTAGCGGATTGTCAACGATAAGCCCTCGCCAGGCATCCGCCTCGTGTTGGGAAGACCGCCGGAGCCAACCGGCTGGCCTGTGACAACGATTTGCTAAAGAGGATGATAACGCATGTCTGATGCCACTACGGCACAAGAAGTCCAGAAAGAGAGCTTTGCCGCTCTTTTGAACGAACAACTGGGGGACAGCTCGTCCCTCGAAGGCAATGTCCTGCGCGGCACGATCGTCGCCATCGAAAACGACGGCGTTCTGGTCGACGTCGGCCTGAAGAGCGAAGGCCGCGTCGCAATGAAGGAATTCGCCAAGGCCGGTGAGGACAGCGAGCTGCGCGTCGGCGATACGGTCGAGGTCTACCTCGAGCGCATGGAGGACAAGAACGGGGAAGCCATGCTTTCCCGCGAGAAAGCGCGCCGCGAAGAGGCTTGGAACCAGCTTGAGAAGGCCTTCGCCGCCAACCAGCGGGTGACCGGCCAGATCTTCGGTCGGGTCAAGGGCGGCTTCACCGTCGATCTCTCCGGCGCCGTGGCCTTCCTGCCGGGCAGCCAGGTCGACATCCGCCCCGTGCGCGACGTGACGCCCTTGATGCACACGCCGCAGCCTTTCCAGATTCTCAAGATGGACCGCAGCCGCGGCAACATCGTGGTCTCGCGCCGCGCGGTCATGGAAGAAGACCGGGCCGAGCAGCGCAACGAGCTGGTCGCCAACCTGAGCGAAGGCCAGGTGCTGGCGGGCGTGGTCAAGAACATCACCGACTACGGCGCCTTCGTCGACCTCGGCGGCGTCGACGGCCTGCTGCACGTCACCGACATCTCATGGCGCCGCATCAATCACCCGAGCGAGGCGCTCAGCATCGGCCAGCAGGTCCAGGTCCAGGTCATCCGCTTCAACCCGGAGACGCAGCGCATCTCGCTGGGCATGAAGCAGCTTGAGGCCGACCCCTGGGAGGGCGTGGCCGCCAAGTACCCGCTCGGCGCCAAGCTGATCGGCCGGGTCACCAACATCACCGACTACGGCGCCTTCGTCGAGCTGGAGCCGGGCATCGAAGGCCTGGTCCACGTTTCGGAAATGAGCTGGACCAAGAAGAACGTCCATCCGGGCAAGATCGTCTCCACCTCTCAGGAGGTCGAGGTCGTCGTGCTCGACGTCGACGAGACCAAGCGGCGGATTTCGCTCGGCCTCAAGCAGGCTCAGGCCAACCCCTGGGACGACTTCCAGGAGAAGCACCCGGCGGGCAGCGAGCTGGAAGGCGAGATCAAGAACATCACCGAGTTTGGCCTGTTCGTCGGCCTGCCGGGCGAGATCGACGGCATGGTCCACCTCTCCGACCTGGATTGGAGCCGCTCCGGCGAAGAAGCCATCAAGGACTACGAGAAGGGCCAGATGGTCAAGGTCAAGGTCCTCGACGTCGAGGTGGAGAAGGAGCGCATCTCGCTCGGCATCAAGCAGCTCGGCGAGGACCCCTTCCAAGGGGCGACCGAGGGCCTCAAGAAAGGCGACGTGGTCACCGGCACCATCAGCCAGGTGGTCGACAGCGGCATCGAGGTTACCCTGTCGGACGGCGCGACCGGCTTCATCCGCAAGAGCGACCTGGCACGGGACCGCAGCGAGCAGCGCCCCGATCGCTTCGCCGTCGGCGAGAAGATCGACGCCAAGGTCACCTCGCTCGACCGCAAGACGCGGCGCATCACGCTCTCCATCAAGCAACTGCAGATCGACGAAGAGAAGCAGGCTATGGCGGAGTACGGCTCGGCCGAGTCGGGCGCCAGCCTGGGCGACATCCTCGGTGCCGCGCTCTCCAAGGCGCGTGCCGATCGCGAGCCATCGAAAGAGGACGACGACGAGAGCGAGAAGTCCTGAGCCCGCGCCTCAGACGACGCTCTGTCATCAAAGTCATCGGAAGGTCCCCGCCGGGTTAGCGCTCGGCGGGGATTTTCTTTGCGATAGAACACTTTGCAGTGGCACGCTTTCTTGACCGGGCGTTAACCCTCTGGCAGGCTCACGCCACGTGGGTTGGGTGAGAAGAGCGGTGGCGAACACTGCCGCCGCATGCCTGCAGGATGGGGAGGTCGAATGACAAAGTCGGAGCTGATTCAGCGCATTTCCGAGCAGAACCCGCACCTCTATCATCGAGACGTGGAGCGTATCGTCAGCACGATCTTCGATGAGATATCAGAGGCCTTGGCGCGGGGCGACCGTGTCGAGCTGCGCGGGTTCGGAGCATTTTCGGTCAAGCAGCGGGAGGCCCGCATCGGGCGCAACCCGCGGACCGGCGATGCGGTGGCTGTTGGAGAGAAGTTCGTGCCCTTCTTCAAGACGGGCAAGCAGCTGCGTGAACGGCTGAACGTGGGCGCCGAATAGGCTGATCGTTGGGAGATCGACCAATGGCGACCAAGCAGAGGGAATGACACGCCTTGAGAGTTTTGCGCGGTCTGTTCGCCATCCTGATCCTGCTGCCTCTGGCCGCGATCGTTGTGGTCTTCTCGATCCACAACCGTGATGCGGTTGCCGTCGACCTCTGGCCCCTGACCCTTGAGGCGTCGCCGCCGCTTTTCGTTCTGGTGCTCTGCACCTTCTTGGTCGGCTTCTTGATTGGCGGCGTGGTGGCCTGGCTGTCGGGCGGCCGCTCGCGGGGCCGCGCCCGCAAAGAGCATCACCGTCTGATGGATCTGGAGCGAGACGTCGCCGCAAAGAAGCAGGCCGAAGCCGCCGCCACCACCACCTCGACCGGCCTGCCGGCCATCGCCAAAAGCTAACGCGCGTCCAATAAGCTCGTCATGCGCATCGTTGCCCCCGAGCAGGTTCGGGACAGCCTCGACTTTCCTTCGCTTGTGCCGCACCTGCGGGAAGGCTTCCGCAGCGGCGCCACGGTGCCGGTGCGCCACCATCACACCATTCCCAAGAGCGAAGAGCCTGACGCCACACTGCTCCTGATGCCGGCCTGGCAGGAGGGCGGCGACGTCGGCGTCAAGGTGGTGACCGTGACCCCAGGCAACGGCCAGCGCAGCCTGCCAGCCGTGATGGGCGTCTATCTCTTTCTCGATGGGGTGAGCGGCGCGCCGCGCGCGATCATCGACGGCCCCATGCTGACCCTGCGCCGCACCGCGGCGGTCTCGGCCCTGGCCTCCGAGTACCTCTCGCGGCCCGACGCCGAGACCCTGCTGATGGTCGGCGCCGGCGCCCTTGCGCCGCATCTCATCGAGGCGCACGCGGCCGTACGACCGATCCGCCGGGTGCTGATCTGGAACCACCGGACGGAACGGGCCCAGGCGCTGGCGCAAGAGTTGAGCGGCGGAGCGCTTGCGGTGTCCGCGGCGCCGAATCTGCAAACGGCAGTGGGCGAAGCCGACATCATCTCCTGCGCCACCTTGAGCCAGACGCCGCTGGTCCAGGGCGCCTGGCTCCAGCCCGGCCAGCACCTCGACCTGGTCGGCGGCTTCACACCCCTGATGCGCGAGGCCGACGACGAAGCCGTGCGGCGCGCGCAGGTCTTCGTTGACACGCGCGAGGGAGCGATTAAGGAAGCAGGCGACATCGTCGAGCCGATCGCCCATGGCATCCTGACGCCGGATACCATCGTCGCCGACCTCTTGGAGCTGTCGCGCCGCGACGACCCGCTGCCGCGGGACGCCGAGACCATCACCTTCTTCAAGTCGGTCGGCAGCGCCTTGTCGGACCTGAGCGCGGCGCAGCTGCTCGTCGAGCGGCTCTAACTTGCCGAGCGGCTTGGGTCCGGCGCGGGAGCGCCGGCCACTTTGAACAAGGACGGGACATCATGACCATCGCACAGGATCTTGAGCGGGCCATTCTGCACCACCGCAGCGGCCGCCTGGCGGAAGCGCAGCAGGGCTATCAGGCCGTGATCGCGCAGGAGCCCGAGAACGCGGACGCCCACCATTTGCTCGGCCAACTGCTGGCCGGCGCGAACCGGGCGACCGAGGCCGTGCATCACCTGGAGAAGGCCGTCGAGCTGTCGCCCAACGAGGCGCTGTACCTGCGTTCGCTCGGGCTGACGCTCAGGCGACAGAATCGCTTCCGCGAGGCGGCCGAGATCTTCGCGCGGGCCGACCGGGCGAAGCCCAACGACCCGGTGATCAAGACCAATCTGGCCGACACCTTCTCCGCCGCCGGCCTGTATCAGCAGGCCGTACCGCTCTACCGCGAGGCCTTGGCCTTGCAGGCGGACAGCCCGGCAATCCGGCGGAACCTCGCCCAGTGCTTAAGCCTGATGGGGCAGTACGACGAGGCCGTGCAGGAGTTCCAAACCGTCCTGCAGGAGAACCCGGACGATAGCGTCAGCCGTACGCGTATGGGCGACGTCTTGCGCGAGCAGGGCAAGACCGATGCGGCGATCGCCGCCTATCAGGACGCTGGCGAGCGCGGCGGCGACAAGGCAGAGCTCCAGACCAAGATCGGCATCGTGCTTCAGCAGGTCGGCCGCTTCGACGAGGCCGAGTCCGCCTTCCGGACCGTGCTGGACGATGACGCGGGCTTCGCCCCGGCGCTGCTCAATCTATCGCGCCAGCACCGCTTCACCGCTGACGATCCGCTGCTCGGCAGCATGACCGGCATGCTGACGGAGGGCGCGCGCGAGGCTTTGCGCCCGCAGATCGAGTTCGCTCTGGCCCGAGCCTATGACCAAATCGGCGACAACGACCGCGCCTTCAGCCTGCTGCAATCGGCCAATCGCAGCATGGCGGCCAGCACGCCCTACGACCCCGCCCCCTTCGCCGCGCTGGTGGAAGGCCTGATCGAGAACTGCGGCCATGCCTGGCGCGCCGGTCTGGCGAGCACCTCGGCCGACGATCGCCCCGTCTTTGTCGTCGGCATGCCGCGCAGTGGCGTCAGCCTGGTCGACGAGCTCTTATGCCGCCATCCGCAGGCCAAGCGCAGCAGCGATCCCGGGCTGATCGAGCAGGTCACCGGTGAGGTTTGCGGCGGCGGCCGGCTGACCAGCAGCTTCGGCAGCAAGCTTGCCGCCGTGGCGCCGGAGGTGGCCGCCCAGTTGCAGGCCCGCATGACGGCTTCCCTCGATGCCGGGGGGGATGCTGGGGGGGATGTACAGCGCATCGTCACCGCCCGGCCGGGCTACTACATCCACCTCGGCCTCATCGCCCTGATGGCGCCCGGCGCGCGGATCATTCATTGCCGACGGGATCCGGTCGATACCTGCCTGTCGATCCACTTCCAGGACTACCAGCAGGGCCACCAGTACAGCTACGATCTCAAGCAGACGGCGGTCACCTATCTGGCCTACCGCCAGCTGATGGACCACTGGCTGAACATCGGCGTCCTGCCCATTCACGAGGTCGACTACGAAAGCCTGGTCACGGCACCGGAAGAGGAGATGCGGCGCATGCTCTCCTTCCTCGGGATCGAGTGGGATGCGCGCTGCCTCGACCCCTCGGTCAACAGCGGACCCATCCGCAGCGGCGCGCTCTGGGACGTCCGTCAGCCTCTCCACCAAGGCTCGATGCGCCGCTGGGAGCGCTACGAAGCGCATCTCGACCCGCTGTTCGCCGTGCTCGCCAGCCTGCTGCCGCAGGATGAAGCCCTGCCGAGCGAGGAAGTACACTAAAAGCAAGAAATTCTCGCAGGTATTTTAGGAGAATTTTGCAACACCCCTCCATCTGTTGAACTATTGCCCTATATTGCCAGGGGTTTACGGCAAAAGCCGCCGAGGTCATGTTTGGCCAAGGTTGAATCGACCACGGTTAAATCGGTCAAGGTTGAGTCGACCACGGTTAAATCGGGAGGTCAGTCATGTTCTTCAGTTCTCGCAAAAGCTACGAGATGCCACAGGCGGACGAAGCTCTGCCGGGCCGCGAGGCGGCCATCGCGACGGCGGAGAGCCACTTCATCAACCATCGCCCGCTGAAGCCGCCCTTTCCGGACACCATGCAGCAGGCCATCTTCGGGCTCGGCTGTTTTTGGGGTGCTGAGCGCCGCTTCTGGGAAACCCCCGGCGTCACTGTGACGGCGGTGGGCTATGCCGCGGGCTACACGCCGAACCCGACCTACGAGGAAGTCTGCAGCGGCCGCACCGGCCACAACGAAGTGGTGCTGGTGGTCTTCGACCCGGCTTTGATTCCCTACGAAGAGCTGCTCAAGGTCTTTTGGGAGGCCCACGACCCGACCCAGGGGATGCGCCAGGGCAACGACCGCGGCACCCAGTACCGCTCGGGCATCTACGTCTTCTCGCCGGAGCAGCGCCAGGCGGCGGAAGCCTCCAAGGCAGCCTACGAGCAGCGCCTCAAGGCCTCGGGCTTCGGGGCGATCACCACCGAGATCCGCGACGCCCCGGAGTTCTTCTACGCCGAGGACTATCACCAGCAGTACCTGGCGAAGAACCCGGGCGGCTACTGTGGCCTCGGCGGCACCGGCGTCGCCTGCCCCACCGGCCTCGAAGAGGTCAAAGCCGCGGAGTAGGCCGGGCGGCAGTGGCTGCCCCCACCCAGTTGTCACCCCGGCCCTTAGGCTCGCGCAGCGAGTTGCCGAAGGCAGCCACAAGCTCGGACCGTGCCTACCGCTGGATCCTCGCGTCTCGACACTGCGTGTCTCGCGCAAGGATGACATCCCGAGAGGGGCCGCGGACGGCGCAGCACCACAGGCTGTCACCCCGGCCAAGGGCGAAGCCCGCGAGCCGGGGTCCATCTCGAAGCCGGCGCGGGGGCGTAATCAGTTGAGCCTGAGTGCCAAGGCCGCCTGCGCTCTTCGTTCGGCCGTCCGAGCCCAGCCGGTCGATGGTTCCCGGCTCGCGGTCTCCGCTTTCGCGGAGTCCTTGGCCGGGATGACGTTCCGAGAGACACCGCAGACATCGCCGCATCCCTCTCGTCACCGTCGAGGAGCGTTGCGAGAGGCGACATCCGGGCCCTGTCACGCGGCCTGGTTCGACTCGACGACGACATAGCGCGCCCTGGGTCCGTCCATCCGCAGCTCGATCTGCGCATCTTTCAAGAGCGCGTGGTTCGACCAGAGTTCGGTGAGATCCCGCGCCGTCTGCGGGTCGCGGGCACCTGCGCAATGAAAGAAGCCGCATCGACCCAACGTCGTCCCGCGCAAGCTGTCGCCTGAACGCGTGAAGAGCACCATCGCGCCCCACCAGGCGTCTCCCGTGAGCGGAAGAAGCATGCGGCCATCCGGCTTAAGCGCGCCGAGCCATTTTGGCGCTGGGTGTGTGACGCCGGCAAAGGCGACCACGAGATCGAACGGCTCTTCTTCCGAGGCAAGCTCCGTCGCGCCGTTCATGTGCCGCACCGAGACGTTTGCCCGATCTCGGAGCGCAACCGCGGCCATCTCCGCGAGATGCGGATCGACTTCCGTTGCAACCACATGGCCATGCGGGCCGACAAGCTCGGCAAGAATGGCCGTGTAGTAGCCCGAGCCGGCACCGATCTGCAGTACACGTGCCCCTTCGGCGATTGACGTCCGTAACAGAAAGCGCGCCCAAAGCGATGGCTCGCCGACATTGATGCCGCGCTCTTCATCGAGCGCGATCAGGACGTTGTGGTAGAGGTGCCTGGGGTCGTCGTCGGACGTTCTCCGAGATGCCAAGCCGTACTGCGGCGACCGCAGGAGCCAGGGGCCAGGTCCGGCGTGATCCTCGCGCGGAACGGAGGCAAAGGCGCTGAGCAGCCTTTCGGTCTGCGGCCCATCGGGCAAGGCCGCCAGCGCACGGATCTCTTCGGCGTAGAAGCGCTTCAATGTCTCTTCCATGGCTTCTCAATGTAGGTAACAGCGATGGCGTAGGACAGCTGGTGTGGCGGCGTTTGGCGCTGTCCGCTCACACAGGATGTTGCGCGAAGGCGTTGAGCGCGCGCGGCGAGTCGATGTGGATGACGCGCAGGCGCTCCCTGCGCCGGTCGATGGCCGCGACCAGCTTCGGCCGCATCTCCCTGTGCAGCCACCACATCATCCGGAACAGGCGCAGCGTCACCGGCCACATGGGGCAGCCCTCGGGACCGTCCGGCCGGCCGACAAAGAGCGACTTGGCCTGGCGCTTGGCGGCCCACCAGAGGTGAACGCGGAAGGGGTGATCGACGAAGATCACCGTATCGCAAGCATCGAGGCGCGCTTCCACGGAAGGCCAGGGCCCGTAGCCGTCGATCAGCCAGCGCTCTCGGGAGATCAGCCGGTCGTGGGCGGCGCGAAACTCTGGTTCCGGCGTTCGGACCCAGTTCGGTCGCCACTGGATCTTGTCGATGGCGAAGTACGGCAGTCCGTGCGCCGCACAGACGGCCCGACAGAGCGTCGACTTTCCACCGCCGGCATTGCCGATCACCATCACCCGGGTCATGTCGTCGTCTCAGACCGTTCTGTCGCCGCCACACGGGCGATTTCGTCTCGCTCCAAGCGGGAGAGTAGCGCGGCCTTGAACGTGTCGTACTCCCGCTGAGGAATGCCGGTCATGGCCGCATCCCGGGTCGTCGGTTCGTCGTCATAGCGCTCCGGGGCGGCGAAGAGGGCGCCGGGTGCCGTGAACTGGCTGTCGGTGAAGTCCACCCGCCGTCCCTCGATGCGATTGTAGTAGTGCCAGACTTCGGGCAGGCGGGTGCGGAGGATCTCGCCGCCGAAGAGATCGAAGATCACCGCGGCGGTGACGTTGCACTGACCCAAGGCCGGGTTCTCGGACGTCCACTGAACGGCCGTCTCCAGCGACCAGGCTTCCGGAAGCGCCGCGCGCAGGCGGCTTTCGTCGTAGGCTAGGGTCACGCCCGTCCTTCGTGCCCGTCAGGTCAGCGGCATCATGACGTGCTCGGCGTAGGCCGGGCGCTCGGCGAGGCGGCGGTAGTAGGCCTCGACCCGCGGCAGGTTGGGCCGGGCGAAGGGCAGGTTGAGCCAGCGGTGCGTGGCGGCACCGACGGGGATGTCGGCCATGGTCAGCCGCTCGCCGAGCAGGAAGTCGTGGCCGATCAGCCGGTCTTCCAGGATGCGGAAGGCCTCGGCGCAGTTGCGTTCGGCGGCCCGCACGTGTTCTTCGGTGAAGTCCGGGCTATTGCGGATGAGCTTCAGGAAGGCCGGGCCAATCAAGACCTGCAGGGTCGTGGCTTGCCAGTCCATCCACATGTCGGCCAAGGCCTGCTGCTTGGGGTCGGCCGGGCAAAGACCGTCTTTCGGCCCGTAGTTGGCGGCGAGATAGCGCACGATGGCATTGGACTCCCAGAGCGCCAGCGCCCCGTCCTGCAGGACCGGGATCTTCCGGTTGGGATTGAGGGTGCCGTACTCCGCCGTATCGAGGCCGCCGTAGGTGCCGCCGACGTTCACCTGCTCGTACGCGAGCTCGAGCTCGGCCAAGGTCCACATGACCTTCTGCACGTTGATGGAGTTGACCCGCCCCCAAACCTTCAGCATCTCGTCCTCCCCGCCGTAAGCTTTGCGCGTCTCTGTGTTTATCGTCCCAGAGCCGCCCGCACCAGATGGAACCGGCGCGAGCGTCTGTCTAGACCCTGGCTCGAGGCTGGGTGTTGCGGCCTGCGGTGTTGCGCAGACAGTCCACCAACCGAGCAGTCCTTCCATTCGTCATCCCGGCCAAGGGCAAAGCCCGCGAGCCGGGATCCATGGAGACGCTCGCGCAGGCTTGGGAATGTTGTTGTGGACGGCCCCCGACGGCATCGGATGTGCCAGAGTGAGTTTATCGACAACTCAAACAGAGGGGACCGTCCATGGTGGAGGTTACACG
>JANQMX010000065.1 GCA_028279885.1 Rhodovibrionaceae bacterium | reverse complement strand
GACCGGTCCGCTGCAGGCCGCTGAAGAGCGCGTGAAGTCAAGCACCAGCCGGCCGTCTTCAACCGTCATGTCGAGAGCGATCTTCAGCGGCTCGTCGACGATGCCGTCATTGTCCAGCCAGTCTTCGGCCGTGAATGTGCCCTTGGGCAATTGGTCGATACACGCGCGCATCATGGTGGCCGCACGAGTCCGCAGCGTCGCCAATGCCTCGCGAGTGGTTTCGGTACCATGTTCGTCGAGCAGGGCGTGGAGCCGTTTTTCGCCGAGCTCCAACGAGTTGATCTGGCCGTTCAGATCGCCGTAGAGAGACAGCGGCAGGCGGGAGTTGGCGGAGAGGATATCGACGATATCTTGTCGGAACGCGCCCCGGTCATAGAGCTTGACCGGCGGAATCAGCATGCCTTCCTGAAAGCTCTCCGTGGCGGCGGGGTTGTAGTTTCCCGGAACGTTGCCGCCCACATCGTGCCAGTGGCCGACGGATGCCAGATAGCAGAAGACCGCGCCGTCGCGGAATACGGGTTTGACCAGACGAAAATCCGAGAGGTGCGTGCCGCCGTCATAAGGATCGTTGAAGATCCAGACATCGCCTTCATGCACGCCACCGCGCTCGGCGGCTTTTTTGATCACCGCCCGGACCGCAAAAGCCATCACGCCGACGAAGATCGGCAGGCCCGATTTGCCCTGTACCAGGGTATCGCCGGTGATCGCGTCATAGAGACCATGCGAGGCATCGTGCGCCTCAGCAATGATCGGATTGAAGGCCGATCGAAACAGGGTCGCGTCCATCTCGTCGGCGATCTGTTCCAGGCGGCCTTTCAGTATGGCGAGCGTCACCGGATCAACGGCCATTGGCATCGTCCTCATATTTTTTTCCGGTTTCGAGCATGTCTGGCGTACCGATGACGGCATTCAATCCGTCGAAATCCAGCATCCGGTCTCTGAAGGCGTTGTTGGAGCCGGTGGCCAGAAGGCTGCCGTAGTAGGCGCCTGCAGCGCTTGCCAGCGCCCGCACGATGCCGCCCGGAAAGATCACCAGGCTGAAGCCCATCGCTTCCAGCTCTGCAGCATTCAGCATCGGGGTCTTGCCGCCTTCGACCATATTGGCCATCAGCGGCACGCGTCCGGCGAAGCGCTCAACAATCTGCTGCATTTCCTCCAGAGTCCTTGGCGCCTCGACAAACAGCATGTCGGCACCGGCCTCGACATAGAGTTCGGAACGATCGAGCGCCGCTTCCATGCCCTCGACGGCGATGGCGTCGGTTCGTGCGGCTATCAGCGTGTCTTCGCTGATGCGTGCGTCGACGGCTGCCCGGATCTTGCCGGACATCTCGGACGCCGAGATCAGCGACTTGCCGTCGAGGTGCCCACAGCGCTTGGGCAGTGTCTGATCCTCGATCTGTAGCGCGCTGGCGCCCATCCGCTCGCACACGCGCACGGTGCGTTGCACGTTGAGAGCATTGCCGAAACCGTTATCCACATCGACGATCAGCGGCAGCGCGACACGGTCGCGCAACGCGGCGATGGTGTCCGCGACCTCGGCCATGGAGACCAGTCCGATATCGGGTCGTCCAAAGCGGGTGTAGGCGATTGCAGCACCCGAAAGATAAAGGGCACGCGCACCGGCCTGTTCGGCGATCAACGCCACAAGCGCATCGTAGACGCCCGGCGCGACAACGATCTCGCGCGCATGCAACATGTCTCTCAGTGTCGTCATAGTGTCTCCACCGCCCTGGCCGGGTTCCTTGCTGGTCCGGCCTGGCCATCGGCGATGCGCCAGCGGTATCCGTTCGTCTTTCTTCTCAGCATTACTCGCCCGCTCCGGGATCGAGCGCGGCCTGGGTTTCGGCCGTCCACCTCATGCCGTCCGGACCGGCTATCCGATTCAGCGAGAGCTCTATGTGATAGAGATCGGGCCGATAGAGCGCGTGCAGGTATTCGACCGGCCGGTCATTGCTGTCACGGACCACCCGATGGACTTGCAGAAGGGGGGCGCCGACATGAACGCCAAGCGCTTGCGCGGGCCCCGGTTCGGCCATGGCCGCGCTGATACGCTGCCGCGCCGATGCCACTGAAATCGCCGCTCGTTCCAGGAGCTTTAGCAGGGCTGTCTTGCGCAGATCGTCGGCATCGTAGTGTCGCCCGATGTCCGCGGGCACATATCCCACCAGATAGGACATTGGTGTCTCACCGAGGCTGCGGACCCGTTCCGTATACTGCACCTCGGCGCCTGGCTCTTCTTCCAGCGCCGCAGCCACCTCGCGCCCGGCCGAGACGTATCCGAATTCAAGCAGCGATATGCGCGTCGTGCGCTGCATATGGCCGACATTTTCCAGCCAGCCCTCAATGGAAGCGCTGACGACCGGCGCTGTCGGCTGTTCCAACACGCGGGTGCCGCGTCCCCGCTCGCGTTTGACGAGCCCGGCGTCGGCAAGCTCGTTCAGCGCCCGTTTCGCCGTGATGCGCGAGACGCCGAACTCCGCCGCGAGTTCGTTCTCCCCCGGCACGCGCGCGCCGGGTGCAATCATCCCGCGTGCTACGCGATCGCGCAGGATCAGAAAGAGCTGCTGATAGAGCGGGACGCGCAAGTCGGGCTCAAGCTGCGCGCCGCTATCCCGTGCCGCGATTTCCGATTGTCGCCCCATACCAAAGCCTCGACGGTGACATCGATCTTTTGGTATAAGAATATATCATTATGTCAAGACGAAGGACTCGTCTCAGTGCTCGAATCTGGCGCCTTCCGCCAGCATGGCCTGAATCACGTCGCGCTTGGGGGCCGGCGATGACGGATAGGCCGTGCGGCTGTGGCTGAGACCGAGTCCCAGCACCGTTTCGGCAAGCTTGTAGGTCAGCGGGCCGGGATTGATGACCGGGACGGTCAGTGCCTCGACCAGGTGCGCGTGGGCCTGATGCATGGTGGTCGAACCCAGCAGGATGACGTCGGCACCGTCCTCCTCGACGCAGCGCCGTGCCACCGCTTCGAGCGCGGGAAAGACCTCGTCCTCCCTGCCGGCAAGCAGCGATTGGTTGTCCGGCGTGGCGTCTATCCAGCGAATGGAGGCGCAGTGGGATTCGACCCCGAGTTCCGTCATTGTCTTGATGTAGATGTGCTTCCAATGCGGCCACATGGCGACGATCGAAAACCGTTGGCCCAGCATCATCGCCATAAGTACCGAAGCGCGGCCCGGACCAATCACTGGGATGGACAATTCGGAGCGCAAAGCCGCCATGCCGCTGTCGCTCATCGTATCGATGCAGACCGCATCGAACCCGCGCTCTTCGGCACGCAAGCCCGCTTCCAGCGCTCCGAATTCCGCCAACGCCATGTCCGATGCGCTGACATAGTTCTTTGGGGCGACACGCACCGACTCGAATTCGAAGGCGATGTCGGGGCCCAGCTCGACGGCCTTGAGCTGATCGCGTCGCTGGTCACGGTTTTCCTCACTCATGGGGAACGGGACGATGACGAGCACGCGTTTCATGACAGCCTCGAACGTTTTGGAAACAACGGCCTTATGTCGCCTGAGGCCACCGGTCATGCAAGCAAATGAGAGAGATGCGCCCGTGGACTATCTGACCCAAGTCGCAGAGTTTGCCGCACAAACGCCCGCCGAGGCACTTCCGCGGCCGGTCCGCGACAAGACCGCACTGATCCTCGCCGACAGCATTGGCGCCATGGCCGGTGGCGCGGTCGAGCCCGACGTCGTCGCGCTGCGCAACCGGCCGAACCTGGAGAGTGACGGGCCCGCTTTGCTGATCGGCACGCGCCGGCACGTCGCGCGGGCCAACGCCGCGCTGCTCAACGGCACGGCCGGGACGACGCTGGAGATGGATGAGGGCAATCAGTTCGCCAAAGGCCATCCCGGCATCCATACGGTGCCGGCGGCTCTGGCTGCCGTGGCGGAGATCGGGCGCCCCGTTTCCGGGTCGGAGTTTCTGGCAGCGGTGACCATGGGGTATGAGATCGGCGCGCGCGTCGGTATCGCCGCAAGATTGCGAGCTGGCATGCACCCTCACGGCGTTTGGGGGGCGATCTGTTCCAGCGTCGCCGTTCTGCGATTGATGCAGGTGGATGCGACGCAGATGCGCCAGGGTCTCAACATCGCCGCCAGTTTCGGCTTGACCACCTCGCGCCGCTCAATGCTGGAAGGCGGGACGGTGCGCAATGTCTATGCAGGGGTCAGCGGCCAGCTCGGCCTGCTCGCTGCCGACATGGTCGCCGCCGGCTTTTCCGGCGATAGCGACGGGGTCGGCCAGGTCTTTTCTCAGGTTGCTTCCGACGCGTTCGACCCGGACGAGATGACCCGCGCGCTTGGTGAGCGGTGGGAGGTTTCGCGGAACTATTTCAAAATGCACTCCTGTTGCCGCTTCAATCATGCGGCGCTCGATGCGCTTGAAATGATCAGGGCTCAGGCGCCGGCCTTCGAGCCTGCGCAGGTAGCGAGCGTCGAGGTCGAAAGCTATGCCTTCGCTGCCGAGCTCGACGATCCGGCGCCGCGAAATGTGCTCGCCGGAAAGTTCTCGCTTCCCTTCGCCATTGCGACGATGCTGGTCAACGGAACGAGCGGTGTCGACAGCTTCACCCAGGACCAGGTCGACGACCCTGCCATCCGAGCTCTGGCCGCCAAGGTCCGCGTGACCGAGGATCCCGCCATGACCGCGCGCCTTCCTGATCAAAGGCCGGCCCGCGTCACCGTAACGCTGGAGGATGGCCAGACGTTCAACGCCGAGACGGCGACCAATCGTGGCGATTGGGCCGACCCCTATACATCGGACGAGCTGCGCGGAAAGTATCTCTCCTTGACCGCCCGCGCCTGGGATGACGCACGGGCCGCCGGGCTTTGGGATGACATGCTTGCGCTGGATGCTGCGGATGACGTTGCCGTGTTGCTGAGGCGATTGGCCGAGGCCGTCCGCTGAGCCTCTGGTTAGGGGACCAAGCGTCAACCGGCAGGCGGCCACAGCCAGGGGCGGTCCGCGCGTCTGGCTTTGGCGTACGCCGCAATCTCTGCGTGGTGCGATGCCGTCAGGTCGATGTCGTCCCAACCCTTGATCAGCTTCATGCGCCAGGTGGCTTTGAGATCGAAGGTGGCGTTGATACCGCCCGCATCGATGCTTCCCGCCTCGAGATCGATCGTTGCATCCAAGGGGGCCGCGGCAATCAGCGCTTCCAGCATCGCTTCGCTGACGCGGGCCGGCAAAAGGCCGTTGTTGACGGCGTTCGCTGCGAAGATGTCACCGAAGCTCGGCGCGATCACGCAGCGAAATCCTGCATCGACCAGAGCATAGACAGCCGCTTCGCGCGACGAGCCGCTGCCGAAGTTGCGTCGTGCAATCAGGATCGAAGCGCCTTCGGCCTCTGGCCGGTTCAGCGCAAAATCCGGGTCGGGGCGCCCGTCGGCGTCGTGCCGCATGTCGTGAAGCAGGTACTGGCCGTAGCCCTGCGCGCGGGGCGTCGCCATGAAGCGGGCGGGGATCAACTGGTCGGTATCGATGTTGTCGATCGCCAGTGCGAACGCGCGCCCGCTATGCCTCGTCCAGCCGGCCATCAGGCGGCCCGCCCTTGCAGAAGCGGGCGCACATCGGCGAGCGTTCCCGTAACGGCGGCTGCTGCGACCATGGCTGGGCTCATCAGATGCGTGCGTGCGCCCGGTCCCTGCCGGCCGCGGAAGTTGCGGTTCGTGGTCGAGGCGCAACGCTTGCCGGGCGCGACCCGGTCGCCGTTCATGCCGACGCACATGGAGCAACCGGCCGATGCCCACTCAAGACCGGCGGCCTCGAAGATGCGATCCAAGCCCTCCTGTTCGGCCTGGATCTTGACGGCCTGACTGCCGGGCGAAACCAGTCCGGGGACCTTGGCCGTTCGGCCTGCCAGCACGGAGGCGGCTGCGCGCAAGTCTTCTATACGGGCATTGGTGCAGGAGCCGATGAAGACTTGATCGACGGGCGTGCCGGCGAGCGGCCGGCCCGGCGTCAGCCCCATGTAGTCGAGCGCTGCCGTAATCCGTTTGGCACGCGAAGGCTCGGCGACCGCGCCGGGATCCGGCAGTGTGGCCGTAATCGGCAGAGCGTCTTCCGGGCTCGTTCCCCAGGTCACCACCGGCGCAATGTCGGCGGCCTCGAGACGCTCTTCGCGGTCGAAGACCGCGTCGGCATCGGAGCACAGAGCGGCCCAGCGTTCCAAGGCCTGATCCCAGTCGTCGCCCGAGGGTGCATAGGGTCTGCCCTTCAGCCAGGCAAAAGTCGTTTCATCCGGCGCCACCATGCCTGTACGCGCACCGCCTTCGATGGTGAGGTTGCACAGGGTCATCCGCCCTTCCATCGAAAGGCTTTGAACGGCACTGCCGGCATACTCGATGGCATGGTCGTGACCGGCGTCGCTGCCCAGGCGGGCTATCCAGTTGAGCGCTATGTCCTTGGCGCCGACGCCGGGACCCAAGGTGCCGTCAATCCGCAGGCGCATGCTGCGCGGCCTGTGCTGCCATACGGTCTGTGTGGCCAACACATGGGCCACCTCCGTTGCGCCGATGCCAAAACCATAGGCGCCCAGCGCGCCATGGGTGGCGGTATGGCTGTCGCCGCAGACGACCAAAGTGCCCGGCAGGGTCAGCCCCTGCTCGGGGCCGGCAACATGGACGATACCCTGGCGCCGGTCGCCCTGGCCGAACAGGCGAAAGCGGTGGGTCTTGGCATTGCGCTGCAAGGTATCGAGCATATACGCGATCTCGCGCATCGGCGTGACGCTGCTGCGCACCGGAACATAGTGATCGGCGATGCCGGTGGTCAGGTCCGGTTGCGCCAGCGGCAGGCCGCGATCGTCCAGTTTGGCAAAAGCGTGATGCGAGCCCTCGTGCACGAAATGCCGGTCGACCCACAACAACGCCGTGCCATCCGGGCGCTCCAGGATCACATGATCGGACCACAGCTTGTCGAAAAGTGTACTGGGCTGCGTCACGCAGCCCCCGCCTGGCGCGCTGGGCTATCCACCATCTCCCAATGCCGCTCCGCGCCGTCGCCAACCCGCTCCAGCGCCATTTCGAGGCGGAAGCGATCCGGCCGATAGAGCGCCGCCAGATGCTCGACGCCATGCCCGGCATCGTCGAAGACCGCCCGTGTCAGCGAAATCAAGGCCGCGCCCACCGAAACCGACAGAACCTCCGCGACCTCCGGAGTGGCCAGCACCGCCGAAATCGACTGGCGGGCATACTCGACACGAACGCCGCTGCGTTCCAGCAGATGGAACAGAGGTGTCGTGGCGAGATCCGCTTCCGAAAACCGCTTGGCAATGTGTTCGGGCACATGCGTGGTCAGGTGGGAGAAGGGCTGTCCGTCGATAAGACGCAACCGGACGGCCCGCTGCACCTGGGTGTTGTCCGGCAGTTCCAGCGCGTCGACAACGGGTGCCGGCGGGTTGCCATAGGAGAACGAGAGCAGCCGGGCTTCCGTTTCCTTTCCCATGCGCACGATCTGCGGCATGAGCTCGGCAAAATCGACGCGAATCTCCGCGCTCTGATGGGATGGTGAGCGCACCAGGGTGCCGCTGCCGGGCCGGCGCTCGATCAGCTTGTCGGCCGCCAGCGCATCCAACGCCCGACGAATCGTGACACGGGAAACGCCATGGCTTTCTGCCAGCGCGAGCTCGCCAGGCAAAGCATCGCCGGGCATGTGACGCCCGTTTTGGATGGCATCACGCAGGATCAGATAGACGCGGCGGGCCTTGCCGCCGTCGGGGATTGTGTGTGCCTGAGGTTGAGCCTCATCATGCTTATCCATGCCGTCCATACTAGCCGCAGTGCGCATCTGCGCAAGAAATCTGTTCTCAATTCAAAACAGTTATCTGCAGCAAGAAGGGCAATCGATAGGTATGGTTTCCGCCGCGCTCATACTGCGTCGATCACGGGCTGAGCGATTGATTGTTCTTTTGGCTCTGTTCCAACGGCGTTCAAGCGAGATGTCTCGTGACAGTCCTATTGGCCACGTTTTGAAGAGCGGACGCTCTTTCGCGGTCATGGTCTCGCCGTCGGTCCTACAAGACCTTGGCGGCGATGCTCGCGACGGCGGCCTCGGCGATGTTCACCACGTCGTCGACCTCTTCGGGAGTGATGCAAAGCGGCGGCGCGAAGCCGAGGATATCGCCCTGCGGCATGGCCCGTGCGATCAAGCCCCGCTCCGCCGCTGCTGCGGCAACCTGCGGGCCGAACTTGAGCGCGGGGTCGAAGAGAGTTCGCTCGGTCTTGTCCTGGACGAACTCCAGGGCGGCGAGCAGACCCTCGCCGCGGACATCGCCGACCAAGGGGTGATCGTCGAAGGCCTGGTGCAGTCGGCGCTGCAAGTAGGCGCCTGTTTCGCGGGCGTTTTCGACCAAGCCGAGCCGATCGATCAGCTTCAAGTTGGCCACGCCTGCGGCAGCACAGAGCGGATGCGCCGAATAGGTCCAGCCGTGGCCGAGCGCGCCGAGTTGCTCGGAGCCTTGTTCCAGGACGGTCCAGAGTTTCTCCGAGACGATCGAGCCGGAGAGCGGCGCGTAGGCCGAGGTCAGGCCCTTGGCGATGGTGATGATGTCCGGCCGCATGCCGTAGTGCTCGCTGCCGAACATGGAACCGAGGCGGCCGAAACCGGTCACCACCTCGTCGGCGATGAGCAGCACGTCATACTTGGCCAGGACCGCCTGGATCTTCTCCCAATAGCCGGCCGGCGGCGGCACGATGCCGCCCGTCCCCAGGATGGGCTCGCCGATAAAGGCGGCGACCGTCCCCGGTCCCTCGGACAGGATCAGCTCCTCCAGCCTGTCGGCGCAGTGTTGCGAGAAGTCCTCTTCGCTCTGCGCGCCGTCCTCGCGGTGGAAGTAGTAGGGGGCTTCCGTATGCAGGATTGGCGGGCGCGGCAGGTCGAACGCCTTGTGGAAGAGGTCCAACCCGGTCAGCGAGCCGGTCATGATTCCGGAGCCGTGGTAGCCGCGCCAGCGCGAGATGATCTTCTTCTTTTCCGGGCGTCCGAGGATGTTGTTGTAGTACCAGACGAGCTTGATGTTGGTCTCGTTGGCGTCGGAGCCCGAGAGGCCGAAGTAGACGCGGCTCATATGCGCGGGCGCGCGCTCGATGATCATGCGCGCAAGCTCGATGGCCGGCTCGCTGCCGTGCCCGACATAGGCGTGGTAGTAGGCGAGCTTGCGGGCCTGCTCGGCGATGGCCTCGGCGATCTCCGGCCGGCCATAGCCGACATTGACGCAGTAGAGCCCGGCGAAGGCGTCGAGGCTCTTGCGTTCGTCGCGGTCGACGATGTAGACGCCCTCGCCACCGGTGACGATGCGGTTCGGGCTCTCGCCGCGGGCATGCTGCGCCATGTGGGTCGAGGGATGGAAGAAGTTGTCGCGATCCCAGGCCGCGAGCTGATCGTTGGTGAGCATGGCTTCGTCCTTCTGTGCGATCTGGAGGCCTGGATCAGTCCCAGTCTCGGCAGACGTATTTGACTTCGGTGTAGGCTTCCATGCCCAGGCGGGCGCCTTCACGACCCAGCCCGGACTGCTTCATGCCGCCGAAGGGAATGGGGGCGCCGGTGACCTTTGTCCGGTTGACCGCGACCATGCCGTATTGCAATGCGCGGCTGGCGCGGTAGATGCGCCTGGGGTCCTGGGTATGGAGGTAGGCGACCAGGCCGTACTCGCTGTCGTTGGCCCGCCGAAGCGCCTCCTCTTCGCTGTCGAAAGGCGCCAAGGCAGCCACGGGACCGAAGGTTTCTTCGCGAAGGATCAGAGCCTCCGCCGGCACGTCCGCCAGAACGGTCGGCTTGTAGAACAGGGGACCGGCCGGGTGCCCTTCGCCGCCGGTCAGCAGTTGGGCTCCCTTTGCCAAGGCATCGTCGACTTGGGAGATCTGCTTGGCGACAGCGGCATCGTTCATCAGCGGGCCGATGTCCGGGTCTTCGAGACCGGGGCCGAGCGTGAGGGCCGCGACGCGCGCCGTAAAGCGCTCGCAGAAGTCGGGATAGACCGGCCGCTCGATCAGGAAGCGGTTGGCGGCCAGGCAGTCCTGGCCCGAGGTCGCAAACTTGGCTGAGATGGCGCAGTCGACCGCCCGGTCCAGATCCGCGTCGGTGAAGACCAGGAAGGGGGCATGGCTGCCCAGCTCCATGACCAGACGCTTGATCGTCGTGGCGGACTGCTCGTAGAGCAGCCGGCCCACCTCCGTCGAGCCGGTGAAGGAGAGTACGCGCACCCGCGGGTCTTCGGTCCAGGCGGGGACCAGATCCGAGGCGCGGCCGGTGACGACGTTGAAGACACCGGCCGGAAAGCCAGCCCGTTCGGCAAGCTCGGCCAAGGCCAGGGCGGAGAAGGGCGTCTCTTTCGAGGGGTGGGCGATAACCGTGCAACCGGCGGCAAGGGCGGCCGCCGCTTTGCGCGTGAGCATGGCGGATGGAAAGTTCCAGGGGGTTATCAAGGCGGCGACCCCGGTCGGCTCGCGCCAGACCTCGACTTCCGCGTTGGGGAGGTGGGAGGTTACGCTCTCGATGTTCGGGCGCTTGGCTTCCTCGGCGTAGTACTCGATGAAGGACGTGGCATAGTCGATCTCGCCACGTGCTTCCGAGAGCGGCTTTCCCTGCTCCAGTGTCATGAGGAGCGCCAGGTCTTCCGCGTTCTCTTTGACCAGCTCATACCAGCGGCGCAGAACGGCCGAGCGATCTTGCGGCAAGCGCGCCGCCCAGTCGGCGAAGGCGTCGTCCGCGGCAGCGACGGCCATTCCACTCTCCAATCCGCCCATGGCAGCGACCATGCCGAGAACCGCGCCGTCCGCCGGATTGGTGACGGGCAGAGTCTGACCGTTGGCTGCGCCGCACCACTTGCCGTCGATGTAGGAGAGTTCGCGCAGCAGCCGGGGATCCGAAAGGCGGCTCAGTTCGCTGGGCGCTCTTTTCTCGGCAAGCATCTCATCCTCCTTCGGCACGGGCGTAGATCGACCGTTCCTCGCGCGCGAGCCGGCCTGCTCCATAGTGCAGAGGGGCGGGAGATCATTTCGACCAAAGTTGGGGCGGCGGCAGTCTGTTTGGACTGCGGGCGGCGGTACATTCAGAGAATTTCTCTAGCCGTGCCGCGTATAGAGCTCGACGGGCGCCTGGGCGGCCGACTTCACGGTCCGTGTCACGACGTAAGTGAAGTAGCGGTCAATGCCGATGTTCGCGGTCAAGAGCTCGTCGATCAGTCGCTGATAGGCGTCGATGTCCGGGCTGACGATCTTGAGCAGGTAGTCGATGCCGCCGCCCGTCGCCAGGCACTCGACGATCTCGGGCACCTGCCGCACCGCGCGCTCGAACACCTCGAAATCCTCGATGCGATGCTGCTTGAGGGTTACCTCGACCAGAACCGTTGTCGCGCTGCCTAGCTTGGCGAGGGCGATCTCGGCCCGATAGCCCGCGATGAAGCCGGCGTTCTGCAGTCGCTTCAGCCGCTCCCAACAAGGGGTCGGCGAGAGATTGACCCGTTCGGCCAAGGCAAGCTTGGTAATGCGGCCTTCCTTCTGCAACGTCGCCAGAATCTTGATGTCGATCGCGTCAAGGCGCGGCCGCATGCCGTGGCTCCGTCACTCAGGAGTGGAGGCGCGGTTCGCCCGGGTCGTGCGTCGTCTCGATCTGGCTGATCAGCGAATCGAGCCGGATCAGCACGGAGGAGACGGCATTTCGCGTCAAGAAGCCGACCGCCTTGGCATCACCGCGCTTCATCGCATTCAGCCTGTCCGTGATGTCCCGAAGAAAGATCGAGACCTCCTCTCGCCAGTCGAGCCGGGGCAGGAAATAGAACCATACCCGCGCGGTGCGGAAGTAGAGGTCGTCATAGACCTGGAGCAATTGCCGATTGCCGATCAAGCTGCAGATCGCCTCATGCACCTTGATGTCGATGCGGGCGAAGGTTTCGAGGTCCGGGTGCTCGATCAGATCGCGGCATTCGCGTTCTGCCTCGGCCATCCTTTCGATGGCCGCATCGCTCGGCGGGCGGGGCGAAAGCTCGCCGATCAGTTCGGCCAAGCGGCTGCGAAAGGCCTTGTCCTCTCGCAGCTTGTCGAAATCGATCGGTGCGACGCTGGTCCGGACCCCATGGCGGCTGATCACCAGGCCATGATAGGCCAGCTGCTGCAGCACGGCGCGAATGGGCGTGCGGCTGACGTTGAACTCTAGGGCCAGGGCGTCGATGTCCAGGATGGTGCCCGGCGGATACTTGAGCAGCGTGATGCGCTCACGAATGATGTGATAGATGGCTTGGAAACGTCGCTGCGAGGGCGTTTCGGAGCGCCGTCCTCTCAAGGACAGCGGGACGACGTCGTCCTGCCAGAAGGACTCGACCAAATCACGGGTCATTGTCTTACCGATACCTTTCCCTTTCACCTCACCGTCCATTTAGGCGCCGCGCGGCACGGCGGCCACCCGGACTCTAACCTATTAGACCTAACAGACGGCTTCTTTCGTTCAAGCCGCACTCGGCGCGACCGCACGCGCCGAGGGGGCCATACTAGATCACCATCACGGGACAGCGCGCCAAGCTGGTCACCTTGTGAGAGACGCTACCCAGCAGGAAGCCCTCGATATCGCCGAGGCCCCGGCTTCCGAGCACGATGAGGTCCACCTCCCTCTCCTTGGCGAAACCGACGATCGTGCGCGCCGGCTGCCCGCTCTTGATGAAACCGCGGATCTTTTGCCCGCCATGCTCGGCCGCGTAGGTCTTGGCTGTCTCGACCACATCGCTGGAGAACGCGCGCATCGAGTCGTCGAGATTCTCCGGCTCTTCCGGCCGCACCATCGACATGGAGGCCTCGAGCAGGCTGTGGTGCCGATAGACGCACAGGATCAGCAGCTCGGAGTCGAACTTCTTCTGAAGAGCGATCGCGAACTCGAGTGCGGTCAGGGCCCGGTCGGATCCGTCCACGGGAATGAGAATGCGTTGGAACATGAACTTTTCTCCGCGGCTCATCTGAACGCGAGATCGCGCAGGAACAATGCGATTTGCGGAAAGATGATCAGCAGGACGGCCGACAGCAGCAGCATGAACACGAAGGGGGGCGTTCCTTTGACGACGTCGAGGTAGGGACGTTTGAAGATCGCAATCGCAGTGAAGATGTCGCAGCCGAACGGGGGTGTCGCCGAGCCGATGGCCACCTGCAGGGTGATGATGATGCCGACGAGGACCGGGTCGAGCCCCACCGATTGCACGACGGGCGCAAAGATCGGGACCAAGACGAGGATGACGACGATGGGGTCGACGAACATGCAGCCGATGAAGAACGCGATCGAGATCACGACAAGGACCCCTATGGCCCCCATCTCGGTAATGCCGACCGCGCTCAGCATGGCCTGCGGGATCTGCGCGAAGGAGATGACCCAGGAGAAGGCCGCGCCTGCCCCGACCAGGATGAACACCACGGCGGTGATCAGCCCGGTGGACTTGGCGATCGCATAGATGTCCGGGGCGTTGAGCGAACGGAATACGATGAATTCGAGGATGATGGCGTAGAGCACGCAGGCGGCCGCCGCTTCGGTGGGGCTGAAGATGCCGCCGTAGATTCCCCCGACGATAATGATGGGGAATCCCAAGGGCCAGACAGCTTGGCGCACGGCGGCCACGCGTTCTTTCCAGTTGGCCTTTGGCTCGGTCGGGACCTTCTTCACCGTCGCATAGATGACGCTGTAGGTCGCGAAGAACAGCAGGATCATCAGCCCGGGGCCGATCCCGGCAATGAAGAGTTCGGCGATCGAGGTGTTGGACACTACGCCGTAGATGATCATGCCGATGCTGGGCGGGATGAGGAAGGCGATGTCGCTGGCGTTGATGATGAGGGCGAGGACGAAGGAGTCCTTGTAGCCAGCCTTGAGCATGCGCGGACGCAGTGGAGAGCCGACGGCAACCACCGTGGCCTGGGTCGAGCCTGAAACCGCGCCGAACAGTGTGCAAGCCGTCGCCGTGCTGACGGCCAGGCCGCCGCGCACATGGCCGATGAAGGCCATGACCATGTCGATCAAGCGGCGCGCCGACTGGCCCCGTGTCATGATGTCCGCAGCGAGGATGAACATCGGCACGGCGATCAAAGAGGCGGGGCGAATGCCGGCCAAGAACTGCTGGACCATAAAGTCCATCTTGTCGATGCCGCCGAAGGACACGAAGAAGCCGATGAACGCCCCCACGATGAGCGGAATCATCATGGGAAAGCCCAAGAGCAAGAGGACGATCATCGTCAGCATCATGCCGGCTGCCATCGTGCAGGCTCCCTCGCGTTCCTTTGGTTAGATCTCGGTTTCCGTGTCTTCGTATCCCTCCAGGACCGTCGTGGAGAGATAGATGTCCTTCTCGATCATGTTCTTGATCGCAGTGAGCAGGTACTGTGCGCCGGTCACGAAGAATCCGATCGGGACCCACACGAATATCCACCAGACCGGGATTTGCAGGGCAGGCAGAACGCGACCACTGCTCATGACCTTGCCGATGTAGCTGATCGAGAAGTAGCAGAGAGCGAACATCGCCAGAGAGGTGACCAGGGCGATGAAGATCATCAGCGCTTTGCGGGGCTTGACGGGAAGCGAGTCGAAGATGGCCGACATTCTGATGTGCCGGCCGTGTCGGGCTGCGTAGCCGATCCCCGCGAAGGTGATCAGCACGATGATGATGCGGTTCAGCTCTTCGGTGAAGAAGATGCTGTGCTGGAAGACGAAGCGGCCGACCACATTTGCGACCGTGTTTGCGGCCATCAGCAGCACACCCGCGGCCAGCGCGAAGGATTCGAAGCGGCTGATCAGGGAATCGATCGTGCCGAGAAATCCGGGCAGGCTGGAGGCATGCTCATTCGATTTGACGTCGTTCGTCATCTAGGCCCTCGCTGCACTCGATTTTGGTGCGCCGGCGGGAGACGATCGACCAGGCATCGGTCTCCCGCCGGCGCGGCAAGCGTGCACTCGACAGGCAAGCGAAGCGGCTACTTGGTCGCTTCCAGATCAGCCTTCATCTGCTCGAGGATTGCCTTGCCGCTATCCCCCGTCATTTCGATGAACTTGGCCTCGACCTCTTCGGCGGCCTCCTTGAAGCAGGCCCGCTGTTCGTCATTCAGAACCGTCACTGTCATTTCGGGCTTGGCCGCCATGATCTTCTTCAGCTCCTGCTCGGCGAGCCCTTCCTGGTACGTGACGATGTAGTCGTAAGCTGCCGTGGCCGCGTCCCGGATCAGCTTCTGGTCTTCGGCGCTGAGGCCGTCATAGAAGTCCTTGTTGGCCATCAGCGCGGTGGTGAAGTTGTTGTGCCCGGTGTAGGTGATGTGGTCGGTCACTTCGTAGATCTTGGTCGAGTAGAGGAAGAAGGTCGGGTTCTCCTGACCTTGAATGATGTTGGTCTGCAGGCCGCCGTAGACCTCGCCCCACGGCAAGGGTGTCGGCGTCGCGCCGAAGGCCCTGTAGGATTCGACCAACAAGGGATTGGTCATGACGCGAAACTTGACCTCTTCGAGGTCCGCGCAGCCCGTGACCGGCTCCTTCGTGGTCATGGCCACTTCGCCCTCCGGATACATACTCAAGAGCTCGAGCCCCTGGGCGGCATAGAGTCCTTTGAAGTCTTCGTTGATCGCCTTGCTCTCCTTATAGAAGCGGGCCAGGTGGGCCTGGTCCGTCGGCAGGAGGTAGGGCACGAAGAAGACTTGGGCTTCCGGAATCAACGCCCCGGTGAATCCGGGCGACTGATTGACGAACTGCAAGATGCCGGCCTGGGCTTGCTCCATGATGTCGGCGGATTCGCCGAGGGTGCCATAAGGAAAGAGCTGAACCGTGTGATCGGAGTTCTTTTCGATCGCCTCCTTGAACTTCGTCGCGTAGACGCCCTGCACCTCGTGAATGGCCTCTTCGAAGGCATACTTCCAACTGTCGGCCATGGCGGCCGGGGCCGCGAGCGACGTCACCGCGAGAAGGCTGGCGGCAACGACACCGAGCGCCGCGCGGCGGGAGTGGTCAGGATAACTGCGCATTTTTTGCTCCCTGTTCCGTGAAGCCCGCGGCGCTGGCTGTGCTTCAGCCACGCTCCGAGGGGATTCGGTTTCCTACGCATGCCGACACGCGTGGCGCGCTTGTCGGTCTTCCCTTGGTAGCACAGCTTTGCTATTCAACTCAAGAAGAGATATATATCTAAATCCAAGCTTGAATGAAGGTTGCGAACGTCGAAACGCCCGGCATCGCGGTTCTTCTGGTGACCTCTGCTCGTTCGGCTCAGTAAATTTGCAGTTGATATGTTGTTTTCTGGGCTCTTAAGATTGGTTTCTGGGTGCGGATAGAACCTGCGTCTTGTGAAATAAAGGGGGGGAGGCGAGCGCATAGAGGTGTATGTCTTATGTGTTTGATTCTATGACCATGCCGACGGGGAGGGGAAGAGAGAGCGGTGAACAATGGACAGCATGACGGCTTTGCTTGATCGGCCGGCGAGGCTTGAGCTGCGCCCCGCTCTTTGGCGCGTCGGCCTGATCGCTCTGGCGACGGACCACACCACTGAACGCGATTTCGCTGCGATGTCGCCGGGGGAGGACCTGGCGATCTATGCCAACCGCGTTGCCTTCACCAATCCAACCAGCAACGAGAATCTGTTGGCCATGTCGCCGCTCTTGACCGAGGCGGCCGCACTGATTCTGCCGGGCGAGCCTCTCGACGCCATCGCCTACGCTTGCACGGCGGCCTCTGCGCTGATTGGAGATCGTGTGATCGGCCAGGCCATAAGGGCCGCAAAACCCGATATCCCGGTGATCACCCCAACCTCTGCGACCTTCGCGGCGTTGACCAAGCTCGGTGCAGCAAAGCTGAGTGTGCTCACGCCCTACACACAAAGCGTGACGGACCATCTGATCGGCTATCTCGAAAGCGGTGGCTTGCAGATTCTCAACGCGAGCTGCTTCGGGCTTTCGGACGATCGCGAGATCGCCCGCGTCAGTCCGGCTTCAATCCTTGACGCGGCCCTGGATGTGCGTCACCCCGAGGCCGAGGCGCTCTTCGTCTCCTGTACGGCCTTGCGGGCCGTATCCGTTGCCGCTGCGATTGAAGACCGCCTGGGCATCCCGGTGGTCACCAGCAATCAAGCAATGTTCTGGGACACGCTTCGGCAGGCCGGTTGCGGTCGCGCAATCTCCGGCTACGGCCGGCTTTTGGAGATGTATTGAGAATGTCGCAGGCGCCTCTCTCTGCCAATGGCTGGCCGCTTCCCGCCTGCCCCCGCTTCGCCGACATACTTTCTGCGCGTGAGCGAATCGCCGGCCATATCCAAGCGACGCCCTTGGTGCGGTCACCGGTCCTCAGTCGGGAGACGGGTGCGACCGTATGGCTGAAGTTGGAACAGCATCAAGCCACCGGGTCGTTCAAGCTGCGCGGTGCCACCAACGCCATTCTGAGCCTCACGAGCGCCGAGCGAGATCGTGGGGTCGTGGGCGTTTCCACCGGAAACCATGGACGCGGACTGGCGCATGCGGCCAAGGAGGCCGGAACCCGCTGCATCATCTGCATGTCGCGCTTGGTGCCGCAGAACAAGGTGGAAGGCATAGAAGCCTTAGGCGCCGAGGTCCGTATCGTCGGCAACTCGCAGGACGACGCCCAAGTCGAAGTCGATCGCCTGGTCGAGGAAGAGGGCATGACCATGCTGCCGCCCTTCGACCATCCGGACATCATCGCCGGTCAAGGCACGCTGGGATTGGAGGTTGTTGAGGCGCTGCCGGAAGTCGAGGCCTTGCTGGTGCCCCTTTCCGGCGGTGGCTTGATCGCCGGCGTCGCCTTGGCGGCAAAAGCGCTTAAGCCCAGCGTTCGCATCGTCGGCGTTTCGATGGAGCGAGGGGCCGCGATGTACGAATGCCAGCGCGCCGGCCGGCCCATTTCCGTCCCGGAGCTGCCCACGCTCGCGGACTCCTTGGGAGGCGGTATCGGGTTGGAGAATCGCTACACCTTCGCCTTGGTGCGCGATCTGGTCGATGAGCTGGTTCTGGTCAGTGAAGCCGAGATCGCCCAGGGCATTCGCCATGCCTACTGGAAGGAGCAACAGACTGTCGAAGGCTCCGGCGCCGTCGGCATCGCCGCGCTGCTCTCTGGCCGAGTGACAGACAGCGGTGTCACGGCTGTCATCGTGAGCGGCGGCAACATCGATACGAACCTGCATCACCGCATCGTCTCCGGAGAAGACGTCGACGTGACGGCAGAATGAGGCGTCCGCGCCAGAAGGAACAAGAAGACTGTTATGCCAAAGATCAGCATCCTGACCGAAGCGGAACTCCGAAGCCTGGTGCCGCTCGACGTAGCGGCGGTCGACTGCGTCGAGGAGGCCTTCCTGGCCTTAGCGACGAAACCTGTCGTCATGCCGCCGATCCTCCATTTGGAGATCGCCGATGCCAACGGCGAAGTGGACGTGAAGACAGCTTACGTTCCCGGGCTCGACTCGTTTGCGATGAAGATCAGCCCGGGTTTCTTCGACAATCCCAAGCTGGGGCTGCCAAGCCTCAACGGTTTGATGGTTGTGTTCAGCGCGAAGACGGGCTTGGTCGAAGCGCTTCTGCTGGACAACGGTTACCTGACCGACGTACGCACCGCCGCGGCCGGCGCCGTGGCCGCAAAATGGCTCGCGCGGGAGGATGCCCGTCGTGCCGGTATCGTCGGCTCGGGCCAGCAGGCCCGCCTCCAGCTCAAAGCCCTGAGCTTGGTCCGGCCGATCGAGACGGCGAGCCTTTGGGCGCGCGATACCGAGAAGGCCGCGGCCTGCGCCGCTGAGCTATCGGCCGAGTTGGACATGGAAGTGACGCTGAGCGCCAACCTCGATCAGCTCACCGATCAGAGCGATGTCGTCGTGACCACGACGCCGGCCACTTCGCCGTTGATCGAGGCCCATCATCTCAAGTCAGGCCTCCACATCACGGCGATGGGCTCGGACGCCGATTACAAGAACGAGATCGCCCCGGCGGCGCTGGCTGCTGCGGATGCTTATGTCTGCGACCGGCAGAGCCAATGCGAGCGCTTGGGGGAGCTGCACCATGCCTTGGCAGCGGGGGTTGTTGCTCTAGATCAGCGCTATCCGGAACTGGGCCAAGTCATCGCCGGTCTGGCGCCAGGGCGGCCCAATCCCCAAGCGATAACACTCTGTGATTTGACGGGAACCGGCGTGCAGGACACGGCCATCGCAACGCTGGCTCGCAGCCGGGCCCAAGCGCGCGGTGTCGGGACCGAGTTCCAAGCCTGATCGGTGCCGGAGGGAAGCATGACGCAAGCACAACCGAACTTCACCCGCGAGGAGTACGCGGCGCGAATCGCCAAGACCCGGGCGGCTATGGAACGCGCCGGCATCGAGCTCTTGCTCGTGACCGACCCCTCAAACATGGCTTGGCTCACCGGTTACGACGGCTGGTCGTTCTACGTTCACCAATGCGTGCTTTTGAACGGTGACGAAGACCCGATCTGGTATGGCCGCGGCCAGGACGCCAATGGTGCAAAGCGCACTGTCTTCATGGACCACGACCGGATCGTCGGCTACCCCGATCACTATGTCATGTCGGCTGAGCGCCACCCGATGGAACACCTCTCCCGCCTCGTTGAGGAGCAGGGCTGGTCGAAAGCGGCGATCGGCGTGGAAAAGGACAACTACTATTTCTCGGCGACCTGTCTCGAGACCCTCCAGCGAGAGCTCCCCAACGCGACCTTCAAAGACGCAACCGGCCTGGTGAACTGGCAAAGGGCGGTGAAATCCGAGCAGGAGCTCGACTACCTGAGGCGCGCGGCGCGCATCGTCGAGGTCATGCATGCGAAGGTGTTCGAGTTGATCGAACCCGGGTTGCCGAAGAACGAGCTGGTCGGGGAGATCTACCGCTCCGGTATCCGGGGCGCGAACGGCTATTGGGGCGACTATCCCGCCATCGTGCCGCTGCTGCCCTCGGGCAGCGATGCAGCGGCACCGCACCTCACCTGGGATGACCGCCCCTTCGAGAAGGGCGAGGGCACCTTTTTCGAGCTCGGCGGCTGCTACCGCCGCTACAACTGCCCGCTATCACGCACCATCTTTCTCGGCCGGCCGACCGAGACCTTTCTCAACGCCGAGACGGCGGTGCTGGAAGGCATGGAGGCGGGGCTGGAGGCGGCTCGGCCAGGCAACACCTGCGAGGACATCGCCAAGGCCTTCTTCGGGGTCCTGAAGAAACACGGCATCGAAAAGGACAATCGCACCGGCTATCCCATCGGCCTCAGCTACCCGCCGGACTGGGGCGAGCGCACCATGAGCCTCAGGCTGGGCGATACGACCGTGCTTCAGCCGGGCATGACGTTTCATTTCATGACCGGCTTGTGGATGGATGACTGGGGCTTCGAAACCACGGAGAGCATCGTCATCACCGAAGCCGGCGCGGACTGCTTGACGGACTATCCACGCAAGCTCTTCGTCAAGGACTGAGCCCGTTATGCGCGACAATCCGATCTCCGCGACCGTGGACTTCGAGACCGATGGCGTCCAGCACGGTTTTCTAAAGCTGCCCCATTCTCACGATCTCTCGGCGTGGGGGTCGATCATGATTCCAATCACCGTGATCAAGCGGGGTGACGGGCCCACGGCGCTCCTGACCGGCGGCAATCACGGGGACGAGTACGAGGGCCCGATCGCGCTCTTCGATTTGGCGCGAAACCTGCGAGTCGATCAGGTCTCCGGCCGGGTGATCATCGTGCCGGCCATGAACTACCCGGCCTTCAAGGCCGGCACGCGCACCTCGCCGATCGACAGCGGTAACATGAACCGGATTTTCCCCGGCCTGCCTGACGGCACGGTGACGGAGAAGATCGCCGACTACTTCCAGCGCTGCCTGCTGCCGCTCGCGGACTACGTGCTCGACATCCATTCCGGCGGCAAGACCTTGAGTTTCGTTCCCTTCGCCGCTGCTCACGTGCTGCCGGACAAGGCACAGGAGGCGCGCTGCGTCGCCGCCATGGAGGCCTTTGGCGCCCCCTATTCGGTCAAGCTGCTGGAGATCGACAATGTCGGCATGTACGACACCGCTGCTGAAGAGCTGGGAAAGGTCTTTGTCTCCACCGAGCTCGGCGGCGGCGGGAGCGCGACGGCGACAACGGTCGAGATCGCCAAGCGCGGCGTCGCGAACGTCCTGAAGCACGCCGGAATCGTGGGCGGCGAACTTGAGGTCTCACCCTCGCTGCGTCTCGAGATGCCGGATCAACGCTGCTTCGTAGCCAGCGAAGCGACCGGCTTGGTCGAGTACTGCGTTGACTTGGGCGCCGCAGTCGAGAGTGGTGACGTGATTGCGCGCATTCACGATGTGCAGCGTACTGGCAGTCCGCCGGTCGAGCACCGCGCCGAGATCTCCGGCATCTTGATCGGGCGGCATTTCCCCGGTCTCACAGTGCTCGGCGACATGCTGGCTGCCGTCGCCGTGCCCGATATCTAGAGCGTTTCATAATTTGACGGAAGCGTAGCCAGCGTTTTGGAAGTAGTTGGCGCATTCCTGAGGTTGGATGGTTCCAAGGAGCTGTCCGAGATAG
>JANQMX010000062.1 GCA_028279885.1 Rhodovibrionaceae bacterium | reverse complement strand
CTATCTCGGACAGCTCCTTGGAACCATCCAACCTCAGGAATGCGCCAACTACTTCCAAAACGCTGGCTACGCTTCCGTCAAATTATGAAACGCTCTAGGCCGTTGATCGAACCTCGACCAAGCAGCGCATCGGCGGGATACATGCCTTCGGGTGCGTCGAGCGGCCCGTAGATACCATTGCCCTCTTCGTCGAGAACAACGACGTGAAAATCGACTTCCTTTCCCTCATGGTTACCCATGACGAAATTGCAGGCTCGGCTGTCGTCTCTTGCCAGTTTTTGAAAGCCCTGATGCTGAAGATAGCTCACCGCGGCTTGGCAGTCGTATTCTTGGACGACGATGTCCAAGTCACCGTGCGGCCGGGTCTGCTCGCCCAACAAAGCATCCACACCCCAACCGCCATCTACCCAGATCTCGATACCCAGCTCCTGCATTGCATGGCAGAACTCTGTGACGTCTCGAGATGTCATTTCGGTGGACATGAGCAGCACCATGATGACGTCGACGCGAGCTAGGTGTCCTGATCCCTGGCGTTGCTCTTCTGCTTCGTCGGGCGATCGGGCCAGACGATGTGGGCGCTCTTCCAGAAGTCCTCGCCTAGAGGCGGGATATCGGAGAAATCGATATCCTTGTCCTTGAGTGCGGCGATTTCTTCCGGCGTCATAGGCTTGCTGTAGTTCGTCTTCATTTAGCTGCCTCTTCACACCCATGGTCGGGCAAGCTGCAAGCAGCTTATCATCGAAGGCAACTTAGCGGAACGTCTAACCCGGCTCGGAGCCGGGGGCGAGCGTGACCAGGAGGCCGTCGAGGTCTTCGCGGGTGAGGATCTGACAGCTCAAGCGCGAACGCTCATCGATCTCGAAGGCGCCGTCGAGCATCTCGATCTCTTCTTCACTGGGCGCGACCAGCTTCTCCCGCCAGGCTTCGTCCACATAGACGTGGCAGGTGGCGCAGGCGCAGGCGCCGCCGCACTCGGCCTTGATCGGCAGGCCGTAGTCGCGGATGACCTCCATCACCCGCCAGCCTTCCGGCGCTTCCAGCTTGTGAACCTGGCCGCTCCGGTCGCGCACCAGCAAATGCATTAACCGGCAACCCCGAGCTTGTCGTGCAGGCTGGTCGAGGAGGTGGTGTACTGGAAGCGCAGCTTGCGGTCCGGGAAGACATAGCGGAAAGCCTGCTGGGCCATGAGGGCACCTTCGTGGAAGCCCGAGAGAATGAGCTTCAGCTTGCCCGGATAGTAGTTGATGTCGCCGATGGCGAAGATGCCCTTTTGGTTGGTCTCGAACTTCTCCGTATCAACGGGGATGAGGTTTTCGTGGATGTTCAGACCGAACTCGGCGACGGGGCCCAGCTTCATGGTGAGACCGTAGAAGGCAAGCAGGGTGTCGCATTCGATGTCGTGCTCGCCCTTTTCCTTGCTGTGCAGGGTCACGGCCTCGAGATTGCCGTTGTCGCCCTTCAGGCCCTTAATCTGCGCGATGTGCAAGTCCATCTTCCCGTCGGCGACGAGCCTGCGCATATCGTTGACGCTGGCGGGGGCCGCGCGGAAGTCGTCGCGCCGGTGCACCAGCGCCAGGCTGCTCGCCAGGGGCTGGAGGTTGATGGTCCAGTCGAGCGCCGAATCGCCGCCACCGGCAATCAGGATGCGCTTGCGCCGGAAGTCTTCCATGCGCCGGACGGCGTAGAAGACCGACTTGCCCTCGAAGGGCTCGATGTCCTTGATCGGCGGCTTCTTGGGCACGAAGCTGCCGCCGCCGGCGGCAATGACCAGGACGGGGGCTTCCAGCACGGTGCCGGTGCTGGTGGTCAGGCGCCAGCGCGGTGCTT
Source organism: Rhodovibrionaceae bacterium (assembly GCA_028279885.1). Classification (GTDB taxonomy): domain Bacteria; phylum Pseudomonadota; class Alphaproteobacteria; order Kiloniellales; family DSM-21159; genus JANQMX01. The sequence continues at coordinate 7,003 of JANQMX010000062.1, read as the reverse complement.
CCTCGCTGCCGACATTCTCCAGCTTCTCGGCCATCTGATGGAGATGGAAGGTCGGATCGAAGGGCTTGATCTGATCCATCAGGCGATCGGTCAGCTCCTGCCCTGTGCAAGCCGGGATGGCGGGAATGTCGTAGATCGGCTTTTCCGGATAAAGCTCGGCGCATTGGCCACCTGGCTTGTCCAGGATGTCCACCAGGTGGCACTTCATGTCGAGCAAGCCGAGCTCGAACACAGCAAAGAGGCCGACGGGGCCGGCACCGACGATGATCACGTCGGTCGAAATCACGTGGTCGCTCATGGCAGAAAGCCTTGGAAATCCTTCGAGGTCGATTTGGAGTCGCTAAGCGCGTAAACGCCGCAAGCCTGCGACATAGCTCTTTAGAGGATTGGGGCTAGCGCAGGCGCCTAGCAAGGTAAAGACTGCACTTTGCCGCGCCAGCCAGCCATGCGCAAGCAGCCGGGGTCAGATGGGGCGGAGCGCACCGGCAACGCCTTCGAAGAGCTCGCCGGCGGGCCAACCCGCGGCCACGAGCTGCGCAACGGCCTCAATATCCGGCGTGAAAGGGCGATCCTCCTCGACCGGCGGCACCTGGGCCCGAATGTCCTGGAGCAGGCGGTCGAGCGGTTCGCTGGTCGTGAGCGGCGCGCGGTGGTCGATGCCTTGCGCCGCCGCGAGAAGCTCGATCGCCAGAATCCGGCGCAGGCAGTCGGTGACCGGACCGAGCCGCCGCGCCGCATGGGTGGCCATCGAGACATGGTCTTCCTGGTTGGCCGAGGTCGGCAGGCTGTCGGTGCCCACCGGATGGGCCAGCCATTTCATCTCGCTGGCCAAAGCCGCCGCCGTCACGTGGACGATCATGAAGCCGGAGTTGAGCCCCGGCTCCTCGATCAGGAAGGCGGGGAGTTGGCTGTGGTGCGCATCGGTCAGCAAGGCGATGCGCCGTTCGCTGAGGGCCGCGACCTCGGACAGTGCGACGGCGATCTGGTCGGCCGCCAGGGCGACGGGCTCCGCATGGAAGTTGCCGCCGGAGAGCACCTCGCCTGTGTCGGGAAAGACCAGCGGGTTGTCGGAGACCGCGTTGGCTTCACGGAGCAGGGTTTGGCCGGCGGCGCGGATGAGGTCGAGCGCCGCCCCCATGACCTGAGGCTGGCAGCGCAGGGAGTAGGGGTCCTGGACCCGGTCGCAGTCGGCGTGGGAGGCGCGGATTTCGCTACCGGCCAGCAAGGCGCGCAGAACCGCCGCGGTCTCGCTCTGCCCGGGCTGGCCGCGCAGCTCCTGAATGCGCGGGTCGAAGGGGGTATCGCTGCCGAGTGTCGCATCGACGCTCATGGCGCCGCTGGCCAATGCCGTGGTGAAAAGCTCAGTGGCGCGAAAGTAGCCTTCCAGCGCCAGTGCGGTGGAGACCTGGGTGCCGTTCAGCAGTGCCAGGCCTTCCTTGGCCTCCAGCTCCAGCGGAACGAGGCCGAGGCGCTGCAGGGCTTCACCGGCGGGCAGCCGTTGTCCTTCGAGATCGATTTCGCCTTCGCCGATCAGGGCGCCGGAGAGGGCGGCCAGCGGGGCCAGGTCGCCGGAGGCGCCGACCGAACCCTGCGCTGGAATGACAGGCAAGGCATCGGCGTTGAGTAAGGCCAAGAGCCGCTCGATCACCGCGCGCCGCACGCCGGAATGGCCCAGCGCCAGGGACCCGATCTTGAGCAGCAGGCAAAGGCGCACACTGTATTTGGAGAGATGGTCGCCGACGCCGGCCATGTGGGAGCAGACGAGGCGTCGCTGCAGCTCGTGCACGTCCTCGCGGGCGATGGTTTGCCGCGCCAGAATGCCGAAGCCGGTGTTGACGCCGTAGGTGCGCGTTTCCTCGGCGACGATGCGGGCGATGCAGTCGGCGGCGGCATCGACCTTGGGCCAGCAATCCTCCGCCAAGGTGACCGCCGGCCGTTCGCAGCGCCAGAAGCGATAGAGCATGCCAAGGCTCAGCTGGCCGGGAACGATATGAAAGCGCCGATCTTCAGCCATGCCGAACTCTCTCCTGGCTTGCGTGGGCTGCAACGCTACGCTCTTGCTGCTCCAGCGTCACTCTGGCAAGGCTGAATCCTCTGCAATTTTCGCAAGACGGGGCTCCGCAGGCAATGACCTCTGGCACCGGGAACGGGCTTTCGCAGCTTGCCGAGCGGCTCTCTGGGTTTGGCCTGCACGTACGCGGTGCTTTCCATCCCGATGCCGAGGACGCGGCGCCAGCGCTTCCCGGCGGGGTGACGGCCGGAACCTTGGCTCTGATCGGTGCGGAGGGAGGCAGCTTTTGGTCGCGTTTCTCTCGCTCGGCCGAATCCGAGGATGGCCAGGCCCACCCGCTGGACCGCTGGTCCAGACGGGTCCTGACGGCCGTTGCCGAAAAACTCGACGCCTTGGCCGTCTTTCCGTTCGACCAGCCTTCGCCGCCCTTCCTGCGCTGGGCGCAAAAGGCCGAGCCGAGCCTTTCGCCGTCTCCGCTCGGTCTGCTGATACATCCGCGTCTCGGCCTCTGGCATTCCTACCGTGGCGCCCTTTGCTTTGCCGAGCGGCTCGATCTTCCCGAACCGCTGTTGGAGCCCAGCCCCTGCGAGAGCTGTGTCGAGCGGCCCTGCCTGAGCGCGTGTCCGGTCGCCGCCTTCGACGGCGCCAGCTACGACGTTGCCGGCTGCGTGTCCCATCTCGCAACGTCAGCCGGTGATACCTGCTTTGCGGTATCCTGCCAGGCCCGCCGCGCTTGCCCTGTCGGGGCCGAGCACCGATATGGGCCCGAGCAGGCGCGCTTTCACATGGGCGCCTTCTTCAGAGCCAGGAGCGAGGCCATGGGGAGCGACGTGTCGTCATGAGCAAGCGGATTCTGCGCATCACGCACACCAAGAGCGACCGCAAGGATCGGGCCTCGGCGCTGCTGCGCGAGCGCGGCTACGAGCTGGAGACGATACGGCCGATCGACGGCGAACGTCTGCCCGAGGCCAGGACCGCCGGCTATGCGGCCGTGTTGGTCTATGGCGGGCCGCAGAGCATCAACGACGCGGATGAGCTGGAGTACATCGCCGAGGAGATCGCCTGGACGCGCGACTGGGTCGAGGCCGGCGGGCGCTTTCTCGGCCTCTGCCTCGGCGGGCAGATGCTGGCCAAGGCCTTCGGGGCGGAGATCAGCCGCCATCCCGAGGGCCTGCACGAGATCGGCTATGTGGAGGTCATGCCGCTCAACGAAGCCTGCAGTTTCCTGCCGACGCCGATGCACGTCTATCACTGGCACAACGAGGGCTTCGACGTCCCGCCGGGCGGCGAGCGCCTGGCCGCCGGCCCGGTCTTTCCCAACCAGGCCTTCCGCTTGAGCCGCCGGGCCTATGGCCTGCAGTTCCACCCCGAGGTCACGCCGGAGATCTTCGAGAGCTGGTTCGAGGAGGTGGGCGACATCAGCGACCGCCCGGGCGCCCATCACCCTGATCGCCAGCGGCGCGATGCCGAACGCCATCATGTGCCGCTCGGCGACTGGTTCGGGCGCTTTCTCGACGATTGGCTGGACGACTAGCTCGGCCCAAAAAACAAAGCGCGCGACCGGAGCCGCGCGCTGCTACGTCTGGAAAGTGCTGGGCTTTAGCCGAAGATGCGGCGGGCCAGCTGCTTGAGGCCGAGGCTAGGGCCGTCCTTGCGGACGCGGGCCTGGTAGGCGCTGGCGTCGTAGGGCCAAACCGTCATCGGGCATGCCGGACCGCCATGCGGTGCCGACAGAAGCGTCAAAATGTTGTTCATGGCAGTACTCCTTCCTTCGGTCGTTACCGGGACCGATCCGGCGTTGCGTGTGATCCGCATTTGGCCTAATTCGAGGCCGCGGACAATTGTCGGAAACACGCTTGAGACATGCGCTTTACGCATAGGTTGAAAAAGGGTGAAAGCGCATGTTTATCATAGCCTTAATGCGCCATGCTTAGGTCGCTTTGTAGCCATTTATTGCCGCATTTTCGGCACTCCGTTCGGCCCGGTCCTGGAGCCGTCGACCGAGCCAAGAAAGCCCCTCGCCAAAGGCCAGGAACAGCCTGCCGAGCGCATCTCGCAGCAACGCCGGGCGCGCAGCCTTGCGCGCGACCGACTGTTGCAAGGCGCTATCCGCCTCCGGCCGCCGGTCTTCATGCCAATAGCGCGCGTCCTGCGCGATCTTGTCGTCCATGTAGACGCCGCCCGCGCGCAAGATGGAGAGCTGTACGAAGTCCATGGCTTTCCTCATCGTCCTGCCGTGCCGCCTGACCGGCGCGCACTTGAAAAACTCATCTATGACAGATAGCTAAGCCTTGGTACTTCCGGCGGCAAACGAGGCTTTTTCAGGCCGAAGATGAAGAAATCTCATTATGGCACGCGCCCGTAGACTGCCGCCCCTGAACGGGCTCCGGGCTTTCGAGGCGACCGGGCGGCATCTCAGCTTCACCAAGGCAGCGGAGGAGCTGAACGTCACCCAGACGGCGGTCAGCCACCAGATCAAGGGCCTGGAAGAGCAGCTCGGCCTCAAGCTCTTCCACCGCAGCCCCGGCCGCGTCGAGCTGACCCGGGAGGGGCGCCTGCTGCTGCCCGGCCTGACCGAGGCCTTCGATCGCATGACCCAGGCCGTGGAGGACGTGCGGCCGGCCTCGGGCAACCGCCCCCTGATCGTCTCAGTGACGCCGGCCTTCGGCTCCAAGTGGCTGGCCGGCCGCCTCGGCCGCTTCTGGTGCCAGCACCCGGAGGTCGAGCTGATCATCCAGCACACCATGAACCTGGTCGACCTGACCCGTGACGAGGTGGACGTGGCCGTGCGCTTCGGCGACGGCGACTGGCCTGGGCTGGTCTCGGAGAAGCTGGTGGCGAAGGACATGGTGCCGATCTGCAGCCCCGCCTTGCTGGAGGGCGCGCACCCGCTGCGCGAGCCCGCCGACCTCAAGCACCACACCCTATTGCACGAGGACGATCAGGAGGACTGGGTCGAGTGGCTGCGCATCGCCGGGGTCACCGACATCGACCCGCGTCGCGGCCCGGTGGTCGACGACCTCTCGACCCTGGCGCGCCTCGCCATGGACGGGGCAGGGGTTGCCATCGCGCCGCTCAACATGATGGAAGAGGAATTGAAGTCCGGCCGCCTGGTCCAGCCCTTCGACGTCAGCCTGCCGCAGGAGGCCGGCTACCATCTGGTCTATCTGCCGGGCATGGAGAAGGACCCCAGGGTGGCGGCCTTCCGGGATTTTCTCTTCGCGGAAGCTGTGGAAGCCAGCTGAACCGGCTCGAATCGTTCCGCCACCGCAGACTGTCATCCCGGCCAAGCGTAAAGTCCGCCGACCCTTTCAGAATGTCACCCTTGGGCGCGCCGCGCAGCGGGGCGACCTGAGGGTCCAGCGGTTAGCACGGTCCGAGCTTGTGGCTGGACCCCGGCTGCCAAGGCTCGCGCGCCGGGACCGCGAGGCGGTCCCGGGCTCGCCTAAGGGCCGGGGTGACGAGAGGAGGGGCTGCGCGGCTGGAAGCCTCTCTCAGGCTCTGATGCTTGAGCGAGGGCCGGTGCCGCACAGCGCCGAAGGCGCCCTACAAAGACTCACATGCGGCCCCACACACTGTCATGCTCGGGCTTGACCCGAGCATCCATTCTTAAGCCTGCGCCAGGCCTCTCCATGCCTTCGGCAACTCGCGCTGCGAGCCCTCGGGTCAAGCCCGAGGGTGACGGGAGTGGTTGTTTAGCTCCAAGGGAACGGGGAGTTGCTGGTGGGGTGCAGCTTGCCCTCGGCGTAGCGGGAGAGGCGGAAGGGCTTCAGCAGCTCGCTCTCGCCGTTCAGCACCTCGCCGGCGACCAGCTGGCCGACGCCGATCATCTTGTAGCCGTGGTTGGAGTCCGCGATGAAGCGCACGTTCTGCCGGAAGGTGTCGAAGACCGGGAAGGAGTCCGGCGTGAAGCAGCCGAGGCCGCCCGAAGGCTCCTTCTTGAACTTGCCGATCTGCCCCTCGAAGCGCTTCTGGCAGAAGGCCAGGGCCGAGCACCACATGTGGGCGAAGTCGTCGCCCACGATGAAGTCCGGGCTGTCGACGCCGTAGGGGTCGACGGCGACCTTATCGGTCGGGGTCTCGACCTTGTAGGGCATGGCCCCGCCCTGGACGCCGTTGAAGTGGAAGTCGGGCTTGTAATAGATGCCCCACATCTCCTCGGTGATCAGCGAGCCGTCCACGTCGGAGTGCAAGGGCACGTCGGTGTCCACGTGGATGACCGGCGGCATCTTCCCGTCGTTGGTCTTCTGGAAGTCCGGGTCGACGCCCAGCACGCCCTCCTCCAGGCACCAGTAGCGCCACATGGGGATGTCTTTATGGACCGTGCCGTCCTTGCCCTTGATGTCGACGGTCTTGGGCAGTTCCAGCATGTCCCAGAGCTGCCGTGCCCAGGGGCCGACGCCGACCACCACCTGCTCGCACTCGACCTTGCCCTTGTCGGTCACCACGGCGGTGACGGCATCCGAGTTGTGGCCGTATTCGAAGCCGGTGACCTCGACCCCGGTCATGATGCGCACGCCCAGGTCCTCGGCCTTCTTGGCCAGGCCGTAGATGGCGGCGGTGTTGTTGGCGTAGCCGCCCTTCTTCTCATGCAGGACCGAGGTGATGCCCTTGGCCTGCCAGTCGCTGAACAGGCCCTTCATGTAGTCCATGGAGTCCTGCTCGCCCTCGATGAAGACCGACTCATAGCCGATCGCCTTCTGCTGCTCATAGATCGAGGCGACGTCGGCGTGCATGGCCTCCGGGCTGATCTGCATGTAGCCGACCGGGTGGTAGGAGAAGGACTTGGGGTCGCTCTCCCAGACGGCGACCGAATGCGCCATCAGCTCCCGCATGGCCGGCTGGTAGTAGTTGTTGCGCACCACGCCACAGGCGATGCCCGAGGCACCGGCGGCGATGGCCGTCTTGTCGAGCACCAGCACGTCCTTGCCGCCCCCGAGGCCCTTGGCCTCGAGCTCGGCCGCCAGGTGCCAGGCAGTGGATAGGCCGTGG
>JANQMX010000029.1 GCA_028279885.1 Rhodovibrionaceae bacterium | reverse complement strand
TCACCATCTCGAGGACCGTCTGTTCCGGTGCAGGCTTTCTCAGCATGAACCCTTGAATCACAAAGGCCCGGCTCTCGCCAGGCCTTTGTCAGCAGTCTGGGGGGCGGAGATTTCCGCCCCTCTTTGCTTTGGCGCTGGAGTCCAACCCTAACGTTCGACGTCCGCCGTCGGCGTGACGAACTCCTCGGAGCGATAGCCCTGGAAGTAGAGCAGGGCGGTCAGGTCGCTGTGGTCGATGGAGGCATCGGCGGTTTCCCGCAGCACCGGCTTGCCGCGGTAGGCGACGCCGAGCCCCGCGGTGCGCAGCATAGGCACGTCGTTCGCACCGTCGCCCACCGCACAGGTTTCGCCTAGGTCGATCTGCTCTGCGGCGGCGATCTCCAGCAAGGCTTCCTGTTTGGCCTGGGGGCCCAAGATCGGTTCGGCGACCTCGCCGATCAGCCGGCCGTCATGCTCGGTGAGATGGTTGGCGCGCTGCAGATGAAAGCCTGCGGCCGCCGCCACCATGTCGGCAAAAAGCGTGAAGCCGCCAGTCACCAGGGCGGTCACTGCACCGGCATCCCGCATGGTGGCAACCAGCGTACGAGCGCCGGGGTTGAAGGTCATCCGCTGGGCAACCTGCTCCATGACCGCCGTCGGCAAGTCTTTCAGCATGGCGGCTCTCTCGCGTAGCGATCCGGCGAAGTCGATCTCCCCGCGCATGGATTGGGCCGTGATCTCGGCCATGCGTTCGCGCAGCTCAAAGGCTTCGGCCATCTCTTCCAGCATCTCCTGGCCGATGATGGTGGACTCCATGTCGGCGACCAGCAGACGCTTGCGCCGCTTCGCCATGGGCTGCACGCAGAGATCGACGGGCTGGGACGCCAAAGCTTCGGCCAGAGCGGCGCGGGCTGACGCGATTGCGGGTGAGTCGAAATGAAAATCGCAGGCACGCTCGCGGCAAAGCCAATCCCGCTCCCCGACCTCTGCGCCTGACGCTTCAAGGGCGCGTGACGTTTGATCGAGCGTACCGCCGGTCAGCGGCGGGCCGTCTAAAGGAACCAGCAGTGTGGCAACGAATGTCATGGCGTTTGGTGGGCAGGGGAAGGAGGACGCAGTCACGCTATTGCGGGCTTGCCTGCCCGTCACTCAGGTGTTGGAAGAAGCGCGACCAGAAATCAAGGGGAGCGGGCGCATGGCATTGGAGGCACTTTCGGGGTGAGCGCCGAGCCGGCCATTCTGATCGCGGGGCCGACAGCCAGCGGCAAGTCCGGTCTGGCGCTCGCGATCGCCCGGGCCTTTGACGGCGTGGTTATCAATGCCGACTCCATGCAGGTCTACAGCGACCTGCGCATTTTGACCGCGCGCCCGGATGACGAAGCCTTGGCCGCTGCACCCCATCGGCTCTACGGAACCCTCTCCGGCGCGGAGCTGTGCTCCGTAGGGCGCTGGCGGGGCATGGCGCTGGACGAGATGGTCGCGGCGCGACAAGCCGGCCGCGTCCCTGTCGTGGTCGGTGGGACCGGGCTCTATCTCAAGGCGCTTGAGTCCGGGCTCAGCCCAATGCCAACGGTATCGCCGGCGGTGCGCGACCGCGTCCGGCGTTTCCATCGGCGCTTCGGCAATGAGGCCCTAAGGCAACGCCTGGCCGTCGGCGATCCGGTTAGCTATGCGCGTCTCCAGCCTGGCGACAGCCAGCGCTTGCTCCGCGCCTTGGAGGTCTTGGAAAGCAGCGGTCGGCCGCTGAGCGCGTGGCAGCAGGACAGCCCTGCGGAGCCCGCGCCCTATCGTTTCCTGACGGTTTCTCTGATGCCCGACCGAGAGCGGCTCTATACGGCGATCGATCGCCGCTTCCTCTCGATGCTGGAACAAGGTGCGCTGGACGAGGTCGCAGCGCTGTTGCGACAAGGCTATCCGGGCGATCGCCCGATCATGAAGGCGCTCGGTGTTCCCGAACTGGCAGCCCACCTCGAGGGCTCACTGTCGCTAGATGCGGCAATCTCTGCGGCGCAGAAGATATCGCGCCGCTATGCAAAGCGCCAAATGACGTGGCAGCGCACACAGCTTCAGAGACAGAAAGCATCTTTTGTCGAGCTTCAAGTGGAAGATTTGCAAATCAGATGCGACGAAATCTTTCCGAAAATTCGCCAGTTTCTGTTGACCTCAGGTGCCAGTCGGGGATAACGTGGCGGCCATTTTGCGGGGTGGTACAGCAACTTCCTAGCTCTTGGCTCGTTTCCTGACGGCCCGGAATGGGTTATGCTGCGTCGCAATAGCAACGAGCCGGTCTAGGGCAGGTGCAAGCTGGCCGGCGATATGAGGACGACGCGTATGTTGAAGAAGACAGCCGAGACGGCCGAGGAACGTGACGCCGAAGAGCAGATGATGGGCGCGGAGATCGTTATCCGGGCCCTTATCGAGCAAGGCGTCGACGTCGTTTTCGGCTATCCCGGCGGAGCGGTTCTGCCCATCTATGACGCGCTGTTCAGGCAGAACGCACTGCGCCACATTCTCGTCCGCCATGAGCAGGCCGCTGTCCATGCAGCCGAGGGCTATGCGCGTTCGACTGGAAAGGTCGGCGTCGTGCTCGTGACCTCGGGGCCAGGCGCGACCAACGCCGTGACCGGCCTGACCGACGCGCTGATGGATTCCATTCCCGTCGTCTGCCTGACCGGCCAGGTGCCCACGCATTTGATCGGCAACGATGCCTTTCAGGAGGCCGACACGACCGGCATCACGCGCCCCTGCACCAAGCACAATTATCTGGTCAAGCGGATGGAAGACCTGCCGCGCATCATGCACGAGGCCTTCTACGTCGCCCAAAGCGGCCGCCCGGGCCCTGTCGTGGTCGACTTGCCGAAGGACATTCTGCAAGGCAAGGGCAGCTATCTCGCCAAGGAGCAGACGCAGCGTTTGAGCTATCGGCCGCAGACGCGTGGTGACCGCGGCCGCATCGAAGAGGCGGCGGCCTTGTTGGCGGGCGCCAAGCGTCCCGTGGTCTATGCCGGCGGCGGCGTGATCAATGCAGGCCCCGAGGCCAGCCGTCGCTTGCGCGAGTTCGTGCGCATGACCGGCATGCCCTGCACCAACACGTTGATGGGCTTGGGCGCCTATCCGGCTTCCGACCCGCAGTTTCTCGGGATGCTGGGGATGCACGGGACCTACGAAGCAAACCTCGCCATGTACAACTGCGATGTCATGCTGAACGTCGGGGCTCGCTTCGATGATCGCGTGACCGGCCGGCTCGACGAGTTCTCGCCCAATTCCAAGAAGATCCACATCGATATCGACCCGAGCTCGATCAACAAGAACGTCCTGGTGGATGTCCCGATCGTCGGCGACGCTGGCGAGGTGCTCGGCGACTTGCTGGATATCTGGCGGGCGAAGTCCTACGCCCCGGAGCAAAAGGCCATGGCGGCTTGGTGGGCGCAGATCGAAGACTGGCGCGGGCGCGACTGCCTGCGCTTCGAGCAGACCGGCTCCGAGATCAAGCCGCAGCACGCGATCAAACGGCTGTACGAGCTGACGCGGGACCGCGACGTCTACTTCACGACGGAAGTCGGCCAGCATCAGATGTGGGCGGCGCAATACATCGGCTTCGAGGAGCCCAACCGCTGGATGACGTCAGGGGGGCTCGGGACCATGGGCTACGGCCTTCCGGCGGCCCTCGGCGTGCAGGTCGCCTATCCCGATGCCTTGGTGATCGATGTGGCGGGTGAAGCGTCGATCCTGATGAACATTCAGGAGATGTCGACCCTTGCCCAGTATCGCCTGCCGGTGAAGGTCTTCATCGTCAACAACCAGTGGATGGGCATGGTCCGCCAGTGGCAGGAGCTGCTGCATGGCGGGCGGTACGCCGAGAGCTACACGGCCTCGCTGCCCGATTTCGTCAAGCTCGCCGAGTCCTTCGGGGCCGTCGGCTTGCGGGCTGAGCATCCCGACGAGCTGGACGAGAAGATCGTGCAGATGATCGAAACGCCGGCGCCGGTCATTTTCGACTGCTGCGTGGCGCAGGAGGAGAATTGCTTCCCCATGATCCCGTCCGGCGCGGCGCATTACGAGATGCTGCTTGGGCCGAACGACAAGGTCGAGAAGCCGATTTCCGAAGAAGGTATGGTCCTGGTCTAGGGACTTCGCCTGCCTGCTGAGCTGCCGGCCCTGCCCTGCCCGAGCGCCGGGGCGGCGGCCGGACAGTGCGCGCCCGTTTCCAAAATGAAAAAGCAAGACACATGTCGCCGATAGAAACCCAAGAAGAGTCCTGCGTCATGGCCGTGCTCGTGGACAACGAGCCCGGCGTCTTGGCCCGCGTGATCGGTTTGTTTTCAGGCCGCGGCTACAACATCGAAAGCCTGACGGTCACCGAGGTCGACCCGGACCAAAATCTCTCGCGTATCACCATCATCACCAGCGGCACGCCGATGATCTTGGAACAGATCAAGGCCCAGCTTGGCCGTTTGGTGCCGGTGCATCAGGTCAGCGACCTTACCCGGCTCGGTCCTTACGTCGAACGCGAGCTCGCCTTGGTGAAGGTGGTGGGCACCGGCGAAAAGCGCGTCGAGGCCCTGCGCATCGCCGACATTTTCAAGGCTGAGGTCGTGGATGCGGGGCTCGATCACTTCGTGTTCGAGATGCACCACCGCTCCGAGAAGGTGGATGCCTTCATCGACCTCATGAAGCCGCTCGGCATGGTCGATGTCTCGCGAACCGGCGTCGTTGCCATCGCACGGGGCAGCAAGGGCCTTTAGTCACAACTTTGTTATATTTTTCAAATTCTTATCGAAACTCGCGTCGTTAGGCGAGCCTACACGCTTTTGCCTTACTTTGCCGCTAGGGCTTCCACCGCCGCCAGGACGGCGGAGTAACCCGTTGCAAGGCGCTCAAGAGGACGACGCTGTGAAGGGCAGGATGTATCTCTGGTGGCTGCTGCGTGCAGCCTTTTGTTTGGGTGTGTTGTCGGTCGCTTGGCTGTCGCTCGTACCGCAAATGCCAATTCCTCAGGGTCTTCACGTCGGTGACAAGATCGGCCACGGCCTGGCCTATGCGGCCCTGGCTTTCACAGCCACGGCGCTGATGACACCAAGGACAAAGCTGGCTCTGGGAACAGCCGTGCTGGCGTTCGGTATTGCCATGGAGCTTGCTCAGGGCGCCGTGCCCGGCCGCACGCAGGAGCTGGCGGACGTCGGTGCCAATATAGTCGGCATGCTGCTTGGCATCTTCTGCGCGCTTCTGCTCGAGCGCCTGTTGAACCGCTTGCGGCCGCGGTCGCCGGCGCCTGCATAGGCAGGGCCAAGCCGAGCATCAAGACCATCGCGATCGGGTAGGGCTGGAACCGGGGGCGCGTCTCCGCGGAGAAATTGACCTGGATCATGCACCGCAGCGGCCCGACCGACTAATCTTCGTCAGGCATGGAAATCTCCCTTCAGACTTCAGGCCCGGGCCGCGGACGGCACCGGGCCGTTTCTTTGTCTGCACCCTGCCATCCGGACGAGTGGCTTGGCCTGCCCTCAGAGCGTTCCGCCAGCCAATCAGGAGACCCGGCGCGAGGCCTTGCCATCGCGATGCCATCTTTCCACGACATCTGACGGACCTAAGGAAGTGCGTCCGCGCGTAGCTGCGGGCGGACAGCCTCTACGATGGCCGACATGCCGAGCGAGTCCCAAGGATTGCTCGCGAGGACGTCGCCAAGGCACTTTGTCTGAAGGATTTTTCAGGATCGGCCTTTTCCGGGCGTGGCGTCCGATCTATGTCTAAGTCTACCATTATTGAGAGAGAAATATCACAATAATATACCAAGTGTTGTAATAGAGCTCGCCAGGAAAAAGCGCAGCATGTCGGGAGCAAGGTGGCGTCGTGCGAGCCGGCTTTTTGACCGTGGCGCGAACGATGGAGCAATTCGCGGAGGGTGGCCGGTGATCGAGGCGGTGGCAGGACAGCGTTTCCCAAGGCGTAACGGTCCCGGGCGAAGGCTCGCATGGCGCGGCATCTTGGCTTTTTTTGCCGCAGCTCTGTTGCTGGCTGCGTGCGACGGGCCGGAAGAGCGCGAGCAGGCCTATCTCGAGAAGGGCCGCGAGCTGTTCGCAGCCGGCGAGTATCAGAAGGCTCGCCTGGAGTTCAAGAACGCCCGCCAAATCAACCCGAAGGGCGTCGAGGCGCTCTATTACCTCGCGCAGATCCAAGAGCGGGAAGCCAACTGGCGAGGCGCTTTCGCCGCTTACTCCGCCGTGCTGGCCCAGGATCCGCAGCATGTCGGTGCCACGATCCGGCTCGGCACCATCTACCTCTACGGTGGCGACCTTGCCTCTGCTGCCACGCAAGCAGAAACGGCGCTGACTCTTGCGCCTGACGCCGCCGACGCCCATGCGCTCGCCGGCGCCGTCGCCCTGCGCGAGAACCGCTTGGGAGATGCGCGTGCCGCCGCGGAGACAGCGCTGGACATCGACCAGAACTCGGTACCGTCGTTGTCGCTGATGTCGGGTATCCTGGAGCGCGAAGGCGCCCATGACGAGGCGGTCGCCGTGCTTGGCTCCGCACTTGACCGCCTGCCGGAGAATGCGGCCTTACGGCTTCTCAAGATTGCGCTGCATCTGCAGCATGACGAGCGCAACGAGATCCAGCAGCTGTTTTACCAGCTCTTCCAGCTCGAGCCTGACAAGGCTCTGTATCGCATCAATCTGGCGCGCTTGCTGATCGCCTGGGGGCGGGCCGACGACGCCGAGACCCTACTGCGCAGCGCCATCGACGAGCGCCCCGACGACGAGACCTTCAAGCTGCTGTTGGTCGACTTTTTGGCCAACCAACGCTCCTTCGATGCGGCCGAGGAAGCCCTGCAGACCTTCATCTCGGGCTCGCCCGAAAGCGATGGCCTGCGTTTCGGGCTGGCGGAGCTCTACTCCCGTCACGCCAGGTCGGCGGACGCTCAGACGGTCTTCGAAGAGATTGCCGAGCGCAATCCCGAAGGCCCGCAAGGCCTGGCGGCGCAGCTTGCACTGGCCCGCATGGCTTTTGCTGCGGGCGACGTCGAAAGGGCACAGGACCTGGCGGAGAGGGTTATCGAAGCCGAACCCGCCAACGAGGGGGCGCTGCTGCTGCGTGCTCGGGCTCTGCTCAACGACGGCCGACATAACGAGGCGGTTGCCGACTTGCGGGCTATCCTGCGCGGTGAGCCAAACCAGCGCGAAGCGCTCGATCTTTTGGCCACCGGGCTCATTGCCGGCGGTCAGCAGGGCCTGGCCGTCGAGGCATTGCGTCACCTCGCCACGCTCGAGCCGGACAATGCGACGGTGCAGCTCCGCCTCATCCAGCTGCTGGCCCGGACGGGCGAGCGTCAGGGGGCGATGAGCGCTCTTGACGGCCTTCTGCAACGCCAGCCCGACAACCTGATCGCGCTGGCAACCAGGGCCGATATCCTGATTGCCGATGGCGACTTCGCGGAGGCCGAGGGCCTGGCGAACAGCTTGGCACAGTCGGAAAACAAGGCGCGTCAGGTGGTTGGCTGGCAGCTTCTTGGGCGCGTCTTTCTCGGGCAGAACCGCTATGCCGAGTCTGTTGACTCGTTCAAGAAGACCCTCGCCGAGACCCCGAGCCGGACCGCTGCGCTCGAAGGCTTGGTAGAGGCTTGGTTTGCCCTCGGTGAGACGGAACCGCTTCTGGCGTACCTGGAGGACTACTCGGCCCGCACGCCCAATCTGGCGATCGGTCCTTTCCGCCAAGGTCAGGTGCTGGCCAGCACCGGCCAGATCGACGCGGCACAAGTGGCGCTCCGCGAAGCCATTGTGCGCGAACCGGGAGATACCCGAACCTATGCCGCCCTGGCTCGTTTGCAGTTGAGCCAGGAGGCGATTGACCAGGCGCTCACCACTCTGGACGACGGCTTGGCGGTGATGCCGGGTGACGGGCGCCTTCATTTCATGAAGGCCAGTCTTCTCCATACCCAGCGCCGCTACGACGAGGCGGCCGCGGTCTACCGGGAAATGCTGGCCCAGGACCCCGGCCAGGATATCGCGGCAAACAATCTGGCGGCCCTGATTGCCGATGCCTATCCCGAAGACCAGGAGCAACTGGCCGAGGCCCTGGCCCTGGCCGAACGCTTCCAGGCATCGAACAATCCCTATTACCTGGATACCCTCGGCTGGGTGCTTTATCGCACCGGCGACCTCAATCAGGCAGCCATCTTCCTGGAGCGCGCCGATCAGCTTGCGGCGGGCGTGCCGACCTTCCTCTATCACTTGGCCCACGTGCGCATGGCGCAGGGTCAACCCGAGGCTGCCAGAGACCTTCTGAGGCAGGTGCTGGACGATGAGCGGCCTTTCCCCGAACGCGCCCAGGCCCAGGTGCTGCTCGACAATCTGAGCAGCACCAACTAAATCCGTGTTGCGAGGCGGGCCAGGTCCGGCCTCGCTCGCTTGTCGACGGTAGAGGTTGGGCTGATGCAGGTGCGTATCTTCAAGCTTCCCAAGACGGCCATGCAGTCTGGCCGCAGCAATACCAAGCATTGGGTCATGGAGTTCGAGCCGACGGCCGCCCGTTCGGTCGAGCCCTTGATGGGATGGGTCGCGTCTCCGGACACCAACCAACAGGTGCGGCTAACCTTCGAGAGCAAGGAGGAGGCTGTCGCGCTCGCCAAGAAGCGGGGCTACATGTACAGCGTCGACGAGCCCCAGGAGCGCGTGGTTCGGCCAAAGTCCTACGCCGACAACTTCAGCAATCGCCGCCTGGCGCGCT
The DNA here is from genome assembly GCA_028279885.1 of Rhodovibrionaceae bacterium. Classification (GTDB taxonomy): domain Bacteria; phylum Pseudomonadota; class Alphaproteobacteria; order Kiloniellales; family DSM-21159; genus JANQMX01. The sequence goes on along the minus strand of JANQMX010000029.1, from coordinate 138,411 downwards.
GGACGCACTAATAGCCTCCAAACGCCCCCTGTCATTGCGGCGGCTCTTGTGCCGGGTGCGTTTGGCAGGCAGAAAGCCGGCATAGCCGCGCCAGCGCCCGTAGCTCAGCTGGATAGAGCACGTGCCTTCTAAGCATGGGGTCGCAGGTTCGAATCCTGCCGGGCGCGCCATTTCTCCTAATTATCGAACTGGCGGCCCAGTTCATCGGCTTCGAACCCCGTTCAATGCCGCGCGCCATTTCCCCAGTCTTTTCGGCTGAGGACGGTCTTGCTAAGACTCTACGGTCGCATAACGTGAAAAGCAGCAATGGCTTCGCTCAAGCAACTGATCGCCGACAACGAGGACTGGCTCGTTCGTCGGGTCCTGTCCTATGCCAAACGGCACGGTTACACATCCTTCAGCTCGACCTTGGAGCAGCCATGGCGGGAGTCGATCTGCGGCTTTTCCGTGCCGCTGCTGAAGGTGCTTGAAACAAACGAGGAGCCCCTGGAGCTCGCTGCGGATATCGACTACGTGCGCGAGCCGATCGTCAACTTTGCCGTGACGGAGGCGCGGTTGCATCGCGAGCGCGGCATTCCGGTTGGCATGTTCCTCGGCCTGACCAAATACTACCGTCAGGCCTACTTCGACCTGATTGCGCACCAGGACGGCAACGGCGAGGTGATCGAACGCCAACGGCGGTTCATCGAGCGCTTTTTCGACCACGTGGAAATCGCCTTCTGCTCCGAGTGGCTCGCAGTTGACGGGGCCGAGCAGATCGCCGAGGCGCATGCCAAGAACCGGCAGCTTACCAATGAAAAGAACAAGTACCTCACCATCTTCGAGAGCCTGACGGAGCCGGTGATCCTGCTCGATGACCGGAACAGGGTCGAGAATCTGAACTATGCCGCGGCCGCGCTGTTCGACGAAGCGGCAGTACCGGGAAAGGGCTACTACGCCAACCGCGGCTACCCCTTGCTTGAGAGTCAGATCGATGTGCTGCTTGGCGGGGGTGCCGAGGGCAGTTTCGAACGCAAGCTGGAGACCACCAGCGGCCTGCGCGAGTTTCACATCAAGCTGCAGCGCTCGCTGGACGTGAGCGATAAGTTCTCAGGGCGCGTTCTCATCCTTTCCGACATCACCGAATACAAGCGGGCACGACAGCAGGCCGACGCGACAAGCCGGGCCAAATCGACCTTTCTCGCCATGATGAGCCATGAGATCCGCACACCGATCAACAGCATCCTCGGCATCGGGCGTCTCTTGCGCGACGGGCCGCTTGGCGAAGCCCAGGCCGAGTACGTGGCCGGGCTGGTTTCGTCTGGCGAGGTCCTCTTGGCTTTGGTCAACGACGTGCTCGATTACTCGAAGATCGAGGCGGAGGCGGTGGATGTGGAAGATACGACCTTCGACCCGCGCGACATGCTTGACCAACTCGTCAGTCTGGTGGCCGCGTCGGCTGAGGAGAAGGGGCTGGAGATCAGCACCCAGATCGATGCCCGGCTGCCGCGGCGCATTCGCGGCGATCACGACAAGGTCCGGCGTATTCTGCTGAACCTCATCACCAATGCGGTGAAGTTCACGACCGAGGGTTCGGTCCAGGTCTCTGTAAACGCGGGTGAGAGCGTCATCCGCTACTCGGTCGAAGACACAGGAATCGGCATTTCAGCCGAGATTCAGCGCAGTCTCTTCCAGCCCTTTATCCAGACAGCAGCGTCCACCAGCGGCTATGAGCGCGGCACCGGCCTCGGCCTCGCGATCAGCAAACGCTTGGCGGAGCTTATCGACGCTGACTTGCAGTTCGAAAGTCATGTCGGGGAGGGTAGCCGCTTTTGGCTCGAGACGCCTTTGGTCGCGGCAGCCGATGACGCGTCCGTCGATAGCCCGGCCGTGGAGCTGCCGCCCTTGCCGCGTCTGCGGGTCCTGCTTGTCGAGGACAACGAGATCAACAGGCTGGTGACGGAGGGTTTTCTCGCCAAAGATCGCCATCATGTGCAGGTGGTCGAGAGCGGGGAGGACGCGCTTGCGGCCGTTCTGGCCGAGCCGTTCGATATCGTTCTGATGGATGTGCGCATGCGCGGCATGGGAGGCTTGGAAGCGATTCGAAAGCTCCGCATGCTCAACGACCCGGACAAGGCGCGCCTGGCCGTTCTCGTGTTGACTGCCGACGTGGAGAACACGCAGGAGCGCACCTGCCTGGACTATGGTGCGGACGGCGTGTTGGAAAAGCCCTTCGATCCATCGCAACTCAAGATGGCAATCAAGGCCTGCTTGGCGCAGGCGGAGCAAAGGCGGGCTGCTGGCAGTCAGGATGATGTTGAGTTCGGCATTCGTCTCGACTCTTCCGTTCTGGTCCGCCATCGCAAAGAGTTGGGCCCCGAACGGACGCGGTTGATCTTCGAGACGTTCCAGACCTCGGCGCCCACCACCATGAGTGCCATCTTGAATGCGGCTGAGAGCGAAGATCTGACGGAGCTTTCCGATCTGGCACACAGCCTGAAGAGCGCAGCCGGCAATCTGGGCCTCCTCCGTTTGGTCGAGTCGGCGGGCCGGCTTGAGCGGACGGCAAAGTCATCCGAGTCGGACGGTGTCTCCGCGGCGGTTGAAGGTCTGCGGAGCGAGTTCGATCTCGCTGTTGTCGCCTTGCGCGCAGCGGACGTAGAGGCTCTCCTGCAAGATTAGGTCTTGAAGGCTCTAGCGCCCCGGACGCCCGTCGAGACCGTCGTTGGCGAAGACATAGCCGATGCCATGGACGGTAATCAGCCGTGTCGGATGCCTCGGGTCGCTCTCGATCTTACGGCGAACCCGTCCAACCAGCACATCGATGGTTCGATCGTTCGGCTCCCAGTCGCGGTGGCTGACATGGTCGAGCAAGCTGTCCCGGGTCATCACCCGTCCTGCGTTGGCCACCATGGCGGCCAAAAGATCGAACTCTCCTCTGGTCAAGGGCACGTCTTCGTTTGCTGGTGACATCAGCCGTCGGCTGCTCCGGTTCAGCACCCAGCCGTCGAAGGTCTGAACCGGTTGGTCGTTGTGGGCGCCGCGCGCCGCACGGGTAAGGCGGATCAGGTTCTTCGCCCGTGCCAACAGCTCACGCATGTCGAAAGGTTTGGTGACGTAGTCGTGGGCGCCAAGCTCCAAGCCGATGATGCGATCGACCTGATCGGTCTTTCCCGTGACGAGAATCACCGCCATCTCGGTCTTGGGTTGCAACTGGCGCAACAGAGAGAGGCCGTCTTCGCCGGGAAGGCGGATGTCCAGGAGAACGAGGTCGACCGCGTGCCTTTCCAGCACCGACCAGAGACCAGGCCCATCCTCCGCTTCGCTCACCCGGTAGCCAGCGTCCGTGAAATAGCCGGCAAGAGTGGCGCGAGTTACCGGCTCGTCTTCGACAACGAGGATGTGGTCCTTGTGCGTCAAAGTCGTCCAACCTCCATCTGCCCATCGTTTACATTGTATTTACATCATTCTACACGCTGTTCATCAGAGACGACAAGGCGGTTTACAGCGGTGCAGTAGAACCCAGCCGGTACTTCAGTAGATTGGCTGGGAGAAAAACATGCGCCGGCTATGGAAGCTCTTTTGGCGCCCAAGCACACGCTATGGCTTGGGTCCGTTGCTCGTTGTTGGTGGGATAGCCGGTGTCATCTTCTGGGGCGGCTTCAATACCTTCATGGAGTACACCAATAGGATGGATTTCTGCATCGCGTGCCACGAGATGCGGGACAACGTCTATGCCGAGTACAAGGAGACGGCGCACTTCAAGAATGCGTCAGGCGTACGCGCAACCTGTTCCGACTGCCACGTGCCGGAGCCCTGGGTCGATAAATTCGCTCGCAAGGTCTACGCCACCAACGAGCTCTACCATCACCTGGTAGGAACGATCGATACCAAGGAGAAGTACGAGGCGAAGCGCGCCGAGCTCGCTCAGCGAGTTTGGGCGACGATGCAGGCCAACGACTCGCAAGAATGCCGCAATTGCCATACCTGGGAGGCGATGGACTTCCACAAGCAGTCGAACAAGGCGGCCGAGCAGATGGAGGCTGCCATAGCGAAGGGAGAAACCTGCATCGACTGCCATAAGGGCGTCGCCCACAAGCTTCCCGATCTCTCGACCGGTTACAAGTCGATGTTCGTCGAGCTGAAGGCGCTCTCCCAAGACGAGGGCGCGAGAGCTGACACACTCTACACGATCGAGACCAAGCCGCTGTTTCTCGAGGCAGGCGCAGCAGAGGATGGAGGCGACGTGGTCGGCAGAATACTGCCCGCGACTGAGCTGTCCGTGGTCGAACGCGACGGTGACGCTCTTAAGGTCAGCCTCGCGGGCTGGCAGCAGGACGGCGTCGATCGTGTGATCTATGCCTTGATGGGCCGGCGGATCTTCTCAGCCGCGCTCAGCAACGAGGCGGTGGCGAACATCCAACGGCATGAGACGAAGCTCGACAGCGATACCGAGCTGACCTGGCACCGGGTCAGCCTGGACATGTGGGTGTCGCGCGACGACTTGATCGCCGATCAGGAACTCCTCTGGGACTACGGCGCCGAGATGTACAACGCCGCCTGCTCGACCTGCCACCGCCTGATCCCACCGGAACACTATCTTGCCAACCAATGGATCGGCGGGCTGAAGTCGATGGAACGCTTCATCGTCCTCGACAAGGAACAGTACCGCTTCCTGCAAAAGTACCTGCAGTTCCATGCCAGCGATACCGGGGGTGCGGGCCATGCTGGGCACTAGCGAGGTGATTGGCTCGCCACAGGACCTAGGAAGCGCGGTCAGCGAGCAACTGTCGGATGATGAGCGCGCCTTCGTCTACCGCTGGCTCGCCGGTGTCTTCGCGCGGGAGCTGTCCGTCGAGGCCTTGGCCGCCTATCGCACAGACGAAGGCGTCGCTTTGCTGCAGCACTTGGAAGGGCAGCCGGCACTCGCCGGACTTGCCAGTCAACTCGCAAGGTGCAGCGCGGGCGAGGGGGCGCTCGGTCCGGTCGCAGGCGAGCTGGCAGGCGCCTTCGCGCGCCTGTTCCTCTCTGCCGGGGGGCGCCGCAGCGCCCCGCCCTACGAGTCCGCCTACACAAGCGAGCGTGGCCTGCTGTTTCAGGATGCCACTGACCATATGGCAAAGCGCTTGAACGAACTTGCGTTGACCTTGCCGAGGGACTTTCCCGAACCGCCGGATCATATCGCCGTGCAGCTCTCGGTGATGGCCGAGCTAGCCAGCCGCGGGGCGGACCGAGGCGCGGATCAGGCACAAGAAGAGCTGATTCGCATGCAGCAGAGCTTCGCCGAGACGCGGCTCATTCCTTGGGTGCCGCGCTTCCGTGACGACTGCGTCGCCTTCGATCGCTCCGGCTTCTATGCTGCGGCTGCCGACTCGCTGGTTGCGTTCGTCATGCACGATGTGGCGTGTCTGCAGACACGCGGCGATTGATTCCCTCCTCGCCGGCGCAGAACTGCGAGTTTGCCCCGTCGGCAGCGTCATTTACATCTCAGTCACATCATTTTACAGGCCGTTCAAGACAATCGGGAACGCAGTTTACGACCTGATGCTAGCTACAGCCGTGTAGTAGCCAATTGACGAATTGACTGCGGCCGGCTGATGGAACCGCCGGCCGCAGCTTTAGCAAAGCGGGGTGAAGGCATGGCCAAGGGCACTAAGCATTTCACGAGTTCCGACCTGTCGCGACGGGCTTTTCTGGGCAGCACGGCCGCGGCCGGTGTCTTGGGTGCCGTCGCTCCCTCACTGCTCGTGCCTGGCATGGCGCAGGCGGCCGTGCCGGATGGTGAGGTGTTCACCGGCTCTCACTGGGGCGCGTTCCGTGCGACGGTGGAGGGTGGCCGCTGGACTGCCGTCAAGGGTTGGGAGAACGACCCTCAGCCGAGCCATCAGCTCGAAGGCGTTCTCGACTCGGTCTACTCGCCGACCCGCATCAAGTATCCCATGGTGCGCCGTGCCTTCTTGGAGAAGGGGCCCGGAGCGGACGTGGAAAGCCGCGGCAAGGACGACTTCGTGCGCGTCTCCTGGGACGAAGCGCTCGACCTGGTGGTCAAGGAGCTCAAGCGCGTCGAGGAGACCTATGGGCCGACCGGCACCTATGCCGGCTCCTATGGCTGGAAGAGCCCGGGCAAGCTGCACAACTGCCAGAACCTCCTGCGGCGCATGCTGAACCTCAAAGGCAGCTTCGTGAACAGCGCCGGTGATTACTCAACCGGCGCGTCCCAGGTGATCATGCCCCACGTGATGGGCACGCTGGAGGTCTATGAGCAGCAAACCGTCTGGCCGGTCCTGGTCGAGAGCACGGACCTTCTGGTGTTCTGGGGCGCCGACCCGATGGTGACCAACCAGATCGGCTGGATCATCCCAGATCACGGCGCTTATCCCGGCATGGAGGCCTTCAAGCAGAGCGGCAAGCCGGTGATCTTCATCGACCCGGTGCGCAACGAGAGCTGCGACTTCTTCGGCGCCGAGTGGATCGCGCCCAAGCCGCAGACCGATCTCGCCATGATGCTCGGCATCGCGCACACCATGTACGTCGAGAACCTGCACGATCAGGGCTTCCTCGACGACTACACCTTCGGCTTCGACAAGTTCCTTCCTTACCTGACCGGTGAATCGGACGGCACGCCGAAGTCGGCGGAATGGGCGTCTGAGATCTGCGGTCTCCCGGCAGACAAGCTCAAAGAGCTGGCACGGCGCTTCACCGAAGGTAAGACCATGCTGGCCAGTGGCTGGTCGCTGCAGCGCCAGCATCTGGGCGAGCAGCGCCACTGGATGCTGGTGACCTTGGCCAGCATGATCGGACAGATCGGCCTGCCCGGCGGCGGTTTCGGCCTCAGCTACCACTATTCCAGCGGCGGCTCTCCCGGCGCCAACGGTCCGGTGCTGCCAGGCATCACCGACGGCGGCACGGCGGTGGAAGGGGCTGCCTGGCTGACCGAGAGCGGCGCCGCCACCATTCCGCTCGCCCGCATCGTCGACATGCTGGAGAACCCGGGTGCTGACTTCGACTTCAATGGCAAGCGGGAGAAGTATCCGGACGTCAAGATGACCTACTGGACCGGCGGCAATCCCTTCGCTCACCACCAGGACCGCAACCGCATGGTCAAGGCCTGGCAGAAGTTCGAGACGGTGGTGGTCCAAGATTTCCAGTGGACGGCGACCGCACGCCACGCCGACATCGTCCTGCCTGCCACAACCTCCTACGAGCGCAACGATATCGAGCAGTACGGCGACTACTCTCTGAAAGCCATCATTGGCATGAAGAAAGTCATCGACCCGGTCTTCGAGGCACGCAGCGACTTCGACATCTTCGCCGAAATCTCCGAGCGCCTCGGGAAGAAAGACGAGTTCACCGAAGGCAAGTCGGAGATGGACTGGATCGAGGAGTTCTACGACGCAGCGCTGCAGCAGGCCGAGATCAAGCAGGTCGAGATGCCAAGCTTCGAGGAGTTCTGGGAGCAGGGCTACGTCGAGTTCCCGGTCACCGAGGCGGGCAACAGCTATGTGCGCTATGCCGATTACCGCGAGGATCCTCTGCTCGAGCCGCTCGGCACGCCGACCGGCAAGATCGAGATCTTCTCCAGGAACATCGAGAAGATGGGCTACGACGACTGCCCGCCGCATCCGACCTGGATAGAGCCGATCGAGCGCTTGGACGGGCCTACGGCGAAGTACCCGCTGCACGTGGCGACCAGCCATCCCCGCGGGCGCCTGCACTCGCAGTTGAACGGCACCAGCCTGCGCAAGACCTATACCATCGCCGATCGGGAACCCTGTCTGATCAATCCCGAGGATGCGGCGGCGCGCGGCATTGCCGACGGCGACGTGGTGCGCCTCTTCAATGATCGTGGCCAGATGCTGGCTGGCGCCAAGGTGACGGACGCCATCCGCCCCGGCGTCATCCGGGTCAACGAAGGCGGCTGGTATGATCCCGTCGAGCCGGGAACGCCAGGCAGCCTCGATGCCTACGGCGACGTCAACACGCTGACCGTCGACATCGGCACCTCCAAGCTGGCGCAAGCCAACTGCGGGCACACGGTGCTGGCTGACGTCGAGAAGTTCACCGGTGACCTTCCCGAGATCAAGGTCTTCAACACGCCGAACAACGGCTAGTTCCATCTCGTTGGCGCGCAGCAGGCCGGGCGCTCCCTGCCGGCCTGCTGCGCGCGTCTTTGCGTTACGGAGGCTGCGATGATCTCTGCGAAAGATCCACACAAGCGGTCACGCCAGACGGTGAAGGGCTCGGAGATGAGCTACGCCGAGGCCGGCGAGGGCCCGCCGATCTGGCTGCTGCACGGCAATCCGACCTACTCCTACATCTGGCGCAACGTCATCCCGCACCTGACGCGTGTGGGCCACTGCATCGCCCCGGACCTGATCGGCATGGGCGCCTCGGACAAGTTGCCGAGCTCCGGACCTGACCGCTACCGCTATGCGGAGCAGCGGGACTACCTCTTCGGGCTGCTCGATGCTCTGGCTCCCGCCGAAAAGGTCGTGCTGGTTGTTCATGACTGGGGCGGCGCGCTGGGCTTCGACTGGGCGCGGAACAACCCGGAGAAAGTCCGCGGCATCGCCTTCATGGAACCGATGCTGGCGCCCTACACCTGGGAGACTTTTCCGCCGCCGGCGGTCGAGGCCTTCAAGGCCATGCGCTCGCCTCAGGGCGAAGAGATGTGCCTGGAGCAGAACTTCTTCATCGAGCAGGTCATCCCCATGGCGGTGATGCGGGAGCTTGGCGGCGAAGAGATGGCCGCCTACCGCAAGCCCTATCTGGAGCCGGGTGAGAGCCGGCGGGCGACCCTGACCTGGCCGCGGGAGATCCCGATCGAAGGCGAGCCGGCCGATGTGGCTGCGGTCTGCGAAGCCAACTGCGCTTGGCTGGAAAGCAGCGACGTCCCCAAGCTCTTCTTTTCCGCCGACCCCGGCATGATGGTGACCGGTGCCGTGGCGGAACGTTGCCGCGCCTTTCCCAACCTCACCGAGGTCAGCGTGAAGGGTTTGCACTACGTCCAGGAAGATTCACCCGACGATATCGGCCAAGCGCTCGCAGCCTGGATCAAGGGCCTGGACTAGGCCCCGACCGCGCACCGCAGTCTCGCTCAGGGCCCGCTTTGGCCAGAATCTGACGCGGATTGGCCGTTTGGGGCCGGTGCGGCACCGCTATTCTGGCTGTCGGGAAGCCGAGCGGGAGAAGGCAGCCATGGAACGCAGTGCGTCAGCGCGCGAAGGCGGGCGGCGGGCTAGGCGGGAGCGCCGGACCGAGCGTTCATCCGTGGCTTCCCCCGCCTATGCGACGCGCAAGATCGGCTATTTCGATTTCCTGCAGGAAGAGGAGCTTCAGCGGCTCGAAGACCAAGCCGACTGGCTCATCCAGGAAATCGGCCTGGAGTTCCGCGACGACCCGGAGGCCCTGGACATCTGGAAGAAGGCCGGGGCCGATGTCCAGGACACCCGGGTGCGTTTGCCCAAGGGCATGGCGCGCGCACTGTGCAAGACGGCGCCATCCCGCTTCATTCAGCATGCCCGCAATCCGCTGCGCAACGTCGAGATCGGCGAGCGCAGCGTGGTCTTCGCCCCGGTCTACGGCCCGCCTTTCGTCCGCTGTCTGGAGGAGGGTCGGCGCTATGGCTCCCAGGCCGACTTCGAGAAGCTGGTGAAGCTGACCGCGATGCTGCCGAGCCTGCACCACTCGGGCTTCGTCACCTGCGAGCCCTGCGATCTGCCTGTCAACAAGCGCCACCTGGACATGCTCTATGCCCACATGCGCTTTTCGGACAAACCCTTCCTCGGCGCCATCACGGAGAAATCGCGGGCCGAGGACTCGCTGGCCATGGCGCGCGTGCTATTTGGCGAGGATTTCGTCGCCGAGCACTGCGTGATCATGGGCAACGTCAACACCAACTCGCCGCTGCTGGTTGACAAGGTGGTGACCGAGGCCATTCAGGTCTATTGCGGCGCCGGACAGGGCATTGTGGTTGTGCCGTTTATCTTGAGCGGCGCCATGGGGCCGGTTACCACGGCGGCCTCCATCGCACAGGCCTTGGCGGAAGCCATGATGTGCTGCGCTTTCTCCCAGCTCGTGCGGCCGGGCGCACCCTTCGTGCTCGGCAACTTCCTCTCCTCCATGAGCCTGAAGAGCGGGGCGCCGACCTTCGGCATGCCGGAGCCGTTGATGTCCAACTACATCATCGGCCAACTGGCGCGGCGCCTCGGCTTGCCGCTGCGCTGCGGGGGTGCACTCACTGCCGCCAAGTTGCCCGACGCTCAGGCGGCCTACGAGTCGGCTGACTCCATGCAGTCGACAGTGCTTGGCGGTGCCAATTTCATCCTGCATTCGGCCGGCTGGCTGGAGGGTGGCTTGGTGACGTCCTTCGAGAAGCTGGTGCTGGATGCCGACCGGCTCGGCGCCTATCAGGTGCTGCTTGCCGGCATGGCGTCGGATGACAACGCTCTGGCCCGTGACGCCTATGAGGAGGTCGAGCCGGCCGGACACTTCCTCGGCTGCGCCCACACAATGGCGAACTACGAAACCGCCTTCTACGAGGCATTCCTCTCGGACTCCGACAGCTTCGAGCAGTGGCGCGATCGCGGCGCGCGCGATGCGATGACCCTGGCGCATGAGCGCTGGACTGCCATGCTGGAAGCCTACGAGGCACCGCCGATCGACCCCGCGACCGATGAGGCCTTGCGGGACTTTCGCGATCGCCGCAAGGCAGAGATGGGCGACGCCTGGTACTGACTCAGTCGGTCTAGAAGCCCGGCACGCGGAGCACATTCTCCCGCGGGTCGGCGGTCAAGCGCTCCGCCGCCTGTATCACAGGCGCCAGAGCTTCAACCAGGACGCTTAGCTTGCGTGCCGCTTCGGTCGAGGCGAGGCCAGGCCCCCAACGACTGCCGAAAGCATCTTCCAGCAAAGCCGTGAAGGGGTCGCGCTGCTCGGGGAAGAGGACGACGCGCAGCGGCGCGTCCGCCTCTACGCCCATCAAGTCACGAGCGTTGGCCAACGCCACGTCGAAGCCGCCGAGCGCGTCGACCAGCCCGCGGACGCTGGCGTCGGCACCGCTCCAGATGCGCCCGCCGGCAACCTGCCGCACCTCCTCGACCGCAAGGCCTCGACCATCGGCCACCTTGCCGAGAAAGTCGCCGTAGATGCGCTCGATGTCCTGCTGCAGATCGCTCAACTGCTGGTCGCTGAATGGCTGGTTGAAGCTCCAGAGGTCGGCGTTCTCGCCGGCCTTCACGCCATCCCAGTCGACACCGAGTTCTTGCCACAGGCCGCTGGTGTCGAACTTTCCGGTGATGACGCCGATCGACCCGGTCACGGTCGCCGGCAGCGCGACGATGCGGTCGGCGGGCGCCGCCACGAAATAGCCGCCGGATGCGGCGACCTCAGCCATGGACACCACGACCGGCTTGCCGTTCTCGCGAGCCTGCTTGATTTCCCGCCAGATGAGGTCTGAGGCGACGTAGGAGCCGCCGGGGCTGTCGACCCGGAACACGATGGCTTTGACGTTGTCGTCCTTGGCAGCCATCTCGATTGCGCTGGCCACTTGATCCGACTGCATGAGCTGGCGGCCGAAGTCTTCGTCGGGACCGCCCAAGACAATGGGGCCGAGACCGTGCACCAGGGCAACGACCGGGGCATCCTCCGGCAGACCGTTGCTGGTCACTCTCGCGTAGCGCTCCAGTGGCACGCTCTCGACCTCGTCGCCGCACTGCGCCTCGACACGGGCTTCGGCCTCGTCGATATAGCCCAGGCGATCGACCAGCCCTTCGTCACGCGCCTCTGTTGCTGGCACGCTGACCCGCGAGATCAACGTGTCGACGGCAGCCGTCTCCAAGCCGCGACGGGCGGCCATGTCCTCGGTCGCTTGCGCGAGCCAGGAGTTGACCAGCGCTTCGAGATTGCGGCGCACCGGCTCGATCATTCTGCGGTGTTGGAAGATGTCGGCAGCGGACTTGAACTCCTCGCGCTGCAGGAACTGCGGCTCGATGCCGAGATCGTCCAGTGCCTCGCGCAGGAAGGGTTGCTCGATGCTGAAGCCACGGATATCGAGGCCGCCCGACGGCTGGAGCCAGACTTCTTCCAGATTGCTGGCCACCAGGTAGTGGCTGAGACCGGTTCCCCCTTCCCCGAAGGTTGCCGCGAAGGCGAGTGAGAACTTGCCGCTGTCCCGGAATCTCGCAATCGCACCGGAAATCTCTTGCGCCTGCGCCAGGGACAGTTCCCCGATGCCGGCTCGGACAGCGAGGCAGGAAACCCGCGGGTCGGCCGCCGCATCATTGAGCGAACGGTGCAGCTCGGCAACGCTGAGGGCGGGGGCGGCGATCTGCTGGAGAGGGTTGTCCGGCTGTCTTTCGCTGAGCCCGTTCGCCAGATCGAAGGTCACGACGAAACGTTCGGGCAGCTCCGCAGCCTCATCTCTACCGTCGTAGCGCTGTACCGCAACGACGATGAGCACGACGGCAGCGGCGACGAGGAACCCGATGGAAGCCAGCAATCCGATCAAAGACTTGAGCAGCAGGGAGAAGAAGCCCCCTCGGCGCGGCGGCTTGGCGGGGCGGGGCTCTTCGGCGGCCGGACTGGGGGTTCGCCAGGGCATGGGCGGGTTGGTCCTTTCATGGCCGAGTGGGTATGAAAGCGGGCAGGTTGCGCGCTGTCTTTCGGCCACCTTGTAGGCCCTCTGGCACTGAGCGCAAGGGGTAGCCCAGGCTCGCATCGGCCCGCTCGAACGAGCTGGACGAGTCGGCCCTGCGGGCGGAAACCTAGAAGAATCGGGGCGGCCCGAGCAGGCTTGCTAAGCGCAACTGGCGCACAAGGCGAGGCAATGAGACGCAGGGTGCGTAAAGGTGGCGGTCGGCAAGTGGAACTCACGGTCGAGGAGATCGGAGGGCGCGGCGACGGCTATGCCAAGGTCGACGGGCGCCCGCTTTTCGTTCCGCTGACCGTGCCTGGCGACAGGGTTAAGGCGCGGGTGGTGTCGGAGGCGGCGGCCGGCTTTCGCGGGGAGCTCGTCGAGCTGCTGTCGCCCGGTCCAGCCCGCGCCGAGCCGCCTTGTCCCCATTTCGGCGCCTGCGGGGGCTGTGCGCTCCAGATGCTGGAGGAGCAGGCCTATCTCGCTTGGAAGGAGGCGCAGGTCGATAAGGCGCTGTCGCATGCCGCACTGTCGCCCCTCGAGCGGCTGCCGATGATCCGGACGCCACCCCGCTCTCGCCGTCGGGTCAGCCTTGCGGCACAGCGCCGAGGGCGGGAGATCATCGTCGGCTACCGCCAGCGCCTCAGCCACCGCGTGGTGCCGATCGAGTCCTGCCTGCTTCTCCAACCCGCCCTTGAAGACCTGCTGGCGCCGCTTGCGGACCTGTTGCGCGAGACCGGCTTCGCGGCAGGCGGTATCGTTGCTACGGCATGCGAAAACGGCGTCGATCTGGCGCTTGGCGGGCTCGAAGCGTCTGATCTTGAGCTCAGGGAGCGCTTGGCGGCCTTCGCAGAAGCGCAAGATCTGGCGCGTTTGTCATTGCTCGATGAGGAGGGAGGCTATGAGCCCCTCGTCGTCCGTCGGCCTCCGCAGGTCAACTTCGGCGGTGTGCCGGTGGCGGTGCCGCCCGGTGTATTCCTGCAGGCCTCCAAGGCGGGCGAGGAAGCTCTGACGGCCGCGATCACCTCTGAGTTAGGCGGCGATGCCCATCGTATTGCCGAGCTGTTTTGCGGGGCTGGTAGCTTCACCTTTCCGTTGTCTCGTTTCGGCTGGGTGGACGCCTTTGAGGCGGACGATGCGGCGTTGGAGGCCCTCGACGGCGCGGTTCGGACGAACGGCCTAGCGGGGCGGATTACGGCGCAGCGGCGCGATCTCTACCGCCAGCCGCTGCGGGCTTCGGAGCTGGCGGCCTATAGTGCCGTGGTCTTCGACCCGCCCCGCGCGGGTGCCAAGGACCAGGCGGCTCAGATCGCACAATCGGGTGTTCCGCTCGTCGTTGCGGTTAGCTGCAATCCGGCGACCTTCGCCCGCGACGTCAGGCTGCTCGTCGATGGCGGCTACCGGCTGGTGAAAGTTGCGACGCTCGACCAGTTCCCTTGGTCGCCTCACGTCGAACTGGTCGGCGTGCTGCGGTTGTCCGGCAACTGAGATAGATACTCAATGGCCTCGATCGGCCACATGTAGACGTAGCGGTCGAGCGCCCGCGTTCCCGGCAATTTGCGATAGAAGCCCAGGGCATCCTTGTTGATGCGGTCGACCGTCCACACCAGGCGGGTCCAGCCACGCGCATGCGCAAGCTCGGCAAGCGACAGCATCAGGCGTTTGCCGGCGCCGTTGTTTCGCGCGCGCTCGGTGACGAAGATTTCCTTCAGGAAAAGCGCGATCTTGCAGTCGATGGTCCAGAACACCGGGGCAAAGATGGCGAAGCCCACGGTGTCGCCATCGCACTCGGCCATCAGCGCCTCATAGCCGGGCTGAGCGCCCAGGTGCGCACGCAGCCGCAGCGACAGCTCCGCCGCGCTCAAGCGGTTCTTGTCGCCGTAGTACTCGAATGCCTCGATCAGCAAGGCCGCCAGTTGACCGCAGTCGTCTTGGTCGGCCGGCCGAACCACGATCGGCACGTCCATAAGTTAGCCTACTTGACCTCGATGGCGCAGCAAATGGTCGGCCAGCACCAGCGCCATCATGGCTTCGCCAACCGGAACGGCTCGGATTCCCACACAGGGGTCGTGGCGTCCTTTTGTCACGATCTCCGTTTCGTTGCCGTAAACGTCGATCGTCCGCCGCGGCGTCAGGATAGAGCTGGTCGGCTTGACGGCGAAGCGCACGACGATCGGCTGGCCGCTCGAAAGGCCGCCGAGGACGCCGCCGGCGTGGTTGGCTGAGAAGGCGGGCTTGCCATCCTCCATGAACATCTCGTCGGCGTTTTCCTCACCGCGCAGGGCAGCCGCTGCGAACCCGGCACCGATCTCCACACCCTTGACCGCGTTGATCGACATCATCGCCTTGGCGAGGTCCGCGTCCAGCTTGTCGTAGACGGGTTCCCCGAGCCCGGCAGGGACGCCTTCGGCGACGATCTCGATGACCGCACCTAGCGAGGAGCCGGACTTGCGGGCGCTGTCCAGCACGCTTTCCCAGACCGCGGCAGCCTCGGCATCAGGGCAGAAAAAGGCATTTCTGCGCGTCTCGGCCCAATCCCAGCGCTCCCTTGCGGCCTTCTGGCCACCCATCTCCGCCAGGGCCCCGCGGATGGCGATGCCGCCCGGCACAAGGCCGTCCAGCACCTTGCGGGCGATGCCCCCGGCGGCAACCCGCATGGCGGTCTCCCGCGCGCTTGAACGGCCACCGCCGCGGTAGTCGCGGATGCCGTACTTGGCCCAATAGGTGTAGTCCGCGTGACCCGGACGGAACTTGTCCTTGATGTCGCCGTAGTCCTTGGAGCGCTGGTCCTGATTCTCGATCACCAGGGCGACGGGCGTGCCGGTCGTCTGGCCTTCGAACACGCCGGAGACGATGCGCACCAGGTCCGGCTCCCGCCGCTGGGTGGTATGACGCGACTGGCCTGGCTTGCGCTGGTCGAGCCAGACCTGAAGCTCCGCTTCCTCCAGCGCTATGCCGGGCGGGACCCCATCGACCACGCAGCCGATGGCCGGCCCATGGCTCTCACCCCAAGTGGTGAAGCGGAAGGCTTGGCCGAAAGAGTTTCCGGGCATCGTCTGCCGTCCCGCGCTCTGGTTCAGCCCTGCGGGCGGAAGCCCTGCAGCAGTTCGGCAAGCTCCGGCGCTGCGTCCGTCGCCATCATGCCGACCGTATGATAGCCGCTGTCCACATGGTGGATTTCGCCGGTGACCCCGCTCGATAGACCTGAGAGCAGATAGAGCGCTGCGCTGCCGACCTGGTCGATCGTGACGTTGCGGCGCAGTGGCGAGTTGTATTCGTTCCACTTCAAGATGTAGCGAAAATCGCCAATGCCGGATGCGGCCAGAGTCTTGATCGGGCCGGCGGAGATGGCGTTGACGCGAACCTCGGCGCCGCCGAGATCGACGGCCAGGTAGCGCACGGAGGCCTCCAGCGCCGCTTTCGCCACGCCCATGACGTTGTAGTGCGGCATGACGCGCTCGGCGCCATAGTAGGTCAGGGTGACCAAGCTGCCGCCCGGATTCATAAGAGGTGCTGCGCGCCGGGCGATCGCCGTGAAGGAGTAGCAGGAGACATCGAGGCTGCGGATGAAGTTGTCGCGGCTGGTATTGACGTACTTACCCTTCAGTTCGTCCTTGTCGGCGAAGGCGATGGCGTGAACCAGGAAATCAAGCTTGCCCCAACGTTCGGCGACGCCTTCGAATACCTTGTCGATCGAGCTGTCGTCGGTCACATCGCAGGGTAGCACGACTTCGCTGTCGACGCTTTCGGCCAGCGGCCGAACCCGCCTTTCGAGGGCCTCGCCCTGATAGGTGAAGCCGAGCTCGCCGCCGTGAGCGTGGACGGCCTTCGCGATTCCCCAGGCGATCGAGCGTTCGTTGGCCACGCCCATGATCAGCCCTTTTTTTCCTGACATGAGCGCAGTGGATTGTGCCATGGCTGTCCTCGTAACGAGCCGTCAACAAGAGCCCACCCGGTCAGCAGGGCACCGGGTCCTCAATTCCAGTTCCACGGAGCGTTTGGCCAAAACTGCTATTGGTCCGCTCGTCGGCTTGGTCGGCGGCGCTTCTTCAGGCGGTGGAATTGTGTAATATCCCTCGCATGAGGAATGAGCAAGGCATCAAGCAGTCCGGCGGCGAGGTCAAGGGCCAGGGTATCCTAGCTTGGCTCGTCTTGGCCAAAGACTTCCTTGTCTATACAGCCTGCCGCTTTGGCGACAGTGACGGCACGCGGCTGGCCGCTGGCCTCAGTTACGTCTCGCTTCTGGCGCTGGTCCCTCTGATGGCGATCGGGCTTGCCGTACTGGGTGGATTTCCGGCGCTTGCCGGCGCGCGTGAGCAGCTGCTCGAAGCCATCACCTACGCCTTGCCGCCGGACTCAGCGGATGAGGTCGCCATTCGCCTGCGTAGTTTTCTGGACAACGCATCGGGGATGACCGGTCCCGGTGTTGCGGGACTGGTGGTGACCGCGGTCCTGCTCCTCTCCAACATCCATGGTGCGATCAACCGCATATTTCGCGTCCGCGATTCGCGCTCGCTGGCCCTTCGTCTCTTGGTTTACTGGACGATCCTCACCGGTGGGCCTTTGCTCATTGGCATCACGATTTCCCTGACGACCGATCTTTCGCGTCTCACCCAGGGGCTCACGGGGGTTCCCGAGGAGTCCAGCCATTTCGCGGTGAACGTCGTTTTTCCGTTCATGCTCAAAGTCTTAGGCTTGGTGTTGCTGTACATCATCACGGCCAACCGCTCGGTCCGCTGGAAGCACGCCCTTGCCGGGGCGACCTTGGCAGCCGTGCTCCTGGATCTGATCACCTGGGGCTTTGGGCTCTACCTGCAGTTCTTCCCATCGTATCAAGCGATTTACGGCGCCTTGGCGACGATCCCGATCTTCCTCTTGTGGATGTATCTGCTTTGGGTGGCTGTGCTGCTGGGCGCGGAAGTTGCGGCGGTGTTGCCGGAGTTTCGCGCCATGCTGACGCACCGCACGCGGACCGAGCAATTCGGCCAACGGCTTTCCTTGGCGCTCTCCATTCTCGACAAGTTGGCCGAGGTGAGCCGCAGCGGGAGACCCCACAGCCTCCGCCGTCTGAAGGCCGGTCTTAAGGCCGCGCCTGCCGACGTCGAAGAGCTGGTGCAGCAGATGCACAAGGGCGGCTTTCTGGCCGAATCGGGGAGTCGCTTGTTGCTGAGTCGGGACCTGAGTGTCGCGACGCTGCGTCAATTGATGACAGCGGTGGGTCTCGACCCCAATCCTGGTCAGGGCTGGCCGGAGCGTGCCCAGACGCTTGCCCGGCAGGTCGACGCGCAACTGAGCGACCTCGTCGATCGGCCGCTCAAGGAGCTGCTGCAGGAGCCCGAACCGCAGAGTTCTGGTGCGCCTGAAGACAAATCTCGTCCGCGAATCGTCGGCGGTGGCAATTAAAGCATTGATTTAAAAGTATTCTTGCGCTGCAGCAGAGGCCGGTCTTGGCCCGGTGCCTCAACCGGTTTCCATGCCGGACTTCTTGCGCGGATTGTAGGGCTGGCTCTTACCCCAGTCCTCGACGAAGGTGCGCAGTTGGTCATCGATCTTGTCCGGCAAGGCGACCACCAGCTTGACGTATTGATCGCCCCGCTGGCCGTCCTTCTGGTCGCGGACGCCTTTGCCGCGTAAGCGCAAGATGGAGCCGCTGTTCGAGCCGGCCGGCACGCGCATGCTGACCTGGCCGTCGATCGTCGGGACGGAAACGGTTGAGCCCAGCACCGCCTCTGACAGGGAGACGGGCAGATCCACGTGGATGTTCTGTCCTTCGCGGCGAAAGAAGCTGTGCGGCGCGATCTCGACCGTGATGAAGGCATCGCCGCTTTCGCCGCCGCCAACGCCCGAGAGGCCTTGGCTTTTCAGGCGCAGCGTCTTGCCGTTCTCGATGCCGGCCGGGACGTTGACATCGAGCGTCCGACCGTCGGCGAGCTGGATGCGCTTGCGCGCGCCGTTGGCCGCCTCGAGGAAGTCGATCTTGATCGTATAGGTGACGTCGGAACCGCGGCGCTTGCCGAAGCGGCCTTCCCGTCCGCCGCGACGGCCGGAAAAGAGATCGGAAAAGATATCCCGGTGGTCTCCGTCTTGTTCGAAGCCGAAACCGGAGAAGCCGCCTCCGCGACCGGCGGAGGTGTAGCTGCGATAGAAGCCGCGCTGGGCACGCTCCTGACCATTGGCGTCGATCTCGCCGGCATCGAAGCGCCGCCGTTTCTCTTCGTCCGCCAGCAGGTTGTAGGCTTGGCTGACGTCCTTGAAGCGCCGTTCCACCGCCGGATCGTTGGGATTGAGGTCCGGGTGCAGCTCTTTTGCCAAACGGCGATAGGCGCGTTTGATCTCCTCGGCCGAGGCCGACTTGCTGACGTTTAGCGTTGCGTAGGGGTCCATGGCGTTTCGCGTTGCGTCGGATCTATAGCGTTCCACACCATCTCCAAAACCAGAGACGTTATCATTTTGTTACTGCAGCGCCCAAGTTCCATCCTCCTGCTTGCAGGCGACGACCGTATCGGACACCGCCTCGCCGTCGATATTGGCGTCCTGCCTGATCTCGCGGCACGGCCGGCCGACGGCGTTGCGAGTCTCCTTGGTGGTCTTCACCGTACCGCTGTTGCCCGTCTCGGGCGTGTTCCAGGCGACTTCCGTGCCGACGGGAGCTTCCAGGGCTTGGTCGCCCGCGTCCTCGATGTTTTCGGCGTCTGCTGCATCGATCTCCTTGCCCAGCTCTCGTCCCAGGATACCGCCCAAAACGCCGCCGGCCGCAGCACCGAGAATGCCGACGGCCCCGTCGCCGAGTTGCGCGCCGAGCAGGGCTCCGCCGACAGCGCCGATCACGGTTCCGACCTGCTCTCCCGCCCGGTTGCGCTCGCAGCCGGCCAGCAGCAAGAGGACCACGAGAACCGTAAGGATTGTACGAAGGCGCAGAGCCCCAATACCCATAACACTCTTCTCCGCTCTCTCCCTTGCTGCCATCTTACAACTGTGGCAGTCGCATCTATCTTACGGGGGCCGTTGGAGTCTCGCCCCCTGCCTGCTGCTCTGCTCAAGTCCTAGCGGAACCTTGTCATGTTTATCGAAAAGCCCCCTGCCGACCCCATCTCGCTGTTCGAGGAGTGGTTCGCCGAAGCCGCCGAAAAGGAGCCGAATGACCCGAACGCCATGGCCCTGGCGACCGTCGGCCCCGACGGGATGCCGGCCGTTCGCATGGTTCTGCTGAAGCACGTCGATAAGAACGGATTCGTCTTCTATACGAATTACGAAAGTCGTAAAGGACAGCAGATTTTAGACCATCCTAAGGCGGCGTTGCTCTTTCACTGGAAGTCGCTGCGGCGTCAGGTGCGGGTGGAAGGGCCGGTCAGTCAGGTGAGCGCGGCGGAGGCTGACGAGTACTTCGCCTCCCGCAGCAAGCAAAGCCAGATCGGCGCCTGGGCTTCGCAGCAGTCGCGGCCCTTGGAAGGGCGCTTCGCCCTTGAGAAGCGTGTTGCGCAGTATGCGACCAAGTATGGGCTCGGCAAGGTGCCCCGACCGCCCTACTGGTCCGGCTTCCGGCTGTCGCCCGTCATGATCGAGTTTTGGAGCGACGGTGCATTTCGCCTCCACGACAGGCTGGTGTACTCTCTGGGCAAAGACGGCTGGAGCACACAGCAGCTCTACCCCTGAGGACGTCACGCTTCGCTTGCGGGACGCTGGGCAGAGCGGCCAAAGCGGAGGCCTGAAAGCGTGAGCGTTGCCGCATCTTCGCAGACCGCTGTCGCGCCGTCCTCGGCGCGTCTCATGCGCTGGGCGACCTATGCTTCGGTGACGACGGCCTGCACTTTGGTGGCCGTCAAGCTCGTGGGCTGGTGGCTCTCGGATTCGGTCAGCCTGCTCTCCAGCCTCGTCGATTCTCTGTTGGACGGTGCCGCCTCGGTCGTCACACTGCTGGCCGTGCGCCAGGCGCTGGTTCCTGCAGACACGGAGCATCGTTTCGGCCATGGCAAGGCCGAGCCTTTGGCCGCGCTGGGCCAGGCCGGCCTGATCATGGGCTCCGCCATCTTTGTGACCATCGAGGCAATCAACCGCTTCATCACGCCGAAACCGGTGGAGTACGGCTCCATCGCCATCGGCGTGATGGTCTTCTCGATCGTCCTGACCTTTGCCCTCACGCGTTTTCAGGCTTTCGTGGTCAAACGCAGCGGTTCTATCGCGATATCTGCGGACTCTCTGCACTATACGATGGACCTGCTGATGAACGCGGCAGTTATCATCGCGTTGCTGTTGGCGACCCAACTCGGCTGGATCTACGCCGACCCCATCGTCGGCTTGGCGGTCGCCATCTTCATTCTGCGCAGTGCTTGGAAGATCGGGCGTGGTTCCTATGACATGCTGATGGATAGGGAATTGCCGGAGGAAGAGCGTGAGCGCATTATTGCCGTGATCAAGGAGCACCCTGAGGTGCTCGGTATTCACGACTTGCGCACGCGCGCGTCGGGGCAGAACCGCTTCATCCAGCTTCATCTGGAGCTTGATGGCGGCATGACGCTTTATCGTGCGCACGCCATTGCCGACACGGTGGAGGCTGAATTGGAGGCGCTGTTCCCGGGGACCGACGTAATCATCCATCAGGATCCCTACGTCGCCCCTGATGAGACCCCGACCTATCGCTGAGGCCGCTTGAGGCAGCTCAAGTGGTGCAAAGCGCGGGTTGCGATAGAATAGGCAGACACTGTCTGTGTGATTGAGAGGACCTAAGTAACATGAGTATGAAGAGCGTTCGTCTGGAATTGGCCCGCGATCACGATTATCCGCAGGGAAGCGCGAGCCACGGCTACGAGTTCGTCGCGCCGCTGGACGAGAATGGGCACATCGATGCCGCGCAATGGCGTGCCCACAAGGCCGACTGCCGTGTTCGGCGCTTTTGGGAGGGCGAGGACGACGAGATCGGTCATCTGGTCCATCGCAACGCCCATTCCTGGGTTTTCCACTATGACGTTGAAGGGGATCCGGACGAAGACGAGCCGGGCTTTCGCTTCGACACCCACAAGTTTGCCGTCGGCGAGTACGTCTCCATTCGGGAGCAAGATGGTGAGATGCGCACCTTCAAGGTCGCATCGGTAAAACCCGCGGCGCTTTGACTCCAGGGAGGTAGTCGTGAACTTCAGCGGTGACCAAAGGCTTAGCTCGGCGGCGGCTGGTGCAGCCAAGACCATTGAGAAGGATGCCGCGGTCAAGACGCTGATACTGAGTGGCGCCAGCCGTGGCATCGGTCATGCGACGGTGGCCCGCTTCTCGAAAGAAGGTTGGCGCATTGTCACCTGCTCCCGGGAAGATGTGCCCGACGACTGTCGCCGGGACCCGAACTGGAGCCATCACGTTACCGCCGACCTGGCCGATCCGCAGTCGCTTCAGGCCTTCGTGAAAGAAGTGAAGGCCTTCCTGGATGGCGGGCCCATCCATGCCTTGGTGAACAACGCCGCGGTTTCGCCGAAGACGGACTACAAGGAACGGTTGGGCTGCCTCAACGGCGACATCGCCGGTTGGCGCGAGGTTTTCGAGCTCAACTTCTTTGCGCCCTTGGCATTGGCGCGCGGCTTTGCCGCGCCGTTGCGGAAGGGCAGGGGGGCGATCGTCAACATCACCTCGATCGCCGGCCACGCCATTCATCCTTTTGCGGGCTCGGCCTATTCGACTTCCAAGGCGGCTCTATCCGCTCTGACCCGGGAAATGGCGGTGGAGTTCGCGCCCATCGGCGTGCGCGTCAACGCCCTCGCGCCCGGTGAGATCGAAACCGCGATGATCGGACCGGAGTACGAGGCGCTGATACCCCGCATCCCCATGCAGCGCATGGGCACACCCGCAGAGGTCGCCGGTGCGGTGTTTCAGCTCTGTTCAAGCGACTTCAGCTATGTCACCGGCACCGAGGTTTTCGTCACCGGCGGCCAGCATCTTTTCTAGGAAGGCGGAAGCGTCAGTCCGCTTCGGTCAGGCTGCGCGCCCAATCCAGCCGGCGCTTGGTCAGCGCCATCTCAAGCTCCAGCCATTCGGTCCAGAGGCAGCGCTCACCGGTCTCGCAACTCCGCAGGTCAAGCAGTCGCGCAAGCTCACGCTCAAAGATCTCCTGCAGCACCTCGGCCTGGATGCGCTGCTCGGGTCCTTCGAGAAGGTGCAGGAAACGCACCTTGATGGCGATGATCAGCTTGTTGATGTCATTGATCTGCGGCCGCAGGCTTGCGGTCATCAGGCGCTCGAACTCTTCCCGCCCGCTGTCTGTGATGTGCAGTAGCGCGTGGTCGCTCTCGTCATCACCGGCGTTTTCGGCGAGACCCTCGACCTTGAGAAGCTCAAGCGGCTGCCCCACCAGCTCTAGCGAGGGGCCGACCAGCCGCCCGGTGAAGTGCCGAACTTGGCTGGCAAGATCCGCATAGCTGCGCGGTTCCGTCGCCAGAAGGCCGAGGGCCAGGAGGCGAATGGCTTCGCTGGGAACGAGGGAATTGTCACGGTACAAGAGGCGCCCTTTCGAGGGATGTGGCCGTGAGCCCTGATAAGCATACTACCGGAGGATATAGGAAAGTGTTAGCGCAAGATAAGGTGCGACGGCAAGCAATTTAATGCGAATGAGAATTATTATCGATTAATGTTGTCGAGATTTCACGCTTTGGGGCCGCCGCAGACGCTGGAAAAGCGCTATTCGCGATGCAGCGGCTGGCACATGCAGTGAACGCCGCCGCCGCCGAGGGTGAACATGGAGACGTCGGGGTCATAGACCTCGAATCCATTGGCGCGCAGCTTTTCGTTCAGGTCCTTGCTTTCCGCCGTTGAAAGCACCCGGTCGTTGCCCAGGGCGACCACGTTGCAGCCGAGGTTCATGGTATCGCGATAGTTCACCGGCACGATCTCGATGCGCTTGGACTTCAGCCACTGAATGACGTCGTCCTCAGTGGTGTCCAGGCAGACGGCAGCCAGCTTGTCGGCCAGCATGCAGACCATCAGGTCGATATGGACGTAGTGCTCGGCGATGGGCGCCAGCTTGACCTCCCAGCCCTCGCTTTCCATCCAGCCCTTGATCTGCAGCGCCGCCGGCTCCTGGCTGCGCTCGCCGCAGTAGCCGAGCAGCACGGCGCCGTCCTCGATGACGTCGAAGTCGCCGCCTTCGAAGGCGGCCGCCGTGACCATCTTCCAGATCGGAATGTCATGGCTTTGGTAGAACTCGATGACCGGCGCGTATTCGCCGCGCCGCCACCACTGATGCATCTGGGTGACCATGGCGCCCCAGGGCGTCATGACGCTCGAGTCGCGGGCGTAGACCTGATAGGGCAGGGCCGGGTCGGTCTCGAGGTAGTGAACCGAGACCCCGGCATCCTCGTAGGCCTGCACCATCTCGCGGTGCTGCTTCTGGGCGATCTGCAGGTCGAAGCGATAGCCTTTGCGCAAGGTGGCCTTGGAGATCGAGCTGGTCGGCAGCCATTCGAAGTGGTCCGGCGCGCAGAGCAGCACCTCGGTCAGCTTGCCGTACTCGTTTTTAACGCCCCAGTTATCGGTGGGCTTTGCGGCGCTGTCTGGCATGGCACGTTCCTTCGGCTTCTCGTTCAGCGTGATATCAAGCAGGCGTGACGCCGCGCAGGCGCTCGCTGCGCCGCCGCAGCAGCTCGATGGTGGTTAGGAGCGCGACGGAGAAGACGATCAGCAAGGTGGCGACAGCCAGGATCGTCGGGCTGATTTGCTCGCGGATGCCGGCCCACATTTGCCTCGGAATGGTCTGCTGCTCGACGCTGGCGACAAACAGCACCACCACCACCTCGTCGAAAGAGGTGACGAAGGCGAAGAGCGCGCCTGAGATCACGCCGGGCAGGATAAGCGGCATGATGACCTTGAAGAAGACGCGGGTCGGGTCGGCGCCGCACATGGCGGCGGCCCGCGTCATCGAATGGTCGAAGCCGATCAGGGTGGCGGTCACGGTGATGACGACGAAGGGCGTGCCGAGCGCGGTGTGCGCCAAGATGATGCCGAGATAGGTGCCGGTCAGGCCGATCTGGGCATAGAAGAAGAAGATGCCGGCTGCGGTGATGATCAGCGGCACGATCATGGGCGAGATCAAGAGGCCCATGATGAAAGCGCGGAACGGCATATGCGGGCGCGACAGGCCGAGGGCGGCAATGGTGCCCAGCGCCGTCGCCAGGACCGTCGAGCAGACGGCGATAAACAGCGAGTTTAGGATGGACTGGCGCCAGACGTCGCGGCTCCAGAAATCCTCGTACCAGCGGAGCGAAAAAGCTTCCTTCTCCAGGGACAGCATTTCCTCGGTGAAGGTGAAGTAGGGGAGCGAATTGAACGACAGCGGGATGATGACGATCAGGGGCGCGATCAGGAAGAGGAACACGCCGGCGCAGATTGCGATGAAGGCGTAGTGCCAAACGCGTTCGAGCGGGCTTGCGTAGCTGGGGAGTTTCAACATGGCTTCACCTATCCCAGCTTCAGCCGTTCGATGCCGACCAGCTTGTTGTAGACCCAATAGAGGATCAGCACGCCGAGCAGCAGGATGGTGCCAAGCGCCGCGGCGAGGCCCCAGTTGAGGGACCGCTGCATGTGATAGGCGATGAAGTTGGAGATCATCATGCCGTCCTGCCCGCCAACCAGGGCCGGGGTGATGTAATAGCCGATGGCCAGAATGAAGACGAGCAGGCAGCCGGCCCCGACACCCGGCAGGGTATTGGGCGCATAGACGCGCCAGAAGGCGTAATAGCGGTTGGCGCCGAGCGACATGGCGGCCCGCGTGTAGCTCGGTGGGATCGTCTTCATCACGCTGTAGAGCGGTAGAATCATGAAGGGCAGCAGGATCTGCGTCATCGCGATCACCGTGCCCTCGGCGTTGAAGATGAGCTGGATGCGCCCGTCGTCGGACAGGATGCCAATCCAGACGAGAACGTCGTTGATGATGCCTTCGGTCTGCAGCAGCACGATCCAGGAGGTCGTGCGCACCAGCAGCGACGTCCAGAACGGCAGCAGCACCAAGATCATCAGGACATTTGAATAGCGTAGCGGCAGGATCGACAGCAGGTAGGCGACGGGATAGCCCAAGACCAAACAGGCGACGGTGACGATGATCGACATCCAGAGGGTCTGGATGAAGTTGCTGACATAGATCTGTCGCACCTCGGGCTGGGCGACGATGTTGTCGTTCACGTCATAACGCCGGTCGACGGCCGCGAGATACTGTACGTCGGTGAGGCGATTCCCCAGCCGCTTGATGGTCGCAAAGGTCTCTGGATTGGCCCAGTCCTCGTTGAGGTCGATCAGGGCTTCCTTGAAGGGCGGTTCCAAACGTGCGGCGCGCCGGCCGGTGCGTGTGATGGTGCTGCGCAGACCACCCGTTTCGTAGTTCAGGCGGGTCGCGAGTCGGCCGATGGTGCGGTCCTCACGCGCTTCGGCGAGGTCGGCCACCAGGGCGGCATAGACCGCCTCATCCGGCAGCTCGCTGCGGTCGTCCCAGGCTTCCAGGGCGGCAACGGTGCGCGGCATGTGGTCGGCGACAAGCGGGTTGTCGACCGAGCGGAACAGCATCAAGGCGATGGGAAAGAGAAAGCTGACGCCAATGAAGAGCAGCAACGGCAGGACGAGCAGCATGGCCTTGACCCGCCGCATGCGCTCCGCGCGCGCCAGCGCGGACTTCAGCGGGCGGCCGTCGGCAGTGGTCAGCGGTTCGTTCGCCGGCGGCACCACACCAGTTATTGCTGCATCGGTCATATGCGCACGTCAGCCCTTATCTGCGTGACCGACCTGAATGCCCATTGGCTCTTAGGCGAACGGCATTCAGCCGAGAAAAGGCAAGAGGGCGGCGCAAGGGCCGCCCTCTCGTACTCATCCACTCAGTTAGCGAGCCAGGCGTTGAAACGCTCGTTCAGCTCGTCCTGATAGTCGGCCCAGAACTCGAAGTCGTTCTGGACGGCGTTTTTGAAGTTGTCAGGCGCCGTCGGCATATGCGGCCCCATGGGAACGCCGGCTTCGAAGTGCTTGCCGATCAAGGGAACCGAGGACTGACGCGCCGGGCCATAGGAGATAAAGCTGGCCTGGTCCGCCAAGCGCTGGGTGTCGGTGGAGAACTTGATGAACTCCATCGCCGCGTCCTTGTTGGGCGAGCCTTTCGGAATACCCCAAAGGTCGAGGTCCCACACCTGGCCATCCCAAACGATCTCGAAAGGCTTCCCTTCGGACGCCGCAGCATTGAAGATGCGTCCGTTGTAGGCCGTGGTCAGGGCGACCTCACCGTCCGCCAGAAGCTGCGGCGGCTGGGCGCCGGCTTCCCACCAGACGACATCGTCCTTGATGGTGTCGAGCTTGGCGAAGGCCCGGTCCACGCCTTCCGGCGTCGATAGCACCTCATAGACCTCCTCGGCCGGCACGCCGTCGGCCATCAGGGCGAATTCCAGGTTCACCTTCGGCGTCTTGCGCATGCCGCGCTTGCCCGGGAACTTCTCGGTGTCGAAGAAGTCGGCGATGGTCTGCGGTTGCTCGCCGGTGATTTTGCTCGAGTCATAGGCATAGACCGTCGACCAGAGAATGGTCGCCACGCCGCAGTCGTGCAGCGTGCCGGCAATGAAATCTTCCTTGGCCGGTGTACCGTCCGGCGCCGGCGGCAGCACGGAGAGGTCGAGCTCTTCGAGCAGTCCCTCGTCGCAGCCGCGCACGATGTCAGCCAGCTCCATATCGACCAGATCCCAGGTCACGTTGCCGGCTTCCACCTGGGCCTTAATCTCGGCCAGACCGCCGTTGTAGTTCTCTGAGAGGATATCGATGCCCTTCTTGGCTTCGTAGGGCTCGTGATAGGCCTTCACCTGGCTCATGGTGTAGGCGCCGCCCCAGGAGACGACGGTCAACTGGTCGGCGGCCGTTGCAGCCCCGGCCCAAAGGCCAAGGGCGGCGGCCGACACGCTCGCGATCAGAAATCGTTTCATAGCTTGGTCATACTCCCTGTTTACTGCCGGTCGCTGCCGGCGACTTTGCACTTATGCGGCCGTTCGAGCCGCGAGGCGCCGACGCGTCATGCATCCAACGCCCTGCAGTCATCGATCTCCCAACCCACGGTTACGGTTGAGCCTTCCTTCAGGCTGGCATGCCCGTGGGCGTTCGGGACCTTCACGATGAACTGATCTGTTCCGCACACATTGACCCGCGTGCGGATGTGGTCGCCCAGGTAGATAAGCTCCTCCACCTGAGCCTCGAAATGGTTGGGCAGGCTGCCCGGCACCGGGTCGATGGCCACCCGCTCAGGGCGGAGCGAAAGCGTTGTCGGCGAGCCGCTGCCTGTCACGTTGACCGCCAGGGCCCGCACCTCGCCTTGGCCGTTGTCGAGCTCGACCCGGCAGCTCGAACCGTTCATGTCGCGGACATGACCTTTCAGGCGATTGTTCTCGCCAATGAACTGGGCGACGAAGGCGTTCTCGGGCTTTTCATAAAGGTCGGAGGGCGCATCGAGCTGCTGGATGACCCCGTCGTTGAACACCGCGATGCGGTTCGACATGGTCAGCGCCTCACTCTGGTCGTGGGTCACATAGACCACGGTCACGCCCAGGTTCTCGTGGATGTGCTTGATCTCGTACTGCATGTGCTCGCGCAGCTGCTTGTCGAGCGCACCAAGCGGCTCGTCCATCAGCACCAAAGTCGGTTCGAACACCAGGGCGCGGGCCAGCGCGACACGCTGCTGTTGCCCGCCTGAGAGCTGGCTGGGGCGCCGGTGCTGATAACCGCTGAGCTGCACCATCTCCAGCGCCCGCTCGACCTTCTTCTGAACGTCCGCCTTGCTGATGTTCCGCACTTCCAGCGGGAAGGAGAGATTCTCGCCCACTGTCATGTGCGGAAAGAGCGCGTAGTTCTGGAACACCATGCCGATGCCGCGCTTGTGCGGCGGCACGTTGTTGATCGGATGATCGCCGAGATAGATGGTGCCGTGGGTGGCCGACTCGAATCCGGCCAGCATCATCAGACAGGTGGTCTTGCCGGAGCCCGAGGGGCCCAGCAGCGTCAGAAACTCGCCGCGCGCGATATCGAGATTGAGGTTCTTAACGACGAGCGTTTCCCCGTCGTAACTTTTTTGAACCTCACGGAAACGAACGAGATGGTCGTTCTGCCCCGTCATGCCATCTTCGGCCTTCCCTGTTTAGCCCAGACGGCACTTTGTTTTTCGCCGCCTTTTTTGTTTTCAGCGTGCGGGTGTGTTGCACCTCGACTCGGAGAATTTGACCCTTTGGGCAGACGAAAGCAACCCCATGCTGCACTGCACCGCAGCAGGTTGTGACATAGGCCTTACAGAGCTTGAGGCGAAGCGGCGGTCTGCCGGATGGCGCCTGCTTCTTACTCCGCCGCCATGCCCTTGGCGTTGACCCACGCGTTGGTTTCGTCGAGCGCCTTGCCGAAGCGGTCGAACATCGTGTCGATCTCCGCCTCGGAGATGATCAGCGGTGGGCAGAACGCGATGCGGTCGCCAAGGTTGCGAATGATCAGGCCATGCTCCTCGCAGCGGGCAAAGCACTCGCCGCCGACAGCACCGATCGGGTCGAAGGGGGCCTTGGTCTCCTTGTTGGCGACCAGCTCGACAGCGCCGACCAGGCCCACGCCGCACGTCTCGCCCACCAAGGGGTGATCGGCGAAGCCGCGCAGTCGTTCCATGAAGCGCGGAGACACCTGCGCAGCATGCTCGACCAGGCCGCGCTCCTCGATGATCTTGATGTTCTCCAGCGCCACGGCCGCTGCGACGGGGTGGCCGCTGCCGGTGAAGCCGTGGCCGAAGGTGCCGATCTTCGCCGTGTTGTCGGCGACGCCCTGGTAGATCTTGTCGGAGATCATGATGGCGGAGAGCGGCAGGTAGGCCGAGGTGAGCTGCTTGGACATCACCATGATGTCCGGCTTGATGTCGTAGGTCTGGCTGCCGAACAGGCGCCCGGTGCGGCCGAAGCCGGTGATCACTTCGTCGGCGATGACCATGACGTCATACTTGCGGCAAACCTTCTGGATTTTCTCCCAGTAGGTTGCGGGCGGCACGATGACGCCGCCGGCGCCCATCACCGGCTCTCCGATGAAGGCCGCGACCGTCTCGGGCCCCTCCGCCAAAATCAACTGTTCGAGCTCCTCGGCGCGCCGGGTGGCGAAGGCTTCCTCGCTCTCACCTTGCTCGGCGAAGCGGTAGTAGTGCGGGCAGCCGGTGTGCAGGATGTTCTTGATCGGCAGATCGAAATCCTGGTGGTTGTAGGGCAGGCCGGTCAGGCTGCCGGACGCGATTGTGATGCCATGATAGCCCTTGATACGGCTGATGATCTTCTTGCGTTCCGGTTTGCCGATGGCGTTGTTGTAGTACCAGATCAGCTTGACGACCGTGTCGTTCGCTTCCGAGCCGGAGTTGGTGTAGAACACCTTACTCATGGGCACCGGCGCGAGGCTCAGGAGCTTCTCCGACAGCGCCACCGAGGGCTCGTGGCCCTTGTGCGCAAAGGTGTGATAGTAGGGCAGGCGCTTCATCTGCTCGGTCGCCGCCTTCACCAAGCGGTCCTCGCCCCAACCCACGGCGACGCACCAGAGACCCGCCAGGCCTTCGAGGTATTCTTTCCCACCTTCATCGTAGACCATGACGCCCTTGCCGTGGTCGATCACCAGCGCGCCGCTCTTCTCGTGCTTCCGCGCATTGGTATAGGGGTGCAGGTTGACCGCCACGTCGCGGGCAGAGATCGAATTCGGACGATCGGTCATCGGGCATGTCTCCTCGAACAAGAGTACCTTGGCAGGCGTTGAACAGGTGACCCCGCGCGCAGCAAGGGCCTTTACAGCTCTTCGGGCCCCAGCCGTCGAAGCGCTTGGACGGCGGTCCCCACGGCTTTTCGGCGGCGCGTTTGCCTGCCGCCTGGAGCCTAACAAGACTTCTTGCACAATAGTTGAAGGGGAAAGGTGGCGCCAGGGGGGCCAAGCCAAAGCAGCCCTGCTATGCCGCGGCTCTATGGCACATCGACCAGCGGTAGATAATCCTCGGGCTCCAAGCCGGCCTCGCGCCGCGCGGCTTCGTTGAAGGGCGGCTTCAGCTGCCCCTTGAAGTGGCGTCGCACGGCGTCGATCCAGGCTTTGCGGGGGTCGAGCCGGCGGGCTTGGCAAGCCCAGAGGAACCAACGGCGGCCGATGGCGACGTGGCCGATCTCGTCCCGGTAGATGACCTCGAGAACCGCGGCCGACTCCTCGTCGTTGACCGCCTTCAAGCGTTGGATCATCGCCGGCGTGACGTCCAAGCCGCGGGCCTCCAGCACCAGAGGGACCACGGCCAGTCGCGCCAGCAGATCGTGACTTGTATCTTGCGCCGCCTGCCAGAGGCCGTCGTGGGCGGGCAGCGCACCGTAGTGGCTGCCGAGGACCTCCAGTCGTTCGGCGAGCAGGCTGTAGTGCTTGGCTTCCTCCTCGGCGACCAGTAGCCAATCGTCGTAGAAGGCCGGCGGTAGCTCGTCCCTGTTGAACCGCGCCACGATGTCCCAGGCCAGGTCGATGGCGTTGAGCTCGATGTGCGCCAGGGCGTGGAGCAGCGCGATGCGCCCTGCCGGCGCCTGGGTGATCTTGCGCTTGGCCAGCTCACGCGGCGCTTTCAGGGCTGGCTCGGCCGGCCGCGCCGGTCGGTCCGGCGGTTGCTCTTGGCCGATGTCCTCGATCGCGCCGGCGCGCCAGGCCGTTATGAAACTGGCTGTCAGTCGAGCCTTCTCCGAGGGCTGCGGGCAGCCAAGCACGCGACAGGCTGCTTCGCTGAGACTGGCGGGGGTATCCATCGGCTAGCCATGCCACAGCGCAAAGCAGCGCGGCAAGGAAGGCTCTGTTTCCGGCCCCAGCGATGTCTTAGTCTCGCTGGAAATCACCAATCTCATGAGGAACGCAGGAGGCAGCAATGACGGCCTTGGCAAGAGACGAAACCGACACCAAAGCGGCGCGGGTCGCCGCTGTGCGGGAGACCACGGATGCGCTGAAGGCAGTGCTCGGCCGTGGCGAAGTCGGTAGGCGCGAGCTCGATGACGCAAAGGCGCTTCTCATGCGTCTTGCCGAAAAGCGAGAGCTGTTTGCCGCCGAGGACTTTCCACTGCCCGGCCCGGATGTGGAAAAGAACAACGCCCTCTACCTCCTGGCGGCCGAGAACGAGCCGGCCCTGTCGCTCTATCTCCAGGTCTCAGGCTCCGGCCTCGATGTGCCGCCGCACAATCACAAGACCTGGGCGATCATCGCCGGTATCGACGGCATCGAGGAGAACCGCTTCTACGAACGGACGGAGACCGGGCCTGAGCGTAGCGGCGGGCAAGAGGTCGGGCCGGGCAGTGCCGTGGCTTTCGAGCCCGAGGACCTGCACTCCATTCATATTCACGGACAGGACTGTGTCCTGAACTTCCATATGTACGGCATTCCGCTCGACAAGCTCTATGGCCGCGAGTACTGGCACGCCGGCAGCGGCGAGTGGCGGCTGTTTCCGGTCCAGCAAGGCATCGTCGACAGACGCGACGGCTGATGCGTGAGATCTCTGTCGCGGCACTAAAGCGTGCCCTGCGCGGCGGCGAGGAGTTGGCCCTGCTCGACCTGCGCGAGGAGGGCGCCTTCGCCAAGGAGCATTTGCTGTTAGCGCGCTGCTTTCCCCTAAGCCGCGTTGAGCTGATCGCCTGGCAGCTTTTGCCACGGCGCTCGGTCCCCATCGTCGTCATGGACGGGGGTGAGGGACGGCTGGCAAGCGAAGGCGCGGCACGTCTGACGGAGCTGGGCTATAGCGATGTCTCGCTTCTGAGCGGCGGGCTCGCTGCCTGGCGGGAGGCCGGCCATGAAGTCTTCAGCGGCGTCAACGTCCCCAGCAAGGCCTTCGGCGAGTTCGTCGAGATCACCTACGGCACGCCGCGCCTGCCGGCCGAAGAGGTCAAGGCCATGGTGGACGCCGGGGTCGACATGGTGATCCTCGATAGCCGGCCCTTCGACGAATTCAATCTCATGAACATTCCCGGTGGCATCGATACGCCCGGCGCGGAGCTGGTTCATCGTGTCGCCGATCTCGCGCCCAATCCCGAGACCACGTTGGTGGTCAACTGCGCCGGCCGCACCCGCTCCATCATCGGCTGCCAGTCGCTGGTCAACGCCGGCATCCCCAATCCGGTCTATGCGCTGAAGGACGGTACCATGGGCTGGCATCTGGCCGGCTTCGATTTGGAGCGCGGGCAGGATCGCGTCGCACCCATTCCCAGTGCCACGGCTGTTAAGATGGCCCAGGAGCGAGCTGCGCAGGTGGCCGAGCGCTTCGGCGTGCGGACCATCGACCGGGCGACCTTGGCGCGCTGGCAAGCCGAGGCCGAACACCGCAGCCTCTATCTCCTCGACGTACGCGCGCCGGAGGAATTCTTAGCCGGCCACCTGCCGGGCTCGGTCTCCGCGCCGGGCGGCCAGCTGGTGCAGGCCACCGACGAGTATGTCGCCGTGCTCAATGCCCGCTTGGTGCTGATCGACGACAACGGCGTGCGAGCTAAGATGACAGCCTCTTGGCTGCAGCAGATGGGGTGGCGCGATGCCGTGGTGCTGGACGGTGGCCTGACCGGAGCCTTGGAGACGGGGCCGGCGCCGCGCCGGCTACCGACCATTCCTGAGCCGCTTCGGGCGGCGACGGTCTCTTTGGCCGAACTCCAGGGCATGCGGGAGCGGTCGGCACCCATGATGCTCGATCTCGCGACCTCGCTCACCTTCCGCGAAGGCCACATCCCCGGCGCGGTCTGGGCTAGCCGGGCATCCCTTCCGGACGTCAGCGGCCGTGATGTCATCCTGACCGGCGATGACCTCGATCTTTGCCGCTTCGCTGCCTCAGACCTGCTCCGCAGTGACACCGCCGCGCAGGTTCGCGTGCTTGAAGGCGGAAACCCCGCTTGGCGCGCCGCCGGACTGCCGCTCGAAAGCGGCGGTCCGGCCGAGGCCGACCCGCAAGACGTCTGGTACAAGCCCTATGACGAAGTCGGCTCGATCGAGGACCACATGCGGGCCTACCTGACCTGGGAGGTCGCGCTGGTCGAGCAGATGGAGCGCGACCCGGACCTGGTCTTCAAGCGCTACGACTAGCAGTGCGTCGGCTAGAGCTCTTGCGTTGCTTTCAGTACCGCTTCCACGTGGCCCGGCACTTTCACCTTCTTCCAATGGGCGCGCACCACGCCGTCCTTGTCGATCAGGACGGTTGAGCGATCGATGCCCATGTACTTTTTGCCATACATCGATTTCTCGACCCAGGCATCGTAGTTCTCGATCATCTCGCACGACTCGTCCGAGGCGAGGGTGAAGTTGAGCTCGTACTTGGTCTTGAACTTGTCGTGCTTGGCGACGCTGTCCTTGGAAACGCCGATGATCTCCGCGTCGGCGCCGCTGAAGTCGGGCATGGCATCGCGGAAGCCGCAGGCCTCCTTGGTGCAGCCGGGTGTGTCATCCTTCGGGTAGAAGTAGACGATCACGTTCTTGCCTTTGAGGCCGGAGAGAGAAACCTCGCCGCCGCCGTCCGTCGGCAGGGTGAAGTCGGGGGCAGCTTTGCCGATCTCGATCGCCATGACACATCCTCTCTTTTGATTTCTAGGGTGTTGCTGATGCCGGATGGCGCGGCACGACGGCGCGCCGGCTTGTTAAGTGTTTCTCTTGTCGTCGCCTGGCAAGAGTAAATAGGCCGAGAGCCGTCAACGCAGGCCGTCCTTGCCTTCCACTTCCTCGTGGGTCAGCCCGCCGACGCGTGGCAAGGGCCGGCCGCTGTCGGCGACGGCGATCGCCACCAGGATCTCGTCCGCGCCCGGCGCATCGCCGATGCGCACCTCCATGGCATCGAAGTGGCTGCGCACGTAGGCCGCATCCTTGTGGCCAAGCGGCACGTCGAGCGTCAGGCCCGGCGCGCCCCGCTTCTTCGCCGAGGGGACCAGGGCAGCACCCTGCTTAACGGCCAGCCGCAGCGGCCGGCCCATCTTCGGGTGCAAGAGCGCTGCGGCATGTTCGAGCTCGCCCCGTTCGCCGACGGCCGCGGCCTTGCCATAGCTCTCGATCTCGAAAGGCGCGACCCCAAGGGCATCCACCGCCTGCTGCCCCAGCAAAGCGCCAAGCTCTTCGCCAATCTCGATCAGCGTAGAGAGGTCTTCCTCATAGCGGCCGGCGAAGGGATTGGCGATCACGGCCAGGGCCGCTGCCTTGCGCGTCGGGGGTGTGACGGCACGAAGCCCTTCGCGACGCGTCTCCTCGACCAGGGTCACCAGCTTACGAATGTCCGCCAGACTCACTGAGGTTTCATCCTTCTTTAGTTTTGCGCGTCAATGGCATCGTGGCCGAGCAGGTCGCCGTAGAGCCCGTATGCCAGTTCTTGCACGGCGGCCAGATGCTCCTTCAAGTGTCCGAAGTCATCGAGCCCGGCAGCGCGAGCCAGATCTTGCTTCAGGGCTGCCGGTGCCGCCTCTTCATCGAAGTGCTGGCCGGCGGTGAGCCGCAAGAAGGTCTGGACCTGGCGATAAAGCCGGTCGGCTTTCGTGAGCGCTTCAGCCGCCGTTGCGGCGATCAGCCCGGCTTGGCCCAGTCGTTTGAGAGCTTCAGTGGTCGAGTGGGCCAGCACCTCGGGATGCGCGTGCGCATGGACGAGTTGGAGCGATTGGGCGATGAAATCCAGGTCGTAGAGACCCCCGCGCGCGTATTTGACCTGCCAGATCGAACGGGCCGGATGCTCTGTTTCGATGCGCTCGCGCATCTTGCGCGCGGCGCCCAGCACGGCCGTCGAATCGCGCGGTTGGCGCAGGATATCGCTGATCGTCGTCGAGACCTGCTGGCAAAAGGCGGCATCGCCGGCGATCGGCCGGGCCCGCGTCAGCGCCATGTGCTCCCAGACCCAGGCGTCCTTGTCGTAGTAGTCGCGGAAGCTTTTGAGGGTGACGGCGATCGGTCCCGAGTTGCCCGAGGGCCGCAGCCGCGCATCAACCTCGTAGAGGCTCCCCTCGCCGGTCTGGGCGGTGATCGCCGTGATCAGCCGCTGGCTCAAACGTCCGAAGTAGACGGTCGGGTCGAGCGGCTTGTCGCCGTCCGACCAGCCGGCACCGTCTTCGCTGTCGTAAAGGAAAACCAGATCGAGATCGGAGGAGGGCGTCATCTGCCGCGCCCCAAGCTTGCCGAGCGCGACGACCGCAAGGCCGGCACCGGCAAAGCGGCCGTGGGCGTTGCTCAATTCCTCCAGGGTCGGAGGCAGGAGGGCGGCGACCGAGACATCGGCGATATCGGAGAAGGCGCGTTCGATCTCTTCGATGGCGCTGTCGCCGCGCAGGACCTGTGCACCCACTTGGAAGCGGCGGTCGCCGGCCCAGCGACGTACAGTATCCAAGGTATCCTGATAGTCGCGGGCCTGCTGCAGCATGGTTTCCAGCTCTGCTTGCAGTGCGCCGACATCCGGCAAGCTGGCGAAAACGTCGCCCTCGAGAACATACTCCAGCAGGCCGGGGCGGCGGCTCAGCTGATCGGCGAGGGCCGGCGCTGTGCCAACCACTTCAGCCAGCAGCTCCAAGAGGCGCGGGTTCTGCTGCAGCATGGAAAAAAGCTGAACGCCCGCCGGCAAACGACCCAGGAACTCGTCAAACTTGGTCAGGGCCCGGTCCGGCTCACGCGTCTTTCCCAAAGCGCCGAGCAGTGCGGGCATGAGCTCGGTAAGGATTTGCCGGCTGCGCTCGGAGCGTGTCGCGCGGTAGCGCCCATGGTGCCAGGCCCGCACCAGGTTGAAGACCCGTGCCCCGTCCTGAAAACCCATACTGCTGAGGGTCTCCAAGGTCCCGGGTTCCGGCTCACCGCCGGTGAACACCAAATTGCCGGGCCCGGCCAGGGTCGGGGCCTCTTCGAAGAGCTCTGCGTAGTGGTGCTGCACGCAAGACAAGACTTCGACCAGGCGCTGGCGAAAAGCCTCCTCGCTGTCGAACAGCAAAAAGCGTGCAATCTCGGCAATGCCTTCGGCATCCTTCGGCAGGCTGTGCGTTTGCTGGTCGGCGACCATCTGCAGACGGTGCTCGAGAGTGCGCAGGAAGACATAGGCGTCCTTAAGCCGCTCGGCTGTCTCTTGCGGTGTGCGGCCGGCGGCGACCAGGGCGTCGAGCGCCGCCATGGTCTGCGGCTCACGCAAAGTCGGGTTCCGGCCGCCGAAGATCAGCTGTTGGGTCTGGGCGAAGAACTCGATCTCCCGGATGCCGCCGCGGCCGAGCTTTATGTTGTGGCCTTCGACGGCGATGGTTCCACCGCCCTTCTGGGCGTGGATCTGCCGCTTGATCGAGTGAATGTCCTGAATGGCCCAGAAGTCCAAGTGCTTGCGCCATATGAAGGGGCGCAGCTCCCGAAGAAACTCGGCTCCAAGCTCTCTGTCCCCCGCGACGGCACGGGCTTTGATCATGGCCGCCCGTTCCCAGTTCTGCCCCGTCGACTCGTAGTAAGCCATGGCGGCGGGATAGCTGATGGCAACCGGCATGGCGGCCGGGTCGGGCCGCAGGCGCAGGTCGGTGCGACAGACGTAGCCGTCGGCCGTTCGCTCCTCCAACAGGCGGATAAGGTCGCGGGTCAGGCGGTTGGCCGTGTCCTGCAGGCCGCGCCGGCCGCGATAGTCGATGCGCTCTGGGTCGAACAGGACGATCAGGTCGATGTCGGACGAGTAGTTCAGCTCGCGCGCGCCCAGCTTGCCGAGGCCGAGGACCGTGTATCCGCAGCCCTGCAACGGCTGGTCCGGGTTCGGGAGCAGCATCTCACCGCGGTCATGCAGGCCGCGTAGCAAGAAGGCCAGCGCCCGGTCCGTCGCCAGCTCAGCGAAGCGAGAGAGGATGCCGGTGATCTCAAGCAAGCCCCAGTGCCCGGTGATATCGGCCGTCGCCGCGATCAGCGCGACCCGCTTGCGCTCCTGACGCAGGCTCTTGATCAGCTCGGTCTCGCTCTGGTCCCAAGGAGCAGCACTCTCAAGCCGGGCTCGGACCTCCTCCCAGAGCGGCCCCGGCCCCACGCCACAAAGGCGTGCCGCCTCCTCCGGGAAGGCGATGGCGCAGTCGCTTAAGAAGGGGCTGTGTGCGAAGATGAGAGACAGGAGGTCCGGTCGGCCTCCGGACGGCAATGCAGCGTCTATCGCCTGGCGCTCGTCCTGCGGGAGCCGCTCCAGCGCTTCCGACCAGCGCTGCCAGCAGAGCGCGGCCCTTTCCGTGTCCTGAGCTGCGACACGCGCGCTCTTGCTGTCCGGAAAAGCGATCCCCATGTCCGACAGGCCCCTCGACTTTCTTGCGACCCTGCGCGAAGGCGCCAAAACGGTCAAGGCGAGGGCTCGCGCCAGCCGGTTGACTGGCATCCGGCTGAATAATGACGGTATAACTGCGTAATGATCACGCGCAGCGCTCGGCTTTGTCTGGAGTTTTTTATCGGCTTTGCCGCAATAGTCGGACTATTCGCGGTGCTTTTCGTTTGGCGGCTATCTGAAGAACCGCTGGTCATCGACTTTGTGAAGCCACACATCGAGGCCGCATTCTTTAACGAAGAGACGGGAACCCGTCTCGAGGCCGAGCATCTCTATCTGCAGTGGGACCAGAATGCCGGAGAGCTTGAGGTCTCGGCCAAGAGGGTGCGCGCATACGATGCCTCGGACCGGCTGATCGCGGCTCTGCCGGCCGTCGACGTGCGCCTGGCTTGGTCTGCCCTGTTGGTCGGCGTGATCGCTCCGCAGAGCATCGAGATCGACGGTGCCCGCCTGCGACTGGAGCGCACGGCGGATGGCGAGTTGCGCTTTACCGACAGCCCTTCGGAGCAAAACGGCGCACAGCAAGGCGGAGAATCCGCCAGCGCGCCGCCTATGTTCTCGGCCTTCAGTATCCGTGGCTTGATCGGCGAGCTCATGCAAGCGCCGGATCCGCGGCGTCCGCTGACCTATCTCGAAAGCGTGCAGGTGACCGATGGACGGGTCCGCCTCGTCGACAAGAGCCTGGGCCGAGTCCTGGATGCCGAAGACACTCTTATCGACCTGCAGCGCTTGCCCAATGGCTTGCGCGCGGTCCTAAGCCTCAGTCCGGTCCTTGCCGGCAAGCGGCCAACTATTGCGGCGTCCGTGCACTATGAGCCGAGCCTTGAGAAGCTGGAGGCCGAGTTCGCCATCGACAGCTTGCTGATCAGCGATCTGGCGAGCTTCGACGACTCTTTGTCGGACCTTGCCGGTGTGGAGATTCCGCTGACGGCCGAGGGACAGGTTGCTCTCGATCTCGACGGCCGGCTGAAGCACGCACGCCTGGGCTTCGATGGTAAGCCCGGCCAGGCTTTTCTTCCTAAGCTCTTCCAAGAGGCTCTTCCGGTCTCGCTGCTGTCTGGCTTCATGATCTATGACGCCGGAAGCCGGCGGCTGACCGTCAATCCTCTGCGGCTGTCCTTCGGAACGCAGGACGATGCAGGCCCGGCCCTAACCGCTTCGGCCAACGTAGAGATGCGGGAGGCGGGCTGGGAGGTCGCCGCCGAAGTGAAGGGCGCCAACGTGCTGGCGGAAAGCCTGACGACCTATTGGCCACTCGACGTGGCGCAGAGCGGCCGGGCGTGGGTGAGTGAGAACATCACCGCCGGGTCGGCCGGTGACCTCACTCTGTCCGCACGCTTTGCCCTTGGCGCCGACGGCAGCATGACCATCCACGATATGGACGGCGGTTTTGCCTTCGAAGGCCTCGAGATCCACTACTTGCGGCCCGTTCCGCCAATCACCGGAGCGACAGGCAGAGCGAGCTTGCTCCCCGACGGTTTGCGGTTCGACGTGGAGTCCGCAAAGCGCGGTGAGCTCACCGTAACCGGCGCGGTAATCGAGATGCCGGACTTGAGCGCAGAGGAGGAAATCGTCGACATCGCCTTCCAGGCCAAGGGGCCCTTGGCGGCTGCCTTGGACGAGCTCGATCATCCCCGCCTCAACCTCGTCTCGCGTCTCGGCATCACGCATTCGGATGCCACCGGTGCCGTCTCGGCAGACGTCAAAATGACTTTCCCCATGCTCCAGGATTTGCCCGACGACCGTCTCGTCGTATCGGCAAAGGCGGATATCACCGATGGCGGCTTGGGTGACTTCATCATGTCGCAGCCGTTGAGCGACGGGCAGCTGGCGCTGGAGGTCACCAACAAGGAGATGAGCCTGTCCGGCGAGGCCCAGATCGGTGGCGTGCCTTTGAGCCTTCACTGGCAGGAGTCTTTCAGCGCATCGGTCGAGCCCCAAGCGACCCTAAAGGCCAGCATCCCTCTGATTGACGGGCCGGACCGACAGCGTTTCGGCTTCGATGCCTATCCCTATCTCACCGGTCCTCTGGCGCTGGAGATCGACGCGGCGCGTCAGCAGTCCGGAGCCATGGCGATCGACTTCGTGGCCAACCTGGCCACGGCGAGCTTGGAAGTGCCGGAGATGCGGTGGAAGAAGGAAGCGGGCGTGCCTGGCCGTGCGACCGGCCGTGTGGTGCTTGTCGACGAGAAGCTGGAGCGCGTCGAGGACATTGTGCTGGTGGCCGGTGACCTTCGTCTGTCTGCCGCCATGGACCTGACGCAGGAAGGCGACCTGGAGCGGCTCGACTTTGCCAATCTGACGTTTGGCCAGCAAAGCGTCTCCGGTTTGTTGGTTGAGCCGGTGGACGGTGGCTATCGCGCGTCTGTCCAGTCGGGGACCATCGATCTAAGCCCCTGGCTGGAGGGGCGGGCAGGCGATGATGAGATTGTCGAGGCGCGGGTCGGGACGCCGGAGCGTGCCGCCGAGCCGCCGGTCGATATCGAAGTGACGGCGCCACGATTGTCTCGTGTCTATTTCGCCGCCGACCGCTATCTCAGCGACGTGTCCCTCAGGTTGGTGCGTAAGCGGGGCGCCTGGCTGTTGGCCAAGTTG
The DNA here is from genome assembly GCA_028279885.1 of Rhodovibrionaceae bacterium. Taxonomy (GTDB): domain Bacteria; phylum Pseudomonadota; class Alphaproteobacteria; order Kiloniellales; family DSM-21159; genus JANQMX01. Next base: position 97,945 of record JANQMX010000029.1, on the reverse strand, counting down.
GACGGCCGCGTCGACCCGCGCTTCATGCTTGCCGGCAACACGCCGTCCAGAGAGGCGGAAGCGCCGCGAGAAACGGAGTTCTCCCTGAATTGGGGGCCGGTTCCGGACCAAGCCAACGACTACCGCCTTGATGTCCGCACATCCGACCTCGGCGCGTTTCTGAGGGCCGTCGACCTTTACGACGACATCGAGGGCGGTGCGTTCGAGGTACAGGGCCGTGCAGCCGGCCCCTTCCCGGAACACCCGGTTGAACTGACCGTGGAGGGCGGGAGCTACCGCCTCGTCAGAGCGCCGATCATGGCGCGGGTGCTGGGGGCCGCGTCCCTGACCGGTCTCGGCAACCTACTGTCGGGTGCCGGCATCGATTTCAACCAGTTGACGGGCACGGCGACCTATCACGAGCTACAGTTCCAGCGGATCGAAGCGCGTACCCATGGCTCTTCCCTCGGACTCACGACCAAGGGCCGGCTCGACCTCGATCAGGATACGCTGGCCCTCGTGGGTGAGATCGTGCCGGCCTACACCCTCAACAATGCGGTCTCCGGCATTCCTCTTATCGGGAACTTGCTGACGGGCGGCGAGGGTGGCGGCATCATCGCCTTCACCTACAGCGTCGAGGGCGACATCAGCGACCCCAGTGTGGGCGTCAATCCGCTGTCCGCTCTCGCCCCAGGTTTCCTGCGCAATATCTTCCTCGGCGACCCGGGTGGCTCTGACCAGAGCGCGGCCACTCCGCAGGCGGAAGAGGATAAGGGCCCGGACCGTTAGCCTGTCAGTTCAGTCGGACGAGCGCATGTTTCTTGCGCCCGGCTGAGAGCTTGGCGACGCCCTCGGCGCTCAGGTCCTCGGGCCTGAGCTGTCGGTTCTCATCCTCTATGCGCAGGTCATTGAGCCGGGCGCCGCCGCCCTTGATCAACCGCCTGGCTTCTCCGTTGCTCTGGGTCAGCCCGCTTTGCGTGAACAGCAGAAAGGCGGGAATGCCCTTCTCCAATTCGGCGGCCGAGACGGCAACGCTGGGCAGGTTCTCCCCCAATCCGCCTTCTTCGAAGGTGCGACGGGCCGTTTCGGCGGCCGCCTCCGCAGCCTCCCTGCCATGGCAAAGGGCGGTGGCCTCCCCGGCCAAGACCTTCTTGGCCTCGTTGAGTTCCTGGCCTTCGAGCGCTTCCAAACGCGCGACGTCCTCGAGCGGCAGCAGGGTGAAGAGCCGTAGGAAGCGGCCGACATCGGCATCCTCGGTGTTGCGCCAGAACTGCCAGTAGTCGTAGGGCGGGAGCCGCTCGGGATTGAGCCAGATAGCACCGGCTGCCGTCTTGCCCATCTTCTGGCCGCCTGCTGTGGTGATGAGCGGCGTGGTCAAGCCGAAGAGCTCAAGGCCATCGATACGTCGCGCCAGCTCGATGCCGTTGACGATGTTGCCCCACTGGTCGGAACCGCCCATCTGCAGGCGGCAGCCCTCACGGCGGGCCAGCTCCATGAAATCGTAGGCCTGGAGGATCATGTAGTTGAACTCCAGGAACGTCAGCGGCTGTTCGCGCTCGAGCCGCAATTTCACCGAGTCGAAGCTCAGCATGCGGTTGATCGTGAAATGCCGCCCGACCTCCCTCAGGAAGGGGATATAGGCGAGCTTGTCGAGCCAGTCGGCGTTGTTGACCATAACCGCTTTGTTGCCGTCCTCCCCGAAGGTGAGGAACCGCTCGAAAACGCGGCGAATGGAGGCGATGTTGGCACCGATCTCTTGATCGTTCAGCAGTTGCCGGCTCTCGTCCTTGCCCGAAGGGTCTCCGACCTTGGTCGTGCCGCCGCCCATCAGGACGACGGGCTTATGGCCCGTTTCCTGCAGCCACCGCAGCATCATGATTTGCACCAGGGAGCCAACATGGAGGCTGTCTGCCGTGGCATCGAAGCCGATATAGGCCGTCACCATCTCCCGCTCGGCCAAGGCGCTGAGGCCGCCAAAATCGGTACATTGGTGGATGTAGCCGCGTTCTTGCAGAATTCGTAGGAAATCGGAGGTCATAAAGAGGCCAAGCTTTTGCGGAAGTCTGGAGATTCCGGGGTTTGTCAGGGGCGCGCCCGCTTAGCATACTCGTATGGTTAAGCCAATTGGACGGCAGCGCGTAGCGGTAAAGGAAACGGGATGAAGTATGCAATCGGCTTGATGAGTGGCACCTCTCTCGACGGGGCCGATGCCGCTCTGATTCGCAGCGACGGTGAAAGCCTTGTCGAGGCCATTGCCTTCGAGGCACTGCCCTTCGAGCGCGGCCTGCGCGATCGTCTGCGGCTTTGCCTGGGCGGCAATGCCAGCCCGGCGGAGATTGCCGAGGCCGAGCGCGAGCTGACGCTCTATCACGTCCCCCTGGTCGAAGCGCTGCTCGAGAAAAGCGGCCTGGCTCGTCACGAGGTCGCCGTCATCGGCTTTCACGGCCAAACCCTGCTGCACGCGCCCGAGCAGGGCCGGACCTGGCAGATCGGCGACGGCCGCCTGTTGGCGGATAGCCTGGGCATCGATGTCATCAACGACTTTCGAAGCGCCGATATGGCGGCCGGCGGGCAGGGCGCGCCTTTTGCGCCGCTTTATCATGCCGCCCGCGCCGCCGACCTCGAGCGGCCCCTGGCCGTGCTCAACATCGGCGGTGTCGCCAACGTCACCTGGCTCGGTCGAGGGCCGGAGGATATCCAGGCCTTCGATACCGGCCCTGGCAATGCCTTGATCGACGATTGGATGTGGCGCCATAGCGCCGGGGCCTCCGATCTCGACGGCCTCTGCGCTGCGCGAGGACAAGAGGACGATGCGGCCCTGACGCTGCTCTTTGCCCACCCCTATTTCCGGCAGCCGCCGCCGAAGTCGCTGGACCGCGATGCCTTTGACACCGCGCCGCTGAATTCCCTTAGCCTCAACGACGGTGCGGCAACGCTCACTGCCTTTACCGTCGAAGCGGTTGCCGCAGCTCTGCAGTGGCTTCCCGAGGCGCCGCAGCGCTGGCTGGTCTCAGGCGGCGGGCGGCACAATCCGACCATGCTGAGGCTCTTGCAGGAGCGGTTGAGCTGCCCTGTCGAGCCGGTCGAAGCGGTCGGCTGGAACGGCGACGCCATCGAGGCCGAGGCCTTCGCCTATCTCGCCTTGCGCAGTCTTGCAAAACTGCCGCTATCGCTGCCGTCGACGACAGGCGTCGCCGAGCCGGTGAGCGGCGGCACGCGCTACCTGGCAGCCGCCGGGCTGTAGGGCGTTCGCCGCCGACCGACGCTCTGGGAGACGTTCAGCTCGCTTCGCTCTGCTGCAAGGCAGGCGCCGACTGTCGGACGTAGTCTTCGACGGTCGCGGTGAGCTGCTCCATTTCGTTGCCGAAGAAGTGGTTCGCGTTCTCGATGATCTGGTAGGTGATCTCGATGTCGCGCTGGTTGGAGAGCTTGTCGACCAGCTTGCGGACGGCGGTCTCGGGTACCAGGTCATCGGCTGCGCCCTGAACGACCAGGCCCGAGGCCGGGCAGGGGGCGAGGAAGCTGAAGTCATAGATGTTCGCGGGTGGCGCCACCGAGACGAAGCCTTCGATCTCCGGCCGGCGCATCAGAAGCTGCATGCCGATCCAGGCGCCGAAGGAAAAGCCGGCAACCCAGCAGCCTTGCGCGTTCGGGTTGACGCTTTGCAGCCAATCGAGCGCGGACGCGGCGTCGGAGAGTTCGCCTTCCCCGCGATCGAAACTGCCTTGGCTACGCCCGACGCCGCGAAAGTTGAAGCGCAGGACGGCGAAGCCCTGCCGCGTGAAGGAATGATAGAGATTGTAAACGACCTTGTTGTTCATCGTCCCGCCATGCTGCGGGTGCGGATGAAGGATGAGGGCGATCGGCGCGTTGGGCTCCTTGCCCGCCTGGAAACGCCCCTCCAGACGGCCGTCGGGGCCGTTGATGATCACTTCGGGCATATGGTCTCTCGACTACCACGGCGACTTGTCGTCGCTTAGGGTTGTTGATCGTTTCCCGCAACTAACGGGATTAGTGCCTTGATGGCACTCGTGTAGGGACAGGACGGCAAATTGACAATCTATGGCCTTCCTCCATATTGCCTATTTGGAACATTGCAACCCATTTACCACTCTGGCGTCACAAAGCGTTCCCGTTAAATCGTGCGAAGGTAAGATCATGTTCAAGGGCCTGCGCCGCGATATCGAGACCATAAGAGCCCGCGATCCGGCGGCGCGCTCGGCGCTGGAAGTGGTGCTTCTCTACCCAGGGTTTCAGGTTCTTCTATTCTACCGCTTGGCGCATTGGGCCTGGCAGCGCAAGTGGCATTTGGCCGGCCGCTGGATTTCCCAATTCGGCCGCTGGTTGACAGGCATCGAGATTCATCCCGGCGCCCACATCGGAAAGCGGCTGTTCATCGATCACGGCATGGGCGTGGTGATCGGCGAAACCGCGCGGATCGGCGATAACGTTACCATCTACCACGGCGTTACCTTGGGCGGCGTGGCTCCCAGTATCGATAGCGACCAGCAGCGCAACGTGAAGCGTCATCCGACCTTGGAAGACGATGTGATCGTCGGCTCAGGTGCGCAAATCCTGGGGCCGATTACGGTCGGCCGCTCCGCGCGTGTTGGTGCTAACGCAGTTGTGACCAAGCCCGTACCGGCCTGCTCGACGGTGGTGGGTATCCCGGGCCGCGTCGTCGCCCCTGGCGGACAGCGCGAGCAGCTGCCGTTCGTCGCCTATGGAACGCCGACAGGGGATATCCCGGACCCGATCGCCAGGGCATTGGAGGGTTTGTTGGGAGAAGTCCAGTCGTTGCGCGCGCGGGTTAATACGCTGGAAGGCGAACTGGAGGCCAGGCCCGCCATCGTGCCCTCTCCGACCGGCGCCAAGGACGATCTTGGCCGAAAGGATAACCCTAAGACGTGACAAACGCGGGGATCAGCGTAGAATATTACCCATAGGTGCTATGGCAATTCATTTCCTGCGGTCTAAAACAAAAGAAATCGTGGATCGCATGCAAGGAATTGTTGTGACATGAAATTGGGAACGAAGGGCCGCTACGCCGTGATGGCCATTGCTGATTTGGCGCGTCATGGCGATCAAAGCCCAGTCACACTCTCTGAGATTGCCCAGCGTCAGCAGATCTCTCTGTCGTACCTGGAGCAGATCTTCGCCAAGCTACGCAGAGCCGGGCTGGTCAAGTCCGTCCGCGGTCCCGGCGGCGGCTATCTTCTCGGGCGAGCGAGAGCGGAGATCTCCGTCTCCGACGTGATGGCGGCCGTCGAAGAGCCCAACAAGGCGCGCGTCTGCATGCCGCACTACCCGTCACACTGCAGCGCGACGGAGAACTACTGCGCCACGCACGACCTTTGGGTGCGGCTCAGCGGTACGCTCAACGACTTCCTGTCGTCCATCACCATCGCAGATGTCCTGGAACGCAACTTCGAGCTTCCGGATCCGCGCGATATCCTGCAGCTGAAGAGCAATCCCTGCGCCGCCGAGTAGAAGGTTGGCCGCTGTGTGACGTCGCCGCGCATCTACCTCGACTACAACGCCACCTCGCCACTTCGCGAGGAGAGCAGAGCGGCGGTCGGTGCGGCGCTTGATCTCGTCGGCAACCCCTCTTCCGTGCACGGTTTCGGCCGCGAGGCGCGCCGAGCGGTAGAGGCTGCCCGAGAGGCGGTCGCAGCACTGGTCGGTGCTGCGCCGGCGGAGGTGGTCTTTACCAGCGGCGCAACGGAGGCGAACAACCTCGCCCTTGGCGCCCTCGGCGGCCGAGGCCTACTGACCTCTGCGATTGAGCATCCCTCGGTGTTGGAGGCGGCCGACGCGGGACGCCTTCCCGTCGACGCGCAAGGGCGGGTCGACCTGACCGTGCTTCAATCGCAGTTGGAGCGGCGCGAAGGGCAAGCCTTCGTTTCCGTCATGCTCGCCAACAACGAGACTGGCGTCGTTCAGCCAATTGCCGAAATCTCGGCGCTGGTGAAAGCCGCTGGTGGCCTGCTGCACTGCGATGCGGTGCAGGCCGTGGGCCGCCTGCCGGTCGATATGGCCGAGCTCGGTGTGGACTACCTATCGCTCTCCAGCCACAAGCTGGGCGGGCCGAAGGGGGCAGGTGCGCTGATCGTGCGCGAGGGCGCTCCTCTCGTCGCTCAGCAGCGCGGCGGTGGACAGGAGCGACGCCTCAGGGCGGGCACCGAGAATGTGCCGGCGATCGCGGGTTTCGGGGCGGCCTGCCGGGCAATCGATCGCGATTTTGCCGAAGGCGCGGCTTTTCAGAGCTGGCGCGACCGCTTCGAGGATCAATTGCTTGCCATAGCCCCTGAAACCCGGATTTTCGGCCGCGAAGCGCCGCGCTTGGCCAATACGAGCTGCTTTGCCAACCCCTTCCTGCCGGCGGAAACGCAGCTTATCGCGCTGGATCTTGCGGGGATCGCCGTTTCTTCCGGCTCTGCCTGCTCTTCCGGCAAGGTCTCCGCCTCCCACGTGCTGCTTGCCATGGGGGCTGAGCCGGCCCTGGCGGGCTCTGCCTTGCGGGTTTCACTCGGCTGGGCCAGCCGGGAAGCGGATCTCGATTGCTTCCTGGAAGCTTGGGGGCGCCTATATAAGGGCAACATGGATCGGCGAAGGGCGAGTTGATGGTTTCGAGCGCTTCTGACGGGCTGGCGCAGGTGATTTACCTCGACAACCAGGCGACCACGCGGACCGACCCGCGCGTGGTGGATGCCATGCTGCCCTTTTTCAGCGAGCGCTTCGGCAATCCCCATTCGGTCGACCACGCCTACGGCAACGATGCCGAGACGGCGGTCGAGGCGGCGCGTGCGGATGTCGCAGCCCTGATCGGTGCCGAGGCGCGGGAGATCGTCTTCACCTCGGGGGCGACGGAGGCCAACAACCTGGCCATCAAGGGTGCCGCCCACTTCCACAAGGCCGAGCGGCCGCATGTGGTGACCCTGGCGACGGAGCACAAATGCGTCCTGGAGTCCGTTGCTCGGCTGGAACGCGAAGGACATGAGGTTACGGTTCTCGGCGTTGACCGTGACGGTCTGGTGGATCTGGTGGCGCTGGAGCAGGCCGTGACCGAGCGGACCGCGGTCGTCTCCATCATGGCCGCCAACAATGAGATCGGCGTTGTTCAGCCCTTGGCGGAGATTGGCGCGCTCTGTCGCGCGCGCGGGGCCTATTTCCACAGTGACGCGGCACAGGCGCTCGGCAAGATCCCGCTCGACGTCAACGCCATGCAGATCGATCTCCTGTCGATCTCAGGCCACAAGCTCTATGGCCCCAAGGGCATCGGCGCGCTCTATGTGCGCCGCCGTCCCCGCGTGCGGCTCGAACCGATGATTGACGGCGGAGGGCAAGAGCGCGGCCTGCGTTCCGGCACCCTCGCGCCGGCCCTTTGCGTTGGCCTTGGCATGGCCTGCCGGCTCGCCGGCCGGGAGATGGCGGAGGAAGCCAAGCGTGTCGCTGCGCTGCGCGACCGCCTGGTCGAGCGACTGCGCGAAGCTGCCGTGCCGCTGACCATTAACGGGGCGATGGACCACCGCCTTGACGGAAACCTCAATGTCGCCTTCGACGGCGTTCCGGCCCATGCGCTTATTGAGGCCCTTCCGGAACTCGCGCTTTCGACGGGCAGTGCCTGCACTTCCGCTTCGGTCGAGCCCTCCTACGTACTGCGGGCGCTGGGCATCGAGGATGCCACAGCCGCGCAGAGCCTGCGCATCTCGATCGGGCGCTTCAACACCGCCGAGGAGATAGACGAGGCGGGCCGCCTGCTGGTCTCCGCCGTGACCAGGCTTCGGCAAGCTCAATCCGCCGCCGCACAATAAGCCGATAAGCGCCTATTCACCCTGGCATTTTCCCCCGCCAAGCCCTAAGTGACGCCTTCGAGACGGACCAGCATCAACGAACCCATAAGCATGCCACGCATTGTCTTCATCGAGGCCGACGGAAACCGCAAGGAAGTGGACGCGCCGCTCGGCCTGTCCGTCATGGAAGTCGCGCACAAATTCGATATCGATATCGAGGGGGCCTGCGAAGGCTCGCTCGCCTGCGCGACCTGTCACGTGATCGTCGAGCCGAGCTGGTACCAGCGCCTTGATGAGCCTTCCGAAGATGAAGAGGACATGCTCGATCTGGCGTTCGACCTGCAGCAGACCTCACGCCTCGGCTGCCAGATCGTCGTGACGGAAGAGATGGAGGGTCTGACCGTCGCCCTCCCTGGCAGCGGGCATAAGTTTTAGCCCATGCTGGCCGACACCTTGTTTCGGGCGCTCAAAGCCAGCTGCCAGGCGGACTGGGATGCCTTCGTCGGGCACAGCTTCGTGCGCCAGCTGGCCGACGGCAGCCTGCCCAAGGACTGCTTCCGTCATTATCTGACCCAGGACTACATCTTCCTCATTCACTTCAGCCGGGCTTGGGCGCTCGCCGTCTACAAGTCCGAGCATCTCGACGACCTGCGCCAGGCGGCCAAGGTGGTCGACGGCCTGCTCAACCACGAGATGGCCCTGCACGTCAGCTTCTGTGCCGAGTGGGGCCTCAGCGAAGCGGAAATGGCGGCCACACCGGAGGCCTCGGGCAACCACGCCTACACCCGTTTCGTCCTCGACAAGGGGATGAGCGGCGATCTGCTCGACCTGCTGGTGGCGCTCAGCCCCTGTGTGATGGGCTATGCCGAGATCGGCGAAGCCCTGGCCGAGGACCCGGCGACGGTGAAGGACAGCAACCCCTACCTTCCGTGGATCGAGACCTACGCCGGCAAGGACTATCAGGAGGTCGCGCGCGCCGCCGCTGAGCAGCTCGAACGGGTCGCGGCGCGGCGTATCGGCGAGGACGTCATGAGCTCCGGCCGTTGGCCTGCTCTGGCCGAAACCTTCAAGGTGGCGACACGGCTTGAGATCGGCTTCTGGGATATGGGGCTGACTCCCTAGATCCCCTGCCGTCCCAAACGTCAGCTTGGCATGTTCTGAGAGCGCTAACTAAGCGTTATGCGGATTTTCCAGGACGATTGATGCGGGGTCTCTGCGAGTTCAAGGCCCCGCATCAGGAGTTACTCGATCAGACATTGCCAGAGCGAAGGACGCCAGTCTTGCCGGGGAACTTCGCCTTCGGGTTCTCTCGCCACTGAAACTCGACAGTGACCGGGATGCGCCACTTCTTGGCAAGGCGATTGATTTCCTTCCAGGCGTCTGACGCTGACTGACCCTGCACGGAGATACCGAGATCGGGGTGATACTTGAATCCTTCCTCCTCGTATTGCTCGGCCTTGGCCGGAATGGCTAGTTCTCGGACGAGCAAATTAGGATCGACCACCTCGGCCTTAATCTGGGCAATTGTCGTGAGCAGGATCACTGACCAGCGTGGATTGCGGATCGACTCTCCGTTGATTGACGCCGCCAGCGGTTTTGTAAAAGTAAGGCTCGGCGCGGTGTCGAACAGCATCGCACCATCACCCGTTTTAGGTGTGGTATCTTCCGGCTCTTCATCCCGCTCCATGCCGAGCTGCTGCATGGCTTCCCGCACGACGCGGTCGATCGTCTCGCTGGGCGTGTTGGTCCCAAACCATGTTTTGAGCGTGCTGAGATCAGCAAAAGTTGCATCATTGATTCTGACTACGGGCATCATTTTCAATGCTCCATGTTCTGCGATAGAGGATATGTCACCTATCTCTCAGACAGAGACAAGACGATATGTAACCTATCTCAAGGGCAGACACAAGAGGATATGTAACATAATTCTTGGGCTGGCCCCGCGCATCTAAGGACCAGGACTGGGCGCCCAGTCGGACGGCCTGGCGGGGCGCGCGGTGCCGCAGAAAAGCCTAGTTAGCCCTCCGCGTAGGCCTTCTCTGCCTCGAAGTACTCCGGGAAGCCGGCGACTGCCTGCAGCTCGGTGAAGCTCGCCAGGTGCTGCGGGTGGCGGCCGGCCTTCATCGCGGCCAGGGCGTCCATCATGCCTTGCTGCGCCGCGAGCTGCAGGGTGAGGGGATAGGCCACGAGCTTGTAGCCGATCTCCTCCAGCTCTTCGTGCGGCAGCAGCGGCGTGTCGCCTTGCTCGACGAGGTTGGCCATCTTGGGCCCGTCGACCTCGTCGCAGTAGCGGCGCATTTCATCCTTGCCGCGCGGCGCTTCCAGAAAGGTGATGTCGGCGCCCATCTCCCGGAAGGTCCTGACACGCGTCAGCGCTTCTTCCAGACCGTCGGTCGCGCGGGCATCGGTCCGCGCCATGATGAGGATATCGGCGCCTTCATCACGCGCATCCAGGGCAGCGCGCAGCCTCGTAATCGCCTCGTTGCGCGAGACCGTCTGCTTGCCGCGCGTGTGGCCGCAGCGCTTGGGCGCCAGCTGGTCCTCGATCATGATGCAGGCAAAGCCCGCCTTGGCATAGCCCCGGACGGTGCGCTTGACGTTGAGCGGGTTGCCGTAGCCGGTGTCGCCGTCGCCGATCACCGGGATGGAGACTGCATCGCAGATGCTGCGTCCCTGATCGAGCATCTCGCCATAGGAGATCAGCCCCGTATCCGGCAGGCCCAGGCGGGCAACGGAGACGGCGAAGCCGCTCATGAAGGTGAGGGGAAAGCCCGCGCGCTCGATCAGCTTCGCCGAGAGCGCATCGAAGCAGCAGGGCATGACGATCAGGCCAGGCTCGGCCAATAGGCGGCGCAGGTCTTCGGCCTTGCTCATGAAAGCCTCCTCAGAGCTTGAAGGGTATGTAGAGCGCGATGTCGGGTACCAGGTAGATGAAGAACACGGTCAGCAGCATCAAGAGGAGGAATGGCCAGACTCCACGCGCGACCTCCCCCATGGAGGCTCGTCCGACCGCCTGTATGACATAGAGATTGAGGCCGACCGGCGGGGTGATCAGTGCGCACTCCACCATGATAACGAAGAAGATGCCGAACCAGATCGGATCTAGGCCGAGCGGTATCAGCGAGGGCGCCAGGACCGGCACCATGATCAGCATCATGGAGAGGGCCTCGAGGAAGAGACCCATCAGCACCAGCACGGCGGCGACCACCAGGACGAACAGCCAAGCCTCGTTGAAGTTCTGAGTGATGATGAAAGAGATGTCCTGGGGAATGCGGTAGAGCGTGATGGCTTTACCAAAGACCTTGGCGCCGGCGACGATCAGCAGAATGGTGACCGTGGTCTTCATGGCGTCCAGGGTTGCGTCCTTCAGCATGTCCCAGGTCAAGGTCCGCAGCAGGAGGCCGGTGATGAAGAGCGCCGCTGCGAAGCCGATCGCGGCGGCCTCCGTCGGTGTGAAGGCACCGCTGTAGATTCCCCAGATGATCAGCGCCGCCAGGCCGAAAGTGGGCAAAGCGCGGATGCCCGTGCGTTTGCGCTCGTCCCAGCCGGCCTTGGGTTGTGGCTGATAGTCGGGGCTGAGCCGGGCGTAGATCATGGAAAAGGCGATGAAGAGCACGATCAACAACAAGCCCGGCCCGATTCCGGCGAGAAAGAGCGCAATCACCGACTCCTCGGTGATGAAGCCGAAGACGATCATCGGAATTGAGGGGGGAATGAGAATGCCCAGGGTGCCGCCGGCTGCCAGCAGGCCGAGGACGAAGCTCCGCGGATAGCCGCGCTTGATCATCTCGGGGATGGCTACCGTGCCGATGGTTGCCGCCGTCGCCACCGAGGACCCCGAGATGGCGGCGAAGATACCGCAGGAGACCACGGTCGCGACCGCCAGGCCCCCCGGCCAATGGCCGACCCAGGCCTGCACGGCGGCAAAAAGGTCCCGCCCGACACCGCCCTTCAACAACACGTTCGACATCAGAAGGAAGAGCGGGACGGCCAAGAGGATGAAATTGTCGATGGTGCTGAATAGCCCCTGCGGGACCATGAGCGGCGAGAAGCCGCCGAATTCCAGCATCAGATAGCCGAGCCCGCCGAGCGCGAAGGCGACAGGCACGCCAAGGAGAAGCAGGGCGAAGAGCGCCAGCAGGATGAGGAGCGCCGTCATGCTCTAGTGCTCGCCGTGATGCTCGGCTTGCGCGGGCGCCCCGTCGCGCCAGACCCGCAGCAGCTCGACAAGGCACTGCAGCAGCAGCACCAGGAAGCCGAGCGGGATTACCATCTCACTCCACCAGTTGGGGATGTTGAGCATGGTTCCCGTGGAGCGACCGCGCTCCAGCGAGTCGTATGCGATGCCCCAGCCGTACCAGCACGCAACCGCGGAAAAAACGGCGATGAAGAGCAAGGCGAAGAGCTCGCTGGCTTGCCGCCCGCGTGCGCCGAGGCGCCCGGTCAGCAAGGTGATGCGAATGTGGGCCCGCTGACGCAGCAGCGTCCCCATGGCGATAAAGGTGCCCCACAGCAGGAAGAGCTGGGAGAGCTCGGCGGCCCAGATGGTCGGCGCGTTGAAGAGATAGCGCGCCAAAACCTCATAGGTGATCATCGCTCCGGTAGCGAAGAACAACCACGCGGCAAGCTGGCCAAGAAAGTTAGCGATGCGGTCGACCAGGCGAAAGAGCCCCTGCACGCTTCGCGCCTCATCTCATTGGAAGAACAAAAAAAGGAGTCCGGCCGGGCCCGAATGCGCCCGGCCGGGAACGGCATGGTTTGAGCTAGTTGGTCCCGCGCAGGCCTTCGGCCGCTTCCAGAAGCTGCACGCCGAGCGGACCGGCCGCCTCTTTGTACTGCTTCAGCACGGGGCCGGCGCCTTCGCGCCAGACGGCGACTTCTTCGGGCGTAAGCTCGATCACCGTCATGCCTTCGCTCTTGGCCGCCTCATAGGCTTCGGCCTCGATGCGGGCGATATCGTCGCGCACGGCTGCGTCGGCCTTGGCGGCGGCGGCCTGGATGATCTCCTGGTGCTCGGCCGGTAGGCCCTGCCAGAAGTCCTCGTTGACCAGCACGATGAACTCGATATTGGCGTGGTTGGTCACCGTGATGGTGTCCATCACCTCCCAGAGCTTGCGCGACTTGACGCCGGAAACGCCGGTCATGCCGACATCGACGGTGCCGCGCTGATAGGCGAGGTACTGCTCGGAGCCGGAGATCAGGGTCGGGGAGGCGCCGACCGCCTCCATGAAGCTGCCCAGCGTCTTGCCGAAGACGCGGACTTTCTTGTTCTCGATCTCATCGGGCGAGCGCACCGGCTCGTCTTGCGAGAGCATGATGGCCCCGCCGTAGGCTTGCCACCAGAGCACGCGGCTGCCCGTGTCCAGGATGGCCTCGTCGATGGGGCCGCGGACCGTGCTGTCCTTGGCGGTCGCCGCCCGCACCAGATCCTCCGAGTTGAACATGAAGGGCATATAGAAGATGTCGACCGCCGGAATGTCGCCGACGAAGCGGGTGAGGGAGGCAACGCCCATCTCGATGGCGCCGGCGCCGACCGCCTGGGGCACCTCCTTGTCCTTGTAGAGCTGCGCCGAATCGTAGATCTCGACGGCGATCTCGCCGTTCGAGTTCTTTTCGACCTCCTCCTTGAACAGCATCAGGTTCTGCCCGAGGTGGCTCTTCAACGGCAGCTGCAGCGAAATGCGCAGCGTCGTCTCGGCGGCCTGCAGTGGCGCGGCCGCCATGGTGGCCGCGGCAGCGACCGCCAAGCATGCGATGGTCTTACGAAGCATTCTTCGCCTCCCTTCGTTTTTCGTCATTTTTGTCTCGCCGCCTTGGCGGCAGCGTGGCGCTATCATTCTCGGCGCCTTAGGCGAATGCAAGGGGGGAGGCGGATTGGGCCGGTTGCCCGGCCCTCAGTGGCCCGGTTCCCGGTGGCCTGGCCCAGTGTCAGTGGCCGAAGTTCTCGCGACCTGGGGTCGCCACCGGCATGCGGCGGTTTTGCGGGCGCGCCTTGCGGCAACTTTCGGCATCGACGCTGAAGATCCAACAGGACAGACAGAGAAGGCGATAGAGCAGCGTGTACATGGTCAGCCTCCTTTCGAGACGCGTGTGAGGGACAACGCTGGTGCTCTCGGCGGATAACTGGAATTACTCTAGCAAAAGTTCGGCTTCGTGGCCCTACAGCATTTGCGCAGAGCGGCTCTGCTTTCCTGAAGAGGGGGCTTTGAGCGCCCGCCTTCGAGCACGGTCTCAAAACTAGCTGATCGAAGCGGTCTCGGCGCTCCGATTCTTGGCTGAGCTGCAATTTAGCGGTCGACCAGCGTCGCGGCTTCAGCGGCAGTGGACGGCAGCACGTCGGTTTCGAAGCGGTCTTCAGGCGGGGCGAAGCGGCTGTCGATAGCCTCCTCGCTCGGAAGGGGATCACGCCGGTCGCTGACCACAATTAGGCGTTCCGCGCCGTAGTGCCGGGCCAGCCAGAGGGCCAAGGTGGCGGCTGTCGTATCAGGCCGCTCGCCAATCTCCGGCCGGCCCAGCGTCATGGCCACCGGCAGCCAGACGGGGATGCGCGCCTCTTCCAGCGCGTGAGTCAGGGCGCTCTCGCTATCGCAGGGGACGAAGAGTGGGTCCGCCGCGGCCAAAGCCCGGGCCGACTGCTCCATGGCAATGAGCCGCAGGTGATGGGCCGTCGCCGCGTCGAGGGCGCGCGCATCGTCGAGCGGTGCGCCGTAGCGCCCAGCATCGACCATTAGCACGACACGACCTGGGTGCTCGGCGGCCCGGGCCAACCAAGCGGCGCGATGGGGCCCTTCCAGCGTCTCGTCGTCGAGACAGAGGATGGTGATGGGATGCTTGGGCCGGGGCCGGGCGGCGCGGGCGAAGAAGCCCGGCAACGGAAAGACGGAGGGGTCGGCGCTTTCCCGCCGGCGGCGGCGGATCTCCACGCCGACACTTTCCGTCTGCGCATGAATGTCGAGCTTCTCCACGCCCACGTGCACGGCCGCGACGTTGGGGTGCGCGAAGCAAAGCTCGGCCACGCGCTCAGCCAGGGTCTCGACCAGATTGATGTGCTCGCCCTCGGCCAGGGCTTTCACGCCGCTGATGATCTCGTCGTAGGAGAGCACCTTGGCGATGTCGTCGTCGGCCTCGCTCCCGTCGACTTCCAGCACCAGGTTGAGGCGGATGCGCTGCGGCCGCAGGCGCTCCTGCTCGTAGACTCCGATGCGAAAGCGCAGCACCAGATCGCGGATGACGATCAAGTCGCGGTCGCCTGTCTCGCCGGTCGCCGGCAGGGGATAGACCCGCCCAGTCAAGATGCTGTTCGAACTCACCTCTCGCCTCGCACGGTTGCAGCCTGAAAAGTAGGAAACGCTAACACCACGGTGGGACGCTGGAAAGCGCCTTTGATGCGCATCAACGCAGCCCTGCCGGGCGCCGTGCTTCACTTGAGCATTCGATGAATATCAAGAGGTTGCGCCATGCTGGCCATGGTCTTGCAGCGTCCTGGAGAGGCGTTGGAGCCGCTTGAGCGGCCCGTGCCGGAGCCGGGTGCGGGCGAGCTGCTGATCAAGGTCCGGGCCTGCGGCGTCTGCCGCACCGACCTGCATGTGGTGGATGGCGAGTTGCCGGAGCCGAAGCTGCCGATCGTCCCGGGGCACGAAATCGTCGGCGATGTGGTACGCAGCGGCGCTGAGGTGGACAGCTTTTTTGCCGGAGAGCGGGTGGGCGTGCCTTGGCTCGGCTGGACCTGCGGCACCTGCCTCTACTGTCGCAGCGGGCAGGAGAACCTCTGCGAGCAGGCGAAGTTCACTGGCTACACCCTGGACGGCGGCTATGCCGAGTACGTGTTGGCCGACGCGCGCTTTTGCTTCCCGGTGGAAGGCCGGGCCGAGGATGCGGCGGTGGCGCCGTTCCTCTGCGCCGGCCTCATCGGCTACCGCTGCCTTCGCATGGCCGGAGAGGCGAAGCGCCTCGGGCTCTACGGCTTCGGGGCCGCTGCCCATCTGCTGGCCCAGGTTGCGGTCGCTCAGGGCCGCTCGGTTTATGCCTTCTCGCGGCCAGGCGACGTAGCCGCCCAGGACTTTGCTCGCGGCCTCGGTGCTTACTGGGCCGGAGGGTCTGACGAGCCGCCGCCGGAACCCTTGGATGCAGCTATCATCTTCGCGCCCGTCGGCGCTTTGGTGCCGGCGGCCTTGGCCGCCGTGCGGCGCGGCGGCGTGGTGGTCTGCGGCGGCATCCATATGAGCGACATTCCCAGCTTCCCCTATGACCTGCTTTGGCACGAGCGCAGCATCAAATCGGTCGCCAACCTGACGCGCCAGGATGCCCGCGACTTTCTCAGCTTGGCGCCGCGCTTGGGCTTGCAAAGCGAGGTGCACCGCTATGCGCTGGTGGAAGCCAACCAAGCCTTGCGCGACCTGCGCGACGGTGCCTTCAGTGGGGCCGCCGTCCTGATACCTTGAAGCTGTCGCGACCGGCTTAGGCAACGAGTGAAAGAAGGAAAACGCCCATGAAGCCCACCATCACCTGGATCCTGCTGGCTGGCGGTGCCCACGCGCAGGTCGTGCAGAACGACGGGCCGGGCAAAGGGGTCAGCGCCGTGAAAGGCGCGACTTGGGATCAGCATCTGGCCAAGAGCCAGGAGATCATGGCTGATCGGCCGGGGCGCAGCTTCGACCGTATGGGCGATCAGCGCCATAGCATGGAGCCGACGAGCGATCCGAAACGAATTCAGGAAAGCGCCTTCTTGGGAGAGGTCTGCGGCTATCTTGCCGACGCCGGGCGCGAGGGGCGCTTCGACCGCCTGGTGTTGGTCGCCGAGCCGCGCGCGCTTGGGTTGCTGCGCAAGCGGCTCGACAGCGGACTTAAGGACAAGCTCTATGCCGAGCTCGACAAGGACCTTTCGAAAGCTCCGCTAAAGGAGCTGCCCGAGCGCCTGAAGGACATCATCCTGCTGTAAGGTAGAGCGGCTGAAAAAGACGCAGGCATGACGCGCGCAGGCGAGCCCGCACGCTCAGCGAGCGGTTAGAGCCTTCCTTGCTTATGACCGAACACTCGCCATCGCTTTCCTCGACCACCCCGGCGCCTCATCGGCTCGACCCGCTGCTGCGTCCGGCCTCCCTCGCCATCGTCGGCGCTAGTCCGCGGCCGGGCAGCGTCGGCAAGGGTCTGTTGGACCAGATGGCGCTCGGCGGCTTCCGAGGGCCGCTCTATGCCATCAATCCCCGCTACCAGGAGATTGACGGGCAGCCCTGCTATCCGGATTTCGCCGCGCTGCCGGAGGTTCCCGAGCACGCTATCTTCGCCGTCGCCGATGCGCGTATCGAGTCTTTGTTCGATGCGGCGCTAGCTGCCGGGGTCAAGGCCATGACCCTGTTCAATCCGCTGTCGGATGAAGCGGGCGGCGAGGGCTTGCGCCACCGCATCCAAGCGAAAGCCAAAGAGGCCGGCGTGCTGATCTGCGGCGCCAACGGCATGGGCTTCTACAACTTCCATCACGGCGTCTATGCCTGCGGCTTTCCCACACGGACGGACCATCGGCCCGGAGGCGTTGCCTTCATCACCCATGCTGGCGGCACTTTCGGCGCCATGATCGACGCCGAGGCACGCCTCGACTACAGCATCGCGGTTTCGGCCGGTCAGGAGCTGACCACCGACATGGCCGACTACATGGACTTCGCGCTGTCCGACCCGGCAACGCGTGTGATCGGCCTTTTCATGGAGTCGGCCCGGCGGCCCGAGGCCTTCTGCGCCGCCCTGGAACGGGCTGAGCAGCAGAACATTCCAGTGGTTGCGCTTAAGGTCGGGCGCTCGGCCCTCTCCGCGCGTTTGTCTGAGAGCCATACGGGTGCGCTGGTCGGGCGCGACGAGGCCTATCAGGCGATCTTCGCCCGCTATGGCGTCCACCGCGTCGACGATCTCACTGAACTTGCTTTCACGCTGATTGCCTTCAGCCAAACGGCACCGCTCGGTCCTGGCGGTCTCGCCACCATCCACGATAGCGGTGGTGAGCGCGAGCTGCTGGCCGACCTCGCCGAACAGGAGGGCGTGCCCCTCGCTAAGCTTGGCCCGGAGACGGAGGCGGAGCTGGCCCGCCATCTCGGCCCCGGCCTGCCGCCGATCAATCCGCTCGATGCCTGGGGCGGTGGCGATGACTTCTCGACCACCTTTCCCGCCTGTCTGGAAGCCATGGCCAAGGACTGCGACAGCGCCGCGGTGGCGCTGATGGCCAACCGCACGGCCGGCGGCAACCACTACATCGAGCATCCGGAGAGCGTGCGCCGGGCGCTGACCAAAGCCGGCAAGCCCAGCTTCCTGGTCTCCAATCACCAGGGCAGCGGTTTCGATCAGGTGGCGATCGATTTGACCCGGGAAGGCGTGCCGACGCTCGACGGCACCCGGCCCTTCCTGCGCGCGGTAAGGCACCTGTTCGCCCGGCGTGACCGCGGCCGGCCGGAGGCGGTTGCGCCAAAGCCGAATGACCAGGCGGCGATGTGGCAGGAACGGCTTGCAGCAAGCAAGCAGGCGCTCGGCGAGCATGAAAGCCTCAGTCTTCTCGAAGCCTTCGGCGTTCCCTGCGTTGCGCGGGAGATTGTCGAGGATGAGGACGCGCTGGTCGCTGCCTACGGCCGGCTCGGGCCGTCGGTGGTGCTCAAGAGCGCGCAGCCGGGTCTCTTGCACAAAAGCGATGTCGGTGGCGTGGTGCTGGGCATCCACAGCCTGGAGCAGGCTGTTGCCGACTACCACGACCTTTCGGCCCGCCTGGGCCCCGTTTGCCTCATGGCGAGACAAGCCGACGGCGTGGTGGCGGAGCTGATCTTCGGCCTGCTGCGCGACGAGACCTTCGGCCCGCTGGTCGTGGTCGGAGCCGGGGGGCTGCACGCCGAGGTGATGAAGGACAGGGCCTTCGCCATTCCGCCCGTCTCGCCCGAGGCAGCGGCCGGGCTGATCGCTCAGCTCAAGTTCTTTCCCCTGCTCGACGGTGCCCGTGGCCGGCCCAGAGCAGACCTGGACGCGCTCGCCCGCTCGTTCGCCGAGTTCTCGCAGCTCGCGGCTGCCTTGGCTGACGACCTGGACTCGCTCGACGTCAATCCGGTGCTCGCCTTGAGCGACGGGTGTTTGGCCGTCGACGCCTTGGCGATACCGAGAAAAAAGTCCTAGAGCGGCGTTCTGTTTTTCTTCTGCCGACGTATATCGACCTGCGCTGAAGCTCACGTTTTTGTGAGCGGACGCACAGTCATACCGTTTCCTTACCTTTATGACGGATAGATGACGCAGCGCTGCATAGTCCGAGCGCGCAGCAATGCAATTCTGACGAGGGGACGAGAGACGATGTTGGGCCACTTGATCTATAGCCTGCAGTTCGGCTTTCAGAAGAAGAACCGCCATGAAGACGAGCGCCGCTTTCACGGGCATTCCGCGGCCGAGATGGATGCCTTCGCGCGGAGTTGCAGCCGGACCAGCGAACTGAAGCACCGTTGGGTCTGAGCGACCTGTCGCTAAGCTTTAGGAGCCGCAAGCGGTGGTGAGGAAGTTTCCCTGGGGGCTTTCGTAGAGCGTCGCGGAGCCATAGGCATAGCCAAGCGGCTCGCCGGAGCCGACCGCGCAGAGCGCGACCCAGCCGCAGAGCTCGGCTCGGTCGTTGGCCCAGTGGAGCCAATTCCGACTCTCGTGCTTTTCGCAGAAGGCTGGCGCCTCAGCTGCTGCGAAAGGAACTCCGAGCCGTTCGGCCATGGCAGCCACGGCGGCCATCTGCCGACCGCGCTTGATGAGGTGGTCGGGGTCGTCATAGCCCCACCAGTCCCAACAACCGAGCGGGTTGTCCGGTGAAACGCTGGACTGGGGATAGAGGATGACCAGCCTGTTGCTCTCCGCCCAGCGATTGTAGCCCGTGCTGCGCGGATAGAGGTCGCCGATGTCGGCCGGTGTCTGGCGGCAGCCGGCAAAGGCAACATGCAGCCGGCAAGCTGGGCCCGGCGCTCCCTCCGCGCAGACCTCCGGAATGTAGACGAAGCCGTTTTCCGCCATGCCGTGGCTTTGCGGGTCCGGCAGGAACTCGACTTGGTCGAAGGCGAAGAGCCGGCTCTCGTCCGGTGCGATGGCCGGTTCCAGCGGCCCGTAGAACTGGTTGAGAATCGCCCGCGCCTGATCGTAGTCGCAGTCGTTGATGAAGGGCGTCTCACTGACGTGGCAGGCGTTTTCGGCGTCTTCCACGAGGAAGCCGTGGCCGGCTGCGATGTCGGTGACGTAGGCGATGTTCGGCTCCGGGACCCCCGCCTCCCGATAGAACTCTAGCGCCGCATCCATGACCGGGCGCGTCACCGTCTCGTCTTCGCTGCCGCTGAAGAGATAGAGGCGATCGCCGGCGAGGCCGTCCAGGCTGTCGATATGACCGGCTGCGGCCAGCGCCTGGGTCTGGCGCAGCAGGGCCTCAGCGTCCGGCTTTCCCATCGCTGTATCCATGCAGCGGTTGAGCGCGATGATGACGCTGCCCTCGGCGCAGCGATAGGGACCGCCGGCCACGACGCCGGCACCGGCAATGCTCTGCGAGTTGGCGATATGGAGCTGCACCGCCATGTAGGCGCCGCTCGAAAGCCCTGACACCGTGGTGCTGCCGGGCTGAAGTTGCAGGGCCGGCAGGGGGTCGGCGGCGCGGGCACTGCCGAGCAGCAAGGCTGAGGCCAGCACCGCAAGCGCAAGCAGAAGAATGCATGGGCGAAAGACGGCGATCATGTCCGGCGCCTCTCAAAGTTGGACCTGCAGAAATGCTGCACTGCAACCTGTGCCAAAGCAACCTTGGCGACAAGTGACAATCCTGTGCGGCCGTCCCGGTTACGTCTTGCTGCTGAGGGTTCGACGCACCGCGTCCTTCCAGCCCTCGAGTAGCTTGCGGCGTGCCGCGTCTTCCAACGTGGGGGTGAAGCGCGCCTCGCGCTGCCAGCGTTGGGCCAGCTCATCGAGCGAGGAGAACAGCCCGGCTTGCAGCCCGGCGAGGTAGCCGGCGCCCAGAGCGGTCGTCTCGCTCACCGCAGGGCGGTCGACCGGGATTTGCAGCACGTCGGCGAGGAACTGAAGCAACCAGTTGTTGGCCACCATGCCGCCGTCGACCCGAAGCTCGTGCGGCGTGACGCCGTCTTCCGCCATGGCAGCGAAGAGGTCATAGGTCTGATAGCAGACGGACTCCAGCGTGGCGCGCGCCAGTTCGGCAACGCCTGTGTCGCGGGTGAGGCCGAAGAGCGCGCCGCGGGCATCCGCATCCCAATAGGGCGCACCGAGGCCCGTGAAGGCGGGCACGAGGTAGACCCCCCGGTTGCCCGGTAAGCTTGCCGCCAGGGCCTCGGTGTCGCCGGCCTTGGCGATCAGCTTCAGCCCGTCGCGCAGCCATTGGACCGCAGCGCCGGAAACGAAGATCGAGCCTTCGATGGCATAGCTGGTCTCGCCGTTCAGGCGATAGCCCACGGTGGTGAGCAGCCGGTTCTTCGAGCTCAGTGCGCGCTCGCCGGTGTTGAGGATGACGAAGCAGCCGGTGCCGTAGGTGCTCTTGATCATACCGGGCTTGAAGCAGGCCTGGCCGATGGCGGCGGCTTGCTGATCGCCCGCGATGCCGAGGATTGGGAGCGGCCGGCCGAAGAGATCGGCAGTGGTCTCGCCGAAGTCGGCCGCGCAGTCGAACACCGGGGGCAGCATGGCCCGAGGCACATTGAAGATGCGCAGCAGCTCTTCGTCCCAGTCCTGCCGGTGAATGTTGAAGAGATTGGTACGGGAGGCGTTGGTGGCGTCAGTAGCGTGCACCTTGCCGCCGGTCAGGCGCCAGAGCAGGAAGCTGTCGACGGTGCCGAAGGCAAGGGCGCCGGCTTCGGCCTTTTCGCGGGCGCCGGGCACCTGGTCGAGGAGCCAGGCCGCCTTGGTAGCCGAGAAGTAGGGGTCGATCAGAAGCCCGCTGCGCGCCGTGATCTCCTCCTCCAACCCATCGGCTGCCAAGTCCTGGCAAAGGGCGGCAGTGCGGCGGTCCTGCCAGACGATGGCGTTATGGATTGCTCGTCCGCTTTCCCTATCCCAAACCAGGGTCGTCTCGCGCTGATTGGTGATACCGATGGCGATCACCCGATGGTTCTTGGCCGCGGCATCGGCCATCGCGATGTGGCAGACCGCAAGGGTCGACGACCAGATGTCCTCCGGGTCGTGCTCGACCCAGGCTTCCTGCGGATAGATCTGCGGGAACTCCTGCTGCGCCACGGCGATGGGCTGCCCGGCCCGATCGAAGACGATGGCCCGGCTGCTGGTCGTTCCCTGGTCGATTGCCAGGATGGCGCTCTGTTCAGTCGCGTTGGACATCGACCCTTACCTCCCCGTCTCATTCTCTTCGTTGGGCAAGCTTTCCGACAGGCGGGCGGCAAAGGCAAGGAGCCAAGGGTGCCATGCTGACGACCGCGTGGGCCGTGACGATAGCTCTTCCGCTGAGGTACAGTTGGAGGAGCCTAGGCACTTACACACAGACAGGCGGTATCTTTCGGAGCAAAGACCGTGAATTGGGACGACCTCAGGATATTTCTCGCTGTCAGCGAAGCCGGCAACCTCTCTGCCGCGGCGCGCGCCCTCCGTATCAGCCAGCCGACGGTGAGCCGGCGCATCGCGGCGCTGGAAGAACAGCTTTCCGCACGACTTTTCGACCGCTTGCCGCATGGCCTCATGCCCACCGAGCAGGGCGCAGCACTGCTTCAGCATGCCCGGGAAATGGCGCGGGCCGCCGAAGCGGCCGACCGGCAGACGGCCGCCTTCGCCGAGACCGAAGAGGCGGAGGTGCGCATCTCAGTGAACGAGCAGACAGCCTTGTTCTTGATCGACCATCTGCCCGATCTGCGCGCACGTCTGCCGGGGGTGCAGATGGAACTGGCCGTTTCCCATCTGCTGGCCAATTTGTCGCGGCGCGAGGCTGATCTCCTGATCCGCAACTGCATGCCGGATTACGGAGCTTTGGTCGCCAAGAAGCTGGGGGTCATGGCCTTCGCTGTTTATGGCGCAAGGGAGTATGTGGAGCACTTCCAGAGCGCCACTCCCGAGGCGCTTTTCACGCAGGCCGACTGGATCGGTTGGGACGAGGAGCATCAGTACATGTCCGGACAGGACTGGCTGGTCGAACGCCTGGGGAAGGCGGGCGGCCCGCGACGCGAGGTGCTGCGAGTCAACGACGGCATGACCTTGCTGCTGGCCGTGCGCCGGGGTGTCGGGCTGGGTATTCTGCCTTGCTGTGCTGGCGATGCCGATCCCTCCCTGGTCCGGCTCGGCGAACCGCTGCGCGATGCTGCCGCCTCCCAGTACCTGCTGGTCCACCCTGACCTCAGGAAAGTTCCTGCCGTCCGCCGTGCGATCGACGCGCTCGCCTGGCTCTTCGAACGGGAGGCAGTGGCGCTGGCCGGCAGCGCGAGCGTGCCCATGGCTGCACAGTAGGGAGCGAATGCCGGGGACACGTCACCCGAAGACGCAAATAAGAGGGACGGGAGTAGGGAGAATGCCCGCAATCTGACCCGGCCCGTGAAGCCGGTGTGCGGGCCGAGAAAAGAGCGTCAGGAAGGGAGCTTTCATGGAAGAGACGCGGGCCCGCCCAAGACTTGGGCGGCGACGTGAGACCAGCCGCCGAGCCGAGCTGCGGGCCAAGGGACGAAGCGACCGCTTTCCGCAGCGGCCTTGGCGTTTGCCCGAGGTGCCCTTCCCACCCTTGACCCTGCTGTCCGAGGATCGCATCGCCGATATCCACGAGGCCTCCATGCGCGTCCTGGAGGAGGTCGGCATGGACTTCCTGCACCCCGAAGCCCTGCACATCCTGCAGCAGGGCGGCGCTCAGGTGCAGTCGGGCAGCGAACGCGTCCGCTTCGACCGCTATCTGGTGGAAGAGCTAGTCGCCAAGGCGCCGTCCCAGATCGCCATGCATGCCCGCAACCCGGCGCATAGCTTCGTCTTCGGCGGCAACCGCCTGGCCTTTTCCATGGTGGCCAGTCCCCCGAACGTGAGCGACCTGGAAGGCGGCCGCCGCCGTGGCAACCGCAAGGATTTCCAGGACCTGCTTCGCCTAGCCCAGAGCATTCATACCATTCATCTGATCGGCGGCTACCCGGTTGAGCCCATCGACCTGCCGCCGGCAACCCGCCATCTCGACGCCTTGACCGATATGGTGCGGCTGACCGACAAGGTCTTTCATGCCTATTCGCTCGGCCGGCAGCGCATCCTCGACGGCATCGAGATCGCCCGAATCGCCCGCGGTGTCAGCGAAGAGCAACTGGCCCGCGAGCCGAGTCTGATCACCATCGTCAATACCTCCTCGCCGCTGCGCCTCGACAAGCCGATGATCGAAGGCATCATCGAGATGGCCAAGCGCAAGCAGCCCATCGCATTGACACCTTTCACGCTGAGCGGGGCAATGGCGCCGGCCACCATCGCCGGGGCTCTGGTGCAGCAGAACGCCGAGGCCCTGGCGGCCATCGCCTTTACCCAGATGGTCAAGCCTGGGTGCCCGGTGATCTACGGCGGCTTCACCTCCAATGTGGACATGAAGTCGGGCGCGCCTGCCTTTGGCACGCCGGAGTACGCCAAGGCGGTGATTGCCGGCGGCCAGCTGGCGCGCAACTACGGTCTGCCTTACCGCACCTCCAACGTGAACGCCTCGAACACCCCCGACGCGCAGGCGGCCTACGAGTCTGAGATGTCGCTCTGGGCGCTGATGCTGGGCCACGGCAACTTTATCATGCATGCTGCCGGCTGGCTGGAAGGCGGCCTGACCGCGTCCTTCGAGAAGGTCCTGCTCGACGCCGAGATGATCCAGATGTTGGTCGAGTTCATGCAGCCCATTCAGGTCGACGAGGACGAACTGGGCTTCGAGGCGATCAAGGGCGTCGGTCCGGGCGGGCACTTCTTCGGTGAGCCGCACACGCTGGCACGCTACGAGACGGCCTTCTATCCGCCGATTCTCTCGGACTGGCGCAATTTCGAGACCTGGGAGGAAGACGGCGCACAGACCGCAAGCCAACGCGCGCATCGCCTGTACAAGCAGATCCTGGCCGAGTTCGAGCCGCCGCCGCTCGACCCGGCGATCAGCGAGGAGCTGGAGGCCTTCGTCGAGCGCCGCAAGGAGGAGGGCGGCGCGCCGGACCTCGACTAGGAACGGCGCCTCGGAACTCTCGCGTCAACCTCTCCTAAGGCCAGCCAGCAGCACGTCCTTGGCTTGATTGATCTTGGCGGCCAAGTAGTTGGAACCGCCGTGGTCGGGATGCACCTGGAGCATCAGACGCCGATGGGCGGCGAGGATGTCTTCGCGCGTGGCGCCGGGCTCGAGATCGAGGATTTGATAGGCTTCCGCCGTCGACATGCCGCCGGGTCGACTGCGTGCATGGCGCCGGTCCTGCTCTTCCTCGTGTCCTGACGCATACCCTTCGCCTGTGTCTGCCGTGCTGCGTTCGCGGCTGATGTAGGACTCGAGCAGCTTGGCGGAGTCCTCGTCTTCCGCGCGGCACTCTCGAAGCAGCTCGCCGATCTCGGCATCATCCAGCTCCGAAAGACGTTGTCCGCGGAAGGCACCCTGGATAACCGTGCCTTCCATGCGGCCGCTGTCGTGGTCTAGCGTCATGCGCAGGAAGGCGGTCTCCACCTCTGTCGTCTTGCCGGGGGTGGGGCCGTTGGCGGCCTTGATGCGGCGGATGACCGCGATCAGGGCTGGGATGAGGGGTAGCAGGAGCGGCAGAGCGAAGGCCGCCAGCGCTTTCGCGCCCGAGAGGACCACCCAGATCAGAAGAATGCTGCCCAGGATAACGGATGCCCACTTCAGGCCCTTGATGATCTCCCTCGGTTGGGCACGCGTGTACCAGCGGTAAAGCAGGTAGAGCCCCGCCACGAGACAGAGACCAAGCAGGACGAAGCGGATCATCGCTGCTGCGGGCTCACTTGACCTGCTTGGTTAGAAGCGCCACGGGCCCGCCCCGATCTTTGCTGAAGTCCGACAGAGCCGCGCGGCCGCCGGCGGCATAGACGGCGACGGCAGCCAGTAGGTCGCGCAACTGACGAGCGGCTGAGGGGTCGAAGCGGCAGCAGGCGCCGCCGCTCAGGCGGGCGATCTGCTGAAAGGCGTTCCAGGATATTGGGTCCTGTCCTTCGTGAAACATGAAGCAGGGTAAACCGAGCAATCCGAGCTCTCCGGCCTTGTGACCCAGGGCATCGATGTCTTCTTCCATGGCGTCGCCGACGAAGATCAGGGCATCCACCTTACGAACGCGAGCTTCCTTGGCGGCATGGTCCAGGACGCGGCGAAGCTGCGTGCGTCCGGCCAGGCAGGTTACACCGGTCATATGGCGCAGCAGGGTTTTGGTATCTGTTAGCCACTTGCTGGCCTTGCATTCGCCGTAGCCGCGATAGAACAGGAGCTGTACCTCAAGCCCGCCTAGCCGTTCCGTTTCCTTGAACATTTCGGCCTGAATATGGCTGGCTTGGTCCCAGGTCGGCTGACGGCTCGCCGTCGCGTCCAGGGCAAAGATGATGCGGCCCCCGCCGCTCTTGGCGGAGCGCGGAATGGATGCGACCTTGCTGAGGAAAGCTGAGACGTCCTCGCTGCTTTCCTGCGCGGTCGGGAGTTTGCGGTCCCGGCTCATGACTGGTCCTCTCGGACTCAAAAGATGGGGCGCAGATTCGGCTCTTTCCAGCGCCCAAGGTCGCTGGGATTAACCGACCATCGCCCGCGTTTTCGCCTTGGCGCCGTTAATCTTGTTTGCCGAGCCCTCTTGCCCGGCGGATGCCGCGTCCTGATCGTTGGCTGCTTGCGGATTCGGCTCCTCAAAGCCGATGACGTCAAGCAGGCTGCGGATTTCGGCGCGCGCGGCCACATGGCTCATGGTCATGTCCACACCGGTGCCGTCTTCTTTCAGGTCGAGCAGCGTCAGACCCTTGGGGAAAAGCTCGCGGAAGACCACGCGTTCGCCGAAGCCCGGGGCCAGGCGAAAGCCGATGCGCTGGGCCAACTGGTCGAGCAGCCGGCTCATCACCCGCTTGTTGCGGGCATCGATGTGGGAAAGGCGGTTGCGCATGACGATCCACTCGGTCGGCCGACGGCCGGCCCTGGCACGCATCTGTCGCTGCTCCCAAACCATCTGGCTGTAGATGCTGGGGCCCAGGATGCTGTGCGCATCCGGGTCGATGCGGGCCAGAAGGTCGAGGTCGATGAAGGAGTCGTTGAGCGGCGTGATCAGGATGTCGGCCAGGCTGTGGCCGAGGCGCGAGAGGTGCGAGGCACTGCCCGGCGTGTCGATGACGATGAAATCGGCCGGGCGCAGCTTGTTCAGCGCGGCCTCGAGGTTTTCGAGGTCTTCCTTCTCGGCATCGTCACGGTTACGCCGGCTCGAAGGCAGCACGGCAGCGAATCGGGGGCAGGGGAGGGAAAGGCTATTGCGGCGATTGAGAGCCGCGCGGTTTTCGATGTAGCGCGACAGCGTTCCCTGGCGGGCATCCAGGTCCACGGCACCCACGGAATGGCCTTGGCCGAGCAGAGACACGATCACGTGCATTGCGGTCGTGGACTTGCCGGAGCCGCCTTTCTCGTTGCCGAGAACGATCAGCGTGCTACGGGACGTATCCGTCATGGTGGCTGTCTGCATTCACTTCCCCAGATATTCTCACGAGGGCGAATCGAACCGCCGCATAACCATGGTAGAAGCAACAGAGCAGGCCGCAAGCGGCTATTGCGCTTGACAGGGTGTGACTCTCCTAAGTCGTCCGCAGCCACACGGCGGTGTCGTGGAAAACCGCCCCGCCGCGCGGTGCGCCAGGGTCGGCGCTCACCAAGCTGTTGATTCCCAGCCCTTCTTCGAAACGGTGATTGGGGAAGATCGACTCGACGACCAGCACGTCGGGCTGCAGGCCATCGAAGACCTTGGCATGCAGTACGACGGAGCCGAGAGCGTTGCCGAGGCGCACGCGGGTACCGTCTTCGATGCCCAGCGCTTCGCAGGTCCGGGGATGGATCAGCACCTCGGGCCGGCCTTCACGCGCCTGGGAGCCTGGTGTCTCGGTGAAGCTGGTGTTCAGGAAGCCGCGGGCCGGTGCGGCGACCAGACGATAGGGGCGCTCCTCGTCCGTGGCGTCGAGCGACTCCCAGTGATCGGCATAGCCCGGCATGCCGGCGAACAGCCCGGCATAGCTCGGTTGACCGATATGCGCGTTGGCGACCCGGCGCCAATCCGCCTTGAAATGGAACTTGCCGTCCGGGTGGGGGAATCCTTTGAGGAAGTGCGCGGTCTCGAAGTCCTCGGCCTTGTCGAGCCCCTGACCCTGCCAGATTTCTTCGGCGGATGGCATGCCCGAGGCCTGGAGGGTGCGGTCGATCAATTCCCAGGCGCTCATCTCGAATCCGGGGTGTTCGGCGCCGAGGCGCTTGGCCAAAGCACAGATCACCTCATGGTTTGAACGGCACTCGGGCAGCGGGTCGATCAGAGGCTTGGTCACCTGGAAGAAGGTGTGGCCGCTGGCGGTGTAGCAGTCCGTGTGCTCCAGGAAGGTGGTTGCCGGCAGCACGATGTCGGCCAGGGCCGCCGTCTCCGTCATGAACTGCTCATGGACGCAGGTGAAAAGGTCGTTGCGTCCCAGGCCCTCGAGGCATTTCTTGGTTTCCGGGCTCACCGCGGCCGGATTGGTGTTCTGGATGAGAAGCCCCGTCACCGGCGGTCCCTCGCCGAGATCGCGTTCGTCACCGACCAGGATGGGGCCGATGCGCGATTGGTCGAGGATACGCACGCTCGGGTCGCGCACGTCGAGGCCTTCGACCAGGGTCTTGTCCAGGCCGTAAATAAGACCGTTGCCCCAGAGCGCGCCGCCGCCCTCGTACTGCCAGGCGCCGGTCACCGCCGGCAGGCAAGACGCGGCGTGCAGGTTGGCGGCGCCGTTGCGGGCGCGGGCGAAGCCGTAGCCGATGCGCAGATAGCTGCGCTTGGTGCTGCCGTAGAGCCGGGCAAAGGCGAGAATCTCCTCCTCGCTCAGGCCGGTGATGGTCGACGCCCAGGCGGGCGTACGCTCTGCAAAGTGCCGTTCTGCCTCCGCACTCCAATCGGTGTATTTTTCCAGGTACGCGCGGTCGGCATAACCTTCCTTGAGAAGCACATGAATGACGGCTGCGGCGAGAGCGCCATCGGTACTCGGCTTGACCGCCAAGTGCAGGTCCGCTTGATCTGCCGTACCGGTACGGTAAGGGTCGATGACCACCAGCTTGGCGCCCCGCGCTTTGCGCGCGTACGCCACGTGCGTCATGACGTTCACCTGGGTGTTCACCGGATTTCCACCCCAGATGACGATCAGGTCCGACTTGGCCATCTCTCGCGCGTCGACGCCTTTCTTGGCGCCGACGCCGGCCAGCCAGCCGGACTCGGGCAGACTGGTGCAGATGGTCGACCATTGGCCGGAGTAGTGCTTGGCATGGCGCAGGCGGTTGATGCCGTCGCGCTGTACATGGCCCATGGTGCCGGCGAAGTAGTGTGGCCAGACCGTCTCCGACCCGTAGCGCTGTTCTGCCTGGGTGAAGGCTTCGGCGACCTCGTCGAGCGCCGCCTCCCAGGAGATTGGCGTGAAGCTCGTGCCGGTCAGGCCCTTTTCGCCGTTTCGCTTGAGCGGCGTGGTCAGGCGGTCCGGGTGGTGAACTCGTTCGGCGTAGCGCGCGACCTTGGCGCAGATCACGCCGGCTGTATAGGAATTGGCGCGCGCGCCGCGAAGCTTGCCGACGCGGTCGCTGCTCAGCACCTGGACCTCGAGCGCGCAAGCCGAAGGGCAGTCGTGCGGGCAGGTGCTATAGGCCCAGCCAGAAGGCAATTCGGTCGCGCGGTTGTCCAGCGGCATGGTTGTCTTCCGTTCGTCGTCAGCGGCGGAGCATAGCCGAGCCGCTCTTGCGCCTAAAGCATCTAGGCCTGCCGACCCACCCTGGCAGCCGTGCGAGCGCCGCATGCGGAAGCCGCAGCGCGATTGCCGGGGAGGGTCGGCTTTGCTATCGCGCTTCTTATGAGGGTCTTGGCACGATGAACATGCTGCTGGCAGTCGCCGCCGGTGGTGCCCTGGGCGCGGTCGGGCGCTACCTGGTGATGAGCCAGGTCGGCCACTGGCTTGGCCAGGGCTTTCCCTATGGCACGCTTGTCGTGAATGTCGTCGGTTCCTTCGTCATGGGGCTGCTGGTCGAGGCCTGGACCCAGGTATGGCTGCTGTCCCCGGAATTGCGCGCGCTGCTTGCCGTCGGCGTGCTTGGGGCTTTCACCACCTTCTCGACCTTCTCGCTCGACACTTTGGTACTTTATGAGCGCGGTGCCTTCCTCTCGGTCGGTCTCTACATCGTCGGCTCGGTGGTGCTTTCCGTGGCCGGCTTGGTCGCCGGGCTCCATCTCGGTCGGGCGGTCTTCTCATGAGCGCGACTGTGGAGATGCGCGAGGTGGCGCCGGAGGAGGAGGGGCTCCGGCTCGACAAGTGGTTCCGCCGGCACTATCCGCGCCTGCCGCGTTCACGCCTCGAGAAGCTGCTGCGCAGCGGGCAGATTCGGCTCGAGGGCAAGCGGGTGAAGGCGGCGACCACGCTCGCGGCCGGACAGCGCCTCAGGGTGCCGCCTATTCTGGAGGCCCCGCGGCCCGCTGAGAAAGCACCGCAAATCGCAGCCGCCGATCATGCGATGCTGGAGGCCGTGCTGCTCTATCGCGACGATTGGCTGATCGCGCTCGACAAGCCACATGGCCTGGCGGTCCAGGGCGGCAGTCGACAGCAGCGCCATCTGGATGCGCTGCTGCCGGCATTGGCCGAAGGCGGCGAGACGCCGCGGCTGGTCCACAGGCTGGACCGCGACACCTCCGGCGTGCTGCTGCTGGCCTCTACCCGCGAAGCGGCCCGCCGGCTTTCGGCCGTCTTCAGGTGTGACAAGCCAAGGAAGATCTACTGGGCGCTGGTCGTCGGCAGCCCAGAGAAGAAGCGCGGCGAAATCAACCTGCCGCTTGCCAAGAGTGGGCCGGCGGGCGGCGAAAAGGTCATGGTGGACGAGGCCGGCAAGCCGGCGCGGACCCGCTATGCCGTGCTGGGGCGGTCCCACGGCGTGACCTGGCTGGGCTTGCGGCCGATGACAGGGCGCACCCACCAGCTTAGGGTCCACTGCCTGGCCAAAGGCTGGCCGATCGTCGGCGACGGGAAATACGGTGGGCGGCAGGCGTTTCCCGAGCAGCCCGCGCTGCCCGGAAAGCTCATGCTGCATGCCCGCGAGCTTGCGCTTCCGCACCCCTCCGACGAGACCACTTTCCGTGCTGTCGCACCGCCGCCGGAGCATATGTTGGCGGCCTTCGAGGCGCTTGGTTTCGATCCTGCGGACGGGAAAGCGGCCGCAGCGGCAAGTTGGCTGGAAGAGGCTTGAGCGGGATGCCGGCGCACGCCTACCGCTTGATCGTCTTCGACTACGACGGAACCCTGGTCGACAGCCAGCACAACATCGTTACGGCCATGGGGGAAGCCTTCACGGCCTGCGGCTTGCCCGCGCCACCGGCCACAGCCGTGCGGCGGGTCGTCGGCCTGTCCCTCGAGGCCGCGCTTGAAGAGCTGCTGGGAGACCAGGCGCACAGCGCCTTGCCGAGGGTTGCGCAGGCCTATCGCGATAGCTTCTTGGCCATGCGCCTGCATACGGAGTTCCACGAGCCGCTGTTTGAAGATGTGCGGGAGACGCTGCTCGGGCTCAACCAGCCGGACGTCAGCCTCGGCATCGCCACCGGCAAAGCTATGCGCGGTCTGAGAGCCTCGCTGGAGCGGCATCAGATCTCCGGCCTTTTCGTCACCCTGCAAACGGCGGACCGCCATCCCAGCAAGCCGCATCCGGCCATGCTGCGCCAGGCCATGGCCGAGGCGGGCGCCGAGGCGCAGGAGACGGTGCTGATCGGCGACACCAGCTTCGACATGGCCATGGCGCGTAGCGCAGAGGTTGCCGCGATTGGCGTTTCCTATGGCTATCACGGGGCTGAAGACCTGCGCAGAGCCGGAGCGGCGGCCATCATCGACGCCATGCGCGAGCTTCCCGCGACCTTGTCGGCGCTTGCCCCTGCGGATGGGGAGTCCTGGCCTCGATGAAACGCTTCTACAAGACAGTCGCGGTGGAGGCGAAGGACGAGGGGCTGGCCATCACGCTCGACGGCCGGCCGGTGCGGACGCCGGCCAAAGCCCTGCTCCTCGTGCCGCGCCGTCCCCTGGCCGACGCCATCGCCGGTGAATGGGAGGCGCAGGGCGAGGAGGTGCGTCCGACGGAGATGCCGCTGACCGCCATTGCCTGCACGGCGATCGACTTGGTGGAGAACGATCGGAGCGCGGCGCGCGAGGAGCTGCTGAGCTTCGCCGAGCATGAGCTGCTCTGCTATCGCGCGGAAGAGCCGGACGAGCTGGTGGCGCGGCAGGAGCAGGTTTGGCGTCCTCTGCTGGACTGGCTCGAGGCAACCCATGGGACCCGGCTCGCCGTGGGGAGTGGCCTATTGGAGCTACAGCAGCCGGCTGAGGCTTTGGTGGCGCTGCGCGGCGTCTTGGAGCGCTACGACGCGCTTGCCTTGACCGGCCTGGCGACGGCCGTACGCGCTTGCGGCTCTCTGGTCGTCGGTCTGGCGTTGGCTGAGCAGCGGCTCAGCGCCGCCGAAGCCTTTGCCGCCAGTGAGCTGGAAGAGACCTTTCAGATCGAGCGCTGGGGCGAGGATCCCATTGCGGCAGAGCGGCGCGACGGCATACGCCGCGACCTGGAGGCCGCGGCGCGCTTCTTTCAGGCCTTACAGACCTGAGAGCTTTTCTCCGTCGCGAAAAACGCCCTTCGCTCAGTGAGACATGAGCACGGGAACCGTCATCTCCCGCAGGATGGTGTCTGTGACCCCGCCCAAGATGAGCTCGCGCAGGCGGGCATGGCCATAGGCGCCCATCACCAGCATGCCGCCCTGCAGATCGCTGATGCGGGAGAGCACCGCTTCGCCAATGGCGATGCGGTCGACCTGGTCTTCCTGCACGGTCACGTCGACTCCATGGCGCGCGAGTGCCGTGGCGATGTCGGCGCCGGGTTGCTCGCCGTGCCCGTCTGGGCCGATGCGCGGATTGATCACCAGGACCGTGACTTTCTTGGCCTCGACCAGGAACGGCAGGGCGTCATGCACGGCGCGGGTCGATTCTTGGCTGGCATCCCAGGCGACGATGACGTGGTCCAGCATCGGCATCTGCACGCCGATGTAGGGCACGAAGAGGCTTGGTCGGCCGCTGCCCAGCAGCGTCGACTCGACCACGCCGATTCCAAGCGAGCGCAGGTCGTTGGGATCGTTTTGGCCGAGGATAAGCAGGTCGGAATAGCGTCCGTGCAGGGCCGCCACGTCGGAGACGGCCTCACCCATGGCGTTGACCAGGCGAGGCTCGACGGAGACGCCCTCCTTCTTGGCCATGTCCTCGAACGCGGCAATCGAGGCTTGGCCGCGTTCCTGCGATCGTTGTACCTCGCTTTCGATCTCGGTGATCGGCGCGTGCGGCGCGCCGTAGATGATGCTGGGAGTGGGGATGACATAGAGCCCGGTCAGATGTGCGCCGAAGCGGCGCGCCAATTCGAAGCTGACCGTCATGCGTTTCGCGCAGGCGGTGCTGTCGTCAAGCAGCAGAAGAATGGACTTGATGCTCATGGTGGCTCCCATCGGTTTCGTGTTTGGTCGACAAACTAATCCCTCACAAATCTGGGGCTGTTGATCCAGATCAGCGTCGGGACGCAGAGAAATCGACAGTCGGTGGAGCGGGTTAGATACGCCCTTCTTCGACGCCGTGGCAGGCCACTTCGCCGCTTCCGACCGGGATGGCCATCGGGCTTTCGGCGCTGCAGCGCTCGTTGGCGAAGGGGCAGCGCGGATGGAAGTAGCATCCGCTTGGCGGGTCGATCGGACTGGGCACCTCGCCGGCCACGGGAATGCGCTGGCGACCGGTCATCTCGAGGTCGGGAATCGCATCCATCAGCATCCGCGTGTAGGGATGGCGGGGGGAGCCGAAGACTTGCTGCGCTTCGCCCCACTCGACCAGACGCCCCAGGTACATCACGCCGACATAGTCCGAGATGTGATAGACGACCGCGAGGTCGTGGCTGATGAAGAGATAGGTCAGGCCCAGCTCTCGCTGCAGGTCCTTCATCAGGTTGAGGATCTGCGCTTGAACCGAAACGTCGAGCGCTGAAGTCGGTTCGTCGCACACAAGGAATTCCGGGTTGCTGGCAAGGGCCCGGGCGATGGAGATGCGCTGGCGCTGCCCGCCGGAAAACTCGTGCGGGAACTTCTCACCATCCCGCGGGGACAGCCGCACCTGCTCCAGCAGCTCGCCGACGCGGCGCAGGATGCCGCGATCGTCGTCCATCAGCTTATGGGCGCGAATGGGTTCGGCAATGATGTCGGCCACTCGCCAGCGCGGATTCAGGCTGGCGTAGGGGTCCTGAAAGATCATCTGCAGGCGCTTGCGCAGAGGGGCCATCTGCGCCCGCGTGCGCAGCGAGGCGAGGTCCGTGCCCTCAAACTCGATGTGACCGCGGGTGGGGCGATAGAGGCCGACCACCAGCCGGGCCACGGTGGACTTCCCGCAGCCGGACTCGCCAACCAGGCTAAAGGTCTTCCCCTGCGGAATGGCGAAGCTGACACCGTCCACGGCTCGGACAATGGCCTTTTTCTGACCCTCGAGCACTCGTGTCAGCAGAGGCGGTGAAACATCGAAGTACTTGGCCAAGCCCTCGACGCGCACGAGCGGCTGCGCTGCCGCGCCGCTTTCCATGGCGCCCGCACCGCCGGTCTGGCGGTTCTGTGACTTGTCCAAAGCCGTGGCGGCGAAATCAGCCATGCGCCTCGACCCTCTGCAGTTCCTCGTCGTAGAGCCAACAGGACACGTCCGTCGCGCCTTGCGTTATCAGGTCCGGCCGCTCGGCGAAGCAGCGCGCGAAGGCTTTCGGGCAGCGCGGATGATAGGCGCAGCCGTTCGGAATCTCGGTCAGTCGCGGCATGGAGCCTTCGATTTGCGCCAGGCGGTCGGTGTGATGCCCGACTTTCGGGATAGAGCCCATCAGGCCCTCGGTATAGGGATGCTTCGCCTGCTGGATCACTTGCTGGACCGGGCCGACCTCGGCGAGGCGGCCGGCGTACATCACGGCGACGCGGTCGGCTGTCTCGGCGATGACACCCATGTCGTGGGTGATCAGCATGACGGCTGCGCCATGCTCGTGGCAGAGCTTCTTCAGCAAGGCGATGATCTGCGCCTGGATCGAAACGTCGAGCGCCGTGGTCGGCTCGTCGGCGATGACCAGGCGGGGATTGACGCAAAGCGCGAGCGCGATGACCACCCGCTGGCGCATGCCGCCGGAAAACTGATGCGGATACTGGTCGATGCGGCGCTCGGCCGAGGGAATGCCAACCTCGGCCAGCAGCTCGAGTGCCCGCTTTCGCGCGCCCTGCTCGCTGAGGTCCGTGTGCGTCCGGATGGTCTCGATGAGCTGGCGACCGACCGTGTAGAGCGGGTTGAGGCTGGTCAGCGGGTCCTGGAAAACCATGCCGATCTGCCGGCCGCGGATGCGGCGCATCTGTTCATACGGCAGGTTGTCGATACGCCGGCCGTCGAGATAGACCTCCCCGCCGCCGATACGCCCTGGCGGCTCTAGGAGGTTGATGACGGCCGTACCGGTCATGGACTTGCCGGCACCGGATTCGCCGACCACGCCCAGGACCTCGCCTTCGTTGACATGGAATGAGATATCGTCGACCGCCACCAGCGTGCCTTTGCGCGTGGGGAATTCGACGCGGAGGTTTCTGACCTCCAGAACCGGGGTTTGGGCCACCCGCTTACCTCAGCTTTGGATTGAGGGCGTCACGTAGCCAGTCGCCCAGAAGGTTTACGGCGAGGACCAGGATAACCAGGGCCGCACCCGGGAAGATGGTCATCCACCATTGGCCCGAGAAGAGGAAATCGTTGCCGATACGGATGAGCGTGCCGAGCGAGGGCTGCGTCACCGGCACCCCGACGCCGAGGAAGGAGAGCGTCGCTTCGGTCAGCACGGCTAGCGCGAGCGACAGGGTAGCGATGACCAGCACCGGCCCGGTCACGTTGGGCAGTACGTGGCGCAACATGATCATGATCGGGTGGATGCCGATCACCTTGGCCGCCTGAACGTACTCCTTGTTTTTCTCGACGAGGGTCGAGCCGCGTACCGTTCTTGCGAAGTTCACCCATTGGGAGGCGGCGATCGCCAGGATGAGAACCACGAAGCTGACCTCGGCGCCGTGAGCGCCTTGGATGACGGCGCTGGCAATGCCGTCGATCATCAGGGCGATGAGAATGGCCGGGAAGGTGAGCTGGACATCGGCGATGCGCATGATGATGGCGTCTGTCCGTCCGCCGACGTAACCGCTGATCAGCCCGAGGATGGTGCCGAAGACCAAGGCGAGCAGGACGGACGCGAAGCCGACCAGCAGCGAGATCTGCATCCCGAACATGATGGCCGAGAGCACGTCGCGGCCCTGGTTGTCCGTGCCGAGCGGAAATTCCGCACTGCCTTGGACACCGTAAACCTCCATCCACGCCGGGGGCAGCTCCGCGTTCATCAAGTTCAGGGAGGCCACATCGTTGGTGTTGTGCGGCGCAATCCAGGGCGCCAGGAAGGAGGCAAAGAACAACATCATGGTCACCACAAAGGCGACGATGGTGATCGGGGAGCGGCGGAACGAGTAGAAGACGTCACCGTCAAAGAACCGCCGAAAGCTGTCGACAACGCGCGCGCCGAAGCCCGGCGCGAGCTGCTCGAGATTTTCTGCGTTTACCGCCATCGCTGCCGTCCTAGTGGGCGCCGCCGCGCTCGCCGCGCAGGCGCGGGTCGACCACGAAGTAGAGGAGGTCGACCATCAGGTTGATCATGACGAAGAAGAAGGCGATCAGAACCAGGTAGGTGGACATCACCGGAATGTCGACGAATTGGATTGCCTGGATGATCAAGAGACCCATGCCGGGCCATTGGAACACGGTTTCGGTGATGATCGAGAAGGCCAGCAGAGAGCCGATCTGCAGGCCCATGATGGTGATCACCGGCACCAGCGTGTTCTTCAGTGCGTGCCCGTAGTTGATGGCTCGGTTTTTGAGACCGCGTGCGCGCGCGAACTTGATGTAGTCGGTACGCAGCACCTCCAGCATCTCGGCGCGGATGAGGCGCATGATCAGGGTCAGCTGGAACAGCGCCAGGGTCGTTGCCGGAAGAATCAGGGAGCGCCAGCCGTCGATGGTCAGAAGACCGGTGTCCCAGCCGCCGATATCGATCAGGCCGCGGCGCCCGAAGGTGGGGAGCGCTTGGAGCCAGACCCCGAAAACCAGAATGAGTAGGATGCCGATGAGGAAGGTCGGCAGCGATATGCCGATAAGGGAGATGGTCTGAAACAATCGGCTTAAGATGGAGTCTCTGTGCAGGCCGCTGTAGATCCCCATGGGAACCCCGAACAACAGGGCTAGGATGGCGGCCACGAAGACGAGTTCCAAGGTCGCAGGCAGGCGGTCTGCCAGGACAACGTCGACCGACTGGCCAATGCGGTAGGAGACGCCGAAGTCGCCCTGCGCCGTGTTGATGACGAATTTGGCGAACTGGATGGGGACCGGGTCGTTGAGACCGAGGCGTTCGCGCAGCGCTTCGCGCTGCTCTTCCGTGGCATCCTGACCGACCATGTTGTTGATCGGGTCGCCAACGAATTGAAAGAGCGAAAAAGCGACCAGAGCCACCGCCAACATGACGAGGATGGCCTGAAACATCCGTTGTACGATGAAGGCGAACATGGTCAGCCCCGGGCTATTGGCCTTGTGTGCCGGCAAAGAAGAGAGCGGCCCGTGCCGCTAGGGGCTCCGGGCCGCTCCACTGCTCTCCAGCTTACTTCATCACGATGTAGCGCAGGTCGACGTCGTTGAAGGGGCGTTGAATTGCCTTCTCGACGGTGTCGTTCCGCACGCCCCATGCCAGCGCCTGCTGGTGCAGCGTGATGTGACCGAACTCGTCCTGGTGGATCTGGAAGGCCTCGCGGATCATGCCCATCCGCTTGTCGGGGTCCATCTCCGTCTTGATCATCTCGGTCAGCTCCTCGACCCGCGGATGCGAGAAGCGGCCGCTGTTCCAGTCGCCGTGGCCCGCCTTGTCCGGATGCGTCATGAGCTGCATCAGCGGATTGAGCGAGTCGTAGGAGCCGGGCGTCCAGCCGAGCATGTAGAACGAGGTGTTGTTGTTCTCGGCCAGGCCGATCTTCTTGAAGTGCAGGGACTTGGTCTGCGCGTTCAAGGTCACGTCGATGCCAATCCGCTCGAGCATCGGCACCACCGCGGTGCAGATCTCCTCGTCGTTGACATAGCGGTCGTTCGGGCAGTCGAAGGTGACCGGGAAGCCATCAGGATAGCCGGCGTCGGCAAGCAGCTTCTTGGCCGCTTCCGGGTCGTAGGACGCCCGCTCGTTCATGTCCTCCTGGAAGCCGTTGATGCCCGGCGCGACCATCAGGCCGGTCGGCGTGGCAGCACCGCGCATGACCACCCGCTTGATCGCCTCGATGTCGATCGCCTGGAAGAAGGCTTGGCGAACCCGCTTGTCCTTGAAGGGGTTCTGGCCGGTTCCCGGCATGTCCATCAGCTCGTCGCGCCACTGGTCGAAGCCGAGGAAGATGGTCCGCAGTTCCGGGCCTTCCATGACTTCCGAGTTGGCGTCGGCATTGACGCGCCGCACATCCTGCAGCGGCACCGGATACATCAGATCGATTTCGCCCGACAGCAGCGCCGCCACGCGGGTGGCATCGTTGCTGATCGGCGTGAAGACGGCACGCGTGATGTTGGTCATGATGCCGTCTTTGTTCCAGTAGCCCTCGAAGGGCTCGAGCACCAGGCGCGTATCCGGCACCCACTCGACCACCTTAAAGGGGCCGGTGCCGTTGGCATTGACCTGCGCATAGTCGGCGGTGCTGTAATCGCGCTTCACTTCGAAGGCGTCGTGCTCCTCAACCCATTCCTTATCCATGATGTAGAAGTTGGGCATGTTGAGCAGCAGAATGGGATCCGGACCGTTGGTGATCAGGTCGACCGTATAGTCATCGACCTTCTTGATCTCCTTCACGGTGTTCACCGCAAAGGCCATGTCCGAGTTTTCCTGCTGCTGACGCTCCAGGGAAAAGACAACGTCATCAGCAGTAAAGGGATTGCCGTTGTGGAAGGTCACGCCCTCACGTAGATTGAAGCGCCAGGTGACCTCATCGATGTTGTCCCAGCTAACGGCGAGGTCCGGCTCCAGCGAGAGATCCGGCTTACGGTGCACCAGGCGACCGTAAACATTGCCTTTCATGGTGTTGGTCGGCCCCTCATTGTTCGAGTGAGGGTCCAAACCAAGAACGTCGCCCGTCGTTGAATAGCGGAATTCCTTGGCATTCGCGGTGCCCAGTGCCAGAACGGTCACTGCTGCCGCCGCGGCCAAGAGACCTAAGCGAAGTCGCATTATTATGCTCCCTGTCTTTGTCGTTCGTTCAGCCCAGTTCAGGCCAACAGAGCAAGGGCGCAATGCCAAACAGGCCTGCACCCGGCCGATGCTTAGCCTATTCCATTCGGTCGCGGATACAAGTGCCAGCTTTAGTTTGTGGTTATCTGGCCCAATGCGGTTAGGCGAGCGCGTTCTTGTAGATCTCGCCATCCTTCATGATCAGCGGGATCATTTCCCCTTGGCCCTGCAGTACGCCTAGGTCTTCCAAAGGGTTGCCGTCGACGACGATGATGTCGGCAATGGCACCTTCGGCGATGACGCCGAACTCGCCTTCCACATTCATCATGCGTGCGTTCTCGGAGGTCGCCGAGCGTAAAAGCTCAAGCGGGCTAAGCACTTCCGAGCGAATGAGAAACTCGCGGCTTTGATAGCGGTGCATCTCGCCCAACAGATCGGTGCCGAAGCCGATCTGGGTGCCAGCCGCCTTCAGGATCTCCAAGGAACGCAGCCCGACCTCCCTGACGTGGCGCAGCTTGTCGAGACTGACCTGAGGCAAGCCCAACTCCGGACCGTCGTTTTCGAGGGCCTCGTAGGTCACCAAAGTGGGTACCGCCCAGGCGCCCTGCTCTGTGCAGAAACGGGCCGTCTCCTCGTCGATCAGATTTACATGCTCGACCGTCTTTACGCCGTATTCCACGCAGCGATAGATGGCTTCCGGCGTGTAGGCGTGAGCCATGACGTAGGTGCGCCAGGAAGCCGCTTCCCAAACGACCGCCCGGATTTCCTCTTCCGAATACTGCAGGTTCCAGATCGGATCGGTGGGGGAGGCGACG
Source organism: Rhodovibrionaceae bacterium (assembly GCA_028279885.1). Classification (GTDB taxonomy): domain Bacteria; phylum Pseudomonadota; class Alphaproteobacteria; order Kiloniellales; family DSM-21159; genus JANQMX01. The sequence continues at coordinate 57,872 of JANQMX010000029.1, read as the reverse complement.
CCGCCGGACGCCATGATCTTGACTTGCGTTGCGCCCGTGCGAAGCTGATCGCGCGCTGCCTTGCGGACCTCGGTGACGCCATCGGCCACAACGCCGAAAACGTTGCTGCTTTGCCCGCAGAAGCAAAGCGGCGGGCCTTCTTCGCCGACTGTCCGGAAGTCCGCATGCCCGCCCGTTTGGCTCAGGGCCTTGCCGGAATAGAAGACGCGCGAGCCCTCGATCAGGCGGCTTTTGACCGCCAGGGCAAGGCCGTAGTCGGCCCCGCCGGCGTCGCGCACCGAGGTGAAGCCCCGCATCAGCGAGCCTTCGAGGTTTTTGCGCGCGTGCTGTGCCAGGAGATACCGCGGCATCTTGTCGAGCCGTCCGATATCGGGGTCGGCCGCCAGCGCATGGAAGTGGGCATCGATCAGGCCCGGCATGACGAAGCGGCCCTTGGCGTCGACGACATGGGCCTCGTCGGCACTGATGCGTCCTTCGCTGATCTCCTTGATGCGCTCGCCTTCGATGAGCAGGCTGACGCCCTCTTGAAGACTGTCGCTGATGCCGTTGAACAACAGGCAGTTCTCGATCAGGACTTTGTTCATGTGCGACCTATCCTCCCCCGCGAACGTGACGGAGCAGGCTAGGTGCCTCTCGCCAAGCCGGCAAGCGGGCAAAGCGACATAGGAGGCCCGCGAGCCGCTGGCTGGCGGCGGCTACAGCGGTCGTGCGATGGCGACAACGCCGACGGCGATGATGAACAGCGCCAGCGCCTTGTCGATCAGCACGAACATGCGGTCGGACAGACGGGCGCTCAGCAGCGTGGCACCAAGGCAGAGGATCAGCCACCACAGGGTGGAGCCGACGAAGACGCCGCCGACCAGCAGGCTTCCCTTGGTCACGTCGGGCGGTGTGCCTTCGAAGATATTGAGGGCGGTGAAGGTTGCGACGAAGGCCAGAAAGGTGGCCGGGTTAAAGATTGTCAGGGCGAAGCCGGAGGCCATGGCGGCGGCGAGATTGGCGATGTTGGCGATGCTGGTCGGGCTGCGCCGGCGGGCCGGGTCCCGGTCCAGAGCGGGAGGTTCTGCCCGGTACATGAAGATGCCGAGAATGATCAGCGCGCCGCCGCCGGCATAGCGCAACAGCTCGATATGGCTCATGACGTAGCTGAGGATAAGGCTGAGGCCGAGCGCGGCGCCTGCGGCCAGGATGGCATCGGCCAAGGCACCGCCGATGCCGATCACGATGCCCGTCATCCAGCGTCCTTGCAGCGCACGGCGGATGCAGAGCGCAGCCACCGCGCCCATTGGCACGGCGACGATGAAGCCCGAGACAACCGCCTTGGCAACGAGAACGAAGTACTCCACAGCTTTCCTCCGGCCGGCGAGGCCGTGTATCAGGAGGCTTCCGGCAACCCAAGCCTCTTTGTATCAGCGGATTTACCAGCCCTCTGGATAGTATCGTCGGTCCATGAACGGGATGTAGACGATCGTTCTACGGCTTCAGCGTGAGGGGGGATGAGATGGTCAGCTTAAGTGAGGCGCAGGAGGGGGCGCAGCTGACGCGCTGTGCTTGGGTTGGCGACGATCCGCTTTACCAAGCCTATCACGATGAAGAGTGGGGCGTGCCGCTCTATGACGATCGGGGTCTCTACGAACTGTTGATGCTGGAGAGTTTTCAAGCCGGTCTCTCTTGGATCACGATCCTGCGCAAGCGCGAGGCCTTTCGTGAGGCCTTCGCCGGCTTCCAGCCGGAGCGTATCGCTGGATTTACGGACAAAGACGTTGCCCGCCTGCTCGCCGACCCGGGTATCGTTCGTCATCGGGGCAAAATCGAAGCGACGATCGCCGGTGCGCGCATCTGGTGTACCATGATGTCCGAGGCGAACGGCTTCTCACGCTTTCTTTGGTCTTTCGTCGATGGCGCGCCCAAGCGCAACAGTTGGCGCAGCATGGCAGAGGTGCCGGCCAGCACGCCGACCTCCGAGGCCATGTCCAAGGCACTCAAGACGAAAGGCTTTCGTTTCTGCGGCCCCACCATCTGCTACGCCTTCATGCAGGCTTCGGGCATGGTCAACGACCACACGATCGACTGTTTTCGCTACAATGCGGCAAGTAAATAGATTCTTTTGTTTCTATAATTCTTAGAATTTAGAGAGATAATTCGAGAAAAACTCTGTAATTCTTACCAATTCATTAATGACGAAAAGCTAATCTCATAGCCTGGCGGCCTTTTTGTTGGAGGACAGAGCGATGAGGTTGGCAAGATTCTGCAAGCCTTGGGCGCGCGCGCTTCGCCGCCTCGGGCAAGATCGCAGAGGCGGCGTTGCTGTCTTTCTGGCCGTGATGCTGATTCCCCTGATCGGATTCGTTGGAATCTCGATCGATACCGCCCGCGGCTACTTTCTCAAGGCACGGCTCTACCAAGCGCTTGATGCGGCCGCCCTTGCCGGCGGTCGGGTCTTCTTCGAGGAAGATCGGAACCAGGACATCCAGGACTTCTTCGCGGCGAATCTCGGCGAGGGTTTCATGGATGCAACCCTGTCGCCACTCGACATCACGGCGGACCAGGATGAAGGCTCCATAGAGGTGGTTGCATCCGCGACGATAGATACCACCTTCCTGCAGTTGCTCGGTCATTCGACCATAACCGTCTCGGCCCGTACCGTCGTTCAGCGCGCCGACCGTGGTATGGAGCTGGTACTGGTGCTCGACAACACCGGCTCCATGCGTGGCTCGAAAATGAACAACCTGCGCGTTGCCGCGCATGAGCTGGTCGACATTCTCTACGGCAACCGTCAGAGCATTCCGAACTTCTGGATCAGCCTGGCTCCCTATTCCGCAACCATCAACATCGATCGACAGAATGCCGGATGGCTCGCTGCTGGGTCTATTGAGGCGCTGCCCTACGAGTTTTCTGCCGACGTGGTGACTCAGGCTGACTGTCAGGGCACCAACGTAGAGTGGGATGCAGCGCACCAGACCTGCATCATTGGCGAGACCACTGTCGACGCGACGATGACCGAGGGCGAATGCGGCCCGGTTGGCGTCTGGCATGCCGATACCAACAGTTGCGTGATCGGCGATGGCTGGAAGGGCTGTGTCATGGCCCGCCTCAACGGCGAGGACCAAACCGACACGCCGCCGGCGCTTGCTCCGTTTCAGCCCTACTACTGGCCTTCTTGGGACGGTGTCGAGGGCGACCACGAGCCGCGCTACAACGACTATCTGCCCACGGACATCGACGAAAGCGAGGCGACCAACACCAATTCGAACGACGGTATTGGTCCGAACCTCGGTTGCGGCCCCGAAATCCGGCCGTTCATGACGCAGCGCACGGCGGTCGAAGCAGCCGTCGACAATATGGATTCCTGGCACCGCGGCGGTACGGCAACCAATCTCGGCATGGCTTGGGGTTGGCGCCTGCTGTCGCCGCGCTGGCGTGGTCTCTGGGGCCTGTCTGATATGCCGCTGGACTACGATGAGCCCTTGAACGAGAAGGTCGTGGTGGTGCTGACCGACGGTTACAACCAGATGTACGCCGGCCACGCCCCCTCCGGAGATAGCGACTTCTCCTCTTATGACCGCGTCAGCGCCAACGTGCTCGGTTCGACCTCGGTCAATGGAGCTCGCCAGGTGCTCAATCAGCGCATGGTCAACATCTGCCAGTCGATGAAGGATGAGGACATCGTCGTCTATGCCATCACCTTCTCGGTCGCCAACAACTCTGGCGGCAACCAGATCCGGCAGATTTTCCAGGACTGCGCAACGACGCCGGCCCACTACTTCGATAGCTACACCGGCGCCCAGCTGGAAGCCGCTTTCCGGACCATCGGCCAGCAGCTCAGCAATCTGCGCATCAAGGAATAGCGACTCAGAGTTAAGGAAGTTTGTCCCAATGGGGCCTGCGCGGCCGACAGCTCGGCTGCGCCGACCTCCTACCGTGGGAAGCGGACGTTGTCGCTTCCCAAGACGAAACGTTGGCCTGTGAGCCAAGCTCGACGGTCACCGTGCGGTTGAACGTTTTTTAAGCTTGGCTCTGTAGTTTTCTAGGATTTTCATGGGTCTAAGGAGTCCCACAGGTGACTATGCAGCCCAAGGATAAGGCGCGCAGGCCTCTCCGTTGCTTGCTGCGCGATGAGCGCGGCGCGACGGCCGTGTTGCTGGCGGTGTTGCTTATACCGCTGATCGCTTTCGTAGGCCTCTCGATCGACACGGCCAGAGCCTATTTCCTCAAGGCTCGGCTGAACCAGGCGATCGACGCGGCGGCCCTGGCCGGCGGACGCGTTTTCTTCGAAACCGACCGCAATCAGGACGTTAGGGACTTCTTTGCCGCGAACTTTCCAGACGGCTTCATGGGGTCGACGGTCAGCCCGCTGACCATCAATGCCGACCCCGTCGAGGGCTCGATCGAAGTGATGGCCAGCGCCACGGTGCAGACGACCTTCCTGACGCTGATCGGTCATTCCAGCGTCACTGTATCCGCGCGTACGGTCGTGCAGCGGGCCGAGCGCGGCATGGAGCTGGTTTTGGTGATGGACAATACCGGATCGATGTCCACCAACAATCGCATCGGCAACATGCGCTCGGCCGCCCATGAGTTGGTCAGCATCCTTTATGGTACCAAAACCAGCATTCCAGACTTTTACATCAGCATCGTCCCCTACGCCGCGACAGTGAACATCGGCGAGGCGTATGATGGGTGGCTGGCGACGGGCGCGATCGACCAGCTGACTTATGAGTATCCCGAAAGCGAGGTTTCCTCCTCCAACTGTAAGGGCACCGGTACGGACTTTGACCACGGGTTCGACGCCTGTACGGTCGGTACCAAGGATACGCGCACGGGCCTCAGCCAGGCTGACTGCGAGGCCATCGGGATTTGGAATCAATCGACTCAGAGCTGCCTGGTTGCGGACGGTTGGAACGGCTGCGTCATGGCACGGTCGGGCGGCAACGACCTGACCGATACCTCGCCCACTGCCGCGCCTTTCGCGCCGTTTCATTGGGAGCGCTATACGGGCAGCTCCGGCAACTGGATGCACAATCGCTACCTGCCGAATAGGATTCGCGAGACCACCTCGTCGGGTGCGCGGGGACCGAACCGAGGTTGCGTGACGGAGATACGGCCGCACCTCATAACTCGTGGCGATGTGGATGAAGCGATCGACGACATGGTGTCCCACTTCTGGGGCTACACCCACATTCCCTTGGGTCTTGTGTGGGGCTGGCGCCTGCTGTCGCCGGATTGGCGTGGTGAATGGGGTAGCGCGGAGCTGCCGCTGGACTACGATGAGCCGCTTTCCGACAAGGTGGTCGTGCTCCTCACAGACGGTGTCAACACCGCCCACGACAGCGTCTATACCGCTTATGGCTGGCTGGCTGACGGGGCGCTTGGCACCACGACAGGTCAGGCGACGACCTCCCTCAATCAGAAGCTCGGCACCATTTGCACCGCAATGAAGAATCAGGGCATCGTGATCTACGCCATCACCTTCGAGGTGCCGGAGACTGACGAAGGCCAGACCATCCGCACGCTTTTCGAGAGCTGCGCAACCTCGCCCGGCCACTACTTCAACAGCTACGGCGGTGGCGAGCTGAATACGGCCTTCCGCACCATCGCCAATCAGCTGAGCAATCTGCGCATTCGGGAGTAGGGCGACGGCCCCGAAGCCGGTTGACCGGAAGGATCGTTCCGGATGGGGTGGCCATCCGCATCCATCACAGGCCTTGTGTGCATGGCGCGGCACGTCCGTGCCCACAAGGAGTCCTGTCGTTGTATATCTGGATTGACCGATAGGGAAGCCGGGCCAAGGCCTTCCTTGTTCGCCATCCGGCAGGGAGAGGCCGAGAACGGGGTGGAGGCGTTTAGTGCGCTCTGCCGTTTGTTCCGTTGCCGGGTAAAGGCGCTCGATGCGTCCTTCTCGTCCAGCGCGATGCATGGACGGCGCCGCATCTCAGCTTCTATTCATTGAGTGCTCCGATCTCGTCGGCCTGGACGTCTAGCTGTGGACCCACAACCGGTTGTCCTCTCCTAGCGCGGCGAACCGCCGGTTTGGACCGTGAAGAGCGATGCCCCGCGCATCGGTCAAGCGGGCCACGCCAGCGGGCAGGTGCCCGCTGTGGAGTAAAGAGGCGGGAGCCCGGAGGTACGGCTGCCCGCTCGTGTAACAGTGGTGGGCCAATTCCTGCGCCTGACCGCTCGGCCGTATCTCGGGAACTGCTCTTCGCATCCAGGCTTGATCCTGAACGCAAAGGTGCTCCATCAGACTGGTCCGATGTGGTCGGAGCGTGCTCGGGGCTGCATCATGCAGAAAACCCGCCGGCCGGCGGGTTTTCTTTTGTTTGCTCGGAGCTGAAAGCCGGCGGACGTTAAGGACTCGGCGGTGGAGGAGGCGGCGTTTCGATATCCAGCGTGTCCATGAGGCGAGCACGGAAGATGCCGCGATGATAAAGCTGCGTGCCGGTGACCAGATCGGTGACCAGCATGGGCTGGAAGTCGAAGTAGACCTCGGCGACAAAGATGTTCTCGTTGTCGTTCAAGGTCAGCGCGGCGGGCAAGACCGCGACCTCGCCAAGTGCGCCGATTTGGCTGCTGAGGGTGAGATGGTCGCTCTGTTTCACCTGCCAGGCGACTGTCGCGTCTCCACCCTGTAGCCGTTGCACCGCGCTGAGCACGATACCGCCGCTCGCATTGAAGTCGAAAGGCTCCATGATATGCGGGATGGCATCCATGATGTTGTTGATCTCGGCCAGTGTCAGCGTCTCATTGCGTGACAGCAGGTCGCCGAGGGTCATGGAGGCGCGGTCGAGCTTCTGGGTCAGCAAGGCATAGCGGGCAACCTCGACACCGCCCATGAACAGCGTCGCGAGCATGGCCATGCCAAAAGCCGTTTCGATCAAGACGTTGCCACGACGGTCGCGCAGCAGTAGGCGAAGGCGTCTCATCACTCGGTCGTCCCGTAGGGCTCGTTGCGCACGACCACGCTGGCGCGCAGTTCGATCTTGCCGTCGTTGCCGACGAAGCCGTTCAGCATGCCGGTCATGAGCGGCCAGTCGTACTCGATCGTATAGAGAACGATATCCTCGGGGCCGCCCAGGCCGGCAGCCCCCATATCGGGATCCCATTGGTTGTTGCCGTTGATGTCCATGTAAGGCTCGCCGGCGTCGAACGTCCCGTTGCTGTTCTCGTCCGTGAAGGGCTCGGGCTGGCCGATCGAGTCGAAGCTGGGATAGACCAGCGTGCTGAGATTAACGGCCGTACCGTCGACCAGACCATGGGTATGGTCCTCGACGATTTTCAGAATGCGCTCCTCCCGCGTCAGTCCGTTGGGCTGAAAGCCGGTCAAGCCAAAACGCGACGCCTCCCGCAGGCCGCCTTCCAGCAGGCTGCTGACGAAGAGAATCATGGAGAACTCGATGATTCCCACAGTCGCCATGATCACCACCGGTGCCGCGATAGCGAACTCGGTCACCGCGGAACCCTTGCGATTGCGGCGCAAGCGCTTCATTGTGGCCATCAGGCTGAGATCGGTCCGAGCAGGCATTGACGTGCAGGCTCCAAGACGTTCGGCCGACGGGGCCGATGCGAAAGCGCGTCAGTCTAGAAGGATTGCCCTTTACAATCTGTTAGGGATCGATGGCATTTGCGGTTATTGCCGCCGACCCTCAAGGCGCGCAGGTCGCCTAGACGCGCTCCTCCAAGCTCTTGGAATTGCAGCCTGAAAATTTCCTGCGCAGGGTCTTGAATAGACCCGCGTGATCGCCGATATACGCGGCGTGTTAGCACTCTCTTTCGAGGAGTGCCATTCCATCCTTATGAGCTAGTTCTGTTCAACTCCTGGGAGGAGCAAACATGAAATTCCGTCCCTTGCATGACCGCGTGGTCATCCGTCGCTTGGAAGAGGACGAGAAGACCGCTGGCGGCATCATCATCCCCGACAGCGCCAAGGAAAAGCCGATGCAGGGCCAGGTCCTGGCCGTCGGCCCCGGCAGCCGCAACGAGAAGGGCGAGGTCGCTCCGCTCGACGTGAAGGCCGGCGACACCGTTCTGTTCGGCAAGTGGTCCGGCACGGAAGTCCGCATCGACGGCGAAGACGTTCTGATCATGAAAGAGTCCGACATCATGGGCGTGATCGAAGGCAAGTCCGCCGCCCGCAAGAAAGCCGCTTAACTGAAGGACATCTGAAGAATGGCTGCTAAAGAGGTTAAATTCTCCGCCGACGCCCGCACGCGCATGCTGCAGGGCGTCGACATCCTGGCGGATGCCGTCAAGGTTACGCTCGGCCCCAAGGGCCGCAACGTCGTGCTCGACAAGTCGTTCGGCGCGCCGCGTATCACGAAGGACGGTGTAACGGTCGCCAAGGAAATCGAGCTGACCGACAAGTTCGAGAACATGGGCGCCCAGATGGTGCGCGAGGTCGCCAGCAAGACCAACGACATTGCCGGTGACGGCACCACTACCGCGACCGTTCTGGCCCAGGCCATCGTCCGCGAGGGCTCGAAGCTGGTTGCGGCCGGCCACAACCCGATGGACTTGAAGCGCGGCATCGACCTTGCGGTCGAGTCCGTGGTGGCCGAGCTTCAGAAGAAGTCGCGCAAGATCACCAGCAACAGCGAGATCGCGCAGGTCGGCACCATCTCCGCCAACGGCGACACCGAGGTCGGCGACATGCTGGCCCAGGCCATGGAGAAGGTCGGCAACGAGGGCGTGATCACGGTCGAGGAGGCCAAGAGCCTCGAGACCGAGCTCGACATCGTCGAGGGCATGCAGTTCGACCGCGGCTATCTCTCGCCTTACTTCGTGACCGACGGCGAGAAGATGCAGGTCAACCTGGAAGACCCCTACATCCTGATCCACGAGAAGAAGCTCTCCAGCCTGCAGGCCATGCTGCCCGTTCTGGAGTCCGTGGTGCAGTCGGGTCGTCCGCTCCTCATCATCGCCGAGGACGTCGAGGGCGAAGCGCTGGCCACCCTGGTGGTCAACAAGCTGCGCGGCGGCCTCAAGGTCGCGGCCGTCAAGGCGCCGGGCTTCGGCGATCGCCGCAAGGCCATGCTGCAGGATATCGCTATCCTGACCGGCGGCACGGCGATCAGCGAGGACCTGGGCATCAAGCTTGAGAACGTCACGCTCGAGATGCTGGGCCAGGCCAAGAAGGTGGTCATCACCAAGGAAGAGACCACGGTGGTCGAGGGTGTCGGCAAGAAGAAGGACATCCAGGCTCGCTGCAACCAGATCCGGGCGCAGATCGAAGAGACGACCTCCGACTATGACCGCGAGAAGCTGCAGGAGCGCTTGGCCAAGCTCGCCGGCGGTGTTGCGGTCATCCGCGTCGGCGGTGCGACCGAGGTCGAAGTGAAGGAGCGCAAGGACCGTGTCGAGGACGCGCTCAACTCCACCCGTGCTGCGGTTGAGGAAGGCATTCTGCCGGGCGGCGGCGTCGCCCTGCTGCGTGCCGGTGCCTCGCTGGAGAAGATGAAGGTCGACCACGAGGAGCAGAAGGCCGGCGTCGATATCGTTCGCCGCGCGCTTCAGGCGCCGCTGCGTCAGATCGCGCAGAACGCCGGTGCCGACGGCTCGATCGTGGTTGGCAAGGTCCTCGAGACGAAGGACTACAACTTCGGTTTCGATGCTTCGACCGATACCTACAGCGACCTGATCAAGAGCGGCATCATCGACCCGGCCAAGGTCGTGCGCGCCGCGCTGCAGGACGCCGCGTCCGTCTCCGGCCTGCTGATCACCACCGAGGCCATGGTGGCTGAGAAGCCCGAGAAGAAGCCGGCTGCTCCGGCTGCTCCGGACATGGGTGGCATGGACTTCTAAGGTCCTTCCATCTTGTTGTTTTGCGAGGGGCCGCAGCATCGCTGCGGCCCCTTTGCTTTGGCGGGTGGAATAAGACTGCCGAGCCTCCTACCTACTGCGCAGCAATCGGGAAGCATGAAAAAGCATGTCTGAGACAACAGCAGGGAACGGCGTTTGCGGTGTGTTGCTGGCAGGCGGCCTGGCTCGACGCATGGGCGGGGGCGACAAGTGTCTGCGCCTGCTGGCTGGCCAGCCAATCCTGGCGCATGTGATTTTACGCGTGCGTCCTCAAGTCGACGCGCTGGTGATCAACGCGAACGGCGATCCATCTCGCTTCGACGATTTCGCTTTGCCGGTTGTCGCTGACGTGATTGAGGGCTTCGCCGGTCCACTTGCGGGCGTGCTGAGCGGCATGGCCTGGGCCCGAATGCACGCGCCGAACTGCAGCCATGTGGTCACCGTGCCGACCGATGCGCCGTTCCTGCCGCACGACCTGGTGCAACGCTTTCAATCGGCATTGGCCGAGCAAGGCGCAGAGCTCGCCTGTGCCGCGTCCGGCGGCCGTGCCCATCCGGTCTTCGGGCTTTGGCCCGTCAGCTTGGAAGAGGACCTGCGCCAGGCGATGGAGCGGGACGATATCCGCAAAGTGGACGTTTGGACCGCGCGTTACCGCCTTGCCCAAGTGGATTGGCCGAGCGAGCCGGCCGATCCCTTCTTCAACGCCAATCGTCCGGAGGACTTGGCCCAGGCCGAGACCATGATTGTCTCCACGGCTCGGTAGGCCTGTTGTCATAAAAGGATCTTCCGCGGCTGGCGTCCGAGGGTGGAATGCTGCATTGCAAAATAGCGCGTGGCCTCCATAACCTGCGGCATGAGATGGGGCCATGTGGAACCTGTAAGGGAGCGAAGGAATGGGACAGCTAGCCGGCAAAGTTGCGATCGTGACCGGGTCGACCAGCGGAATCGGCTTGGGGATCGCCGAGGCGCTTGCTGAGGCGGGCGCCAAGGTGATGCTCAATGGTCTCGGCGATGCAGCAGAGATCGAGAAGATACGCAGCGACCTGGCCGAGCGCAGCGGCGTCGAGGTGGCCTACTCTGACGCCAACCTGATGGACCCGGATGCGGTGGCCGCGATGGTCGCCGAAGCCGAGCAAAAGCTCGGGCCCGTCGACATCCTGGTCAACAACGCCGGTATTCAGTTCGTCTCGCCGGTCGAGGAGTTTCCGCGCGAGAAGTGGGACGCCATCATCGCCCTCAATCTCTCGGCGGTCTTTCACGGCACCAAGGCGGTGCTGCCTGGGATGAAGGCGCGACGCTGGGGCCGCATCGTCAACATCGCCTCGGCGCACGGCCTTGTCGCATCTCCCTTCAAGTCCGCCTATGTCGCGGCCAAGCACGGCGTGCTCGGCATGACCAAGGTGGTTGCGCTTGAGTGCGGCGAGTATGGCGTGACGGCCAACTCCATCTGTCCCGGCTATGTGCACACGCCGCTGGTTGAGAAGCAGATCGACGAGCAGGCCAAGGCGCACGGCATTCCGCGGGAGGAGGTGGTCAAGAAGATCATGCTCGAGCCGCAGCCGACCAAGGAGTTCGTCGGTGTCGACGAGCTTGGCGCTTTCACGGTCTTCCTCTGCACCGATCAGGCGCGCTCGATCACCGGTGCCGCCCTGCCGGCCGATGGCGGCTGGACGGCACGCTGAGGCTCCCGGTATGGCGGAGAAAGCGACCGGCTCGCGTCGGGCACCCTCTCGCAAACGTAGTGCGGGCGGGAGCGCCTCGGCGAGCCGTGCATCGACGGCGAAAAGGGCGAAGCCGATCCGCTCGGCAAAAACACCGGCGGACGGCGTCAAGCCTGTCAATTTGGCGCTGCAAGGTGGCGGCGCACACGGTGCCTTCGCCTGGGGCGTGCTCGATCGCCTGCTCGAAGAGCCGCAGATCTCTTTCGAGGGGGTTTCGGCCACCTCGGCCGGTGCCATGAACGCGGCCGTGCTGGCGCATGGCTTGACCGTCGGCGGGCGTGACGGGGCGAAAGAGGCGCTGGACGGCTTCTGGCAGCAGGTCAGCGAGTCGGCCGACTTCAGCCCTTTGCGGCCGACCATGCTGCAGGAAATGACCAGCGACTACAGCGCACCCTCGCCGGCTTTTGTGTTCTTCGACATCATGACGCGATTGGTGTCGCCCTATCAGTTCAATCCGCTCAACATCAATCCGCTGCGCCAAGTCCTGGAAGACAGCGTCGATTTCGAGCGCGTTCGAACCGCCTGCCAGCTCAAGCTCTTCATCAGCGCCACCAACGTGCGCACGGGCAAGGTTCGGATTTTCCGCAACCACGAAGTCACGCTCGATGCGGTGATGGCCTCCGGCTGCCTGCCGCTGCTCTTTCACGCGGTCGAGGTGGAAGGGGAAGCCTATTGGGACGGCGGCTACATGGGCAACCCGGCCATCTACCCCCTGATCTATCACTGCGAGTCGCGGGACGTTGTGATCGTGCACATCAATCCGCTCTATCGCGAAGAGGTGCCGATCGAAGCCGCCGGTATTCTCAATCGCATCAACGAGATCTCGTTCAACTCTTCTCTGATGCGCGAAATGCGAGCGATCGCCTTCGTGACCAACCTGATCGATGAAGAGCAGCTGCATGGCCGGGCGATGAAGCGCATGTTGATCCACTCCATCGAAGCGGACGAGGTGATGCGCGATCTAGGCGTCCACACCAAGATGACTCCGAGCTGGCGTTTCCTGACACACCTGCGCGACCTCGGTCGCCATCATGCCGATGCCTGGTTGGCAGGCTCGCTCGACAAGGTTGGCCAGGAATCGAGCGTCGATATTCGCGAGAAGTATTTATAAGTTAGCGAGCGGTGTTAACGCGATCTCGGAAGCTGGCCTTCAACCAGCGCCAGATCTGACGCCACCAGGAATTGGCATTCTCGAAACGCTGATCGAGCTCGAGGCGGGCCAGGAAGGGCTCCCAGACCTCGTTCTTGAAGTAGACCCAGAGACGCCAAAGGGCGATCACCAGCAGGGCAAACAGCAGGAAGCCGATGGCGCGCTGCCAGGAGAAGGGCGTGTCGTTCGGTCCTGCCGCCGGCTCCAGACTGACGGCGTTGGGGAACATCGACAGGAACTCGATGCGCCAGCCGTAGTGCTTGACCACGACCCAGCGCGGGGCCTCTTCCGTGCTGGTGTAGCGCTGAGCCAGCGTCTGCAGGTTTCCGGAATCGAACTTGAAGTACCAGGGGAAGCCCCAACCGGTCTCCTCGTTGCGATAGACCCGGGGCTGGCCGTCCGGCCAAACCGCATTGATGAAGCGCACGTCGCGCGTCATGCCGACTGCGGTGTTGGCAACCCCCTCTCGTGGCGCGCCCGACGCGCCGACATCCATGCGCTTCACGTCGGTGCCGACGATATAGACGGTGTCGTAGCTCGGCAGGTAGTAGTTCAGGAATAAGACGGCTAGAATCAAAGGGGTAATCCTAAGACTCCATCCGATGATATGGCCCACCATGCTTGCTACCCTTACCGCCCTAGCTGCTTAGTTTAACACTAGCGTTATATAGGCGGTGACGGCGCTTGGTTGAATGCTGGTCGGCGGCACTCGATGCCGCAGAGGCGCGAAAAGGCTCTTGCGGCGGCGACCTCAAAGACAGGCTTTGGGTTCCTGTCCTCGTCGTGCCCAAGCCGAGGCCCGCAAGCGGCCGCTTGACGACCCGCATTTTCACCCACATCTCTGGTGAATCATTGTACGTGGGCTTGGAAGAGAATTCTGGCGGTGAGCGGCACCGACAAGATCTGCGAGAGCTTGCCGCTCGGCATCGTTCTCGAAAAGGCGTCCATCGAGCATCGTTGGGCGAGCCATCGCTGGCGTCCGGTTGACGTCATTCCCGGTGCCCCGGTGCTCGACCCAGCCGGCCCTTGGCGTGTTCTCGGCACCGGTGAACGCTGGACCCGCTTTCATGCCGGCACCTTGCCGTTGGAGCTCTTCCGCAAGGAGACGGAAGGCTACCGCCTCAATCTCAGTCAGGAGCCGCCACGTCTTTTCGTCATTCTCCGCAGCGGAGAGGATGCGGAGAGCGAGCATGAATGGGTGCCGATCCATGCTACGGCCTGTCCGTTCGAAGCGCAGGACTACCTCGACAGCGGCGACGACTTGGTCGAAGCGGTCGAGATGCCGCCGGCGATCGTTGCCTTCGTCCAGGACTTCGTCGATCGCAACCATGTCGACGAGCCCTTCGTGAAGCGCAAGCGCAAGCCGCACGATCCGCGCAAGATGGGCTTCGCCGAAGCAGGCCGCGCGCCCGTTGATCGCCCGCGACGAGGGCGCGCGACGAGGGGAAGCGAAGGGTGAGCGAGGACGCCAACTTCCTGTCGCGTTGGGCGCGCCGCAAGGCCGAGGTCCAAGAGTCCGAGGCGGCGCAAGCCACCGCTGCACAGGAGACGGCCGAGCGTGATCGGTCGGAAGAACTGGATGATCGAGATCGGCCTGTCACCGAAGAGGAGATCGCCGCGCTGCCCGATCCGGACAGCCTTGAGCATGGCGCAGATTTCAAGCCGTTCTTGCGGCCAGGCATTCCGCAAGCCCTGCGGCAACGCGCGCTTCGTCGGATTTGGCGGGTCAATCCCGCCATCGGCTTTCTCGACGGGATGAACGAGTACGATCTCGATTACACCGATGCGGCCACGGTGGTCGACAATCTGAAGACCGCCTATCAGGTCGGCCGCGGTTTCGTCATCCCGGAAGAGGAGGAGGCTCCTGCCGAGGCGGGTGAAGCTGCTACCACACCTCAGTCTGGCGAGGAACTGGAGGAACGCGGTGTTTCGGCGGTGGACAGCGACAAGAGCAGTGACGAAGGGCTGCAGAGCACCGTGACGCCGTCCGAAGATACGCCGCCTAAGGAGGATGAAGATCCGGCCGCTACGTCCAACGATATGGCTGTTCTGAGGGACGAACCTGAGCCGAAGGATACAGAGACTATCGCGGCTCCACTGCCGGGGCGGCAACCGGGACAGGCCGCTGCGCGCCGCTGGGTGCGCTTCTCCGTTTCAAAGGAAGGCTCTGGTGCTTCCTAGAAAGGGCGCATGTCGAAGCGGCTTCTCTAACGATTGGCCGCAAAGCGTTTTTTGCTCGTAATAGTCAGCCGTTCTTGTCCATGACCACCTGCTGCCTTCATGAACAGGCTTTCAGTGGGGCGATCATGGCAGAAATTCTCAATAAAAGATCAAAAGAGAATTTGAATTACTGGTGTTTCGTAAGAAATTCTTTGAGCTAATTTCATTTTTCGACTCCTCCGTGTAAATTTTGACCTGAGAATGAGAATTATTCGCGTGTTGCGGCGCACAAATATTGCCGAATACTCTCCCAATGCTTGACAGTGGTGATCTAAAAGGTTTCTATAGAGATCAGCAAGAACCTGAAACATAAGGATTTTTGCTCGAAAAAGGACCGAACTATACGGTCTAAGGACAAGGCCAATCGATGGCTAATAACCTGGAAGAAAACGAATTTGGGAGGAGAGTTGGGTGGTCGCTGCTGAGCGTGTCAGCATCACCGAAGAGGACCAGCTGAGGGTCAATTGGTATCTCCTTTTTGCCCGGCTCTTGGGCGAAGCGCCGAGCAAGAAGACCCTTGATCTCATCAGCAGCCTGCAAGGCGACGACAGCGAGATCGGCGAAGCGATCGCGGCCTTGGCGCGTGCCGCCTCCGGCGTGTCGCAAGCCGAACTGCAGCAGGAGTACTTCGATCTCTTCATCGGCGTCGGCGGCTCAGAGCTGACGCCCTATGCCTCCTACTACCTCACCGGTTTCCTGCACGAAAAGCCGCTTGCCAAGCTGCGCGATGACATGTGGAGCCTTGGGATCCGCCGTCAGGATGACCTCAAGGAGCCGGAAGACCACATCGCTGCGCTGTGCGAGATGATGGCCGGCCTGATATCAGGCAGCTTCGGCGAGCCGCAGGACCTCGAAACGCAAAAGCGGTTTTTCCAGACACACATCGGCTGCTGGGCGCCTCGGTTCTTTGAGGACCTCGAGGCTGCGGATGCGGCGCGCTTTTACATGCCGGCCGGAACGCTCGGTCGCCTCTTCATGGAGATCGAACGGCAGGCTTTCGAATTGGCGGCCTAGCGCCAAGTGACGACAACAAAAAGGGGCGGCGGACCCCGACTAGGCAGCGTTCCGTCGGATGATGTTTCACCAGCAAAGAGAAGGTGAGCAACATGAAGAAGAGTGAAGACCAGGCGTTGGCTCGCCGGGACTTCTTCAAGAAAGCGGGTCTCGGCCTCGGGGCCGCAGGCGCTGCGGCGGTGACCATGGTCGCCGGCGAGGGCGAAGCGGCTGAAGTGGCCAAGTCGGACAAGGCAGCCGGCTATCGGGACAGCGCGCATGTGAAGACGTTCTACGAACTCGCGCGTTTCTAGAGCCGACTTGGCTCGGTGCCGGCCATCGGCCGGTTGGATTATTGGACTAGGAGAGGTCAATGCTGACAAGAAAGACGAATGGGGTTGCAACTGGCCCCCGTTTGTCAAAAGCGCTTGCCGGTACCTCCGGTAGCGCGATTGACCGCCGTACCTTCCTGAAACGCTCCGGGCTGACCGCCGGTGGTATCGCCGCCGCGTCGACCCTGTCGTTCGGGCGCGTACGGAAGGCGGAGGCTGCGGCGCCCGACGCGAAGGCGGGCACGGTTCTCAAGAAGTCGGTTTGTACCCACTGCTCGGTTGGCTGCACGGTCATTGCCGAGGTGCAAAACGGCGTCTGGACCGGTCAGGAGCCGGGCTGGGACAGCCCCTTTAACCTGGGCGCGCACTGCGCCAAGGGTGCCTCGGTGCGCGAGCATGCGCATGGCGAGCGGCGCCTGAAGCATCCGACCAAGTTGGTCGACGGCAAGTGGCAGCAGATTTCCTGGGAACAGGCGATCAACGAGATCGGCGACAAGATGCTGGAAATCCGCGAGTCGAGCGGTCCGGACTCGGTCTACTGGCTCGGTTCTGCCAAGCACAACAACGAGCAGGCCTATCTGTTCCGTAAGTTCGCGGCCTTCTGGGGCACGAACAACGTCGATCACCAGGCGCGGATCTGTCACTCCACCACGGTCGCAGGTGTTGCCAACACCTGGGGCTACGGCGCGATGACGAACTCCTACAACGATATCCACAATTCGCGCGCGATCTTCCTCATCGGCGGCAACCCCGCCGAAGCGCATCCGGTTTCGCTGCTTCACCTGCTGAAGGCGAAGGAGCAGAACAACGCGCCCTTCATCGTTTGCGACCCGCGCTTCACCCGCACCGCGGCGCATGCGGACGAGTACGTCCGTTTCCGCCCCGGCACCGACGTGGGGCTCATCTGGGGCATCCTCTGGCACGTCTTCGAGAACGGCTGGGAAGACCGGCAGTACATCAAGCAGCGTGTCTGGGGTATGGACCAGATCAAGGCCGAGGTGGCCAAGTGGACGCCGGAAGAGACCGAGCGTGTCACCGGCGTGCCTGGCTCCCAGCTCAAGCGGGTCGCCCGCACGCTGGCCAACAACCGTCCCTTCACCATCATCTGGTGCATGGGCGGCACGCAGCACACCAACGGCAACAACAACACGCGTGCCTACTGTGCGTTGGGCCTGGCCCTTGGCGTGATCGGTACCTCCGGCGGCGGCACCAACATCTTCCGCGGCCATGACAACGTGCAGGGTGCGACCGATCTCGGCGTGCTGTGCCATACGTTGCCTGGCTACTACGGTCTCAAGACCGGTTCGTGGAAGCACTGGGCCCGCGTCTGGGATGTCGAGCACGACTATCTGGTCGGCCAGTTCGCCTCCAAGGACCTGATGGAGAAGGCCGGCGTTCCGGTATCCCGCTGGTTCGACTTGGCGCTTGAAGCCAAGGAGAACATCGATCAGCCGGATGGCTTGCGGGCCATGGTGTTCTGGGGCCACGCCCCGAACTCGCAGACCCGTCTGCCGGACATGAAGAAGGCGATGAGCAAGCTTGACATGCTTGTCGTCATCGATCCCTTCCCGACCATGACGGCGGTGATGCACGACCGGACCGACGGCGTCTATCTTCTGCCGGCGACAACGCAGTTCGAGACCTATGGCTCCGCCACGGCCTCGAACCGCTCGCTACAGTGGCGCGAAGCGATCATCGATCCGCTGTTCGAATCGAAGACGGACCACGAGATCATCTATCTCTTGGCCCAGAAGTTCGGCTTCGCCGACCAGATGTTCAAGAACATCCCGGTCGACGGCACCGTGCCTTCGATCGAGGACACGCTGCGGGAAATCAACAGCGGCATGTGGACGATCGGCTACACCGGCCAATCGCCCGAGCGCCTCAAGTTGCATATGGCCAATCAGTCGACCTTCGATCGGACCACCCTGCAGGCGCGGGGCGGACCGGCCGACGGCGACTTCTACGGCCTGCCGTGGCCGTGCTGGGGCACCGCCGAGATGAACCATCCCGGTACGCCTCTGCTTTACGATACCTCGAAGCCCGTGGCTGAGGGTGGTCTCTGCTTCCGCGCGCGCTTCGGCGTCGAGCGGGATGGTGACAACCTGCTGGCTGAAGGCAGCTATCCGGTCGACTCGGAAATCCAGGACGGCTATCCCGAGTTCACCATGGCCATGCTCAAGGAGCTCGGCTGGGATGGCGACCTGACCGACGACGAGCGGAAAGCCATCGAGGCCGTGGCCGGTGACAAGACCAACTGGAAGACCGACCTTTCCGGCGGCATTCAGCGGGTCGCGATCAAGCACGGCTGCGCCCCGTTCGGCAACGCCAAGGCCCGTTGCGTGGTGTGGAACTTCCCGGATCCGGTGCCTATACACCGCGAGCCGCTCTACACGCCGCGTCGCGACCTGGTCGAGGACTACCCGACCTACGAGGATCGTCGGATGCATCGTCTTCCGGTTCTCTACAAGTCGATCCAGAAGAACGATTTTTCGAAGGACTTCCCGATCGTTCTGACCTCCGGACGGCTTGTCGAGTACGAGGGCGGTGGCGACGAGACCCGTTCCAACCCCTGGCTGGCGGAACTGCAGCAGGACATGTTCGTCGAGATCAATCCGGTCGACGCGAACAACCTAGGCATCCGCGACGGCGAGATGGTTTGGGTGCACGGCCCGGAAGGCGGCAAGGTCAAGGTCAAGTCCTTGGTCACCGAGCGGGTCGATCGTGGTGTCGCCTTCATGCCCTTCCACTTCGGTGGGCATTGGCAAGGCGAGGACCAAAGGTCGAAGTACCCGAAGGGTGCCGACCCCTACGTCCTCGGCGAGGCGACCAACACGGCCCAGACCTATGGGTACGATTCGGTCACCCAAATGCAGGAGTCCAAGACAACCCTGTGCCGCATCGAGCGCGCCTAGGGTCAAGAGGAGCAAAGAATCATGGGTGCTCGCATGAAATTCCTCTGTGACGCTGAGCGTTGCATCGAATGCAACGCCTGCGTCACGGCCTGCAAAAACGAGAACGAGGTGCCTTGGGGCGTGAACCGTCGCCGTGTCGTCACCATCAATGACGGCAAGCCCGGAGAGCGTTCGATCTCGGTAGCCTGCATGCACTGCTCTGATGCGCCGTGCATGGCGGTCTGCCCGGTCGACTGCTTCTACGAGACGGAAGAAGGTGTCGTCCTTCACTCCAAGGACCTCTGCATCGGTTGCGGCTACTGCTTCTACGCCTGTCCTTTCGGCGCACCGCAGTATCCGCAGGCAGGAAACTTCGGCAGCCGCGGAAAGATGGACAAGTGCACTTTCTGCGCTGGCGGCCCCGAGGAGAACTTCTCCTCGGCGGAGTATCAGAAGTACGGGGCCAACCGCTTGGCCGAGGGCAAGCTGCCGCTGTGTGCGGAGATGTGCTCGACCAAAGCCCTGCTCGCCGGCGACGGCGACATGGTGTCGGATATCTATCGGGAGCGCGTCGTGGCACGCGGTTTCGGTAGCGGCGCCTGGGGCTGGGGAACGGCCTACGAGCAGAAGTCCGGCGGCTCCTAAGCGCGACAGCGCGTTTAGATGCCTGTATTTGTCAAGGTTGGGGGTGGCGATGACTCGCCACCCCTTGCCGACTGGAACGGATAAGAAGAATGATACGCGGTTCTTGCCGGCCGGCATGCCGGGCATAGGCTGCGTGAAAGGCAGACCGAGACGATGAGACTGCTAAGCCGCAGAGTGGTGCCGCTTCTCTTTCTCTCCAGCCTTCTGGCGCTCGCCGCCTGCGGCGAGAACGGCGAGCAAGAGCAGAGCCTGATCCCCGAGAAGGGCGTCTACCCTGGTCCGGAGGACACACCTCTGACCGAAGAGCAGATCAACGAGCTGCGCAACCGCACGCTGTTGCAGAGCTTCAACTGACCCAATGAAGCCGGCTTCTGGCCAAGGCTTGCATGACAACCACCTCACGGTGAGCACAGAGATAGAGAGAGGTCCGCGATGAGAGGTCTAAAGCTGCTAAGCTGCTTGACCGTTCTGTTCGTCCTCTTCGGCGCGGCCCCCGCGCTGGAACCTGCTTTGGCGCAGCAGGCTCAGCAGGCTGAGGGTGAGCCCGGTGGTCCCGTCGCCGGTAATGTGCCCGGTGGCTCGCTGGGCAACAGCAGCGACTCGGAGATGTGGCGGGCCATTCGCAAGGGCGGCCAGTTCGGCGTTTCCATTCCCGATCAGCAGTCCGCCGTGATGGTCCAGTCGGAAGGCGATCTCTGGCGATTGGTCCGGAACGGCCCGATTATGGTCTACGGTGGGGCCGCCATTCTCGGCATGTTTGTCTTGCTCGGGATCTTCTATCTCTTTCGCGGGCGTATCCGGGTCGAGCACGGCATGTCCGGCCGGACGATCGAGCGCTTCAACGGCTTCGAACGCGCAATCCACTGGATGGTCGCCGTGTCCTTCATCCTCTTGGCGGTCACCGGTGCCAATCATCTCTGGGGCAAGTATACCCTTCTGCCCATACTCGGGCCGGAGATCTTCGCCACCTTCTCGCTGTGGGCCAAGTATGCCCACAACTTCCTCGCCTTCCCCTTCATGATCGGCATCGTCGTGATGTTCGTCATGTGGGTGGTCTACAACATTCCCAACAAGTACGACCTGATTTGGCTGTCCAAGGCAGGTGGGCTCTTCACCAAGGGATCGCATCCGCCGTCCAAGCGGTTCAACGCCGGGCAGAAGCTCATCTTCTGGTCCGTGGTGTTGGGCGGCTTGAGCCTCTCGCTCTCCGGCATTGCCATGCTGTTCCCCTTCCAGACCGACATGTGGGCTAAGACCTTCGGGGTTCTGCAGAGCATCGGTTTCAATGTGCCGGATCCGGCCAGCGTGACGCCGATGATGGAGATGCAGCTCAGCACGCTCTGGCATGTCGTCGTCTCCGTGGTGATGATCGCCATCATCTTGGCGCACATCTACATCGGCTCGATGGGCATGGAAGGCGCCTTCGATGCCATGGGCTCGGGCCAGGTCGACGTCAACTGGGCGCGCGAGCATCACGATCTCTGGGTCAAGGAGGTGGAGGAAGCCGAGACCGGCAATCCTCCGACCCAGGCCCAACCGGCGGAGTAGCGACGGCGATCAAGCCTGCCGATGGCGAACCGCTCAGCCTTCCGGATGAGAGTCGTGGCTCAGAGCTGTTTTGCGAGTTTGCTCGCAGGATTGCTGTGGCTTGCCGTACCGCTTGAAGCGCGTGCCGAGCTATCGGGCCATGGCGGCTTCGTGAAAGGCGTGGCGGTTTCCGGCGACGGGAGCCAGGCGCTGACCGGGTCCTTCGACTACACGGTCATTCTCTGGGACCTGGAGGCGCAAACGGCACGTTTCGTGCTCGACGCCCACGAAGCTTCGGTCAACGACGTCGCCTTCCTGCCGGACGGATTGAAGGGGCTGTCGGTGAGCGATGACGGCACCTTGCGTCTCTGGTCTCTCACCGAGGGAGAGCTGCTGCATACCTTTCGCGGGCACCAGGGCAAGGTGCAGGCGGTCGCCGTCTCGGCCGACGGTCGCTATGCGGCGACGGCCGGCTGGGACCGCACCGTGCGCGTCTGGGATCTGGAGGCACGGGAGGAGCGGGCAGTCCTGACCGGGCATGAGAACAACGTGAACTCGCTGGCCTTTCTGCCCGGCAACGGCGCACATCTAGTATCCGGCAGCTATGACCTTCGTTTGCGTCTTTGGGATTGGCCGGAGGAGCGCCAGCTCGCCGCCTTTGAGGGTCATGAGGTCGGCATTACCTCGCTTGCTGTCACACCGGATGGAGAAACACTCGTCTCGGGCAGCGGCGATTCCACTGTGCGGGTTTGGCCCCTGGATCGTCCGGACGACTCACGTTTGCTCGGTGAGCATGACCACCCGGTCTTTGCTGTCGCGGTTTCCCCAGACGGTCGCTATGCCGCTTCGGCCGGTGCAGACCGTGTCATCCACCTCTGGGATCTCGACAGCCTGCGCAAGCTGCGCAGCTTTACCGGTCATCTGGCGCCGGTTTGGTCTTTGGCCTTCCATCCGGACGGACGGCGCCTGCTCTCCGCTGGCTCCGATGAGGTCGTGCGTATCTGGGACCTGGAGAGCGGCGAGGAGCTTGGCGTCAGCGTCTCGGCCGGCGCCCGCGCGATCAGTGAGCTGGCGGGCAAGGAAGACCGTGGTTCCCAGGTCTTCAAAAAGTGCAAGGTGTGTCACGAGTTGGGTCCCGGCGTCAGCCGGCGCGCCGGGCCGACCCTCTATGGCATCTTCGGTCGCCAAGCCGGAACGGTTGAGGGTTACAAGTACTCAGAAGCTTTGACGGACAGCGATATCGTCTGGACGGCGGAGACCGTGGCCGAGCTCTTCGAGGTCGGTCCCGACGTCATGACGCCCGGCACCAAGATGCCGATACAGCGGATACCCGATGCGGAAGACCGCGCGGCCTTGATGGACTACCTGGCGCGCACTACGCGGGTCGACGAGTGATGCTGGCGAATTTGCGGGACGCGGTTCCCTTCGCCATATTTGGGGTAACGAAGCAAGCGGCGGCAACCGCCGCCATATGGGAGAGAGTAACGCTATGAAGGCTTTTGTTGCCGGAACCTTCGCGATGGTCGTGCTCGCCGTTGTCGCCGCCTTTGCGCTTCAGTCGCTGGGCATGGACAGCAGCACCGTCTTCTCATCGCCCAACGTGCGCCTTTAGCGCCTTTAGCGCCTTCGGCTCAGCGCTCCGCGCCGGCTTGGCGGAGGAGCGCTGCTGTCTCTTCGTCGCCGATCATCTCGGCCGCCTGGAGGGCTGTCCAACCGTCATTCGCCACCAGTGAGACATCGGCGCCTGCTTCGATGAGCAGGCGCACGCTGCTGATGCTCCCGACATTGGCGGCCAGCATCATGGCGGTGTTGCCTTTGGCCGGGTCGGTCGCATTGGGGTCGGCGCCAGCTTCCAGCAGCACGGCAACCGCCGCCGGATTGCCGTAGCGCGCCGCCAGATGAAGCGGCGGCTCGTCCCGTGGGCCGGCGAGCGCCGGGTCGGCGCCCCGCTCAAGCAAAGCGATCATGGTATCGATCTGGGCCGTGGACAGCGCGGCGATCAGCGGCGTCGTGCCGTCTTCGCCGCGCTGGTCCAGCACGGCACCGGCCTCCAGCAGCCGCAGCCCCAGTGCCGTGTCGCCGCGCTCGGCGGCACGATGCAGAGCCGAGTGGCCGCGCGCGTCGACCAGATCCGCGCGCGCACCGGCGCCCAGCAGCAGGTCGATCCCGGCCTCGTTGCCGCTTTGCACGGATGCCATCAACGGGGTGATGCCGTCGGCGGCCTGTGCATTCACCACCGCGCCCCGGGCGACCAGCTCGGCCAGGGCCGAGGCGGCCACGGGGCTGAAGGCGGAATTGATCAGGGCCGTGTTGCCGTCGCTGCCGTCGCGTGCCTCGATGTTCGCGCCGGCGTCCAGCAGGGCTGCGAGCACGGCGCGATTGCCGCGCCGTGCAGCGATCAGCAGCGGTGTGTTGCCGTGATCCGTTTCCCGCAGCTCCAGCGGCGCATCAAATTCGATCAACACCCGCGCGACGCCCGCGTGCCCCTCGTAGGCGGTGTAGTGCAGCGCGGTCCAGCGGTCATCGGCTGTTGCCGCCGCCGCCTCTGCGCCGGCTTCGAGGAGGACGCGGGCCACCGCCTCGCTGCCGTACATGGCGCTGACCTGCAGGGCCGTGTTGCCCAGCTCGTTGCGGGCTTCCAAATCGGCGCCGCGCTCGATGGCGAAGGCAGCCATCTCCGCATCGCCGTGAACGGCGGCTTGATGGAGAAGCTGGCTGGCTGCGCTCGAGCTTTCCGCTTGCTGCGACCAAGCCGGCCGCACCGCCAGCAGCAGAAGTGCCACCCCGAAGGCCAGTAGCCACCAAGCGTATGGCGCAATGTGGATTCTTGGCTGTGACAGAAGCTTGGCGCCGGCCGTGGCCAGGATGGACTTGGCCCCCAATGGCTGCCTGCTTCCCTCTGGTGTTGTCACACTTTCTCCCCTGACATCTCGCCAACTTCTCCCCTGACATCTCGCCAGCTGCGGTTTAGTTGTTATTCTCCGGTTCACAATCGCTGGACACGCGCTCCAGCTCGATGACGGAGGTATCGATCAATAGCTTGCCCACGTTTTCGAAGTTGATCGTCACACGGTTGCCGACAACCGACTGCACTTGCCCGCGCCCCCAGTCAGGTTGGCCTGGGTGTCGCACGAAGTCACCGGGAACCAAGTCTTGATCGGTTAACAAATTCTGCATGTCTTGCCGCTAGTTGGATTCTTTGGCCCCGATTCTAGTGCCGGAGCAACGGTAGAGTCAGTATCCCACGCAACCGTGAGAGGAGCCAGCGCGACGCCCTCGCAGCGGTTTCATTGGCCGGCCGGCCCGAAAAAACACACCAAAAGAGAACGGAAAGCATGAGCGTCACCATCGACCCCCGTATTGCCGAGTTGTTGATCTCCCGTCTTTGCCACGATCTTGTGGGTCCGGTGGGTGCTGTCAACAACGGGCTGGAGTTTCTGGCCGAGGACGACGAGGGCATGAGCGAGGACGCTTTGGCGCTTGCCATGCGCAGCGCGGGCCAGGCGGCTGACCTTCTACAGTTCTACCGCCTCGCCTACGGAGCAGCCGGGGCTCAGGGCGCCGATTGGGAAACTCTGACCAACCTTTGCAATGGCTTTGCCAAGGCGCACAAGATCGAGATGGTATGGCCGCAGAACGTTCCCGCCACCTTGCCCGATGGCTGCGTCAAGGTCTTGCTAAACATGGTGGCCTTGGGCGCGGAGTGCCTGATGCGTGGCGGGCGCCTAGTCGTGTCTCTTGCGCCGTCCGGAAGCGGCTTTGAGGTCAAGCTGGTTGCGGAAGGCGAGGGGGTTCGCCTGCGCGAAGAGGCTCAGCAAGGGCTGGCTGACCACGTCGATGTGGCGGAGATGAGCCCGAGGGTGGTTCATGCCTATTTCACCCGATTGATGGCGCGCATTCGTGGTGGCGATCTTGACGTTCGTCCCTATGGCGGCGGACAGATCGACCTGACCGCCAACCTGCCGTTCTAAACAAAGCCTTTGGTCAGCCCCGCGGTTGGCATCCTAACCCCTTCTCAGGCAAACTTGCGACGATAGCTCTCACAAAAGAGCAGCGTTTCGCGGCTATCCTGCCGCTCTTGCACTGGTCGCGGAGTTTGGGGTTGTGATCTGGGCTGTGTTGTCCGGGGAAGGAAGGGGCCGCTTGGAATATGGCGGGCCGTGGCGTCTCAGGCGCATGATTGGGCTTGCCTGGGCCATGACCCTTTCCTTTGGCCTCTTGTCGGGCTTCTCGGCTCCGTCTCAGGCCGCCGAGGAAAACCTCTCCTACATCGTCATCGATGCCGAGACCGAGACGGTGCTGGACTCGCACAATGCCGGCTCGCCACGCTATACGGCCTCTCTGGTCAAGCTGATGAGCGCCTATCTCGCCCTCGAAGCCTTAGACGCCGGGCTGATCTCCGAGACCCAGCAGGTCAAGGTCTCTCGCCATGCCGCAGCGCAGCCGCCAACCAAAGCCGGACTGCGCAGTGGAGAGACGGTGCGCTTCGGTGAAGCGCTTGCAGCCTCTGTCGTCGCCTCCGCCAACGATGCCGCCGTGGTGGTTGCGGAGGCGCTGACCGCCAACGAGGCAGTCTTCGCGGCTCGTATGACCGACAAGGCGCGGCGCCTTGGAATGAGCGGAACGCGCTTCGGCAATGCCTCCGGGCTGCCGCACCGCGACAACGTCACCACGGCAAGGGACATGGCCATCCTGGGCGCGGCCATTCTGAGGCGCTTCACCGAGCGACAGTCGCTCTTCGCCAGGACCGAGACCCGCATCGGCACCCGGCGGCTGAGCACAACGAACGCTTTGCTCGGGAGCTTTCCCGGTGCCGCAGGGCTCAAGACAGGCTTCACCTGCTGGTCCGGCTACAACATCGTCGCCGCTGCCGAACGCGGGGGGCGCACGTTGATCGCCGTTGTGCTCGGTTCGCAGACGAAGGCTGCCCGGAACCTGAAGGCCATTCGCCTGCTGCAGGCGGGTTTTAGGGGCACTCGTACTGAGCCCAGGCTGCGCAAGGTCGGTTTCGTGCAGAACGCGGCGCGCGGGGAAGGTGAGCCACCTGAGATCCTCTCCGCGCCCCACTGTGGCAGCTCCGGCGTGCGCACGGCCAGCGCCACCCAGCGCTTTCGCGGCTGGGGCGTTCTGCTCGGCACCTTCACCGAGCGGCGGCGCGCAGAAAACGTGATGCGGGAGAGCTTCGCGCTGCTGACTCCGGCGCAGCAGAAGACGGAAGGCACCATTCTAAGCAGTCGGCGCGGCGGTATCCGGCGCTTTACGGCTCTGTTGACCGGTCTGCCGCCACGCGAGTCCGCGAGAATCTGCCGCCGTCTGCGGGAGGCGCGCGTTTACTGCCTGGCGATGGGACCCACGGCGCTGAACAACCCGCGGGCGGCCTGGCGCTAGCGCCCAATCCGACAGGGCGATTGTCAAGCGACGCGCCGGCGGGCAGCATCGGGCTGGTAGAGTGTCATGAGCAGCCTGTCCCGCAGCGACCTCATTCCTGAACAAGACCTCTGTCCCGGCGCCGAACTGATCGCCGAGGGGCGGGCCTTGGCGCGCGACTGGCCGCTCGGCTCTTGCGCCTTCCTATCGGCGCACGGCGTCGCCAGCGAAGCCGAGCACAAGCGCCGGCAGGCTGCGGCGAGAGAGGTCATGCTGCACGCCCAGATCGGCTACCGCGACAAGGCCAAGACGCTGGCGGCTGCCGCCGATGTTCACGAGGCGACGGCGCGCCGGGGGCGGGCGGTCGCGCGTTACGGCATCTGTCTCGACTGGTCGATGGGCTTCCCCCAGGCGATAAGGCAGGGCCAGCCGCGTGGCACCGGTTTGATCCTCGAGGGGCCGGAAGATTTCGCGGCACTCAGCCAAGTCGCGCCGGTCGCCCCGCACTTCGGCGACTTCGTGCTCGGCTTTCCTGCCGCTCTGGAGAACACGCAGGCCGCGCTTGCCGCCGGCGCGACGGCGATCGGCAACCTCGGCCAGTACTTTACCTTCCGTCTGCCGGGCTGGGACGACGAAGTCGCCAGCACCGAGGCCACCTTGCGCGCGCTTGGCCTGATCGCAGCGCAGCCGGCCGAGATCCTGGTGCATTCCAATCTCGACGACGGCTTCGCCGCGCTCTTCACCGATCTCTCTTGCGTGCTCGGCGCGGTGCTGATCGAGCAGCACATCGTCGACCGGCTGATCGGCGCCCGAGTCAGCCACTGCTTCGGCCACCATTTCTCCGAGCCGCTGACCCGCGCCGCCTTTCAATGCGCCTTGGCGAAAGTCGAGGACACGCCTGGCACCATGGTCTACGGCAACACGACCAGCTACCGCGGCGGGCCGGCCGAGAACTATGCGAGCCTCGGCAGTTACCTCTTGATCGATGCCCTGGGGCAGGGCCGCTGGCCGAGCGGCCATGCGCTCAATCCCGTTCCGGTCAGCGAGAATGAACGGATTCCCGACATCGACGAGGTCGTTGCCGCGCAGCTCTATGCAATCCGCTTGCTAGAGCAGGCTGAGGGTCACGCGACCTTGATCGACTGGCCGGCTGTGGAACAACTGGCCGATCGGCTGATCGCGGGCGGCCAGCTCTTCAAGCAGCGGGTCCTGGACGGATTGGCCGAAGCCGGCGTCGAGATCTCTGACCCCATGGAGCTTCTATTGACCTTGCGGCGGCTCGGCCCACGCAAGCTGGAGGCGCTCTTCGGCCCGGGCCGACCGGACGCCGATGCGCCCAGGGGCCGCTGGCCAACAGTGGAGGCTCCGGTGGTGGAAGAGTTGGTGGCCATGGCCGACACCTGCGTCGAGCATTGGTCCGCGCTGGAGATCGCGGCGGTTTCGGCGGCCGGCTTGAGGGTTTGTGTCGCCACATCGGACGTGCACGAGCATGGCAAGCTCTTGCTCGAGGAGGTGTTGAGGCGCTTGGGTGCCGCGCCGCTCGACGGCGGTGTCTCGGCGGACCCGGATGCGCTGGTCGCCGCCGCCGTGGCGCAAGAGGCCGATGTGCTGGCGATCAGCACCTACAACGGCGTCGCCCTGAGTTTCCTGCAAGGCGTCAAGGCGGAGTTGGCGGCGCGGGGGCTGGATATCCCCATCCTGATCGGCGGGCGGCTCAATCAGATTCCTGACGCCTCGAACAGCAGCCTGCCGGTGGATGTCGGCGACGAACTGGCTGCCGCCGGCGCCATCGTCTGCCGCGATATGGAGGCGCTGTTGCCTGCGCTTCTGCAGCACGTGATCAAAGAGGAGCGCTTGCGTCCATGACCACTCTCGGCATTCTCGGTATCGGCCATCTCTCGGAGCATCTGGTGGCCGGCTGGATGCGCAGCGCAGACGCACCAGAGCTTCTGTTGTCGCCACGGAACGCGGAGAAGGCTCAGGCCTTGGCCGAGCGCTACGGCCTGCGCGTCGTCGCCAACAACCAGGCCTTGGTCGATCAGAGCGAGGCGGTGCTGCTCTCGGTGCGGCCCTGGCACGCGCTGGAGGTTGTGAACAGCCTGTCCTGGGCACCGGGCCAGACCTTGATCTCGGCGGTGGCCGGACTGCCGCTGGCGGACGTGCAAGCGGCGGCACCGCAGACAAAGGTGACACGCGTCATGCCGATCATCGCTGCGGCCGTCGGCGAGAGCCCGACCACGCTCTACCCCGAGGACACGCTGACCCGCGCGCTCTTCGCACCGCTTGGGCCGGTGGCGGCGGTGCCGGACGAAGCGCGCTTCGATGCGGCCAACATCGCCCACTGTTACTACGGCTGTCTCTACGCCTTGATGGAGCAGGCCGAGACGGTCATGGCCGAGGCCGGATTGGACCCGGCCAGTGCCCGGCTGCTGGCCAGTCAGGCGACCCGGGCGGCCGCCACCATGGCACGCGATCACCATCGCGAGCCGCTCGACGAGACCACGGCGGCCATCGCCACCGAAGGGAGCTTCACCAAGCTCGGTCTCGACCATTTGCAACAGCGCGAAGCGCTCAGCGCCTGGGCCGAAGCCTGCCGTGTCATCCACCGCGCTATTCGGGAGGCATAAGAGGACTACACGTCCGTCGCTTGCTCTCGTAGCTCGCGGCGGAGGATCTTGCCTGTCGCCGTCATGGGCAGGGTGTCGATGAAGGCGACCTCGCGTGGGTACTCGTGTGCCGCCAGGCGGATTTTGACGTGGGTCTGGATGTCGCGCGCCAGATCCTCCGAAGGTTCCTCCCCTTCGGCGAGGACGACGAAGGCCTTCACCCGTTCGGTGCGTAAGGCATCCGGAACGCCGACGACGGCGGCCATGGCCACGGCGGGATGTTTCAGAAGACAGTCCTCGACTTCGCCGGGACCGATGCGATAGCCGCCCGAGGTGATGACGTCGTCGTCGCGGCCTTGAAAGCGCAGATAGCCTTCATCGTCCATCGTCCCTTGGTCTCCGGTCAGCAGCCAGTCGCCCGCGAATTTCTGTTCCGTCGCCTCCGGATTGTTCCAGTACCGCAGGAACATCACCGGGTCGGGCCGCTTGACGGCGATGGTGCCCGCCTCGCCGAGCGGCAACGGCTGGCCGTCCTCGTCAACGATTGCGACGTTGTGACCCGGCACGGGCCGTCCCATGCTGCCGGCCCTGACCGGCATGACGCTGGCGCAGTTGGAGACGATCAGATTGCACTCGGTCTGACCGTAGAACTCGTTGATCGTGAGATCGAAGGTGCTGCGGCCCCAATCGAGGAGTTCGGTGCCCAAGGTCTCGCCGCCGCTGCCGATTGAGCGCAGGCGATAGTTGAAGCGTCGCCCGGGTGTCTCCACAGCGCGTAGCATCTTGAGCGCTGTCGGTGGCAGAAAAGCATTGCGCACCTCGTATTCTGCCATCAGCCGAAAGGCTTCCTCTGGATCGAACTTGGCCATGCGGTGAGCCAGCACCGGCACGCCGTGGAAAAGGCTGGGCAGGAGCACGTCGAGCAGACCGCCGATCCAAGCCCAGTCCGCCGGCGTCCAGAAGAGATCGCCGGGCTGAGGAAAGAGGTCCTGCGGCATCTCGACTCCCGGCAAGTGGCCGAGCAGCACTCGCTGGGCATGGAGCGCGCCCTTGGGCGGCCCCGTCGTGCCCGAGGTGTAGATGATCACCGCCGGGTCGTCGGCATGACTGTCCACCGGGGTGAAGGCATCCGACGCATCGGCCAGCGTCGCGCCATAGTCTCGGGCACCCTCGGCGGCGCCATCGACGCAGATGACCTCGGCGAGGTCCGGTAAGCGCTCCCGCAGGGCTGTGATCTTCTCAGCCCCGCTGCGGTCGGTGATCAGCACGCGGGCGCCGGAGTCCGCGAGGCGATACTCCAGAGCTTCCTCGCCGAAGAGCACGAAGAGCGGGATGGCAATGGCGCCCAGCTTGTAGGCGGCGATGTGGGCGACGGCGGTCTCCGGCCGCTGCGGCAGCAGGATACCGACCCGGTCACCGGCGGTGATGCCAAGCGCGCTCAGGGCATTGGCCAGGCGGTTGGACTGCTGCGACAGCGCATCGAAGCTGATCTGTTGCGGCGCCGCGTCGGGACGGTGGTAGACGATGGCCGTACGCCCGCTTCCGTCGGCCCAGCGGTCGCAGGCGGCGACGCCGATGTTGAAGCGTTCCGGCACCTGCCAGCGGAACCGCTCGATCAACTCAGGATAGCTTGACGCCTTCGGCAGCATCGCGCCTCATCCTCCGGAATATGCAGCAACAGCAAGACAACAAAAACGAGGCCGACATGTTTCGCTCCGACCTCCTGAAAGACAAGCGAGTCCTCATCACCGGCGGCGGCACCGGCCTCGGCCACAGCATGGCGAGCCGCTTCCTGAGCCTCGGCGCGGACGTCGTCATCGCCAGCCGGCGGGAAGAGGTGCTGAAGGACGCCTGCGCCGCCTGGGAGCAGGACTTCCCCGGGCAGAGTCACTGGCAACAGCTAGATATCCGCGATCCCGAGATGGTCACGGCGGTGCTCGATCGGGTGTGGCAGGAGCGGCCGCTCGATATCCTGGTCAACAACGCCGCCGGCAACTTTCTGGCCCAGAGCGAGACCCTGAGCCACCGAGCTTTCGACGCGGTGCTCGGCATCGTCTTGCACGGCTCGACCTACATGACGCTCGACGTGGGTAAGCGCTGGATTGCCGAAGGGCGCGGCGGTTGCGTCCTGTCCATTCTCACCGCCTATGCCTGGACCGGCTCGGCCTATGTCGTGCCCTCGGCCGTCGGTAAGGCCGGCGTACTGGCGCTCACCCGGTCTCTGGCCGTCGAATGGGGATCGAAGGGCATTCGTCTCAATGCCATTGCACCTGGACCCTTTCCCACGGAAGGGGCCTGGGAGCGACTGATTCCCAACGAGCGTCTGGAGAAGGCCTGGCTCGACAAGATCCCGCTCGGGCGCGTCGGACGGCACGAGGAATTGGCTGACCTTGCGAGCTTCATGGTCAGCGACCAGGCCGGATACATGAATGGAGAGCTGGTGCATCTTGACGGCGGGGAGTGGCTCGGCGGCGCCGGACAGTTCAACATCATGCGCGATTTGAGCCCTGAGGAGTGGGCGGCGATGACGGCCCGGGGAAGGGGCAAATAGCCAAAGAACTCTGGTTTTTTGTCTGTTAAGCGCTCTTTAAGTCGATACCGCGTACTCTGTGCGGAGTTTGGGCAACTTGGCGGTATGCGTCAGGAAGAGGCTGGACCGTGAAGGAACTTTATCTCGATACGCTGCAGATCGTCGAGCGCCTGCATCGGCAGACGCTGGAGATCGTCAAGGCAGAGCTGGACCGACTGGGGATCCGGGACCTGAACAACGTTCAGGCGCTCATTCTGTTCAACATCGGTACCGACGAGCTGTCGATCGGCGAGCTGACTCACCGCGGCTATTATCTCGGCTCCAACGTTTCCTACAACGTGAAGAAGATGGTCGAGAACGGCTATCTCAAGCAGGAGCGTTCGCAGCACGATCGCCGCTCGTTCCACGTCCGCGTGAGCGACCGGGGCCGCGAGGTTGTCGACACCGTTGCACAGCTCTTCGATCGCCATGCTGCCGATCTCGAGGGCGCGAACATCTCGGCTGCAGAGCTGAAGCAGTCCTTCGAGGTCATGGGCCGCCTGCTGCGCTTCCTGTCGACGCCGCAGCAATTCGGCCAGCGGAACACCACCTGGGCGGCCTAAGCCGCCCCTCACTTCTCAGGCTTGGGTCTAGATCGGCGAGGGCAGCCGCCCCGCCGATTACTTGCTTTTGGTCGTCTTCATTTCCGCAGAGGCGCTATGCTTCACCTAAGGCTTCCCAGATGATGGGAAGCCTGTTGTTGTCGCCTGCATGACCGACTACGCCGCCTCACCAAAAACCGACGGCTCTGCCACCACTGGGATTGCTCTGCTGGTCGGCGCGATGACGCTGGTTCCGGTGATGGACGGCATCGCCAAGCATCTCAGCGCCGATTTTCACGTCTTTCAGGTCGTCTGGGCCCGCTACTTCTTCCATCTGATCATCCTCTTACCGATCATCCTGTGGCGCTACGGCGTCGCGGGCTTTTTGCCGCAACGCCCGGTGGCGCAGGTCTTGCGCGGCGGCCTTCTGCTTGGCTCGACCGTTTTTTTCTTCGCGGCCATTGCCGTCATGCCACTGACCGATGCCCTGGCCTTGGTTTTCGTGTCTCCGCTCGTCGTCACGGCGCTGTCGCCCTGGCTCTTGGGGGAACGGGTCGGCATTCGGCGGTGGTCTGCGGTGCTGGTCGGCTTTGTCGGCGTGCTCATCATCATTCGCCCGGGAGCCGGGGTCTTTCAGGTCGGCTCTCTTCTTGCGCTGGCGGCGGGCTGCATCTTCGCCTGCTACCTGATCGCGACCCGCAAGCTGGCGGGCAGTGCCCCGCCGCTCGTCACCCTGGCCTACACGGCCCTGATCGGCGCGTTGGTCATGTCGCTGGCGATGCTGTGGTACTGGCAACCGCCCACGCCGGCCGATTGGCTGGTGATGGTTGCCATGGGCGGTGTTGCGGCGATGGGCCACTTCCTGCTGATCAGAGCCTTCGAGCTGGCCCCGGCATCGACGCTTGCGCCCTTCACCTACTGGGAAATCGTGTCGATGACCGCCATCGGATATTTCTGGTTCGGCGACTTTCCGCAGAGCCTGACCTGGCTCGGCATCGCTATCGTGATTGCCAGCGGCATTTATATCTCATTCCGGGAATCTCGATTGGCGCAGAGCGGATCTGTCGGGAGCAAATCCCGCCGGCGGGCGGGCCTAAGCAAACAGTAACTCTCGCGCGGCTATTATCTGTTTTGGGGTGTCAATCGGGTATAGCCGAACGCGGCACGCGGGCGCTTGGGGCCGAAGGATTACCCTCCATTCTTCAAGTGTGCGGTCCGGACTCTTAGCAGGCCGACCAGGGTGGGATTGCGTGCAAGCAGAGACGCTGAACAGCTATGACGTGATCGGAGGTGAGGAGCCGCTCCTGCCGCTCCCTGCGTCTTCGTCGCAGAAGGTGCTTGAGCGTTGGCGCAAGGCCATCGAGCTGCTGCTCTCCACGCCGCCGAGTCAGCCGACCAACGTTTTGGTCATGGGCGGATTGGCCCTTTCCACCTTGCTGGCCTATCGCTATGCGGGCGTTGCGCTGCTCTGCGGCGACGGCACGGTGCGAGTGGAGGCCGTCTGGAACAACGGCCGCAACATGGGCTCCTGCAGCTATCCTCTGTCGGGAACGCCTTGCGATACGGTCTATGATGGCGATTCGGCAGCTTGCTTCTATCGAGATGTCGCGCATCTCTTTCCCGAAGACGAATTGCTGACCGACCTTAGCGCCTATCTCTTTCGCGGCCATCGCATGATCGACTCCTCGGGCACCTGCATCGGCCATGTCTTCGCCATGCACGATCAGGAAGAGGACCCGGCCGTCGACGCCGATGCGATGATGCAGCTGATCGCACGCTGGTGCGTTCGCGAGATTCAATACAATCGCTTGGTCGCCGACTTGAAGGCCAGTGAGACCCGTGCCCTCGAAGCCTTGCAGATGGCCGAGGCGGCAGAGCGGGAGCGGCTGTCCTTCCTGGCCAACGTCAGTCACGAGGTGCGGACCCCACTGAACGCCGTCATCGGCTTTGGTGAGCTGCTGCAGCTTGACGGTGTCGCTGCTTGCGCCCGCCAAGTCATGGGCTACGGCCGCAACATCGCTGACAGCGGGCGGCATCTGCTCGGTCTGATCGAGGGGCTGCTCGACCTCTCGCGCATCGAGAACGGCCATCCGCAGCTCCGCTTCGAAGCGGTCGACCCGCGCAGCGCGATCGAGTCGGCTGTCATCATGGTCCGGAGCCAAGCGCAGAACCGTGGTCTGCGAGTCATGGTCCTGGTTGAGGGCGACATGCCGCCGATCTATGGCGACGCGAGGGCGGTCCGCCAGATCCTGGTGAACCTGCTGGCCAACGCGGTGAAGTATGCCAAGACCGCGGACATGGTCTGCGTCAGGGCAAATACCCAGCCCTGCGGCAAGCAGGTTGAGCTTAAGGTCAGCGACAACGGCGTCGGTATTCCGGCCTCCGCTCTGGAGCGGGTCATGCAGCCTTTCGAGCGGGGCGGTGATGCCTGGAGCGGCAGCGACGGCGTCGGCCTCGGCCTGCCGATCTCCAAGCAGCTCACCGAGGCGATGGGCGGCGCCTTCGACATAAGCAGCGACGAGAACCGCGGCACCTGTGTCATGGTTCGCCTGCCGGTCGCCGAATAGCCGACGAAGGCGTCTTCGCTTCACGGTCGCACGCCGAACCTCTGCCGGTGGGTCGGTTCATCGCAAGTCTAGGTCTCAATCGGGATGGTCGAGTCGGCCTGCTCCGTGATGCTCTGCGCTATTCCGCCGGCTGTGGCGGGTCTATAGTTCCCGTGACGGCGACGGCACTGGGAGCTGGGAGCGCTGTGCGATGGAAGACGGAACAGAAGGCAAGGAAGCCATGCAGGCGCGCGGCGGCGGCCGGCGTCGCAGCGGTGGCGGTGCTGAGGCGCGGCGCCAGAAACGGCGCTCCGGTGCTGCACAGCAGTACAAATTCATCACCCGACGGCTCGCGCCCTTCGAGGTGCTGAGCGAAGAGGGCCTTTCTCTGATCGAGGAGAACGCCGAGACCATCCTGGAAGAGGTCGGCGTCAACATCGTCGAGGACGAGGAGACATTGGCGCTCTTCAAGGACGCGGGCGCCGATGTGAAGGGCGAGCGGGTGCGCTTCCCCCGCGGCCTGCTCCGCTCGCTGATCGCCACCGCCCCGGCGGAGTTCGTGCAGCATGCGCGCAACCCGGAGCGCTCGGTGACCATCGGCGGACCCAATCTGGTGTTCGCTCCGGTCTACGGTCCGCCCTTCTACCGCAGCCTCGACGAGGGGCGGCGCTATGCGACCATCGAGGATTTCCGCAATTTGGTGAAGCTGGCCTACCAGAGCCCGGCGCTGCACCATTCCGGCGGCACGGTCTGCGAGCCGGTCGACCTGCCGGTCAACAAGCGCCACCTCGACATGGTGTTCAGCCACATCAAGTATTCGGACAAGCCTTTCATGGGCTCGGTCACGCATCCCGATCGCGCGGCCGACACGGTGGAGATGGCCAAGGTTCTCTTCGGCGAGTCCTTCGTCGACGAGAACTGTGTGTTGATCAGCCTGATCAACGTCAACTCGCCGCTGACCTACGATTCGACCATGCTGGGGGCGCTCAAGACCTACGCCCGCGCCGGCCAGGCCTGCATCGTGGCTCCCTTCATTCTTGCCGGCGCCATGGCCCCTGTGACGCCGGCCGGTGTGCTGGCCCAGACCCTGGCGGAGGGCATGGTCGGCATCGCCCTAACGCAAATCCTGCGGCCCGGCGCTCCGGTCGTCTTCGGCAGCTTCGCCAGCTCCATGTCGATGCAGTCCGGCGCGCCGACCTTCGGCACGCCCGAACCGGCCCTGGTGCTCTACGGCTTCACCCAGCTTGCCCGCCGCCTCGGCGTGCCTTGTCGTAGCGGCGGCTCGCTCTGTGGCTCCAAGCTGCCGGACGCCCAGGCCGCGGCCGAGAGCGCGCAGACCTTGCTGCCGAGCCTCTTGGGTGGGGTCAACTTCGTGCTGCATGCCGCCGGCTGGCTGGAAGGCGGGCTTGTGTCTTCGCCGGAGAAGCTGGTGATGGACGCCGATCAGCTCGGCATGATGCAGACCATGAGCCAGGGCATCGATCTCAGCGAAAACGGGCAGGCGCTCGATGCCATTCGCGAGGTCGGGCCCGGCAGCCACTTCCTCGGCTGCCAGCACACCCAGGCGAACTTCGAGACGGCGTTCTATCGCTCGACCATGGCCGACAACAACTCCTTCGAGCAGTGGGAGGCGGAAGGCAGCAAGGACACCTACCAGCGGGCCAGTGAACGCTGGAAGCAGATGCTGACCGAGTACGAGGCGCCGGCGCTCGACCCTGCTCTGGAGGAGGCGCTGACCGAGTTTATGGTTAAGAAGAAGCAGGCTATGCCGGATGCCTTCACGTGAAACTTGAAGACGCGCCCCGTTTATGGCGACGATGATGACAGAATTCGTTTGTTTGACCTCGGTTACGGTGTGAAGGGTATCGAAACCGAGAAGTGAGTACCCTAAGTCTTGCAAACCGATCCGCGGCGCGAACAAGGACCAAGCCATGGCCGATGACGACGAAGATCTCGATCTCAACTCGCTCTCCGACGATGAACTCGTCGAGCAGATGTGGGATGACCTCTATGACGGTCTGGCCGACGAGATCACCCAGGGAACCAACATTCTGCTGGAACGGGGCTGGCAGCCCTATGACGTCCTGACCAAGGCCTTAGTCGAGGGCATGCGGATCGTCGGCATCGATTTCCGCGACGGCATTCTCTTTGTGCCGGAGGTGCTGCTGGCGGCCAACTCGATGAAGGCCGGCATGGCCATTCTCCGGCCGCTCCTGGCAGAGACCGGTGCGCCGAAGATGGGCAAGATGGTGATCGGCACGGTCAAAGGCGACATCCACGATATCGGCAAGAACCTCGTCTCCATGATGATGGAGGGCGCCGGCTTCGAGGTGGTCGACCTGGGCATCAATAACCCGGTCGAGAGCTACCTGGAGGCGATCGAGGAGCATCAGCCGGACATCCTTGGCATGTCGGCACTGCTGACCACCACCATGCCCTACATGAAGGTCGTCATCGACACCCTGAAGGAAAAAGGGATGCGCGAGGACTATATCGTCATGGTGGGCGGTGCGCCGCTCAACGAGGAGTTCGGCCGCGAGATCGGCGCCGATGCCTACTGCCGCGATGCGGCCGTCGCGGTGGAGACGGCGAAGGAGCTCATCGCCCGCCGGCACAACAAGGGCCCGAGCTTGGAAGCGGCCGGCTAGCGCCGTCCGGCCGATCTGGCGCCGCGATCGGCGCATCGGTAGGAGGGGTGAGAGTATGCAAAGCAAGCCCCGCGAAGCCCCCGTTGAAAGACCCCAAAGCGGTCGTGCGCCGACGCTGCTGATCGCGTGCGGCGCGTTAGCCCGTGAGCTCTTGGCGGTTGGCCAGGCGAACGGCTGGCCGCACCTCAAGGTCACCTGCCTGCCGGCCAAGCTGCACAACCGCCCGGATCAGATTCCCGATCGCTTGCGCCAGCGTATTCGCACGGCGCGCGCGCAGGGCTACGACAAGATCTACGTCGTTTACGCCGACTGCGGCACCGGCGGCATGCTCGACACGGTTTGCGCCGAAGAAGGCGTCGAGCGCATTCCCGGCCCCCACTGCTATTCCTTCTATGCCGGCGGTGATGCTTTCAATGGCATGATGGAAGAAGAGCTGGGAAGCTTCTTTCTCACCGATTATCTGGCCCGGCATTTCGAGCGGCTGATCATCAAGGACATGGGGCTGGATCGCCATCCGGACTTGCTCGGGATGATGTTCAGCCACTACAAGCGCGTGGTCTATCTGGCGCAGACGGACGACCCGGCGCTCGACGCCAAGGCGCGTGCGGCGGCCGAGCGCCTGGGCCTGGCTTATGAGCGGCGCTTCACCGGCTACGGCGAACTGGCGGATTTCATGGCCCAGGCGGCTAAGAGAGACGTAAAAGAAACCTCAGCATAGAGACAGGACGAAAATGGCTCAGTTGATCGTGGTCTACTGGCGGGACATTCCGGCCCAGGTCATTGCCAAGAAAGGCCGGCGCGACCAGGTCAAAATCCAGCTTACCGAGCGCTTCGAGAAGGCCATCGACCGCGCCGCCATGAAGGCCAAGCTGCGCTCGACCGACGACTATCTCGGCGAATGGCGCAAGGCCGATCCGGTCGAAATCTCCGATGATCTCCAGGCGGAGGCCGATGCAGCCGCCGCCAAGCTGGAGGCGGAGTTCGACGATGCCCGTCTGCAAGGGCTGGTCGCGGCAGGCGGCCTTGCGGAGGCCGCTTCGGAGGTTGGCAGCGCCTGACCGGCGGCAGCTTTCCTCGATTTTCTCAGGCGCTTGTCTGCTCGCGCTCCGCTCCAAATCAGCGGGTCCGACACTCTAATCTATTGCAATAATTGGTCTTTGTCGCCTGTCGGCCTCCGCCGGCAGCCATGGCTGTTGACGTGTTCACCAAAGTCATATAAAGAAATTGTTATATGGTTATGCGATAGTCTCAAGCCTTCCAGGCAAGGTCAGAGAGGGACGGAGTTTCGTGGACGAGGTGCTGAGAGGCTTGAAGGCGGTAGCGGACCCGACCCGGTTGCGGGTTTTGGCGCTCTGCGGCCACGCCGAGCTGACCGTCAGCGACCTCGTCGAGGTCCTGGGTCAGAGCCAGCCGCGCATCTCCCGGCATCTCAAGCTGCTGGTCGAAGCGGGGCTGCTCCAGCGCAATCAAGAGGGCCCCTTCGCCTGGTACCGCACGACAACCAGCGAAAGCCTCGATATTCGCGGCCGGCGCCATGACCGCATGGGCCATATGGCCGAGGCGCTGCTCGATCTGCTGCCGGCCGACGACCGAACCCTGAACCGCGATCTGGAGCAGCTTCAGGCGCTGCTCGATCGCCGGCTGCAGCGCGCCGTGCGCTTCTTCAAGAAGAATGCCGCCAACTGGGACAACCTGCGCCGCCTCTACCTCGATGAGGACCGGGTCAATGCCGAACTGCTCGGCTTCGTCCAGCGCGCCGACCAGCCGATCGACTTTCTGGACATCGGGACCGGCACGGGCCGTGTGGTCGAGCTGCTGGGTCCCCACGTGCGGGCAGCGACCGGCGTCGACATCTCCCGTGAGATGCTGACGCTGGCGCGTTCGGTTCTGGAGCAGTCCAACCTCACCAACTGCCAGGTGCGCCTGGCCGACATGTACGATCTGCCCTTTGCCGACGGTAGCTTCGATGCCGCCTGCATGAACATGGTGCTGCACTACGCGCGGGAGCCGGCGGCGGCGCTGCGCGAGGCCCAGCGCGTGCTGCGCCCCGGCGGACGGCTGATCATCGTCGATTTCGCTGCCCATGACGACCGCACCCTGATGGAAGAGCACGCGCATCTCTGGCCGGGTTTCGATGCTCCGCGCATCGAAGGTTGGTGCAAGGATGCGGCGCTGACTCTCAAGGCGCCACTCACACTCGACGGTGGTCCGGTCACGGTCTGCCTGTGGGAGGCCGAGCGCAGCCAGGGTGCCCCTGGTTCGGCAGGGCTTCATTAGGATGAACGAGAGGGGAGACGGCAGGATGCCGCCACCACGCGTCAGCTTCGAGTTCTTTCCGCCCAAGAGTCCGGCGACGGAAGCGCCGTTCCTGGAAGCCGTCGCCCGGCTGGTCCGGCTGCAGCCCTCCTTCATTTCGCTGACCTTCGGCGCCGGCGGCAGTGCGAGCGCCCGCAGCGACCGCTGGGTGCGGCGGCTCTTGGCGGAGGCGGGGACCCCGCTTGCTGCTCACGTGACCTGCGTCGGCGGCAGCCGCGAGGAGATCGATTGCCTGCTGGCCAGCTGGCACGAGGCTGGCGTTCGTCACATCGTCGCGTTGCGCGGCGACCCGCCGGCCAATGAGGAGGCGCCGCGCGACCGCTATCTCAATGCCTTGGAGCTGGTGCAGGCCTTGGCGCAGCGCGGCGAGATGGAGATCTCCGTTGCCGCCTATCCGGAGAGCCATCCGAAGGCTGAGTCGCCGGAGGCAGACCTGCACGTGCTCAAATGCAAGCTCGATGCCGGTGCGACACGGGCGATCACCCAGTATGTCTTCGACCCGGAGCTGTTTCTGCGCTTTCGCGACCGCGCCTGGCATGCCGGCATCCGTAAGCCTTTGGTGCCGGGGATCCTGCCGGTCGGCGATATCGACAGCCTCGTCTCCTTCAGCCGCCGCTGCGGCGCCAGCGTGCCGGAGTGGCTGCTGCGCCGCTTCGCGCCGGCCAGGGGCAACCCCGCGCTGACCAGCCAGCTTGCCGTGCAGACCGCAAACGAGTTCTGCGAGACCCTGCGTCGCGAAGGCGTCGAGGACTTCCACTTCTACACCCTCAACCGCTCAACCACCGTCGAGGCCGTCTGCCAAGAGCTCGGCCTCGGTGGCAGCCTGGAGGAAGCCGCCTGATGACCCGAACCCTCAAGACTGCCCTGCGCCAGCGCATGCTGCTGGCTGGAGGAAATCTCGACACGGCCTTGGATGTTCAGCGCTTCGATCTGCGCCGCGATTTCTTCGGCGTCGCCGGCATGGGCGACCTGCTTTGCCTCAGCCAGCATGCTCGGGTGAAGGCGGCCCTGCGGGACTTCCTGCGCAGCGGTGCCGATGTGCTGCTGACGCCGACCCGCCGGGCCAATCCCTTGACCCTGCGCGAGCACGATCTCGAAGACCTCAGCTTCGCCCTCAATCTGGCGGCCGCCGAGGCCTGCGTTGAAGCCGTCGATGAAGAGCCGGGCCTTGGCCGACGCCGCTTCGTGCTCGGCGTGATCGAGGACCGCGGCTGGCTTGCGGAAGACGAAGACGTCCAAGCGGCGGTGCGCGAGCAGGCCGAGGCGCTCCTGGCCGGCGGTGTCGATGCGCTCTCGCTCGAGATCTGGCCGGAGCTCGGGCGCCTCAAGGCAGCCTTCGCCGGCGCTCAGAGGGCGGTCGAGGCGATGGAGAGCGACGCGCCGCTTCTGCTGCTCAATCGCCGCGGCAGCTTCAAGGCGCCTGGCGCCATCGCCCGGCGCGCCGATGGTCTGGTGGCGCTCGCGGATGCCGACGCCGATGAATCCCCCGAGGCCTTGAGCGAGCTGCTCGGCGAAGGGATCAACCTGCTGGCCTGCCGCGGCGGCCCGGCGGCCGTCGGTGAGCTCGATCGTACCCTCCGGACCCTGGCGCCGGACCGCTGGCGCCCGGTGACGTTGCATGGCGAGGAGCAACCGGACGACGAGCTGCAGCCGGCTTCCTCCTGGCAGTGGCACTCGCCGGCCATGCGGTCTCAGCGCAAGGCCTGGCGCGCCGCGCCGGAGCCCGAAGAGCGCCAGTTGCAGAGGGCGTAATCATCCAGCTCTTCCGTGGCTGACCTGCTTCGCGCAAGCGACGATGACGCGGGTCGAACGCAAGAGGCCGCTTGTCGGCGATCCGGCGAAGAGCAAAGTCCACAGACTGCCGTCCAACACTTGCGCCGTCCCGGACAAATACGGGGGCGCGCCAAGAGCGATCCTCCGGTTTTACCGGGTCGGAGGGCGGCTCGCTGCGAGAGAAAGACTGAAGGAATGACCCATACCGTTGTGTCCTCGGCCACCAAAGAGATGGTGATCGGCTTCGACCGTCCCTTCTGCGTCATCGGCGAGCGCATTAACCCAACCGGGCGCAAGAAGCTCGCGGCGGCCATGGCGGCCGGCGACTACTCCATGGTCGAGGCCGATGCCCTGGCCCAGGTCGAGGCCGGCGCCCACATGCTCGACGTCAATGCAGGTATCCCGCTGGCCGACGAGCCGCGCATCCTGGCCGAATGCGTGCAGCTGGTGCAGTCGCTGACCGACGTGCCGCTCTCCATCGACAGCTCGATTGTCGCGGCGCTGGAGGCCGGTTTGGCGGTCTACAAGGGTAAGCCTCTGGTCAATTCCGTGACCGGCGAGGAGGAGCGCCTGGAAGAAGTGCTGCCGCTGATCGCCAAGTACAACGCGGCCGTGGTGGCGATCTCCAACGATGAGACCGGCATCTCCGAGGATCCGGACGAGCGCTTCGCCGTCGCCAAGAAGATTGTCGAGCGCGCTGCCGACCACGGCATCCCGGCCTGTGACGTGGTCGTCGACCCGTTGGTCATGCCGGTCGGCGCCATCAACGAAGCCGGCATAACCGCGTTCCAGATCATCCGCCGGCTGCGCGACGAACTCGGCGTCAACACCACCTGCGGCGCCTCCAACATCTCCTTCGGCCTGCCCAACCGCCGTGGCCTCAACGCCATCTTCTTGGCGATGGCCTCGGGCGCCGGCATGACTTCGGCGATCATGAACCCGCTGCATGAGGAAGATATGCTCGGCATTCGTGGCGCCGACGTGATGATGGGGCAGGACCCCAACTGCGCCCGCTGGATCCGTAAGTATCGTGAGCCGACCGAGGGCCAGGACACGGCCCGCGGTGCGCGGGGCGAGCGTGGCGAGCGCCGTCGCCGGCGTGCCACGGCCTGAGGTCCTGCGCGTAGTGAATGGCGCCACTCATAGGAGTTAGTCCGGTGTCGGATGACGCCCTGGTCGTTTTCCTGCCGTCCGGCAAGCGGGGGAATTTCCCGCTCGGCACTCCGCTGTTGGACGCAGCCCGTTCGCTGGGCGTCGACGTCGACTCCGTCTGCGGCGGGCGCTCGATCTGCGGCCGCTGCCAGGTGCGGCTGGAAGAGGGGCAGTTCGCCAAGCACGGCATCACATCCAGCCTCGCCAATGCCTCGGAGGTCGGCGAGGCGGAGCTGCGCTACGCCAACAAGCGGGGCCTGGTAGAGGGCCGGCGCCTGTCCTGCCAAACTCGGGTCCTGGGCAACCTCGTTGTCGACGTGCCGCCGGAAAGCCAGGTCCACAAGCAGGTGGTGCGCAAGCGTGCCGATGTGCGCGACATCGAGGTCGATCCCGAGGTCAAGCTGCACTACGTCGAGGTTGCCGAGCCCGACATGCACGACCCCTCCGGTGACCTGCGGCGTCTGGAGCAGGCCTTGGAGAGCCAGTGGGGTATCACCGGTCTGGTCACCGATCTGCGCGTTCTACAAGAAATCCAGCAGGCGCTGCGCGACGGTGAGTGGAAGGCCACCGTGGCGGTGCGAGAGGAAAAGCGACTGCTCGCCATCTTCCCCGGCTTCAAGGAGAAGATCTACGGCCTCGCCTACGACATCGGCTCGACCACCGTGGCAGTCCATCTCTGCGATCTTGAGACCGGCCAGGTTCTCGCCTCCGACGGCATGATGAACCCGCAGATCCGCTACGGCGAAGATCTGATGAGCCGCGTCTCCTACGTCATGATGAACCCGGGCGGGCATCTCAAGATGACCGAGGCGGTGCGGGGCGCCCTCAACGGCCTGGCGGAACGGGTGGCGGAAGAGGCCGGCATCGAGCTGACCGACATTCTGGAGGTCACCGTCGTCGGCAACCCGGTGATGCATCACCTGGTGCTCGGCATCGACCCGACGGAATTGGGCGGCGCGCCTTTCGCCTTGGCTACCGATCAGGCGCTCAACATCTGGGCTAGCCAGCTCGATCTTCGCATCAACCCCGACGCCCGCTGCTATCTCTTGCCCTGCATCGCCGGGCATGTGGGCGCCGATGCGGCCGCGGTCGTGCTCTCCGAAGGCCCGCACCTGCGGGACGAGATGAGCCTCTTGGTCGATGTCGGCACCAATGCCGAGATCGTGCTCGGCAGCAAGGAGCGGCTGCTGGCCTGCTCCAGCCCGACCGGCCCGGCTTTCGAAGGGGCGCAGATCTCGGCTGGACAGCGGGCGGCGCCCGGTGCCATCGAGCGGGTGCGCATCGACCGGGAGAGCCTGGCGGCCAAGGTCAAGGTGATCGGCTGCGACCTCTGGTCGGACGAAGAGGGTTTTGACGAAGCGGTCGCCAAGACCGGCGTCACCGGCATCTGCGGCTCCGGCATCATCGAGGTGATTGCCGAGATGTACCTCGCCGGCATCATCAACGAGGACGGGGTGATTGGCGGGGCGGGACGTCAGGAGGATCCCATCGTTCAGGATGGGCGGACCTTCTCCTATCGCCTTTACCGCGATGACGACGGCAAGGAATTGCGTGTCACCCAGAACGACGT
Organism: Rhodovibrionaceae bacterium; assembly: GCA_028279885.1. Taxonomy (GTDB): domain Bacteria; phylum Pseudomonadota; class Alphaproteobacteria; order Kiloniellales; family DSM-21159; genus JANQMX01. The sequence continues at coordinate 13,506 of JANQMX010000029.1, read as the reverse complement.
GCGCGCCATTCAGCTGGCCAAGGCCGCTCTCTACGCGGGCGTGCGCCTCCTGATGGACCGCATGGGCGTCGAGCAGGTCGAGCGCATCACCCTGGCCGGTGCTTTCGGCAACCACATCGACCCGAAGTACGCCATGGTGCTCGGCTTGGTGCCCGATTGCGTGGTGTCCAAGGTCGCCAACGGCGGCAACGCAGCCGGCACCGGCGCCCGCATCGCCTTGGTCAATCGCGCGGCACGGCGCGAGATCGAGGAGGTGGTGCGCCGCATCGAAAAAGTCGAGACGGCGGTCGAGCCGAAGTTCCAAGAGCACTTCGTCCAGGCCATGGCCTTTCCGCACAAGAGCGATGCCTTCCCGCACTTGTCCGAGGCTGTGACCCTGCCGCCGCGTGGCGTTGCGGCTGGGACTGCCGTCGCCGCCAATCAAGGCGGCCGGCGGCGCCGGAGGCGCGCCTCTTAAGCTCGGCCTTGGCCGTGCTTTCGGGCCGGCCAGCCATGCAGAGCGCGCGGTATTCCCTGCACTACGATGCGGTTAGGCTGACTGGAAACGCCAACGGGTTCCGGGCAGCGACCAATGAGCCTTGCCGCTGAAGCGATCGACAGCACCGCTGCCTACCGGCGCGGCGTAGTTCTCGTGCTGCTGGCCGGGACCTGCTGGTCGCTGATGGGCATCGGCATTCGCCTGATCGAGGAAGCCAACGTCTGGCAGATCCTCTTTTATCGCTCCTTGGCACTCATCCCCTTCCTGGCTGTCGTCATTGCCCTGCGCAGCCGCGGTCGGCTCGTCCGCACCGTCAGGGCCGCCGGCCTGTCGGGCGTGATCGGCGGTGCCGGGCTGGTCATCGCCTTCTCAGGCGGCATCTACGCCATCCAGACGACCAGCGTCGCCAACGCCATGTTTCTCTTTGCCGCAGCGCCTTTTATGGCTTCGCTGCTCGGTCTCTGGCTTCTCGGCGAGGCGGTGCGCCGGGCGACCTGGGTCGCCATGCTGCTGGCGCTGGTCGGCATCGTCATCATGGTCTACGGCAGCTTTTCGCTGGGTCATTGGCAGGGCAACCTCTTCGCGCTCTGCTCTGCCACCGGCTTCGCTGTCTTCACCGTCGCGCTGCGCTGGAAGAGGGCAGAGGACATGATGCCGGCCGTGCTGCTCGGTGGCATCTTCGCGCTCTGCGTCTCCGGCCTGGTCTGCTTGGTCACGGGGCTGCCGTTCGTCTTGCCGGCCTGGGACATCGGCGTCGCGCTCGCCATGGGCATCGTTCAGGTCGGCCTCGGCCTGGTGCTCTACACCGTCGGCTCGAAGTCCGTGCCGGCCGGGGAGCTGGCGCTCCTCTGCATGACCGAGGTGGTGCTGGCGCCTATCTGGGTTTGGCTGTTGCTCGGTGAAACGGCGGCGGCCACGACCTTGATCGGCGGTGGCGTGCTGCTCGCGGCCCTGGCCGGTAACGCGATTTCCGGCCTGCGCCGCAAGCCGCCACCGGTGGCCTTGGGATAGCTGCTCAGTGCGCGAGCTGCGGGCGCCCGACCGCAGTTGCGGTGATGCGGGCTTCGATGAAGATCTCCTTGCCCTCGACCACGGCAGTCTTGTCCCGTCGCTTCACGCCCACCTCGGGGTCTGCCGCCCCGGAGGCTCGCGCCGCTGCGCCGGCCGCGTCCCGCGTGACGCTCTCCGCAAAGGCGATGGCGTCGCCCAGAACCGCAAAGTCCCGTGGTGCAGCGTCGTGGTGGACGCGGAAGCGGCCCTCCTCCGGCTGCGCAACGGTCGCCGTCCGGCTGACCCGGACGCGGCTGACCACGGCGCCGACGGCGTTGGCCACACCGGCCTCGGGCGGGATGACGGGGCGGGCGTCGAGCAAGGCGGCAACCTCGGGGTAGTAGCTCGCGGCCGGTGCCCCGAGGCCGATGATCGGCCGGGTGAGGCCGAGCTTGGGCGCGAGCAGCTGGCCGTTCCGGTTGAGCGCCGCCTGAACCAGCGGGTCCTTGGCCGGGTCGGCGATGGCTAGGCCCTCTTCGGCGAAGGCGCTGTCCAGCAGCACCTCGGCGGAACGGCGCACCAGGGTTTCGATGATGCGCTGCGACAGGCTCTCCGCGTCTGGCGCGAGGGGCAGGCCGCGGGCGTCGCGCTGTCGGGCGAAAAGGCTTGCGCCTTTTTCTGCCGCTTCGCGATCCCAGGCCGATTGCCGCCCCAGCACATGGGCGGCGTCGGAAGGGGTGAGGCCGGCGAGCTGCACCAGGCCGCGGGCGACCAGCCGGTCGAGCGTCGCGCCGCGCCCGGGCCCCTGGAAGAGACGATCGAGCGCGCAGGGGCCTTCGAGGATGCGGGCGAAGAGCGCCTCTTCGCTACTGCTCAGCCCGCGCCGCTCCGTCTCCGGGCTGGGCAGGGAGGCGACGAAGCGGCCATCCTGCGCCCCGGGACGGTCGGCGGCCAACTGGCGGTCGAGCGCCCGGTGCACGATGTCCGGGTGATGCTGGGCGAAGAGACTGAGCGGCACCAGGCGGCGCGGGCCAAGCGCGATGCCGCCTGCCAGCCCTGCACGCGTCATATGAACCTCGCTATCGCCACCTAGGCCATAGGTGCGCATGGCGACGGCTTCCACCATGGTGCGCCAGCCGCCGACCTGGGCCCCCCGCTCGTCCAGACGGGGTTCGCCGTCGCTCAGAACCGCGATGTCGCTGGTGGTGCCGCCGATATCGGAGACCAGGGCATCGCGCTCGCCGGTCAGATAGCGGGCACCGACCAGGCTCGCCGCCGGGCCGGACAGGATGGTCTCGATAGGCACCTGTTTGGCGATCTCGGCGCCGATCAGGGCGCCGTCGCCGCGCACGACCATCAGCGGTGCGTCGATGCCTTGGCTGTGCAGCAGGGTCTCGGCGGCACCGATCAGGCGGTGCAGCAGGCCGATCAGCCGCGCGTTCAACAGGCTGGTGAGGGCGCGGCGGGGCCCGTCGAGCTTGCTCGAAAGCTCATGGCTGCAGGTAACGGGGCAACCGCTGCGCTCCAGGATGAGCTGCTTGACCGCGTGCTCGTGGGAGGGGTTGCGCACGGCGAAGAGCCCGGCGACGGCAAAGGCCGAAACCTCGGTCTGCAGCTCCGGCAAGGCCGCTTCCAGCTTGGCGAGATCGAGCGGGGCGGCCGCCTGCCCGGCGGCATCGTGTCCACCGTCCAACGTCAGGTAGGGTGCGTCGCCCAGCGCCTCCCCGAGGCCCGCCCGGCCCAGCTCCCGTTCGCCGAAGCCGATCAGGATCAGCCCGGCCCGCCCGCCTTGACCTTCGACCAGGGCGTTGGTCGCCAGGGTGGTGGAGAGGGAGACCAGGCCGATGTCACGAGCGGTCTCCTCTGGCGAGCTGCCGGCTTGCCGCAGCACGGCATCGAGCGCCTGACCGATGCCCACGGCCAAGTCGCCCCGCGTCGTCAGCGCCTTGGCATGGGCGACCAGGCCGCGGCCTTCCTCGAAGAGGACCGCATCGGTGTAGGTGCCGCCGGTGTCGATCCCGAGCAGAAGAGGCATAACGCTCTAACCAAACCGCAGTTCACGAACTGCAGTCTCTTGTGGGCTGAGCGAGCCAAAGGCAAGCGCAATTGCGTTCTGCCGTGGCTAGAAAGGAAAGGCAGGTTGGTCGCCCCATTCCGCGACCAACCTGCATCCCAGTTTTCCCCGACCATAGTGCTGCCTTGGCAGCGCCTCTGCGCCGGCTAGGAGCGGCGGAGCGCCATGGGGCAGCCTGTAAACGGGCCAAAGCGACCTGCCTTGCATTTCTGTCCGGTGCGGACTGTGCGGGTGGCGGCTTCGGCGCCTTTCATGAGTATGCTAGCAGACATGCAGACGCTGCATGAGCTGCTTCACACAAGCGTGAGGGATATGTGAACTGGTTCACACTTCTGACCGATGAAGCGACCGGGCGCTGCAGAAAATGGCGGCTTGGGGGCTTTGCCGCTGTCGGCTCGAGAGCTCTATGACGCCTCTGCTGGACGGGCCCGGCCGGCGTTGCTATGAGGCGGGCGCCGTAAGGATCGAGAAAAGCTAGGGGCAAGATGGAGATTCGCAGGGTCGGGGTCATCGGGGCCGGTACCATGGGTGGCGGCATCGCAACGGCAACCGCACAGCACGGCTTCGAGGTCGTCATCACCGATATCAGCGCCGATATGGTCGACAAGGCCATAGAGGGCGCCCAGAGCTTCTATGCCCGTGCTGTCGAGAAGGGGCGCATGAACGCCGACGCCGCCGAGGCCGCGGGCGGGCGTCTCGCCAAGAGCAGCGGTCTCGACGACTTGGCCGACTGCGACCTGGTGATCGAGGCGGTGTTCGAGGACTTCGATCTCAAGTCCGAGGTCTTCAGCAAGCTGAGCGCCGTGTTGCGTGACGACAGCCTGGTCGCCACCAACACCAGCTGCCTCAAGGTCAGCGACTTGGCCCATCATATCAGCGGCCCGGAGCGCTTTCTTGGCCTACACTACTTCAGCCCGGCGCAGATCAACCCGCTGGTCGAGGTGGTGCGGGGCGACAAGACAGATGAGGCCGCGATGGCGGCGGCCACGGCGTTCTGCGAGGCCACCGGCAAGCATCCGCTGGTCTGCAAGGACACCTACGGCTTCGCCATCAATCGCTTCTTCTGCCCCTATACCAACGCAGCGGCGCGGGCGATGGACGAAGGCCTGGCGACACCGGCCCAGATCGACGAGGTGGCCAAGGATCGCTTCGGCGTTGCCGCCGGGCCCTTCTTCGTCATGAATATCATCAAGCCGCGCATCAATCTGAACGCCATCCGCAATCTTTCGGCTCTCGGCCTGTTCTATACGCCGGCGAAGAGCATGATCGAGGTGGGCGACGCCGGCGACAGCTGGATCGTCACCAAGCCGGACCCGCTCGCCGCGGATACGGCCGCCAAGGTGGCGGATATCCTGCTCGGCGGCACCTTCCTGCCCGTCCTGGAGGAGCTCGACGAGGAGGTGGCGACCCCGGAGGCCATCGACATGGGCGCCGAGCTGGCGCTGAAGTTCGGCAAGCCGCCCTGCAAGCTGATGGACGAGCTGGGCCGCGACGAGGTGGCTCGCCTTATCGAGCCGCTCTGCATGCGCTATCAGGTTGCCACGCCGCAGTCCCTGGCGCGGGTCGGCAGCCTCCGCAACGGCTGACCTTGCCTGCCTCTATCATCCCTTGCGGGTTGGTCCCATATAAGGACCAGCAAGGTGAAGGAGATGGCCGAGACCTTCCAGCTCGAAGGGTCTGAGCGCTTCCCCGGCCGCTTCTGGCAAAGGCTGGCGGACGGGCGGATCCAGTGCGACCTCTGTCCGCGGCGCTGCCGCCTGCACGAGGGGCAGCGCGGGCTTTGCTTCGTGCGCGCGCGCCAGGACGACGCGATGGTCCTGACCACCTACGGCCGGGCCTCGGGTTTCTGCATTGACCCGATCGAGAAGAAGCCGCTCAATCACTTCTATCCCGGCTCCAGCGTGCTGTCCTTCGGCACGGCGGGCTGCAACCTGACCTGCAAGTTCTGTCAGAACTGGGATATCTCCAAATCGCGCGAGATGGACAAGCTGGGTGCTGCGGCGACGCCCGAGCGCATTGCCCAGTCGGCCAAGCAGTATGGCTGCCGCTCGGTCGCCTTCACCTACAACGATCCGGTGATCTTCCACGAGTATGCCGTCGACGTGGCTGCCGCCTGTCGCGAGGCCGGTATCGAGACGGTCGCCGTCACCGCCGGCTACATCACCGAGGAGGCACGGAGCGAGTTCTTCGATGCCATGGACGCCGTCAATCTCGACCTCAAGGCCTTCAGCGAGGACTTCTATCATAAGCTCTGCACCGCCCGCCTCGCCGACGTATTGGAGACGGCCAAGTTCATCCACCACGAGACGAAGGCTTGGCTGGAACTCACCACGCTGCTCATCCCCGGCGAGAACGACTCAGATGCAGAGATCGAAGCGCTGAGCGCGTGGGTGTTGGCGCATCTCGGCCCCGAAGTGCCGCTGCATCTCACGGCCTTCCATCCCGACTGGAAAATGCAGGACAAGCCGCGCACGCCGCCAGCCACCCTGGTGCGGGCCTGGCGCATCGCCCGGAACGCCGGCCTGCGTTACGTCTACACCGGCAACATCAAGCATCCGGCGACCCAGGGGACCTACTGCCATGACTGCGGCACCGGCGTGATCGGCCGCGACTGGCACGAGATCACCGACTGGCACCTGGACGAGGAGGGACGCTGCCTCTCCTGCGGTAGCCCTGCCGCCGGACACTTTGCGCCCGACCACGGCACCTGGGGCCGCAAGCGGCAGAGCGTAAGGCTTTAGCCGGCCCGCGCGAAGCGGTCCATCGCGTCCATCATGTCGGGGAAGCACTGGTTTCCTGTTTCCAGGACCTTCCCGTTCACGACGAGGTCGTCCTTCAGGACGAGACCGGCGTGGGTGACCTCCTTGTCGGCGTCGATCAGAAACTCCTCGAGGTCGGCGGGGCGCATCTCTTCCCGCAGCCGCAGAATGCCTTTTATGTTTGCCGTGGGATCCGCATAGGAGTGCGCCGCGAAGGTTCGCTTGGCAAATGGGTGCGCGCGATCGAAGCCTGCGAGGAGGGTGTTGATCTCCTTGATCAGCTTCGCCAGCTCCCGCGCGCCATCCTTGTCGACGTAGGCGTATTTGTAGGGGTTGTCCCCGATCAGAGGCTTTTTCGAATCGAAGGCGTCAAACACCCACGTCAGGGCTCGGCTGCGCAGCAGGGATTCAAGGATGTTGTCGACCCGCTCGTTTCCCGAAAAGCGCAAGTCCAAGGCGGCCGAGAAGAGATAGAGCGCGCCGGTCACGCGCGGCGAGGTGCAGGCGGTGTAGAAGCTCAAGGCACCTCCGGTCGAAAGGCCGCCGACCGACACCTCTTCGGTTCTGTCGCCGGCGTAGGTGACGGACCAGAGGACGTTGCGCTTCCACTCCTCCAGCTCGACCCCTTCCATGCCCTTCGGGTCTTTCAGTCCGTGGCACTGCAGCAGCGGAAGGTAGACGTTGTAGCGCAGCGTTTCGTGGAAGTGATCGGCGATGGCCGACATGTAGTAGGGGGAGTCGCTCAGCCCATGGACGAGGACGATGGACGCTTCCGCGTCCGGGCGCTCTCTTATCCTTGGCTGATTGCCGTCCCGGACCATCTCCGGGCGAAAGTAGTCGAACGCCTTGTAGTAATCGAACCATTCGTGGTCCCGCGGTGCCATTCGAGACTTCCCGAGCTGAGTGGGTCACGGCAGCAGCCGTGAAGGCCTGCGCGCGCGTTGGTCGACTGTCTGTGCCGCGAGATTACACGGGAACGATGCGTGGATCTATGAGGTGGCTTACTCGGACGCCGGCAGTCCCGCCGCGGCAAAGCCGTAGCTCGCCAGGACGTCCTGGCCGGCCGGCGAGAGAATGTAGAAGGCCAGACGCCAAGCGCTCTCCGGCGCGCCGTTCATCACCGTAAGGCCATAGTCGGCGCCGACCGCCAGCGGCTCCGGCAGGGCGACGATCTTGAGGCCCGACGTGTCGCGCTCAGCCAGCACCGCGTTGGTGCAGTAGGTCAGGAAGAGATCGGCTTGGCCGTCGTCCATCACCCAGCCGTAGGGATTGCGGCCGGCGGGCGGCTTGGCGCTGTCGGGCCCGCCGGTAAGCTGCAGAGCTTTGCCGCGCAGGGTTTCGCCCGCGCCGGCGACCAAGCCGTCGGCCTTGGCGAAGACCTCCCAGGCGTAATCGCCGGCCGGGTCCGCCTTGGGGGTGGAGGTGCCGACCCGCACGGCCGGGTCCAGCAGAACGTCCAGGACGGAGTCCGTTTCTACGGCGAGGCCGGGCTGCGCCAGGGCGCAGAGCCGGTTGCGGGCGAAGAGGGCGACGGGGGCTGCCATCCCCGCTTTGGCCAGGGCGGTGGGGTGCTTCATGTTGGCCGAGGCGTAGACCTCCGCAGCCTCGCCGCCTTCGATGCGCTGACGCAGCAGGCCGGACGGGCCGAAGGCCCGTTCGACGATGACGCCGTGCGCCTGCTCGAAGCCGTCGGCGATCTCGCTCATGGCCGCCTTCAGGCTGCCTGCGGCGTGCAGCTTGACCCTGTCTTGGGCGATGCCCTGGCCGGCCGTGGCCATCATGAGAACGAGAGCCGCAGTGAGCAGGCGCATGACAATCCTCCCGACGTTCGCTGTCTATCCATCACGTCGGTCTAAGAATCGTCGCGTCTTTCGTCCATACGAGAAATAGGTGTATTCCGCCGCTTCGCTGGCCGAGGTGTCGATCTCAATGGCTGTCCTGCAGCAGCGGCGCCACCGAGCTGGCGAAGCTCTCGGTGCGGAAGCGATAGAGCTGGACCTCGTCGGACCAGAAGTCCTCGGCCAGGCCAGCCTTGTGCTTGAGGGCCTTCATGAAGTCCTCACGGTCGCCCAGCCCCTCCCAGACGTGGGGCAGGAAGGTGCCGCGCGCCTCCGGTGTGGCCAGGATGATGCCGTCCACGTTCGGCTCGAGCTGAGCCAGGGCGTCGGCCTCGTCCCTGAAGTGCATGCGCACGGGATGGGAGAGGATCGAGATGCCCATGGTCAGGCCCGGCAGCTCGTCGGCGGCCAGCGGCTTGAAGCGCGGGTCCTCGAAGCCGGCCTTGACGCTGTTCTCCACCACGTCGCGGACTAGCGGTTGCTGGGGCTTGAGGCTGCCGATGCAGCCGCGCAGCCGTCCGTCCTCGCGACTGAGGGTGACGAAGCTGGCCCGCTGACTGCGCAGCGGGGCGGTGAAGCTGGAGACCTCCACCTCCGGCGCCGTTCCCTGGCCCTTGCGCACGGCATGGCGAAGGCTCTTTGCGGCGCAGCGCAGGAGCTCTTGGCGCTGTGCCTTGCCGAGGCGCGCCTGCTCCAGCGGCTCGAAGGCGACGCTGGTGTAGCCCACCACCCGTGCCTTGTCGCCGGCCGTGTCGCCCGAGTTGCAGAGTCCCACGGTGGTGGCGCGCAGGCCGCAGCTCCGGGCGTGGGTCAAGAGGCCGCGGATGGCATGGCGGCCGCAGGCCTGCTCGGGCGTCAGGCCGCCGGGGTCCAGCCGCTCGATGGCGGCGACCGCCTCGGCGTCGAGCGCGCAGGCTTCGTCATAGGAGAGAAAGTGGCTCAAGTCGGAGGAGATCAGGATGACGGTCTCCTCGTCGCCCCAGAGCTGCGCGATCAGGCTGGCCGTCTCCTCCGGCGCCACCTGCCCGACCAGGATGGGCAGCACGACGATGTCCTTGAACAGCCGCTGCAGGAAGGGGAGCTGAACCTCCAGGCAGTGCTCGCCGGCGTGCAGTTCGTCGTAGAGCTGGACCCGGCCCTCGCGCAGCAGCGCGTCGCGGGTCTCCACGTCCACCGGCACGACGCCGAGCGGCGTGGCGTAGCCCGCGTGGCTCGACACGGCGAAGCCTCGCAGCGGCGCGGTATGATTGGGGCCGAGCAGGACGGCGCGGCGGATGCGGTGGCTGCGCGGCAGCAGGGTGGTGTAACCCTGTGCTGCCATGATGCCGGAATAGACATAGCCGGCGTGGGGCACGATCAGCGCCTTGGGCGCCAGCCCATGGGTGCCGACCTGGGCCAAGAGGTCATCGACCATCCCGGCCAAGGCCGGCGCCTCGCCCGGGTAGAAGCGGCCGGCCACCGCCGGCGGGCGGATGTCGGTCCCGGAAAGACCGTTCGGGAGCGTTGTCATGACAAGCTCTGTTGCCCTAATTCTTTGGCGACGCAGTATAGCAGAAATCACACAAGCGGGTGTAAAGCCCCGCCGGTGTCTCGGAACAAGGGGGTAAGCCGTTGAGCGGAGAGGGCTATCGGGCTGTCGTCGGGGTGATCGGCGGCAGCGGTGTTTACGACATCGAGGGGTTGGAGGAACGGCGCTGGCAGGCGGTGGAGAGCCCTTTCGGCAAGCCCTCCGACGAGATGCTGTTCGGTCGCTTGAACGGCACCGAGGTCGTCTTCCTGCCGCGCCACGGCCGCGGCCATCCGCTCTCGCCCAGCGACATCAACTACCGCGCCAATATCGACGCCCTGAAGCGCAGCGGGGTGACGGACATCATCTCGGTCAGCGCCGTGGGCTCCCTCAAGGAGGAACTCTCGCCCGGCACCTTCGTGATGGTCGATCAGTTCATCGACCGCACCTTCGCGCGGAGGAAGTCCTTCTTCGGCACCGGTTGCGTCGCCCACGTCTCCATGGCCGAGCCGGTTTGCGCGGTCATCTCCGCCTGCCTGGCGGAGACCGCAGAGGAGCAGGGGATTGCGCACCAGCGGGGCGGCACCTACCTGGTGATGGAGGGCTTGCAGTTCTCCTCCAAGGCCGAGTCGGCGCTCTACCGCACCTGGGGCTGCGACGTGATCGGCATGACCAACATGCCCGAAGCCAAGCTCGCCCGGGAAGCCGAGATGGGCTACGCCACCGTCGCCATGGTCACCGACTACGACTGCTGGCACCCGGACCACGGCCACGTCAGCGTCGAAAAGGTGGTGGCCGTCATTCGCGCCAATGCGGAGCACGCGCGGAGCCTGGTGGCCGGAGCCGTGCCGCGCATCGCCGCCAAGGCCGCCGAGGGCCCGCGCGAGTGCCACCGGGCGCTCGATTTCGCCATAATCACCGCCCCCCATGCCCGCGACCCCGAGGTCGTGGCCAAGCTCGACGCGGTCGCCGGGCGGGTTTTGGGAACGAGCGAATGACGAAAGAAGGGTGGCGCCGGACGATCCGTCTCGCCGACAGCGGGGAAGGGGCCGGTTGGGCCGTCGAGATCATCGACCAGACCAAGCTGCCCTTCGTCTTCGAGATCGCCACCCTCACGCATATGGACGAGGCCGCCCACGCCATCTCCTCCATGCAGGTGCGCGGCGCGCCCCTGATCGGCGTCACCGCCGCCTATGGCATGGCACTCGCCATGAACCGCGACAGCTCGGGTGCGACCATCGAGGCCGCCTACGACGAGTTGCTCTCGACGCGGCCCACCGCGGTCAATCTCAAGTGGGCGCTCGACCGCATGAAGGCGGCGCTCTTGCCCATCGGTCACAACGCCCGGCGGGCGGAGGCCTATCGCCTCGCCGGCGAGATGGCGGAGGAAGATGCCGAACTCTGTTCCGCCATCGGCGATCACGGCCTGAAGCTCTTGGAGGAGATCGCAGCGCGCAAGGGCGGGGCGCCCGTGCAGGTGCTGACCCACTGCAACGCCGGCGCGCTGGCGACCATCGACTGGGGCACGGCCACCGCGCCCATCTACAAGGCGCAGGCGGCGGGCCTGCCCGTCCATGTCTGGGTCGACGAGACCCGGCCGCGCAACCAGGGCGCCTCGCTCACCGCCTGGGAACTGGGCGAGCACGCGGTGCCCCATACGGTGATCGCCGACAACGCCGGCGGGCACCTGATGCAGCACGGCGAGGTGGACATCTGCATCGTCGGCAGCGACCGCACCACGGCGGCGGGCGACGTCTGCAACAAGATCGGCACCTACCTGAAGGCGCTGGCTGCCAAGGACAACGACGTGCCCTTCTTTGTCGCCTTGCCCAGCTCGACCATCGACTGGGCCATCGACGACGGCCTGGCCGACATCCCCATCGAAGAGCGCGCGGCCGAGGAAGTCAGCGAGATCGCCGGCCTCACCGCCGAGGGCGCCGTCACCCGCGTCCGCGTCATGCCCCCGGCCAGCCCCGCCGCCAACCCAGCCTTCGACGTCACCCCCGCCCGCCTGGTCACCGGCCTGATCACCGAGCGGGGGATTGCGGAAGCGTCGAAGGAAGGGCTGGCCGCGCTGTTTCCGGACAAGACCAAGGGCCAATCCAGCCCAAACCCGCGCCCTTTCGACTGGTAAGCGACTCGCTTTGCGCTGCTACTCTGGGCTGTTCGAACGCCGGAGGGGACGCGTGAACAAGGAAGAGACCTGGGCACTCTTTCAGCAGGGTAAGGACGCCTGGAATGCCTGGGCCGACGAGATGCTCGCCAAGCGCAAGGCGCTGGAAGAGGCGGGGGAGTGGGCCGTAGAGCTAAACGGTAGTGGTGCAAATCGAGCGTCGACCGAGTGGCTTGCCTCTGCTGAAGCCAATTTCGCAGGACGCAGCTTCGCAGACGAGCCGAATTTCCGGGACTTCATCTTTCCTGGGATCTCGTTGTTTGAGGGGGCTGTATTCAAGCACGGTGTAGCGTTTCATAGGTCGAGATTTGAGTTCAAGGCGCAGTTCCGCAGCGCTGTGTTCAAGAGTATCGGCACTTTTTCCGCGGTCGAATTTGAACACACAGCAGATTTCAGTGACGTGACTTTCGATGGATATGCGTGGTTTGGAGGGGATGTCACTTTCAAGGGGTACGCGACGTTTGAGGACGCAACCTTTATAGGCGTTGCGTTGTTTGGAGCGGTCACGTTTGCAGGAACAGCGAAGTTCAGAGCAGCCAAATTCAACGACAAAGCCGAGTTCAGGGGAGCAAGTTTCGAAGCAAACGCGGAGTTTGACGGGGTTACCTTCGAAGGTGCTGCACGGTTTGATCGAGCAACCTTCGGAGCGACTGCGGTGTTTTTTCAATCGACCTTCGAGAGCTACACGACCTTCGAGAAGGCGCTGTTCAAGAGGCGTTCCAACTTCAGCGCCATCGCGGTCAAACGAGCCTTCACCTTGGCTGGCGCAAAATTCCAGCAAGTGCCCGATTTCATTCAGGCCAACTTTGCTCAAGCGCCGCGGCTGGATGATCTGTCAATCGAACCTCAAAGCCTACAACGATTGGTCTGGCTAGTTGGTGTCCACCTTTGGAAGAGAAGGGAGCTAGGGAAGCAGCGTCGTGTGCTCGGAGCAGCCTGGAGAGTATTTCGCCGGTCGGCGCGGAATTGGCAGCCGTTTTCCCGAGAAGTCGAACGTGAGGCAAAATGGCGGTCTGTGAAAAAGCTTGCCAACGAGGCCCACGATCATGCTCGCGAGCAAGAGTTCTTCGCAGAAGAGCTCAAAGCGCGCCGAAACGCGAGGAGCTTGAAAGAAGCCTTCATTTGGTTCGTGAGCTTACTGTACCAAGGGCTCTCGAACTTCGGCCGGAGCCTGCTACTGCCGTTCATTTGGCTGGCAGTGACCGTCATGGCATTTGAGGATATCTACTTGGATGGCCATCGGAATTACGTTGCTGACGAGAAAGCCGCCGTCCATGCCTGCGTTGTGGGCTCAGAGCACAGCAACGCCGAGAGCGCTGCGTTCTCGCTCTCGCTGAGGAGTACATTGCCCTTTGCCGGGCTCGGTGGGCCTGAGAAGCTGAACCAGGTCTACCGCTGTCTTTATGGGGTAGAAGGTACAAAGACCGCTGGCTTCCCAGAGACCCGTCTGCCGCCGCATATCCCCGATGGCGTTGCACAGTGGAGCTTTTTCCAAACCCTCATTTCTGCGGTGCTGATCTTTCTCGTGCTGCTCGCACTGCGGAACCACTTCCGCATCAAGTGAGGGTCGGGGAGTCGAGGTTCCCCTTAGAGCGTTTCATAATTTGACGGAAGCGTAGCCAGCGTTTTGGAAGTAGTTGGCGCATTCCTGAGGTTGGATGGTTCCAAGGAGCTGTCCGAGATAGCG
>JANQMX010000028.1 GCA_028279885.1 Rhodovibrionaceae bacterium | reverse complement strand
CTATCTCGGACAGCTCCTTGGAACCATCCAACCTCAGGAATGCGCCAACTACTTCCAAAACGCTGGCTACGCTTCCGTCAAATTATGAAACGCTCTAGGTGTACGACGCGGCGCAACGCGGGTCCAACGAAAGGCGATAACTTGTTGCCTTTCTCTTCGCGACGCACCACGCCATGGTCGCAATTGAGCGTCAGTGTTAACGGGCGGTGTGGCGGACGTGGGCCAGCGAAGCATCAAGGCAAGGTCATGAAGGTTTTTATGCGGCTCGTCGGAGCGGGGCTGGCGGTCTGTCTTGGGCTGATCGTGTTCTTCTTTTTTGAGTATCACTTGAAGGATCGGGGGGCCTTCCTCCCGGAGGAAGACAAGGAGATGGCCCGCCGCCTTCTTGAGCTTGGCGCGGAGCAGGAGGTCTTCGATCTTTCTCAAATCGTCGGACAGGGTTGGGTGATAGGCTGCGCCTTGCTGGAGTACGACGACCCCAATCGCGTTATGCCCGAGCTGCTGCAGGGCAGCGGCCTTCGCTGGAGAGAGATCGAGTACGAGAACCATCTCCGCGAAGGGATCTGGCCGATCGTGGTGCTGCACGGCGAAGGCAGAGTCACGCTGTTCCATATCCCGCGGCGCGAGTTATCTCATCATCCCGGCGAAGCGTTTTGTTTTGAGAAGCAAGATGCTTTTTTTGGCATTCGGACCGTGCCGCAAGGACAGGTCGAAGTGAGAGCTTTGGTCCGCATCGACGCGGCGGAGAGGGATGCGCAGCCGGAAGCCATTGGAGCCGGAGCGGCCGAATAGAACTGAAAGGTTCGAGTGCTTTATGCGAAGCGAGGTGCGTAGCAGGGCGGGAACCGCACTAAAAACGCATCCCGGGCCGAAGGCGCTGGTAGTCCACTGTCTCCAGGCGGCAGGGATTGGCGCCGGGGGCTTCGGCATAGAGGACGCGTCCGGCAATGGGCTCGAAGTCAGCGCGGAAGTGCACCGTGCTTTTGACCGCCAGGATGCGTTGCGCGGCAGGGTCGATACCCAAATGGCTAAAGACCGCCTGGTCGAGGCACTGGCAGCGTTTTGAGCCGACGGCAACGCGGACGTCGGCTCCGCCGTTGACGACCCGCAAGAGGGCGGTTGGCCCAATCTCTGCAACGCTCCCGTGGTACATCTCCCCAGTGAAGGGGAAGCGGCCGTCACTCAGCGCCTCGACCCGGAAGCGCCCGACGTAAGGGGGCTGCCCGGGTAACCCCGCCTTGCCGCCTAGCGCTGCTTCGAACTCTCCGCCGAGGCCAACGGCATGGGCTTTGGCAGCCGTCTCGGGGTCGTCGAGCAAGCCCAGCAGCGCGCCCTGCGCGCGCTCATTGACCAGAGCAGCGAGCAACCCGGTGGTGTCGGCTGTCGCGCCGGCGCCGGGGTTGTCCTGCACGTCTGCCAACACCACGGGTTTCCCGCCATTGAAAGCCATGGCCTCCCGCACCGCGTCCCGAGCGGGCAGGAGTTGCGGATCGAAGGCGGTCTCAACGGCTTCGAGCGCGGCCAGCAGGCGGTCGGCCTCCGCCTCCGCCTCGGTGCGGTTTTCACCGTAGGCAACGATGGAGGGGCCGGCGTCGAAGATGTCGGCGGCCGGGAAGCCCATGGCAATATCTGCCGAGATCACCCCGGCGAGCGGCGCTTTCAGCAAACCGTAGAGACCGGCACAGGGCTCGGCACCGGTGTACTGCGCCGTGAGTGGTACGAGGAAAGATGCCTGGCGGAAGGCCGTATGAAGTGCCCCGCCGGATAGTAGCCGTCGCAAAAGGGTGAAGGCTCGTGCGCCTGTCGCAGCCATGTCGATGTGGGGGTAGGTGCGGAAGATCGTGAGGGCCGAGGCTTGCTTGACCATGTCGCTGGTGACATTGGCGTGGAAGTCCAAGCTGACAGCGATAGGGAGGTTCGGGCCGACCGCTTGCCGGATACGCCTAAGCAGTTCGCCCTCGCCGTCTTCGTGGCTTTCGGTAACCATGGCGCCGTGCAGGTCAAGGTAGAGCCCGTCGAGCGGGCAAGCCTCGGCGAGCCCCGCCAGAATCATGTCGGCGATGCGGTCGAAGGCGTCGTCGGTCACGTAAGAGGACGGCTCGGCCGCGCACCAGAGCAGTGGCACCAACTCAATGGATGGGTCCATATGCGTAGCCTCGATGAAGCCGGCCATAGGTAGGTTGTGCTCTGTCGTGCCGGTGATGACGGCCTCACCCTCCAGCAAGCCGGGCCAGGCATCGGCTTCGACGAACTCCGCGAAGCCCGCTTTCGTCGCCCCGAAGGTATTGGTTTCATGCTGAAACCCGGCGATCGCGATACGGGTCATTCACGCGTCCTTTCCCTATAGACCTCCTTGGCGCCCTGACCACAGCCCGAACGGTCGTGGGCTTTAGGGCCTGGGCCGTGGGCCATAGTTCGGCTTGCCACCAAGCGATGATTGAAAGGCCACCGCTGCCATGTCCAGTATCGATGTATCCACTCGCCGTCGCGTCGGGGGCCGCTTGCGTTGGTTAATTCTCCATGCGTGCGGCCGATGTTAACTGTAATTGCCGACACTATTGAAGCATACCGTGTAAAGTGGTATGTTGAACCATTCTGGTCGTGCGCCTTAGATGGGGTTTTGGTTAAGCGCACTTGCCAGGATGGCTAGGTGGTAGATGGGGTGACTCGGCGAATACGTGGCGCCGATTAACCAATGATCGATGGTTCGTTTGTCGCCTTTGGCGATAGCACTTGCAGCCCGTAGTGCGGGCGGCGACAGCCTGGCCTTGTTTCTTTGTCTTGGGGTGTAGGGGATGACTAAAGCAATGTCTGGGTTTGCACTGTTCTACAAAGCCATCATCGGTGCGCCAGTCGCTCTGGCGCTGGGCGTTGCCGGGGCGGCAGCGACACCGGTCGCCACCCTCCCAGAGGGTCCGGTCAGCGCCCCCGTCGTCAAAAAAGCGCCAAGCGGCAACGCCGTCGGGCCGCTCGGTTTCGAGGATGTTCGGGGCCTTGCCTTCGATTCCGGCGGCACGCTCTTCGGCATCGACTCCGGCAACCGGCAGCTCATCGTCATCGATACGGCAAGCGGCGCCGGGCGTGTGATTGGGCAGCTCGATTCCGGGAATGTGAGAGGGCTTGCCTTCGCGCCCGACGGAACCCTCTTCGGGGCAGATAGCCAGCGTGGCCAGCTCGTCGTGATCGATCGCGACAGCGGGGCAGGGCGCGCCGTCGGGCCGCTCGGCTTTGAGCGCGTAGCTGGACTGGCTGCCTCTCCGGACGGTCGCCTCTTCGGCGTCGACGTTGCCGGTGGCCAACTCATTACGATCGATCGCGAGAGCGGATCGGGGCGTGCGGTTGGGCCAATCGGCTTCGCGGCCGTTGAGGACCTCGCCTTCGCCCCGGACGGCCGCCTCTACGGGGTCGACTTCGCCAGCCGTCAGCTCATTGCGATCGACAGCCAGAGCGGGGCAGGGCATGCCGTCAGGCCGCTCGGCTTCGAAGGGGTCAAGGGTTTGGCCATCGACGGCAAGGGCGCCGCGTTCGGCTCGGACGAGCCGACCGCCCAGCTTGTCACCTTCACACCGCAGACCCAGCGTGGCGGAGGTTTCGGTGGCGGCTCAGGCGCCGGTGGCGCCGGTGGTGGCCTGGGCGGTGTTGGCTCTGGTGGCGGCTCTGAGGGTGACAGCGAATTCGCCGGCGGGCCGCTTGCGCTCGCCGTTGAGCCGGCTGCCGGCGATGATTGGCCTGGACCGGAAAGCTTCACAGACCCTGGTGGGATTCCTGGCACGGGGCCGGTCGACGTGCCGCCGCTCTTCGGCGATGACGATCCCCCGCTCGATCCCAGCAGCCCGCCCGACAGCATGCTCCCGCCAGGCGGCGGTGGCTCCGGTGGCGGCGGCTCCGGCGGCGGTGGCTCCGGTGGCGGCGGTTCCGGTGGCGGCGGCGGCTTAGCCGGTGGCGGTGGCTCCGGCGGCGGTGGCTCCGGTGGTGGCGGCGGCTTCGGTGGAGGCGGCTCCGGCGGCGGTGGCTCCGGTGGTGGCGGCGGCTTCGGTGGAGGTGGCTCCGGCGGTGGTGGTGGCGGTGGCTCCGGCGGTGGCGGATCCGGGCAACTCCCCGGCACGGAGCTTGCCGCAGATCCGGGTCCGCAACTTCTGCCCGTGCCCGGCAGTTTCGCCCTCTTTGCCCTTGGCCTCGCCGGACTGTACATCGCCGGACGTGGCCACGCCCGCAGACGCGCGCGTTAAAGTACTAGCCGACAGTAATTAAGGCGGTCTTCTGACGGCATTGCCCGTTCGAAGGCCGCCTTCTATCGCTCCCAGACCATCGTGGCGATGCGGCGGTCGGGGGCGAAGGTCTCTCGGTCGAAGGCGAGGGCTTGGCGAGGAAAGTTGCAGAGAGCCTGGATGCCACTGGCGCGAAGGTAGATGCGCCAAGTCTGGGGCTCTTTGGGCTGTTTGTCCGTGAAGGCGCCGCAAGTGAGCAGTGCGAGATTGGTGTCGGCTCTGGGATCGCGCACCGACTTGTAGCGCAGGACTGCGATGTCTGCCGTCCGCGCGGTTTCGGCCAAGCTCTGGCAAGCCTCATAGCTGTCATTCTGTTTCCAAAGTCTCTTGTCGCGGTCCAGCGGCGGGCGCGTGAGGTCGAGACCGTGCGTCGTGGCGTAGCCCACCGCGAAAGCCGTGTACTCGCCGGGGTTGGCGGGCCAAGGCGTGTCCGGTGACTCGGCGAAGAAAAGCAGGCGATGGAAGGCCAGCTCTGCGGCCGCAGTCTCGATATGCTCGGAGGCGTAATAGACGCCGTCGGTGAAACCGGCGCGGCGAAAGCGGGAGCCGAAGGGGTAGGGCGCGCCGTAGCGAAAAGGGGTCGCGAGCAGATAGTGCAGGTGCTGGCAGTCCTCGGGAACCGGCGGCTTGGCCGTCTCGATCAGATCTTCCAGCAGCGCCTGCTCCGCTAGATCGTCGACCAGCTTTAAGGTCGAAACGCGATGCTGCGCTTCGACGAAACGCCAGCAGTCGCCCTCTAGACTGCCCGCGCTAGACGAGAGCGCGTCGGGCGTCCAGGTAGTCGATGACATTGAGTAGGCCCGCGATGCTCTGCATCCGCTTGATTGGCTCGGCGTCGAGTACCGTGTTCCTGTTTCGCAGCCAAGCGCGAGCAACGCCGTCGTCACCGCCGACGATGGCATCGAGCGAGCGATAGAGCCGGATGAAGAGCACTGCCAACTCGAAGGATTTTTGCCCCGGCTGCAGGCTGTAGCTGCCGTGGCGCATGCGCGAGGCGCTGGCTTCCGAGAGGCCAAGCACCTTGGCCAAGACCTTGTTGGAAAGGTCGAGCCGCTCAGCCACGCGGACGGCGGCCTTGGTGACCACTTCGGCCTCGCGCGACTGGGTTTGAGCCTGAGCTGTCATCGGCATCGAGATATCCTTTCTCATGAAATATATGGTATAATCTATTGCTGAGGCAATAGATTTTTAGCGCCTTTTGGCCGCTCGCGCTTTGCGGCGCTTACAGACGAAAGACTGCGTTGAGGGCCGCGTCTTCCGCCGCTGGGAAGAGAAGAGGGCCGTCGAGCACGAGGAGGCAGAGACACTCGTCGTGGGTGTCCATGGTCAGCCCATGGCTTTCGGAGGGCCCGCAGGAGGCAAAGTCGCCCTTCACGAAGGGCCGGTCGCTGCAGCAGAAGCCGCCTTCCAACACTGCCAGGTATTCGTTGCCAGCGTGGTCGTGAAAGGGGAACCGGCTGCCCCGTCGTGCCCGCAGCAGGGTAACGCGATGCCCGCGGTCGGCAAGCGGCAGGCGCGCTTCTTCAACACCGTCGACAACGCGGTTCCAGGTCAGATGCTCGTAGGCACGCCCAACGAGAGGAGTCAGTGTTCGTGGCGCCACATGCCTAGGGATGGTTCCTTTGTGAACCGGCGCTGCTTGCTGTCGCTGGATTGCTTCCTGCCTGTCCAGCTTGGCCAGCGTGGAGGCGAGCAGTCCGTCCGAGACATCGGCCGGTGGCTGGGACTCCAAGAGCAAACCGCCAAGTATCTCCATCTCGGCGGCAGAGGTTTGGCAAGTCTGGCAGAACTCCAGATGGGTTGCGATGACCAGCGCCACCGCTGGCGCAAGGCGTCCGCTCGCATGCTCTAGCAGCAGCTCGGGTGGTGGGTGGCTGGTGATCATGCGAAGATTTCGAGAGGAACCCGCAGCCGCTGCAGCCCCAGTCGAATACGGGATTTCACCGTGCCCAAGGGTATGCCGAGCTCCTCGGCCAACGCTGGATAGCTCTTGTCTTCGAAGTATGCCTTCTGCAGCACCAGCAGCTGTTCCTGCGGCAAGGCCTTGAGGGCCTCACGAATAGCCTCCGACGCGCTGGCGGCGTCCAGCGACTCGACTGGATCTACAGTTTCAGCCGGCAGCTCGACTGCCTCTTCAATTTCTGCAACGGGATGTGTACGTCGCCTTTTCAGGTCGATGCGCTTGTTGCGGACAATGGTGAAGACCCAGGTCGATACCCGCGCCATGCGTGAGTTGAAGGAGCTGGCCCGCTGCCAGACCGTGAGCATGGTTTCCTGCACCAGCTCTTCGGCTTCTGCCTCGGAGCAGCCGCCACGCAAGGCATAGGCTTTGAGACGCGGTGCCAGCCGTCGAAAGAGCGCGGCGAACGCCTCCTTGTCCTGCCGCTCGGCGACCGCTTCCATGAGTGCGCAGAGTTCCGTGTTGTCCACGTCTGCTTCTCCCCCGGCTACCCCATTCCCGTCGTTTGCAGCCTGCCGTTGGTATCCAGTCTGTGCGTGCTGATATCATTGTCGTTCCAGAAAAGCTGCGCATCGGCAAGCTTTTGGCGGCCCATCTAGACGAATGTACGAGACCCAGATGTTGTGATCGTAACTGATTTCCAGGCAGGGAGAGCGCAAGTGCGGCGCTGCACTCAAGGTCTTCCGAAGCTTCTCGGACCGGACCACGAGAGCTGATCCGCCTTCACCGCTTGCACGTAGCTGCCACCAGCCGCAAGTTCTTTTCAGTAACTCGGTATCAACGTGATGACACGCCCGCACGACAAACGCTTGCTGGTCATTGGCGCCAGCCGCGGTATTGGCCTTCAGGTGGTCGAGCGCGCGCTCGCCGAGGGGTACGTTGTCCGTGCCTTCGCTCGCGGGGCGGCCGGCATCGGGTTATCCCACAGTCGGCTGGAGAAGTGGCCCGGCGATGCGCTAAGCCGCGCCGACATCGACGTGGCGCTCGAAGGCGTGGCGGCCGTGGCCCAGGCCCTCGGGGTAACGCCCAGCCTCGAAAGGACCTTCCGCCCCGTCACTCTGTTCTCGGAGGCCACCCGGGTATTGTTGCCCGCTATGACAAAGGCCGAGGTCAAGCGGCTTGTCAGCATCACCGGCTTCGGCGCCGGCGACAGCGCCCGGCGCATGCGGCGTATCGAGCGTATGCCGTTCCAGTTCTTCCTCGGTCGGGCCTATGCGGACAAGAGTGTGCAGGAGCGCCTTATCCACAGCAGCAATCGCGATTGGACGATCGTGCGCCCGGTGGTGCTGACCAACGGTCCCCGGACCGGGCGCTATGAGGTGCTGAACGAGCCGCGCGATTGGCGCAACGGCTTCATCTCCCGCGCAGACGTCGCCGACTTCGTGGTTCGCGCTCTTGACGATTCCACCACCGTCGGCGAGGCGCCCGTCATCCTGCATGCGCCTCTGCCGTTCTGAACGCGAGGCGTTGCCGGGGCGCGCTGCGCACAATGACGCCGCAATAGATGGTAAGCTGAGTTATCATTCCTCCCGTCAGCACCGGAGAGCTTCCGTGCAGCGCTGTCAGGTGTTCCTCGTCGCGATGTGTCTCCTGACGGCAAGTCTGCCGCTGGCCGTTCCCGAAGCCCAGCCCTCGGATACACCGCCGTTGGTAAAGTCCTCTGACACGGTATTGGCCTGTGCCGTTGCGGCAGGTCCTTGCCGTTGGGGCCGGACCTTCGGCGGTGCAGCAGAAGACCGCGCCTATGGTCTGGTGCAGCTTCCTGACGGCGGCTGGCTCTTGGCAGGCAATAGCCGAGAAGGTCCTGGCCTCAGTTTCGATGCTTGGCTGTTGCGCCTCGACCAACGCGGCCGATCTCTGTGGGAGCGCCGCTTCGGTGGTCCAGATACGGATCAAGTATTTGCCGCTGCACCCAGCCGAGATGGTGGTGTTGTGGTTGCCGGGCATACCCGCTCGCAAGGCGCCGGGGAGAGCGACCTCTGGCTGTTTCGTCTCGATGCCAGAGGCAACCTCCTCTGGGAACGAGTTCTGGGCGGCGTCGCCAACGAGCGGGCACGCAGCGTTATCGCCGCGCCAGAGGGCGGTTTTCTGGTCAGTGGTTTTACCGCCTCGCAGGGCGCTGGCGATCGGGATGCCTGGATCCTGCGGCTCGATGCGGCCGGCCAGCTGCTGTGGGAGCAGGTGCTGGGCGGGCCGGGTGACGATGGGGCCTTTCACGCCAGTCCACATCCGGAGGGCGGCTTTGCCGTGGTTGGCTATCGGAGTAGCGATGCCGGCTATGATCTCTGGGTGCTACGTCTGGATGAAGCGGGTGATGAGCTGTGGAGTCGCAGCTTTGACCGCAGCGTCTTCGAGGCTGCCACCGCTGTTGCCGCTCTGCCTGACGGTGGGCTCGTGGTCGCCGGTGTCACGGGTATTCCAGACAGCTTGCAAGACAACGTCTGGCTTGCCGGCTTGGACCGGGAAGGCACGGTCCGCTGGGAGCGGGTGCTCGGCGGGCCGGCGCGGGACAACGCTTGGGCGATTACGCCGCGTGCCGCCGGCGGCGTAGTCGTAGCTGCGGCCACGTCGTCACAGGGCGCCGGCAGCGCCGACGCCTGGCTGATCGCTGTCGATGCGCTTGGAGACATCGTATGGGAGCGCATTGTTGGGGGTCCGAAGTGGGACAAGCCGTTGGCGCTCTCACGTGGTGTGGACGGTGGGCTTGTGATTGCAGGAACCACAACAACCAACGGGGCGGGCTACGAAGACTACTGGGTATTTGAGCTTGCAATCCCCGACACCGAGTAGGTCGCGGTTGTTTGCGTAGTTCGGCGCCAGAGCGGATTGGGGCCAATCGCGTTGGCGCGCTGCTGCGCACGCCTGGATCGTGCGCAGGGATCGCAAGGCGTCAGATTACACAGCTTAGCGCTGCCTCATGCTCGGGTAACCGGACAGCGGCTTATCGCCGAAATGTCACATGGGCTCGGAACGGGGGCAGTCCGCGCTCCGTCCTGGGCGCCACCCGGCGGGCGAGCTGACGCGGCTGAAGCGCTTTTCCGCATCAGCGAGGTTGTTGTTGAGGCTGGTAGGCTCAAGCTGCCGTTCTAGTTATCGTAGCAGCGCGAAAAAGAAATGACCGTCGGGAGAGCGCCGTGACCAGCCTTCGCAGAATATCCTGCGGTGTCTTGGCCTCCCTCGCCGTGTTGTTGCTCCTCACATCTTGGGCCGGGGCGCAAGATGTATCGAGGATCTTCGGCGAGGAGGCGTCTGAACAACAGGGTCCGCCCATTCGACCGGTGCGGACTGACAGTCCGCGCGATACGCTGATCACCTTCCTGCGCCTGCGCGATGAGCTGGAGGCGGCGGTCCTCGACTACAACGCCTCGCGGTCGAGCGAAGGGCACGAACAGATCACTCTGCTGTTCGATCAGCTCCGAGCACTGATCAATCTGGAAGCGGTGGCCAGTGCCTCGCGCCGGGAAGTCGGTGACGACACGGTCGCGCTGCTACTCGACATCTTCGGCCGGGTCGCACTGCCGCCGCTAGGAGACGTGCCGGACGCTGAGGGTTTCGCGGATGAGGGCTTGGCGCAGTACCGCATACCCAAGACTCCTCTAAGGATCACCCGCATCGAAGGCGGGGCGCGGGACGGCGAGTTTCTGTTCAACGGTCGTACGGTTCTCGTTGCGCCGCGCTTTTATCGCGGGATCGCAGACGTGCCTTTGCGATCGAGTCTGCCAATTCGCAGCTGGAGCGCCTCTCTGCCGCAGCTGACCGGGCCGCTGATGCCCAGCGCTGTGGTCCAAGCGATGCCACCGCGCTTGCGTGGCTTGTGGATGGACACACCGATTTGGAAGGTGATCGCTACGTCATTGGTCGCTGCCATAGCAGCGCTGTTGATCGCCTGGCTGCACCGCTGGCTATCTCGCCACGAACCGGAAAACCGCATCGGAGCCCTGTCCTGGCGACTGCTTCGTCCGCTTTCGATCCTGCTCGTCGTTGTGGTGCTGATCCCCTTTGTGGATTTCCAGATCAACACGTCGGGACTCTTCTCCAGCGTCGTCGACACTGTCGTCATCGTGCTGATCTATGTCTCCGCTGCTTGGCTGTTTTGGCTCGCCAGCCGGCTGTTGTTCGAGTGGGTCATTCTCTCGCCGCGCATTTCAGACGAAGGCCTCGATGCCAATCTGCTGCGTCTTGTTGCCGGCGCGATCGGTGTGGTCGGTGTCACGATTATCCTGGCCTATGGCGGTCAGGCGCTCGGCCTGCCCATCCTTAGTATCCTGGCCGGCCTTGGCATTGGCGGCTTGGCCGTCGCGCTTGCCATCCGGCCGACGCTGGAAAACCTGATCGGCGGCGTGATTCTCTACATCGACAAGCCGGTCAGGGTTGGCGACTTCTGCAGCTTTGGAGACAAGACCGGCACGGTCGAGGCCATCGGCATCCGTTCGACACAATTGCGTGGTCTCGACCGCACCCTGGTCTCGGTTCCGAATGCTCAGTTCGCCGATATGCAGATCACGAACTGGGCGCGCTGTGACGAGATGCTGATCAGCGAGGTTATCGGTCTGCGCTATGAGACCGCACCTGACCAACTGCGCTACATCCTGGCCAAGCTCAGGGAGATGCTGCATGCCCACCCGCGTATCAACAGCGAAACGGTGCGGGTGCGGTTCTCGGGTTACGGCGACAGCGCCCTTAACGTGACCATTCGCGTCTATGCCAAGACGCGGGAGTGGAACGACTTCCACGCCATTCGGGAGGATATCTTTCTGCGCATCTATGACTTGGTAACCGAGGCGGGAAGCGGTTTCGCCTTCCCCTCGCGCACGATCTACATGGGTAAGGACGATGGCCTAGACGACCAAGCCAAGGCCAGGGTGGCGGAGCAGGTGCGGGCCTGGCGGCGCGCTGGTCAATTGCCTTTCCCGCGCTTTGCGCCAGAGCGGCTGGAACGTCTCGACGATACCCTCGACTATCCGCCCAAGGGCTCGCCCGAGGCAGGGCACGAGGACTTCGAGGCGGCGGCAGGCGCTGAGCGTCTGTCGGCTGAACCGCTGCCGGACGAAGAGCTGCAGCGCGACGACGAGGCACCGCGGGAAGAGGAGAAGCCGAAGGAGGAAGAGGAGACGACGCGCCGCTAGCTGAAAGGCCCAAATGGCATGGGACCTCGGCGAGCAGCCTGTCTCATCAAGTTTCCCCTCACGCCCCCGGGAAGGGGCCGATACGGCTGAAGCGCTTTTCCGCTTGGAAGACGTTGTTGTAGAGGCTGGCGAGCCATTGCTTGCCTTCGGTGGTCAGCTCCAGGTAGCGAAGCGCCGGCTCGATGTAGGGCTGGACGCAGCCCCAGAAGAACTCCGGATACTTGTGCAGCACGTCGGCTGGGCTGGTGTAGCCTAGCTCCTCGGCCAGCCCGATCTCGACGAACTCGTGGTACAGCGCGTTGATCTTGCGGTGATAGAAGGGGTCGGCGAGCTGACCGATCAGGTCCGCGGCCCGCACCAGCGCCGCTTCCGAACGGGTCTCGAGGTGGTCCTCGTCGTTGGGCACGGGAAAGCGCGTCAGCTCGATGGAGCGAACGATACGCTCCTCATCGATGAAGCGAGACTGTTGGAAGCGCTCCCGTGCGTAGATCTTGCCGCGCTCAATGTGATAGGGCGAGAGAAAGGCATCCGAAGCGCCGCGCGGCGGCGTCATGCGCCGCCCTTCCTCGTCGATCACCACGTCGGCTGAGCCGTCTGCTTTGCAGGCGCCACGCACGTAGCCTATGTCGTGAATCAGAAGCGCGCAGAAGTAATGCAGCCAGTCCTCCGGCGTTAGCGCTTCGGACAAAAGGCGGCCACGCAGAATCTGCTGGCCCACGAGAGTTACCATCATAGTGTGCTCGACGTCGTGATAGAGCGCGTCGCTGTTGCCAATGCGCTCCAGCACCAACCTCGCCGCCCCGCCGAGATAGGCCGCATATTCCGGGCTTCGGTTAGAGAAGTATTGGAGATAGAGGTTGGAAAGGTAATCGCCGAGGTGATCGGCCATGATCGACGTCGGGTTCAGCATCGCGCGTAGCCTCCGGATGCTCCGCCCCAATAAGTGGTCCAATCGCTTTGCGCCTATCGCGGGCGCCAGAACCTTGGGGCAACGGACAACTCGGCCAGTCTATGCGCTCACGTCTTGCGCGCCTATGCCCTATTGTAATGACACTTGTCGGACTCAGACGGCACGTTCTATTGAGCAGCGAGGCGGCGGAAAGCCGCGACGGTCTCGGCCACGCCGCGGGTGAGCGAGGTCATGGCCGGTGGGCCGAGCAGAGCCTCGAGCGGCGTCGTGTCGAAGCCGTCGGGCCCCGGGCGCTCCACTGCCTTCACCGCGATGCGGGCCTCCGGGACGGCCGACGCGATGGCGGCCTGCAGGTCGGCGACGGCGTTGAGCTCTCCGCTCACGTCGCTGACGTGCGCACCCTCGCGCAGGGCCTCGGCGCAACCCAGGAAGAGGTCGGCCACGTCGGCGGCATACTGGAAGCAGAAGCGCCCGCCGAACGGCAACTCAAAGGGCCGACCTTCGGCGGCGGCCTGCATGGCGGCGGTGAAGGCCGAGGTCTCGCCCTGGTCACGGCCGATGCCATAGACGACGTAGGGCCGGAGGCCCATGCTCGGCACACCGTGGTCCCGCCAGTAGAGGCGGGAGACGCCTTCACCGGCCTGCTTGTAGATCCCATAGAGATTGGCCGGCGCTTTGTCCGGGCCGCGCGGCTTGGCGGCGGCGGAGCTGGCGTAGACCACCGGAATGCCGCCGGCCTGGCGCGCGGCTTCCAGCACGTTGATGTGGCCTTCCAGATTGACGCGGGCGCCGAGGGCCGGGTTGGCGGCGCAGGCCGGGATTTGCAGGGCAGCGAGATGCAGTAGGGCGTAGGGCCGGGTTTCCGCCACCAGGGCGGCGACCGCGTCGGCGTCGGTGACGTCGAGCTGCCGCCAGTCGATCCGTTCCGCCACTTCGGGCCGCTCGGCGATCTGCAGGAAGCGCCGGCGGTCCAGCCCCAGGTCGCAGGCGACGACCTGCCGGCCTTGCTGCAGCGCGCGGCGGGCAACCCAGGCGCCGAGGAAGCCGGCGGCGCCAGTCAGTAGTAGCGGCCCATCGGGCAAGGGATCGGGCGGGCTCATTCTTCGCCTCTCGCTTGGCTCTTAGGATCGGGTGCTGTGCCACGCAGGCGCCGCCAGGCGAGACCGAGCAGTGGCCAGAGCAGCACAAAAGCGGTCAGCACGAAGAGGCCGAGCGCGATGGGGCGGTCAAAGAAGGCCCAGAAATCGCCGCGGGTCAGCAGCAGAGACTGGCGTAGCGCATTCTCGATCATCGGCGAGAGCACCATGCCGATCACCATGGGGGCGATGGGAAAGCCGGTCTTGCGCATGACGAAGCCGACGACGCCGGCAGCCAAGGCTATGATCAGGTCCAGTGGATTGCCGCGCACCCCGTAAGCGCCGAGCAGGGCGATCACCACGACGCCGGTCATCAGGAGGCCTTGCGGCACGCGGAGGATGCGGGTGAAGGCTTGGGCCCCCAGGGCGCCGACAGCGAACATGATCAGGTTGGCGGCGATCAGAATCAGGAAGATCGCGTAGACGATGTCGAGCTGGTCGGTGAAGAGGCGCGGGCCCGGCGTGATGCCCTGTACCACCAGCGTGCCGAGCATGACGGCGGTGACCGGGTCGCCGGGAATGCCGAGGGCTAGGGTGGGGACCAGGGCGCTCCCGGTCACGGCGTTATTGGCGCTTTCCGCCGAGACGATGCCGTCCGGTTCGCCTTTGCCGATGCGCGCGCGGTTGGGGGAGGAGCGCTTGGCCTCGGCATAGCTGATGAAGGCGCTGGTGGCGGCGCCCGTGCCGGGCAGCGCGCCGATGAAGGACCCGATGGTGCAGGACTTGAAGAGCAACAGCAGGCGCGGGCGCCATTCGCGCCAGCCAGGTATCTTGAAGCCGATGCGGAAGTCCGTCTGGATCGCGGGCGCGTAGCGTTCCGAGACGCGCACGAACATCTCGGAGAGCGCGAAGAGCCCGACGATGGCGGGGATCAGTGAGATGCCGGCGGAGAGCTGGAAGTTGCCGAAGGTGAAGCGCATGTCGCCGGTCACCTGGTCAACCCCGATGGTGGCGATGAACATGCCGATCGCGCCCGACAGCAAGCCTTTCAGCAGGCTGCCACGGGACACCTGGGCGATGCAGATCAGCGCGAAGACGCCGAGGGCGAAGTACTCGACCGAGGTGAAGTTCAACGAGAAGGCGGCCAGCTGCGGCGCCGCCAGCATCAGCACCATGACGGAGAAGAGGCCGCCGGCGAGCGAGGCTGCGGTTGCCCAGCCGAGCGCCAGATCGGCTTCGCCCCGCGCAGCCATGGGATAGCCGTCGAGCGCGGTGGCCGCCGCCTGCGGCGTGCCCGGCGTGTTGATGACGATGGCGGTGATCGAGCCGCCGTAGACCGAGCCGCAGTAGATGCCGAGCAGCAGGGCGATGGCGGGGATCTGGCCCATGGTCAAGGTGAAGGGGAGGACCATGGTGATGCCCACGACCGAGCCCAGGCCGGGTAGCACGCCGACGGCCACGCCGAGCGCGGTACCCAGGGTGACGGCGAGCAGCACCTGCCAATTCAGGATCAGATCGAGACCGAGAAGCGCGGCATCCATCGTGTGGGATCCTTCAGAAGGCCGCGAACCAGGGGGACTTGGGCAGGATGATGAGGAAGACCTTCTCGAAGAGGTACCAAGTCGCCACGGCATAGCTTATGGCGAAGGCGCTGATGACGAGCGGGTTGCGGTAGCCGAAGACCAGCGGCAGCAGCAGCGCGTAGACGACGGTGCTCAAGAGATAGCCCGCGGCGCTGAAGGCCATGACATAGCCAGCGGTCAGCGCGATCGCCGCGACCAAGGCCGGCAGCGCGCGCCAGCCGGCTCGGTCCGGTGCTGCATCGGCGGGCCGCCTGGATATTTGGACTCTAGACGTCTGGAACAGAGACTTTAGCGCGATGGTAGCCGCCAGGACGATGATGATCCCCAAGAGGATGCGCGGATAGAACACCGGCCCGCGGCCGGCGGCGGCGAAGGCGGTGTCGTAGGCAGGTTCGAAGGTGTGCCAGAACAGAAACAGCGCCGTGCCGAGCGCCAATGTGGCAACCGCGGTCGTGCCGTTGGCTCTTGCCGCGACGAGCATGGGGCTCCTTGCGGATGGTTGCGACAAATCTCTCAGTCGGCGGCGCCGACCCGGCCTCCTGCCCCGGCCGTTCGACCGAGGCAGCCAGACTTGGGTCGCTCTACTCGGAGAGGCCGGCGTTCTTCAACAGCGTTTCGTTGCGGGCGAACTCGGCGCGCACGAAAGCTTCGAACTCGGAGCCGGGCAGGAAGGTGACCGGCATGCGGAGGCTGCCCATCCGCTCGCCGAAGGCATCGGACAGCATGCCGTCCTGGCAGGCCGTTTCCAGCTTCGCGCGGGCGTCTTCGGGAATACCCTTGGGCGCCACCAGCCCGCCCCAGATGGGGAAGTCCAGGGCCACGCCCTGCTGCTCGGCGGTGGGCAGCTCGGGCGCGGTCGACACCGGCTCTTCCGACAGCATGGCGATGGATTTCACCTGGTCGGCGTTCTGGGTGAGGAAGGAGATGTGGGCGACGAACATGTCGACGCTGCCGTCGAGCATGGCCTTGAAGGTCGGCGCGCTGCCCTTGAAGGGGATGAACTCGATCTGGATGCCGGTCGCCTCCACCAGGCCTAGGCCGGCGACGTGGGGGATTGAGCCGATGGCCTGGACGCCGAAGTTCAGCTTGCCCGGATTGGCCTTGGCG
The DNA here is from genome assembly GCA_028279885.1 of Rhodovibrionaceae bacterium. Classification (GTDB taxonomy): domain Bacteria; phylum Pseudomonadota; class Alphaproteobacteria; order Kiloniellales; family DSM-21159; genus JANQMX01. Next base: position 101,542 of record JANQMX010000028.1, on the reverse strand, counting down.
TAGTCCACCATGTTCTCGAGGCTTTCGAACTGCGAGTCCGAGCGCACCACGATGGAGGACGGGGCGGAGTAGGCCATGCAGATGTAGTCGAAGGAGTCGGGGCCGTAGGGCAGCTGGCGCAGATGCGGCTGCGTGGTCATCGGCCCGACTGGCATCATGCCGATGGTGTAGCCGTCGGGTCGGGCCTGGGCGACCTCGGCGGTCCCGATGGTGCCGCCGGCGCCCGCCGTGTTCTTGACCAGAACCTCGCTGCCCAGCGCTTCGGCCATGGGCGCGGCCAGGGTGCGCGTCGTGATGTCGGTGCCGCCGCCGGCGCTGAAGGGCACCACGATGGTGACCGGCCGCTCGGGGAACGCCTGGGCCATCTGAGCAAGCCCGAATGCCGCAAGACCCGCGAGCGCGGCCGCCGCGGCGCCAAGTTTCGTCACTGTCACTGAAATCCTCCCTCGATGCAGAAATCGTCTGTTGCCTGCCGCTGGAATGGGCAGGGCCAGCTTGTTGATGAACGGTCGCCGGTGGCGACACTATCACAAATTCAGAATAATGTTTCAAATTCGGAATATCAATTATTGAAACACTGTTCCAAAAATGGAATGTTTTTGATCAGAAGAAACGAAACCGGCCGGGCGACAAGAGGTCGAGCCGCGACAGGTCCCATCGGGACGGGAGGAAAAGCAGACATGTCTGGCAAGCGCTTGAGCGCGGAAGAGATCGCGCGCTACCGCGATGAAGGCCTGATCATTCCCGATTACCGGGTGCCCGAGGCGCTGCTGGGGCAGATGCGCGACGAGGTCGACCGGCTGATCGCCAACCACCCCAACGTGGCGCCGGAGCAGCTGTCCGGGCCGCACAATCCCTGGGGTCAGTCGGCCGAGCTTTTGGGCACCGAGGCCTTTCTCGGCTTCTGCGGCTTCCCGGATTTTCTCGACATGGTCGAAGACCTGATCGGCCCCGACATCATCCTGTGGGGCAGCCAGCTCTTCGCCAAGCCCGGCGGCACCGGCAAGGCCGTGCCCTGGCATCAGGACGGCCAGTACTGGCCGATCACCCCCTTGCGCACGGTGACCCTGCGCATCGCCATCGACGGCTCGTCGGCGGAAAACGGCTGCCTGCGCTATATCCCCGGCTCGCACCGCGACCGGGCGCTGGCCGATCATGCGGTCCAGCTGCGCGACGACTATGCGATCAAGCAGGAGATCGTCGACCTGGACGACAGCGCCGCCCGCGACGTGGTCCTGGCGCCGGGGCAGATCTCGCTGCACGACGTCTATCTCATCCACGGCTCCAATCCCAATGCCTCGGGCAAGCGGCGCGCCGACTATGCCATTCGCTACATGCCGGCGGATGCGCTCTACGACCGGCGGCCGGACCATCCCGCGACGCGCTATGCCGCCAAGGTCTCGCCGACCATGAACTACGCCAAACGGCCGCTTTGGCTGCTGCGCGGCCAGGACCGCGCCGGCAACGATTTCCAGATTGGCAAGGGCGCCTAGGCGCCGCCGGTCCGGTCCCGTCACGCAGTTCCCGTTTCAGCAAGAGAGTCCTTTTCCTATGCCCCGAACCAACGAGTTGGTCGTCGACACCATGATCGCGGCCGGTATCGAGCGCGCCTTCACCTTGCCCGGCCTGGGCGTCACCTGGTCGCTGCCGGCCTTCTACGACCGCAAGGATGGCATCGACGTGGTGCTGACCCGCTCGGAGTGGATCGCCTCGATCATGGCGCAGACCACCGGGCGGCTGACCGGCAAGCCGGCGGCGGCGATGGGGCAAGGCCCCTGGATGACGACCGTCGGCGCCCCCGGCATCCTCGAGGCGCACTTCGCCGGCTCGCCCATGCTGGTGCTGACGGAAACCTCGGACTACGACGGCTACGGCCAGATGGGCGTCTATCAGACCATGACCGGCGACTACGGCGGCGCCGACGCCATGGCCAGCCTGAAGCCGATCACCAAGTACGCGACCTATGCCACCACGCCGGAGGAGGCGGTCTTCGGCGTGCAGATGGCGGTCAAGCACGCCTCCCTGCCACGCAAAGGCCCGGCGGCGGTGGTGATGAAGACGCCGATCATCCGGCAGGAGGTGGCAGAGCCGAGCAAGCCCCGCCTCTATCCGACAGAGGGCTATCTGCGCAGCGCGCGCGCCAAGCCGGATGAAGCCGCGGTGCGCCAGCTCGCGGCCCTGCTCGACAAGGCCGAGCGGCCGGTCTTCATCGCCGGCAACGGCATCGGCCAGGCCGGCGCCGGCGGCCTCCTGGAAAGCCTGGCGGAAGGCGCCGGCATCGCGGTGGCCACCAGCTACAACGGCAAGGGCTGTATCTCGGAATTGAGCCCGGTCTCCGTCGGCATGCTGGGAACCTGGGGCCACCCCTGCGCCAACCGCGCGGTGGCCAACGCGGACCTGGTGGTCATGCTGGGCGCCAGCATGGGGCCGGACTACACCCGCTTCCGCGATCCGGACCTGATCCGTCCAGGGGAGCAGACCCTGGTGCAGGTCGACGTCGATGCGCGCAACGCCGGCTGGGTCTATCCGGTGGATCTGGCGATCGCCGCCGACCTGGCCGATCTGCTTCCGCTGCTGCGCGAGATCGGCGTGAGCGACGCGCAGCGAGAGGGCCGCCTGGCCGCCATCGCCGCCCTGCAGCAGCAGACGGGTTACGGCACGCTGCCCGCCACCACCGCGCGGCAGGGCTACCTGCACCATGCGGACATCGTGCGCAGTATGCAGCGTTTCCTGACCCCGGACGATTATCTGGCGCTGGATGCTGGGGCCAACCGCATCTGGTCGACCTTCGGTCTGCGCATGCCCTACCGCGATCGGCTGCTGGTCGCCGGCGGCACCGGCATCATGGGTTGGGGCCCGCCCGCCGCGGCGGCGGCCAAGCTGGTGCACCGGAACAAGCGCGTCACCTGCCTGGCCGGCGACGGCGGCTTCATGATGACCATGCAGGTGCTCTCCACCTGCGTGCAGCAGAACGCGCCGGTGGTCTTCGTCGTCGACAACAACGCCGGGCTCGGCATGGTGCGCGACAACCTGGGCGACAAGCGCATCGCCGTCGACTTCGCCGAGGTGGACTTCGCCGCCATCGCCGAGGGTATGGGCGGCCACGGCATGCGGGTGCACCACCCGGACGAGTTGGGCGATGCCCTGGCCGAAGCGCACAAGATGGACCGGCCGGTGGTGATCGACGCCGTCGTCGACCCCGATGCCAGCCACCACGAGGCAGTCGACAATGCCCCCCTTCGCTGAGCGATTTAAGGGGCGGTGCGGCCTAGTCACCGCGGGTGCGGCCGGCCTGGGCGAAGGCACGGCATTGCGTCTCGCGCGGGAAGGCGCAGAGGTTGCTGTCTGGGACCGCGACGCCGAAGGGTTGGCGGCGCTTGTGGCACAAGCGTCGAAAGAGGGGCTGACGCTGGTGACCGAAACGCTCGACCTGACCGATGCAGATCAGGTGACCGGCGCGGCGCGCAGGCTTGAACAGCGGTTGGGCGGCATCGACGTGCTGGTCAACAATGTCGGTGGCTCGCTGCACACGCCGCAGCGCTTTCTGGATCAGAGCGACGAGGACTGGGCGCGGGTCGTGGCCGTCAACCTGACCGCCTGCGTCTTGGCGACCCGGGCCTTGCTGCCCGGAATGGCGGCGCGCGGCTACGGCCGCATCGTCAACCTCGGCTCCAAGGCCGGGCGGTACGGCAGCCTCTTCGCCGGCGCCAACTACAGCGCCGCCAAGGGCGCAGTGCAGGCCTTCACCCTGCAGATCGCCCAGGAGTTCGGGCCGCAAGGCATCACCTGCAACAGCGTCTGCCCCGGCGCCATCCTGACTCCGCGGGTCGAGGGCCTGCTGAAGGAACGCCAGAGCGAGGCCGAGCGTGCCGCGGTGCTGCGGAGCATCCCCATGCGCCGCCACGGCCGGGTCGAGGACGTGGCCGCTGCCGTGGCCTTCTTGGCGTCGGAAGAGGCGGGCTTCATCACCGGGGCCGCGCTCGACGTCAACGGCGGCCAGGCGATGTCTCTCTAGATCTTAGTCGAGCGAGGTCGCCGCCTTTTCGATCTGTCGCGCCAGCGCGACCAGCCTTGGCCCGAGGTCGGCGTGCAGGCGTTCCTCGGTCACCAGGGAGGCGAGCCCGCCAACGTTGACCGCGTAAACCGGATAGCCGTCCGGGCGGCAGATGGCGCAGCCGGCCGAATTCGACTCCGAGATCCAGCCACCGATGGTGACGGCATAGCCCCGGCTGTGTGCCGCTTCGATTTCGCTGAGGGCGGCATCCCGCTTAGCCGGCCAGTCGGCCGGGTCGCTCTCGGCGGCGATCTTGTCGATGAGCTTGGTGCGGTCGGCCTCCGGCAGGGCGGCGAGATAGGCACGGCCGATGCCGGTGTTGATCATCGGCAAGCGGGAGCCGACGCCGAGGCGAATGACCATCGAGGTGGGCGCGCGGCAGGCCTCGACATAGACCATTGCGGTGCCGTCCGGGGCTGCGAGATAGATGGAGGCTTCCGCATAGTCCGCTAGCTCACGCATCAACGGACGGGCACTGTCGCGGATCTCCATCTGGGCCAGCACGTTGTAGCCGAGCGAGAGAACGCCGGGCCCCAGGCAGTATTTCCGAGATATCTCGTCGTAGCGCAGGTAGCCGAGCTCAGTCAGGGTGAAGGTGATGCGCGAGACCGTGGCCTTGGGCAGGCCGACGGCAGCCGCGATCTCTGCATTTCCGAGCGGCCGGTTTCCGGCGGGAAAGATGCGCAGCACCGACAGGCCCCGCTGCAGCGCGGTCATGAAGCGGTAGTCCTTTGCCGGCTGGCCTTCGGGGCCGGGCGCGGCGGAGCTGTCTCGTTTGGTTGGGGGCATCGCGGGAACCGATGATAGAACAGACGCACAATCGTATCAGCTTTGTGACACGACTCAGCGATTCTCTCCGCACCCTCCTGTCGTTCGCTTGTCATCTCCCGGCACTGCGGCTCCTAGACCGGGCCAGCTTTAGCCGCCCAGTTGGTGACGCACAGTCAAAACTGTTGTGCAGGTCGTGTGAGAGTCGCCTCACAGTCGGCACTGGGGCCGCCCCCGCATATGCGGGGTGAACACCGTTGGCACGATGACCGGATCGGCAGAATAGGGGTTCCCATCGACTGCTTATTCATTTGGCGAATAAGCAGTCGAGCCCTTCGAATTGGCTGTCTTTCACCGCTCCCGCCATCTTCTGCCCAACGGCACTTTCTTTTGGAGATGGCACATGAAGAGGAACAGGATTATCGCCGCGCTTGCGGCGAGCACCGTAATCGCCGGCGCCGCCTACGTCTGGTCGGAGCGCGTCTCGACCCCCGCCGTAGCGGCCATTCCGACCCCGCCGCCGGCGGTGATGGTGGCAGCGCCACAATACCGGCCGGTTGCCGAGTGGGACACCTATGCGGCCCGCTTCGCCGCCACCGATGAGGTCGAGGTCAGCTCGCGGGTCAGTGGCCACCTGATGGCCGTGCATTTCATGGACGGCGAAATCGTCCGGGAAGGCCAACTGCTTTTCACCGTTGATCCGCGTCCCTTAGAGGCAGAACTCAAGCGAGCCGAGGCGGACGTGGGCGAGGCAGAGGCCCGTCTGACCTTGGCGCGCCAACAGCTCCATCGGACCGAAGTGCTGGTCGCCCGCGGCCATGTGAGCAAGGCGCGGCTCGACCAGGACCGGGCCGAGATGCAGAGCGCGCTGGCCAGCCTGCAGGCGGCGCAGGCGCGTGCCGAGGAGGCTCAGCTCAACCTCGGCTACACGGCGATCCACGCACCCATCAGCGGCCGCATCGACAACCGCTATGTCGACGTCGGCAATCTTGTGCACGGTGTCGGCGATGGCGAGACGGTACTGACCACGATCGTGGCGTTGGACCCCATCCATGTGGTCTTCGACGTCGATCAGGGCGCGCATCTGCGCTACCTGCGGCTTGCCCATGCCGGGCAGCGCCCGAGCTCTCGGCTGGCGTCTATGCCGGTCGAGATTGCCCTACCGGATAGCGGCGACTTCGAGTTCGTCGGCCAGATGGATTTCGTTGCCAATAGGGTGGACGAGGGCACCGGCACCATTCGCGGCCGCGCCGTCATTGCCAACCCCGACTTGATCTTCACCCCGGGCATGTTCGCTCGCGTCCGCCTGCTTGGTCGGGCCGCGCAGCCCACCGTGTTGGTTCCCGACCGCGCGGTGGTGACCGAGCAGGCCGGCCGGGTGGTCTTCGTGGTGACGGCAGACAACCGGGTCGAGACCCGCCGCGTCGAGACCGGCCCCCTGGTGGACGGCTTACGCGTTATCCGCAGCGGTCTTCAACCGAACGAGCGGGTGATCGTGGAAGGCCTGCACCGCGCCCGCCCCGGCGCCGAGGTCGCGCCGACCTTGGCGTCGGCGGCTCCGGACAGCCAACAGCTGACGCAAGCTCAGTAGAGCGACAGGAGAGGCAACATGAAACTGGGACACTTCTTCATCGACCGCCCGATCTTCGCGATCTCGCTGTCGGTCATCATCCTCATTATGGGCATCGTGGCCATGACGCGGCTGCCCGTCTCGCAGTTCCCCGAGGTGGTGCCGCCGACCATCGTGGTCACCGCCCAGTACCCCGGCGCCGATGCGGCGACCATTGCCGACACGGTAGCGACCCCCATCGAGCAGGAGGTCAACGGCGTCGATGGCATGCTCTACATGCAGTCGCACGCCACCAACGACGGCGAGCTCATCCTGACCGTCACCTTCGCCCTGGGTACCGATGTGGACGAGGCTCTGGTGCTGGTGCAGAACCGGGTGCAGCTCGCTGAGGCCCGCCTGCCTGAGGAGGTGCGCCGCACCGGCATCTCGGTGCGCAAGAACTCGCCCGACATGCTGATGGTGGTGCAGGTCTTCTCCCCCGACGGCTCGCGCGACCAGCTCTATGTCTCCAATTACGCCACTCAACGCATCGAGCCGGTGTTGCAGCGTCTGCCTGGCGTGGGCTCGGTCACCGTCTTTGGCGGCCGTGAGTACGCCATGCGCATCTGGCTTGACCCGGACCGCATCGCCGACCTCGAGCTGACCGCCGGCGAGGTGGTGGCCGCGGTGCGGGCGCAGAACGTGCAGGTTGCCGGCGGACAGCTGGCGCAGCCGCCGGTCGCCACCGACCGGGCCTACCAGCCCTCGCTGACCCTGCGCGGCCGGCTCGACGAGGTCGCCGAGTTCGAGCGCATCATCGTCAAGCGCGGTGAGGACGGACGCATCACCCGCCTGGGCGACGTGGCCCGCATCGAGCTGGGCGCCCAGACCTACACCACCAACGCCCGCTTCAACGGCACTCCTTACGTCGCGCTCTTGATCTTCCAGCAGCCGGGTGAGAACGCGATTGAGACCTCGGATGAAATCCAGGCCGCCATGGCCGGGTTGTCCGAGGACTTCCCGCAAGGCATCGAGTATCGCGCCACCTACAACCCGACGGAGTTCTTCACCGAAGCCTCAATCGAGGCACTGCAGATCACCATCCTGGAAGCCATTGTGCTGGTGGTGCTGGTGGTGGTCGTCTTCCTGCAGAACGCCCGGGCGACGATCATTCCGGTTCTCGCCATCCCGGTCTCCCTGGTCGGCACCTTCATCGTCATGTCAGCGCTGGGCTACAGCATCAACACCCTGACCCTGTTCGGTCTGGTGCTGGCGGTGGGCATCGTGGTCGACGACGCCATCGTGGTGGTCGAGAACGTGGAGCGCTACCTGAAACAGGGCTTCTCGCCGCGGGAGGCGGCGCGCAAGACCATGACTGAGGTGGCCGGTGCGCTGATCGCCATCGCCCTGGCACTGGCCTCGGTCTTCGTGCCGACCATGTTGCTCGACGGCATCTCCGGCGAGTTCTTCCGCCAGTTCGCCGTGGCCATCTCGGTGGCGACCCTGATCTCGGCGGTAAACTCCTTGACTCTGAGCCCGGCGCTCTCGGCCATGATGTTGAAGCACAAAGGGCAGGGTGAAGGCGAGGGTGTGCGCCGTCCTGTGCTGACCCGGCCTTTCGAGATCGGCGCCCGCGCCTTCAACCGCGGCTTCGACCGGTTGGCCGGCGCCTATGGCAAACTCGCTGAGGCGGCGATCGGTCGGCGCTGGAGCATGCTGCTGGTCTTCGGCCTTCTCTCCGCCGCGGCCGTAGCGCTCTTTGTCACCACGCCGCGCGGCTTCGTACCGGCCTCCGACCAGGGCTATGCTATCATGACGGCGCAGCTTCCGGCCGGCAGCTCCCTGTCGCGGGCGGATGCGGTGATTGCGCAGATGTCTGAGGCGGCCTTGGAGGTCGAGGGTGTGAGCTATGCCCATGCCTTCACCGGCGTTTCGATCATCACCGGTACCACCAACAGCGCCGCCGGCACGGTCTTTCCGCAGTTCGCGCCCTTCGAGGAGCGGATGAAGAGCGGCCGAACCCTCGACGTCATCCTGGCGGAGCTGCGCGCCAAGATGGCTGCGATCCCCGGTGCCCAGATCAATGTGATCGCACCGCCGACCATCCGCGGCATCGGTACCGCCGGTGGCTTCGCCTTCCGGGTGCAGGACTACGACTCGCAAGGCCCGCAGGCGCTCAACGGCGCCACGCAGGACCTGCTCGCCACCCTGCGCGCCGACCCGCGCATCGGCTTCGCCTTCACGCCCTTCGGTGTGGATGCGCCGCAGCTCTACTTGGATGTCGACCACGCCCGCGCCGAGATGCTCGGGGTGCCGGTCGAGCGCTTGTTCGAGATGCTGGAGATCTACCTCGGCAGCCGCTACGTGAACGACATCAACCTGATGGGCCGCACCTACCAGGTCCGCGCCCAGGCGGAGCCGAGCTTCCGGCTCGATGCTGAGCAGCTTGCCCGGCTGCGCACCCGCTCGGTGAACGGTGACATGGTGCCGCTCGGCAGCGTGGCGAGCATCGAGAGCCGCACTGCGCCGGATCGGGTGCCGCGCTACAACCTGGTGCCGACGGCGGAGGTCTTCGGTGCTGCGGCCACCACGCTCAGCTCCGGCGAGGCCCTGGCTCTGGTCGAGCAGATCGCCGACGAAGTGCTGCCGCGTGGCTTCGGCATCGAGTGGACGGACCTCTCCTACCAGGAGAAGATCACCAGCGATGGCACCGTGCTGTTCGTCCTGGCCGTGGTCTTCGTCTTCTTGGTGCTGGCTGCGCAGTACGAGAGTTGGGCACTGCCCTTCGCCGTCATCCTGGTGGTGCCGATGGTGCTGCTCTCCGCGCTCGGCGGCGTGGCGCTGATGGGGCAGGACAACAACCTGCTGACCCAGGTGGCGTTGATCGTCCTGGTCGGCCTTGCCGCCAGGAACGCCATCCTGATCGTCGAGTTCGCCCGCCAGCTCGAGGATCAGGGCCGTAGCATGGTTGCGGCGGCGGTGGAGGCGGCGCGCCTGCGCCTACGTCCCATCCTGATGACCTCCTTCGCCTTTATCCTCGGCGTGGTGCCGCTGATGGTGGCGACGGGCGCCGGCGCCGAGCTGCGCCAGGCCCTCGGCACAGCGGTCTTCTTCGGAATGCTCGGCGTGACCGCCTTCGGCCTGATCTTCACCCCGGTGTTCTACGTGGTGACGCGGCAGATCGCCGAAGCGCTTGCGCCCGCCGAAGCTGAGCGTGCTGTCACGGACGCTGCCTAAGCCATCTCCGACCAAGCAGCGTTTAGCCCCCGGTGCCTCCCCGGCGCCGGGGGTTTTTCTTTGTGGGAGCTTGCTGGCACCCCTCCATTGTCATCCCGGCTTTAACGGCTAGCGGCCCTGCGGACGCAAGCGTTCCTCGGGGGACATCCCGGGTAGCTGACGGATGTTGAAGACATCGCGGTCGATGGGCCGGTCAAAGGTGGGTCGGATCAGTGCCACCTCGGTGATGATGCCCTGCGGGTCGCGTATGTCCCAGCGGCGCAACGTAAGCGGCCCCTCGCTGAACAGCAAGGTGACCTGACCGAGATCGGGGTAGCGCGCATCCTCGAGGGTCAGGTAGAGGGTACCGGCGCGCCGTTCGAGATCGATCACGCGGATGCGGTCGTCGAAGACCACCTCCTCGCGCATGATGAACCAGAGCGGGGTGTCCTCAAGCGAGAGGAAGGTCGCCTGCTCCAACTCCTTATCGTAGTAGATGAATCGGGCGCCGTCAGAGATTAGCAGCACCGGGTCCGGCGGGTCGTACTCGAAGCGCACCCGATCGGGCCGGGCCAGGGAGACCTCGCCCTCGGCGTAGGCGCCCTCGGAGGTCACCTGTACGAAGCGCGAGTTCAGGGTGCTTATTCCGTTGAGATAGGCTTCGATCTCGCGCAGCAGCTTGAGTTCTTCGGCCCCGAGCACGCTCTGCGCCCGCGCGTTGGGCGAGACCGCTGCGGCGACGCCGAGCGCCAGCAGGCCTACAAAAAGGCCGAACAGAAGCCGGCGGCCGAGGCTGAATGTCGCGGTGCTGTGGGTCATGGTGCGCGTCGGTCTTTGGTCATTGGAGCATTGACGGCCAAACAAACCGCCAGACACAGCAGGTAGCCCTGCAATGCGACGATTTCCAGGTGGCATCAAGGCAGAAGAGAGCCAGCAAGCTGGCGCCTAGTCTTCATTGCCGTGGTTGGGCAGCAGCACCTCGCGCTTGCCGACATGATTGGCCGCACCGACCATGCCCTGGCGCTCCATCTCTTCGATGATGCGGGCGGCGCGATTGTAGCCGATCTGCAATTGCCGCTGGATGAAGGAGGTGGAGGCTTTGCGGTGCTGCGCTACGATGGCGACGGCGCGGTCGAAGAGTTCATCGCCGCTGTCCTCCGCCTCGAGCATGAAACCGCCGTCGTCATCCTCGCCACCACCGCCTTCAGTGATTTCCTCGATGAAGTCGGCCGGGCCCTGGGCTTTCAGGTGGGCCACCACGTCTTCGACCTCCTGGTCGCTGACGAAGGGGCCGTGCACGCGGGAGAGGCGGCCGCCGCTGCCGAGATGCAGCATATCGCCCATTCCCAGCAGCTGCTCGGCGCCGCCCTCGCCCAGGATGGTGCGGCTGTCGATCTTCGAGGTGACGTGGAAGGAGATGCGGGTCGGGAAGTTGGCCTTGATGGTGCCGGTGATGACGTCGACTGAGGGGCGCTGGGTGGCCATGATCAAATGGATGCCGGCGGCCCGCGCCATCTGCGCCAGGCGCTGGATGGCGGCCTCGACATCCTTGCCGGCGACCAGCATGAGGTCCGCCATCTCGTCGACTACCACGACGATGAAAGGCAAGGGCTCGAGGTCGAAGGGCTGCTCCTCGACGATGGGCTGGCCGGTGTCCGGGTCGAAGCCGGTCTGTACCCGGCGGGTCAGCACTTCGCCCTTCTTGAGCGCCTCGCGGATGCGGGCGTTGTAGCCCTCGACGTTGCGCACGCCGAGGCGGCTCATGGCGCGGTAGCGCTCCTCCATTTCGCGCACCGTCCATTTGAGCGCCACCACCGCCTTCTTGGGCTCTGTGACCACCGGGGCCAACAGATGGGGAATGCCCTCATAGACGCTGAGCTCCAGCATCTTGGGGTCGACTAGGATGAAGCGGCACTGATCGGGCCCGTGGCGGTAGAGCAGCGAGTTGATCATGGCGTTGATCGCCACCGACTTGCCCGAGCCGGTAGTGCCGGCGACCAGTAGATGAGGCATGCGGGCGAGATCGGCGATCACCGGCTGGCCACCGATGTCCTTGCCCAGCACCAGCGGTAGCTTGGCCGAGCCCTCGGTGAAATCGCGCGCGCCCAAAAGCTCGCCGAGGTAGACCATTTCGCGCTGGGCGTTGGGCAGCTCGATGCCGATGACGCTGGAGCCAGGGACCACGGCGACGCGCACCGAGATCGCCGCCATGGAGCGGGCGATGTCGTCGGCCAAACCCACCACCCGGCTGGTCTTGGTGCCGGGGGCCGGCTCCAGGTCGTAGCGGGTGACCACCGGGCCGGGGCGGATCTTGACGATCTCGCCGCGCACACCGAAGTCCTGCAGCACCCCTTCCAGGAGCCGCGCGTTCATCTCCAGGCTGGCGCTGCTCGAGCCGACGTTACGCTCGCCCGGCTTTGGCTGGGCCAGGAGATCGAGTGGCGGCGGTTGATAAGCGCTGCCGCCTATAAGGTCGCCGAGATCGAGCTGCGGTTGCGGTTGAGGCGCCTTGCGCGCCTTGCGCTTCGGCATCGTCGGCGGCTGCGGAGCGACCAGGGGCTGTGTTGGCGGCGCGACCGCCGCATCTGGCGTGTCCTGCACTCGCGCCCGGCTCGCTGCGGCTTCGAACACCGGCTCCTGCCGCGCCGGGTCGCCGCTGCGGCGCAGGCGGCCGAGCCGGCCCAGACCGAAGCCGAGACCCAGACCCAGGCTGCGGCGAGCGCCGAGGAAGAGCCAGGCGATGCTGCGGCCCAGACTGCGCCATTGCTGGCCGTCGAGGCCCAGCAACCAGGCGAATCCGATCACTGCCAAAAGCCCGGCCAAGGGCGCCAGCAGCATGCCCACGGGCCGCAGAAAGGAAAGCTGCAGCAGGAGCCCGAGGGAGAGCCCACCCAGCGCGCCGCCCGGACCACTGACCAGTGGCCAGCTCTCCGGCTTGCCGAGGCCGGCCAGCGCCACACTGGTGAGCCAGAACAGCGGGGCCAGCGCCAGGACCCGCCAGCGCCAGCGCGGCAGCCGGCCGCGCAGCACCAGGATCCAAGCCCAGACGAAGAGCAGCGGGGGTAGGGCGAAGCTAGCGGCACCCAGGCCCTGCAGGGCAAAGTCCGCAACGATGGCGCCGCCGGCGCCAAGGATGTTGCCTGGCGTCCGGTCGGTCGCATGATTGAGCGAGGGGTCGGCCGGGTCGAAGGTCATGAGAGCGGCGAGCAGCAGCGCGCCGGCGATGAACAGGGCAACGCCGAACAACTCCGCCAGGCGCTGACGCAAAAAGGCGCCGCTGCCGGGCGGGAAGAACTTCAGGCCGTCGGCGCGGCTGACCGCTGACATCTTAATGGCGCAGGTCTCCTTCCCGATTGCCCGGAACATAACGTGACTCTGTAGGGCTTGGCCACAAGACAAAACACGAACATATAGGCGTAAAAGGACACCCAGCGCCAGGGGTAGGGGTGGCTGAAATGCGAATCCCAATATCTTCTTGGAACAAAGAATGATCCTCGATTCTGCCGAGTCGCGCCGGCCTGACACTGGCCGCCCCCGCCGCAAGGCCGCAGCCTCCAAGAGGGGCGCTCTATCCTTCCTCAGGTCGCCGCGGTCAGTCTAGTGCGCTATCGCTTGCGCCCCTGTGTGCGGCCCGTTTGCAAGGTTTACTTGCCTCTTGCCCCCTAGAGTTGGGCGCGGAGCAGAGCGAGGTAGTCGGCCAAGAGTCTGGTTTTATTGTCTTCATGCCAGGCGGCGCCGACGGCGATCTGGTTGTCGAAGCCCGTGAGGCGCAGCAGGTGGAAGCCTGCCGGCAGTGGCTTCACAATGTACGAGGCGACCAGGAACAGGCCGCTGCCATCCTGTGCCATGGTGAGCGCGGTCTGCACCTGCTTGGTGGTGAAGACGATGTTGGGCGCGATGCCCGCTTCAGCGAAGCGCGCCATCCAAGCGTCGTAGAGTGGCGGGTTGAGCGTGCGGTCGAAAAGAATCAGTGGCGTCCCATCCAGCTCGGCCAGCGTGATGCTCTCCCGCTCTGCCCAGGCATGCCCCTCCGGCACGATCAGGCCCCACCAACCCGCCGCCACTTTCCGGAACTTCAGGGTTGGGTGGGTGACCGGCAGGATGCCGAAGCCCACGTCGATCTCGCGTTCCTTTAGGGCGGCATAGGCCTCGGCCGAATGCAGGTCCCGTTGCTCGACTTTGCGGTTAGGGTCGGCGGCGCGAAAGGCGGCGATGGAGCGGGCCACGGCGCCCAGGTTGAGGAACTCGACATAGCCGATGCGCAGCACCTCCGGCTCCGCCCCGCCGATATCGCGCGCTTCCCGTAGAGCCGCATCACAAGCTGCCAAGATCTCCCGCGCCCGCACCAGGAAGGCTTCACCCGCCGGGGTCAGAGCCGCGTGGTTGCGGCTGCGGTCGATCAGGATGATGCCGACCTCCTCCTCCAGGCGCTTGATCTGGTGACTCAAGGCCGGCTGGCTGAGATTGACCCGCCGCGCCGCGCGCTGGAAGTGCAATTCCTCCGCCGCCGCCTGAAAGTACCTGAGCTGGCGCAGCTCCATCCCGACCTCATCCGCTTCATTCGACTTATAGGTAGCGCGAATAAGCGGTGTGGTCAGGCCATTCTTGCCTCGCCGTAAGGCAATCGCGGGCTTCTCGTGTTTGCGCAAGATTCCTCCAGCGCCAAAGCATGTTTCCGAGCACAGAGAGTCACGTCCGCCTCTCGCCTTGCCGGTGGCCGGCGTCAGCGGGCCTCGGCTCGGTCTCTGTGCCATGATCAGAGATGGCGGCGCGCGCCATCTTGAGCAGCGCTTCGGTCGCCACAGGCAAGGGGCGGCCGGTCGCGGTCAGAAGCCCGATCTCCCGTCGGATCTCCGGGTCATGCAGCGGCGCGGCGCGTAGGCCGTGAACTCGCATCAGCGGCAGACAGGATTCCGGCACCGCCGTGACCCCTCCGTTGCGCAGGACAAGCGTCGCGGCGGTCGAGAGTTGCTCGACCTCGACCAGCGGGCGCAGGCTCAACGCGCTGTCTTTCGTCGCTTCGTCGAAGCCGCGGCGGACGCTCGACGAGCGGCTAAGGGCGATGAAGGGATAGGCTTCAAGCACGCGCGCCGGCACACGCTCAAGCGCCGCGATCGGATGGTCCGGCGCATGCACCACCATGTAACGCTCGCTCAACAGCGGCTCGAACGCGATGTCACGGCCATCCGATGGGCGCGTGGAAATGCCGAAGTCCGCGCGCCGGTCCCGCACCAGGTCGAGGACGCGCCCCGCCGTGACGTCGAAGATCTCGATGTCGATGCGCGGGTGGCGCTCCATGTACGCGGTCAGAATGGTCGCAAGATAGCCGACGGCGATGCTGGGCAGGGCCGCGACGGAAACCCGGCCGCGCTGCATGGCGAAGAGGCTCTGCGCATCCTCCACCGCCGCGTCCCAGTCGTCGATCAGCCGGGCCGCCACCGGCAGGAAGCTGGCGCCTTCGGCGGTCAGGGCGCAGTTGCGGCTGCTGCGATCGATCAAAGGACCGCCTAGCCGCTCCTCCAACGATTTGATGGCGAGGCTGAGCGCCGGCTGCGACAGGCCGATCTTGCCGGCGGCGGCGCCGAACGAGCGGGTCTGGGCCACGGCGACGAAAGCTTGCAGTTGACGGTGACTGACGTTCATTTGTTTTTCAAATGATAAATTGATTTATTTAAATTTGACTGATGGATAGCCGTCTGTCGAGACTTCCCGCCGGAAAACAGGCGGGAGACCCAGGTGACGGCGCAGTTCCTGATCGGATGCGGGGCAGGCTTTTCGGGCGACCGGACCGATGCGCCGATCCCCGTCGTGCGGGAGCTGGTGCGCCGCGGCGGTCCCTCGGCCATCTTCTTCGAGACCTTGGGCGAGCGCACGCTGGCCCTGGCACAGCTGCGCCGGCTGGAGGATCCGGGCGAGGGCCACGAGCCGCTGTTGGAAGAGCTGTTGCGCCCGGTCTTGGCCGATTGTCTGGCCGCCGACATCGCAGTGATCGGCAACTTCGGCGCCGCCAACCCCGAAGGGGCTGCGCGGCGCATCGCCGGGCTGTGCGCCGCGGCCGGCGTCCCGGACGTTCCCATCGGCGTGATCGAGGGCGATGAGGTCACCGCTCTGGTGCAGGCGGGCAAGCTGACGCCGGTGGGCATCGACGCTTCGCTGCACGACCGCCCGCTGATTTGCGCCAACGCTTATCTGGGCGCCGGGCCGCTGATGGCGGCGCTGGCCCAAGGGGCGCGCATCCTGGTGACCGGGCGCGTCGCCGATCCCTCTTTAGTGGTCGCGCCGCTGGCGCATCACTTCGGGTGGGACGCTCTGGACAGCGAGCGCATGGCAACGGCGACGTTGGCCGGGCATTTGCTGGAATGCGGCTCTCAGGTGACCGGCGGCTATTTTGCCGATCCGGGCTGGAAAGAGGTACCGGACCCACAGTCCATCGGCTTCCCCATCGCCGAGGTGACGGCGGATGGCGGCTTGACCATCGGCAAGCCGGCCGAGACCGGCGGCCTGGTCAGCGAGGCGACGGTCAAGGAGCAGCTGCTCTACGAGATCCACGACCCTTCGTCATACCTCACGCCCGACGTCACGCTGGACATGACTGGCGTCACCGTCCGCGCCGAGGGGCCGGACCGCGTCGCCGTTTTCGGCGCCCGGGGCCGGGTGCGGCCCGAGCGCCTGAAGGTCACGGTCAGCGTCGACGGCGGCTATATCGGCGAGGGCGAGATTTCCTATGCCGGCCCCAACGCGCTGTCGCGGGCGCGCCTGGCGCTCGACGTCTTGGCGCAACGGGTGCCGCAGCATCTGCGTCTGCGCCGCGACCTTATCGGCTATCGCAGCGTTTTTGCCGACGAGGCGGCCAAGGAGGGAACTGGTTTCCCAGAAAGCGAGGATGTCCGCGCCCGCATCGCCGTCGAGAGCGACAGCGCGCGGGAGGCCGAGGCCGCCGTGCGCGAGGTGGTCGCCTTGCTGTGCTGCGGGCCGGCCGGCGGCGGCGGCGCCCGCACCCAGGTGCGGCGGCGGGTTCATACCTGGTCGGCAACGGCGGCGCGCGCCGATGTGGACGCCGGCGTCCGCGTCCGGGTTGCGCCGGCGCGGCGCTGGCAGGAGGCGCCTCATGACTGAAACCGTGACGGTGCCTCTGCATCGCCTGGCCCACGCCAGGGCTGGCGACAAGGGCGACCGCCTGAACGTCAGCCTGATCGCTTACCGGCCCGAAGACTACGCGCTCCTGAAGCGCCTGGTCACCACCGAGCGGATTGCCGCGCTCTTCGCCGGGCGCAGGCCGCGTGCGGTGGAGCGCTACGAGTTGCCGCTGCTCGGCGCATTCAACTTTGTGCTCGACGGCGTCCTGGAAGGCGGGGTCAACCGTAGCCTCGGCCTGGACAGTCACGGCAAGACGCTGTCGTTCCGAATCCTGGCCATGCCGGTCGAGGTGCCGGGCGATCACCCGGCGGTTCATCAAAAAATGGGAGGAAAATCATGAAATCCAAAAGCCTTGTCTTTGGCGCCGCGTTGGGCGTGGCGGGCCTGCTCGCGCAGCCCGTGCTGGCGAGCGAGCTGCTGATCGGTTCTACGTCGTCCGCGTCGAGCCACTACGGCTATTTCGTCGCGGCCACCCGCGTCATCAACGAGAACGCGGAGGGTGTCTCGGCCATGGTCGTGGAGACCGGGGCCACGGTGGACAACCTGCGCCGGCTGTCGCGCGAGCAGGTCGATCTCGGGCTGGTGACCACCAACATCGGCTATCAGGCTTACAAGGGGCTCAACGACTTCGAGGGACGGCCGGTCCAGACCAAGCTGCTCTGGGTCTATACCGTCGCGCCGCAGAACGTCGTCATGCGGTCCGATGCCGGCGTCACGCAGCTCGAGGAGCTGAACGCCGTCCGGCTCAACCCCGGCATTCGGGGCTCCGCGACCGAAGCCACCAGCGAAGCGGTCTTCCGGGCGCTCGGCATTGCGCCGGAGTTCGTTTCGGGCTCGACCGCCGACGTGGTCGCCTCGGTCAAGGACAACCGCATCGCCGGCTACGTCAAATCCGGCGTCGGCAACAAGCTCGACGGCTCGTCCCTGGATATCGCGACCTTCACCGACGTCAACGTTCTGGACTTGAGCGACGCGCAGATCGCAACCCTGCGCGAGACCATGCCCGATGTCGGTATCGTCAGCGTGCCGGCTGGCGCCGGCCCAGGCATCGAGGCCTACGACACCTGGGCCTTTGCCGTCGGGGTCGCGGCGCGGGCGAACCTGGACGAAGAGACGGCCTACCGCATCACCAAGGCGATCAACGAAAATGTCGGCCCACAGGCGGCCGCCTTCGGCGCGCTGGAAGGGCAGAACATCGCCGAGATGACGATGCAACAGGGCACCTTCCCGCTCCACCCCGGTGCCCTGCGCTATTACCGCGAAATCGGTCAGGACGTGCCGAGCCGGCTGATCGCGGAATAGCCCATGCCCCTTGATGGCCCCCTCGGCAGCTTGCGGGCCAAGACGGTCGTCTCGCTGGCGGGGCTCCTGGGACTCTTCGTCGTCTACACCTCGGCGGTGGGTCCTTTCGAGAGCCTCGTCCAGCGGCCCGTCTTTCTTGCTCTGGCCATCTGCCTGGGACTCGCGCTCTATCCGCTGTTTCCCAACTCGCGGTGGCGGCCCCTCGGCATTGCGATCGATCTCGCCGCCGCAGCGCTGACGGTCGGGACCTGCGCCTACGTCGCGGTGAACTACAAGCGGATCATGGAAGACCTGCCCTGGGCGGAGACGCATGACCTGGTCATGGTCGCCGCCCTGGTGCTGATCGTGCTGGAGCTGTCGCGCCGCGCCATCGGGTTGATCTTTCCGGTTCTGGTCCTTGCTGGTCTCGGTTACGCCATGTTGGGGCAGCATCTGCCCGGCGCGCTCGCCCATCGCGGCTTCGGGCCGGACTTCGTCACCGAGACGCTTCTGCTCGGCGACCTGGGCCTTTGGGGCCTGCTGGTCGGCGTCGCGGCCACCACCATTGCCGCATTCGTGGTCTTCGGGGCGATGATCCTCAACACCGGCGGCGGGCAGACCTTCATCGATCTGGCGATGCGCCTGGGCGGGCGCAGCCCCGGTGGCGGGGCCAAGATCGCCGCCATCGCCTCCGCCCTGTTCGGCATGTTGAGCGGCAGTGCGGTCGCCAACGTGGCCACCACCGGAAACTTCACCATCCCGCTGATGAAGCGCCTGCGCTATCCGCGCGCCTTCGCGGGCGGCGTGGAGGCGGTGGCCTCCACTGGCGGACAGATCACGCCGCCGGTCCTGGGGGCCGCGGCCTTCGTGATGGCCGAGATCCTCGGCGTCAGCTATGCCACCATCGCGATGGCCGCACTGATCCCCGCGGTGCTGTTCTTCGCGGCCATGTTCCTGACGATCCATGTCACGGCCGTGCGCCAGGGGCTCGGCGTGGTGCCCGAAGACGAGGTGCCGGCTTGGTCGGAGATCAGGCGCCTGTCCAAGGTGCTGCCGCTGCTGGCGGCGCTGGGCGGCTTGACCGCCGGGATCCTGATGGGGCGCTCGATCCAGACGGCGGCTTTTTACGGCATCGCCGGATTGACGGCGACCTTCCTGTTCTTCTCGGTGTTGGAGCGCCGGCCGCCGCGCGAGGTGGCGAGGCAGCTCGTCAACGGGCTGGTCGACGGCGGGCGTGGGCTGGTGATCATCGGCGTCTTGCTGGCGGGCGCGCAGATCCTGGTGGCGATGATCAACCTGACCGGCGTCGGCGTCGCCATGTCCAGCGCCATCGCTGCCGTGGCCCAAGGCGAGGTGATGCTGTTGGCGCTGATCGTCGCGGCTGTCTGCCTGGTCATGGGGATGGGCATTCCGACCACCGCGGCCTATGTCCTGGTTGCCGCGGTGATGGCGCCGGCCCTGGTGCAGGTCGGGGTGCCGGAGCTGACCAGCCACATGTTCGTCTTCTACTACGCGACGCTGTCGGTCATCACCCCACCGGTCTGCGTCGGCGTGTTCGTCGCCGCCGGCATCGCACACAGCTCATGGACCTCGGTGGCGGGCGTGGCGATGAAGCTGGCCGGTGTCGCTTACGTCATCCCGTTTCTCTTCATCCTCTATCCCGGTATTCTCGGCGGCGGAGGGGCCTGGGCGATCATCAACGCCCTGGCGACGGGCGCGGTCTTCGTCGTCAGCGTTGCGATGCTGCTTGGCGGACAGGCGGTGACGCGGATACCCTGGCTTGACCGCGGCGCGCTGCTGCTTGCCGCCGGTCTCGCATTGGTCGATTCATGGCCGGCCCTCCTAGCCGCCTTCTCCATCCTCTTAGGCTTGGCCGGGCTGCGGGTCCTGCACCGGCGGCGCGCGCTGTCTAGGGTGACTTAGGATTTAGGCAACGGCGCCGACTGTGCCCGTCAGTAGAGGTTCTCGGCAAAGTCGCGCAGCATCGATGTTGCCAGCTCCTCGTTCGCGCTCAGCGCGGCAAGTGCTTCTTTTCGATCCAGAAGACCATTGATGCCTATCTTGCTGCTGACTTCCTCCGGCGCTCTTTCGACAAAGCCCATCGCCCAGCCGGCGAAGCTGCGATCCGAAACGATCCGATCGCTCACCGTATCCACGTTCTCGTGGCGACGGTCGTCGGAGATCGTCTTGTAGAGGCCTTCGATGGTCTCCGGCCTACCTTCCAGGGCCTGAATGAACACGCCGCTGGAGTAGAGCAGCATTCCGCTTATGTTCGCTTCTGCGTTGTTGCGCCGCGAGCTTGCCAGGATGCTCTCTATGTCTGGCTTTGCTAGGCCATAGCTCGCATCGGATATGTACACCAATTGACGAAGATCGCTGGCCATCTCTAATCCCTTCTGCTCGGTCGCGCCCCCGAACAAGGGCTATTATGAGTCAAGACAAGCCAATGGCAAAGAGGGCGATTCTGCCAACGGGCTTTCCATAAAGGGCCGCACTCACCGCCTTGTCGCGCTAAGGCAGCCAAGTCTCTTCGCTCGATTGCGCTCTATTTGAAGCGCGCCGCAGCGGTCTGGATCGCCTGCTCGAGGCTGTCCCAAGCGCTTTCCACGCCGCCTTTCAGGTCTTGCCAAGCGTCTTCGCTAGAGCGGCGGAGTTCGTTAAACTTGCTTTCCGCTTCTCGCTGCTGCGCGCGTAGCTGCTCGATTTCCTTGTTGTAGGCCAGCTGGGCATCGGCTTGGGCTTCCGCCGCCTCGGCCTTCAAGCGATCGATTTCGGCTTTCCACTGGTCCATCTTGGCCTGAAGCTTCTGCTCGTAGGCTTCCTTGTTGGTCATTCTGTGTCTTCCTCGTTCTCTTGCCGACGTGACGGTGCCTTTGCGCCTTCAACGCCGCTAGAGCAGCGGCAATGCTACTTAAAGAACTCTGTCTCGCCTACCGGGCTTGGTGTGGAGTAATCAACTTGTCATCCAGTCGGCGGGAGGTGAAAGCCTGAAAAGGGCTTTACCGTCGAGAGGCTCATTAGGGTTCTGATCTCCGCCACGTGAGGAAGGGTGCTGAGTCGCTGGCGATAAAGCTGCTCGTAGCTGCCGGTGTTTTCAGCCGCCACCCGCAAGAGGTACGAAAAATCGCCGGAGATCATGTGGCATTCGAGGATCTCGGGCATCCTTGTCACCGCTTGTTCGAAAGCGTTCAGGCACTCGTTCTCCTGAGAGCGTAGCTTGACCTCGATGAACAGGAGCAACTCCAAGCCGACGCGCCGGCGGTTCAGGCGAGCGCTGTAGCCTTCGATGATGCCGTCCGCTTCCATGATCTTGATGCGTCGGTGGCAGGCAGAGAGCGAGAGGCCAACGCGCTCGGCAAGGACCCCAATGGAGGCACTGGAGTCTTTCTGCAGTTCAGCAAGGATTTTTGTGTTCAGTCTATCCATTCGGAAAAAATCTTACTAATGACCTGATTACCATATTTTATCCGAAAAATATCCGAATTCTACACCAAGGTTAAGAACCCTTCTTCCGCGAGCTTGGCTATCGTCCACCCAACCCTGATTCACAGGGGGCAAGAGAGAGGGAGGGACGTATGTCCAATCTGTACGTCGTTGCTTACGACGGCAGTCCGGCCAGCCATAGGGCGCTGGATTTCGCCGTTGACTGCGCCGAGCGTGCCGGGGCTGAGCTCTTGATCGCGCACGTCTTGGCGTGGTCGCCCTATAGCTTCCTGACGCCCGAGGAAGTCGAGGAGCGCCACACGCGCCGGACAGAGGAACTCGAGCGCGCCAAGACAGCGGTAATGGATCCCATTGTCGAGAATCTGGCGGCAAAAGGTGTCACACCGCGCACCGTCATCCGCTATGGCCACGTCGCCGAAGTGCTGAACGACATCGCGGCAAAGGAAGGCGCAAGCCAGCTTTTTGTCGGTCGCACCGGCCACACAGGCATGACGGCGCGGCTGTTCGGCGCAGTCACCATCAGCCTGGCGCAAGCCGCCTCAGTGCCCTGCACCATCGTGCCCTAGGGAGACATCTCATGAATCCGACTTTCAACCGCGCGGCGCTTGCCGTCGGCGTTACGCTTGCTCTCATGCTGATGCTGGTCGCTGGGACGGCTCATGCCTCCTCCATCGACGAGACGGTGAATCAGATCTTCGCCGACGCCACCGGCTGGTTCGTCGCTTTGATTTTCAGCTCCTTCCCGGGCACCAACTTTCCCTGGATTGTCGGCTGGCTGGTGATCGCCGCATCGGTCTTCACGCTCTATTTCGCCTTCATCCAGTTCCGTGCTGTCGGCCACGCCGTGGCGCTGGTGCGCGGCGACTATTCCGACCCTGAGAATGCTGGTGAGGTCAGCCACTTCCAAGCCCTGGCGACGGCACTCTCTGGCACAGTCGGTCTCGGCAATATCGCCGGTGTGGCAGTTGCCGTCGGCATCGGCGGCCCCGGTGCCACCTTCTGGATGATTCTGGCCGGCCTCCTGGGTATGGCCTCGAAGTTTACCGAGTGCACTTTGGGCGTGAAGTACCGCAACGAGTATCCGGACGGACGGGTCTCGGGCGGGCCGATGTATTACCTGACCAAGGGCTTTGCCGAGCGTGGCTTGCCTGCCGGTAAGGTGCTTGCGGTGATGTTCTCGGTCTTCTGCATTCTGGGCGCCCTGGGCGGCGGCAACATGTTTCAGGCCAACCAGGCACACCAGCAGATCGCAGGCGTGTTTGGCGACTTCCCCGGCTGGATCACGGGCCTTGTCTTCGCCGCCATCGTCTTCGCCGTCATCGTCGGCGGTATCAAGTCGATCGCCAGGGTGACCGAGAAGGTCGTGCCTTTCATGGGCATCGTCTATGTCGGCGCTGCGCTGGTTATCATCATTTTGCACTACGACAAGATCGGCTGGGCCTTCGGTCAGATTTTCGAAGGTGCCTTCACCGGCTTGGGTGTTGCCGGAGGAATGGTCGGGGCCTTGATCCAAGGCTTCAGGCGTGCCGCGTTTTCCAACGAAGCGGGCGTGGGCTCGGCTGCCATCGCCCACTCGGCAGTGCGCACCAACGAGCCAATCACCGAGGGCCTCGTCTCTCTGCTTGAGCCCTTCATCGACACGGTCGTGGTTTGCACCATGACCGCGCTGGTGATCATCATCACCGGACAGTTGATCGCCAATCCCGACACCGGCCTGTACCTTCTGAACGAAGCCGGTACTGCCATCCAGACCGTTGGCGGCAACTCGGGCGTGGGTCTGACTTCGGCTGCCTTCGCCAGTGCCTTCGATTGGTTCCCCTACATCCTGGCCTTGGCCGTGGTGCTCTTCGCTTTCTCGACCATGATCTCCTGGTCCTATTACGGCCTTAAGGCCTGGACCTATCTGTTCGGAGAAGGCGACACCAAGGAGTTGGTCTTCAAGGTGATCTTCTGCGTCTTCGTGGTGATCGGCGCTGCCGCCAACTTGGGTCCGGTGATCGATTTCTCTGATGCAGCCATCTTCGCCATGGCAGTGGTCAACATCATCGGCCTCTACTTCTTGATGCCGGTCGTCAAGAAAGAGCTCCACAGCTACATGAGCCGCCTCAAGTCGGGAGAGATCAAGAAGTTCACCTAACCTCCCTCAACTGCTGCGCCGGATGAAGGACTCATCCGGCGCAGGAATTTTTTTTCGGTATCTTTAGTGCCAAGCGGAGCTAGCCCACTCTCCCTCTAGACGACCCAAGGCGTGGTACACTAGTGGGTGGTCGGGAGAGGCAGTAGGCCGGTACAGTGCGGTGCGCCTCAAAAGGAAGCGACAAAACACGAAAGCGAAGCTGCGCCACAACGAAGGAGCACTACAAACATGCACTACCGCTTGGCCCTGATCGGCTTCGGGGGTGTCGCACGAGCGCTGGTCGAGATCCTACGCAATAAGGGCAACGAACTACCACAGAAGGATGGCCTTGAGCTCTCTGTTGTCGCTGTTTCCGATCTGAGGCTTGGAATGGCGGAGGATCCTGACGGACTGGATCTCGCAGCATTGGTGGATCTGCCAAATGAGCCCGGTGCCTTGGCGGCTTTCTCGGGCGGCCGTGCCGAACCCGACAACGAAGCCGTGATCAAGCGGAGCACGGCTGACATCGTCGTGGAGGCGACCTTCACCAATCCAGAGACAGGTGAGCCGGCGCTCTCCCATTGCCGCTGGGCCCTGGAAAGCGGCAAGCACCTGGTCACCAGCAACAAGGGGCCGGTTGCCCTGGCAGCGGCCGAGCTCACCAAGAAAGCCGAGGCTAAGGGGCTGGCCTTCTCCTACGAGGGGACAGTGATGAGCGGGACGCCGGTCATCCGCACAGCTGAGCAGTGCCTCGCTGGCTGCCACATCGCCGGCTTCCGCGGTATCTTGAACGGCACCGCCAATTTCGTGCTCGGCCAAGTCGAAACGGGCATGAGCTTCGATGACGCCATCGCACTGGCGCAGTCTAGAGGTTATGCCGAAGCCGACCCCACGGCGGACATCGGTGGCTCAGACGTGTTGATGAAGGTACTCATCCTTGCCCGCGCACTCTTTGATCAAGCCGTCGAAGCCAGCGCTGTGCCCTGCCAAGGCATCACGGGCCTGAGCGAAGCGGAGGTCCGAGCCGCAAAGGCGGAAGGGCACCGCTGGAAGTTGTTGGGCCAGGGAAGTGTCGCCCCCGACGGACATGTGGCGCTGGAGGTTGCGCCGATCATGCTTCCTGACAGTGACCCTCTCGCATCAATCGAAGGCCCGACCAACGCCTTGACGCTCGACACCGACCTGCTCGGTCCGGTGACCGTCTCAGGCCCCGGTGCAGGGCGTATCGAGACCGGCTTTGCGCTGCTTGCCGATATCCTCGCCATCCATGCTCAAAGCCAGCCACCGCGCTACCGGCAATAGGAATTGCGGTTTGCCGTCGTCCCCTATTGAGGCTCGCCGCAAAAAGCGGATAGCGGCGAGCCGTCGGCGATGGTGTGCTGAGGCTCGGCTACGAAAGCGAGCAACAGCACGAAAGGAGCGCCGCCATGGCTTTTCGCATCACGGGTCTATCGCCTGAACCCTTCCGTCATCTTTATGGATTGAGTGAGTTGGCGCTGGCCGAGAAGGGGATCGTGCGTCGAATCGTCGAGCCCGACATCGGTTTCCCCGACCGCATCGAGATGCGGGAAGGTCGTCCCGGCGAGGTCTTCCTCCTGCTCAACCATCTCTGCCAACCGGCGGACAGCCCCTATCGTGCCAGCCACGCGATCTATGTGCGCGAAGGCGCGGAAGAAGCCTACGACGAAGTCGACAAAGTGCCGGAGGTGATGCGCACGCGCCTCTTGTCTCTACGCGGTTTCGATGCCGATGGCATGATCATCGAAGCCGACGTGGTGCCGGGTACGGAGGTGGAGGAGCTGATCGACCAACTCTTTGCCAATCCCGAGGTGGCCTACATCCACGCCCACAACGCGAAGCAGGGATGCTATTCCGGCCGTATCGATCGGGCTTAGGGCTGATGGTGGCTACCACAGCCGAAGCGCTAGGGACGCTGAAGAGGAAGGGCTCCGCCTTCTGAAAGAGAAGGCGGAGCCCGTTCGGCCTGGTAGGTCGAGGTAACGCCTACTTCAGCGCTGCCTCGGTCTCAGTAATCACAGAGGGTAGTACCTTGCGTTTCTTCATCATTGTGACGGTCTTGGACAGCAGTTCTGCCGCGCCCTTCTTGTTGCCCTCGTCTTCAAGGGCCGCGGCCACCTGGCGAAGCTGACCGAAGTAGGGGATATGGCCCAGCGTATCCGCCGCTGCGTCCGCACCTTTCAGAAGGGCGTCGCTTTGCACTTTGGCAGCCTTGCCGACGTCCCGTTTGGCTGTGGTGATCGCCATGTCGGCGCGACTGCTCTCGGACTTCAGGGTCTTGAAGTAACGCAAGAGCGGTGAGGTCAGGGCTACCTCAGCATGGCGTGCCGCCGGATTGCCCGGGCAGCTTTCGGTCAACTTGCGCAGCGCATTCTCTGCTTCGCTGAGTGCCGGTGCTCCGGAGAAGGCCAATACCCGGCCGACATCCTCGGTGAAGTAGTCCGGTGCCACGGCTGCTTCGGCCTGTGAGTCCGGCGGTCCGACGTAGAGGCGAAGCACGTTGGAGACGACGATTTCGCCACCCATGTCGACAGCCGCCTGCAGCTTGTAGAAGCCGGGTTCATCAACCAGCCAGCCGTCAGTCGAGGCGCTGACCATGTGGGCGCCGTAGATCGATTTTCCAGGTGCCAAGGCATCCTCATGCGCCTCGTGGCAGTGGGTGATCATTGGGTTCCACTGCCGTGTCGGCCCGCCTTCGCGCTGCAGGAACACCGTGATGTGGCGGCCGTCTTGCAGCATATCCGGGTCAATGGTCTGAGGCTCGGAGTTCGTGTTGGTGAGCTTCAGTTCCATGGTTACCGGCTCCAGGAAACGATAGGCAGTGGCGTCCCGGTTCGGACGGATCTCCAAGGCCCAGTTACCGGTCTGACTTAAGGCGTCGGGTGCCTCGAAGCCGTGGTTTTCGAACCAGTTCGAATTGCCCATCTGCACAAACCGTCTTGGCGCATGGCGCATGAAGATCAGCTCGTTGTTCGAGAAGCGGAATCGGAAGTCTGAGAAGAAGGCAGACTGTCCGCCCGACACCCGGAAGGGATAATTCATGTAGCTGCGGGCTTCCGGCTCGTTGGCCAAAGGGATCCAAGGGTCACCCGGCGCGACTGGCACACCAAGCGCCTTCTGCCAGGAGTGGGCCAAGTTGAACGCGTGACCCATCTCGTGCACCGCCGTCCAGAACTGCATGCGGTTGCGCCAAGCGTTCGGGTTTGGGTCGCCTGGCGGCACGTCCTGGATAAAGCTGTCGGTGAAGATCGCCGTACCCTGGCGGTGGTTGCCGCCGATGTCGTCGAACATCACCCCGCCAAGGCCGCGTCCGGCGTCGTGCCGTGCTGCATAGAGCACCCACATGGCCCATTGCGGCCGGTTGGCGAAGCGCGACCAGTAGGTGACCATGGCATTGTGCATCTCGGCATCCGACCAGGTGCCGTTAGCGCCAGCACCGGAGGTCGGAATGACCGTGGTGTTGGGCGACATGCGGACGTCGAAACCGGCCCGCTGAAACACGGTCGCCAGGGACAGCGTCTCGTTCGGCAGGTTGCCCGGACGAGTCGGGTGGCTACCGGTGTTATATGCGGTGACGATGCTACCGGCATTCTGCACCCGATCGACTTCGAACTCGACGGGGTCGAAATAGCGTGAGGCGAAGCGCAGCTTGTAGTGCCGTGGCGTGATGCCACCACCGGACAGAGTGAGCTTGTAGGCGCCGTAGCCGAGCCCCGTCGTCCGTTTCGCTGTGAACGTCACGATGGTGCCCGGGATAAGGCTGGCGTTGCCATCGCGGTAGTAGATGCGCGCCCGGATGGTCCGATTGTTGAAGCCGTTGCAGCGATCGGAAATGACCCTGGCAATAGCGTGGGCGGTGCTATGCGGGAACAGCCGGCTGACCTGGATAGAGATGCGCTTCTGCGGGAAGTAGCGGTCGACATCGACCCGCACGGTGATGCGCAGCAGATTGATCGGAATGATGGGGCCTGGCACACGGCGCGGCACCACCGGGCGCCGCCCCGGCTGCGGTAAGGGCTGCGGTCGAAGCTGGAAGGGCGGTACATAGCTGTAGCGTCCGCTAACGACTGTACAGAAGCCCGGCCAGGGTCGCGGGAAGGGCCGTGGAATGGGCTGCGTCGGGATGCCGGGTCGCGGCAGCGGGCCGCCTGGAATCGGTGGGAAGCCCGGGACCGGGCCGCCCGGCACCGGCGTGAAGGCCTCGACCTCCCCTTCGTCATAGGCCTCCTCATAGGCTTCTTCGCTGACAGCGTCCTCGTCGTACGCCGCTTCGTCGTAAGCGCCTTCCTCATAGGTGTCTTCGAGGTAAGCCGTTTCGCCTAGAGCTTCTGTCTCCTCGCCGATGCGGCCGGCGACATAGTCGGGATGCTCTTCCTCCCGCAGCGGAGCGGCTTGCGCTAGTTCTTCAATGCCGGTGTCCGACAGTGTGGTGGTGGACTTGCTCTCTTCGGATTTCGAACGCTTTGCCATAACGGATTTCTCCTCTTTGCGACGTTTCGAAAAATCCTCCAGCAATCAAGCGTGCCCTTTGAAAAGCAGGGATGGTGCCCACCGCATTGGCGGAGACAGAGTCCGCGATCATACGTAGCCAGGACAGGTGGCGACGCTGTGGGCGTTCAGCCGCCCATTGCTCAGGGTCACCGCCAGGTACGGCCGAGCCACCTCGATCACGGCTTTCGTTTCCAGGCCTAGGGCGGGAATACGTAAGGTCACCTCCTCTCCGTCATGCAGCCTCAAGCGCTCGATATGCGCCAAGCCGGTTTGGAAACGCGTTTTGGCGGTGACGTCTGCCAGAACGGTCCCACCGGCCGAGACCTCGATGTGCTCGCCGGAGAAGATTTCTTGGAAGTGTATTTCGATGGGCGCGGTCTCACCGCTCCCTAGTCCCCGTCCGTCGGCCACCGATTAGCCATCCCCAAATGCGCACCTTGATCTCCGGACCAGTCCGCAGCGGTGGCACAGTAGCCAGCGCGCGGTCAGTGCGACAAACGCAAGGCTAGCATCGCAGCCAAGGGCTCGGGCAAGGCGCCATGGGCGTTGTCTCTCATATTTCACAGTCGCGCGTGATTTTTATAACGGTTTTCACGCTCAGAACTGAAGAAAGAGAATGCGCCGCTCGAGCTTGCGCGGCTGTGCTCGCCGCAATCGAGGGAGCCCTTGGTCGGCCATGCAGGTTCAACGTAAAGTCCATATCCGCGCGACTTGCGTAGTATATCTTGCCGCCACAATCGCCTCTCTCATGTACTGCTCCACCGACAAATGGAATCGTCGACACTCTACGTGAAAGCCTACGCGGTCACCTTGGCCGCCTTTCTGGTGATCGACCTCTTCTGGCTCGGCGTGGTGGCTCGGCGCTTTTACGCGAGCCAGCTTGGTTCCTTGATGCGGGCGCGTATCAACTGGGCCGCCGCCGGTGGCTTCTATCTCGCCTATGTTGCCGGTATCGTCTTCTTCGCCGTGGCACCGGCGTTGGCAGCCGATTCCTGGGCGACCGCCGCTATCAACGGTGCGTTGCTCGGTCTCTTGGCTTACGGCACCTATGACATGACCAACCTGGCGACCATCAAGGGGTGGCCGCTTGCCATGAGCCTGGTCGACATGGCTTGGGGGGCCGTGCTGACCGGCGCCTGTGCGATGATCGGTTATGTCGGGACGGGTCTACTCGCTGCTTCAAACCCGGCGTCTTAAGCGTTTGCGTAGAATCATGTTCCGTCCGGCACTTCACCTATGGTTTCCTGGTGTGATAGGGAGCGGAACGGGGAGCTGAGTCATGAGTGCAGAAGAAGCCAGGGACTGGATCGAGAAGCTGCGGCAGATCGCGCATCAAGCGGCTGAAAATGCCGAGTTGGCGCGTGAGCGTATGAACCACGCGCTGGCTGATGGGGACGAGGTGCTAGCCGCCTTCCTGCAGGAGCACGTTGCGACCGCCGAGCGGGCAGCAGCGGATGTTCACGTCGCTTGCGACCAGCTTGAGCGCCAATTGCTGGAGCGGTGGTAGGCGCCGACCCTCCGAGGTCTGGCCGTGAACACCGTACTACGCGATGCGCTCCCAATAGGGTGGCGCCCCGATGTGGCCGGCAAGAAAGTCGATGAATGCGCGGACTTTTCGAGTCCCGCGCCGGTTCGGCAGGTAGACTGCCGAGATCGCGCCGCCGGCGTCGCCCGGGCTAGCTTCCCATTCGGGCAAGAGGCTTTGCAGCCGTCCGGCTTTGACATCGGCGCCGATCAGCCAGCTCGGCAGCAGCACGATGCCGGTGTCGCCGAGCGCCGCCTCGCGCAGCACTTCAGAATTGTTGGACCGCAGGCTGCCCTTCACCGGCACCGTTTTCTCGCCATGTGCGCCGGCGAAGCGCCAGCTTTGCCGCCCTTGGCTGTAGGCAAAGGTGAGGCAGTTGTGCCGCGCGAGTTCGGTTGGTGCCTCCGGCGTGCCCCGGGTGATGAGATAGGCCGGGCTGGCGCAGAGCAGGCGGCGGTGCGGTGCCAGCTTCCGTGCCACCAGGCTGGAGGACTCGAGGCGGCCGATGCGGATGGCGAGATCGATGCGGTCCTCCACCAGGTTGAAGACGCTGTCGGTCAAGGTGACGTCGATTTCGATGTCCGGACAGAGCGCCATGAAGCGTGGGAGGGCCGGCGCAACGTGCAGTCGGGCGAAGGCGACCGGCAGGCTGACGCGCAGCAGGCCGCGCGGTGCGCCTTCGCTTTCCGAGATGCTGCGGTTGGCTTCGTCCAGGTCGCCAAGAATGCGCACCACCTGATGATAGTAGCTCTCGCCCGCCTCGGTCAGGGTGACGGCGCGGGTCGAGCGGTTGAAGAGCTGGACGCCAAGTTCTTCTTCGAGCGTGTCCACCTGGCGGGTGAGCGAAGAGGTTGCCATGCCCGCGCGGCGGGCTGCCTTGGCGAAGCCGCCGTCCTCGACGACGGCGACAAAGGCGCGAAGGCCCGAAACCTTGAGGCCGGCAAAGGCATCCATCGTTCTATCTTTGCGTATTACGCAATGAATAAGACCATTTTCTCCATATTATAGATTTCAAGGCAACGCGCCATCTTTCCGTTCAAGTCCATCCGAACCGGAAAGGAGACCGGCCATGAGCGTCACCGTAACCATGACATCGGACTTCATCTGCCCCTGGTGCCTGATCGGCGAGCAACGCCTGTTCGAGGCGATCGACAGCCTGCCGCCGGGGCTCGAGGTGCAGGTCGACTGGCGGCCGTTCGAGCTCAATCCCCAGATGCCCAAGGAGGGCATGGACCGGAAGCTCTACCGCTCGCAGAAGTTCGGCAGCTGGGCGCGCTCTCTGGAGCTGGACGCCTATACCGTCGCGGCCGGCAAACGCGAGGGCGTCGCCTTCGACTACGACCGCATGACCCGTACACCCAACACCTTCGCCGCTCACCGCCTGACCTGGTTGGCAGCGCCGGAGGGTCGGCAGCGGGCGGTCGTGGAGGGCATCCTGCGCGGCTATTTCACCGAAGGCCGCGACATCGGCGACCTCGATACCTTGACGGAGATTGCCGGCGAGGCCGGGCTCGACCGCGAGATGGTGCGTGCCTTCCTCGCCGGCAGCGAAGGCGAGGCCGAGGTGCGGGCCCTGCTCGAGGGTGCCCTTGCCCGCGGCGTTGCCGGCGTGCCGCACTTCGATGTCGACGGCAGCGTCATCACCGGCGCGCAGCGGCCGGAGACGCTGCGGCATACCATCCTGGCTGCGCAGGCTCGCAAGGCACAGGCAGCGGAGTAGGAGGCGATTATGAACGAAGCCCATCGTACGGAGTTGCCGAGGGCGCTGGTCATCGGCGGTTCCCTCGGCGGCCTCTTCGCCGCCAACCTTTTGAGGCGTGCCGGCTGGGAGGTCGAGGTCTTCGAGCGGTCGCGCCACGATCTGGACAGCCGCGGCGGCGGCATCGTGCTGCAGCCCGACGTGGTGGCTGCCTTCCGCGCCAGCGGCATCGAGGTCGCGGGGATGGACCTCGGTGTCGCCTCGCGCCACCGCACGGTTCTGCGTCCGGACGGCAGCATCGAGAGCCGGCAGTTCGCACCGCAGACTCAGACATCCTGGTCGCTGATCTACAGCACCCTGAAGCAGGCTTTCGGCGACGCGCACTACCACCGGGGCAAGACGCTGGTGGCGATCGACCAGAATGACCTGCACAAGAAGGTCACCGCTCGTTTCGAGGACGGCACCGAGGCGACCGGTGATCTCCTGATCGGGGCCGACGGCAACGGCTCCACCGTCCGCCGTCTGCTCTGGCCGGGTGAGACGCCGAGCTATGCCGGTTATCTGGCCTGGCGTGGCCTGCTGCCCGAGGACGCCATGCCGGAGGAGGCGCGGGAGGCTCTGCACGGTGACTTCGGCTTCGCCAATGGTGCCGGCTCTCACATCCTGGGCTATCTGGTGCCGGGGGAGGGCAACGACACGCGCGCGGGCCGGCGGCTCTACAACTGGGTCTGGTACCGCACCGCCGACGAGGCGCAGCTGCGCGCGATCATGACCGACAAGGACGGTCGCGACCGCGGCTTCTCTATGCCGGAAGGGGCGTTGGCGCCGGCGCGGCGAGGGGCGCTCTACGAGGAAGCCAGCCTGCTTCTGCCGCCGCCCTTCCGCGCGGTGGTGCAGGCGACCGAAGCGCCCTTCGCCCAGGCCATCCGCGACTTCGGTGTCGAAGAGATGGTCAAGGGGCGGGCGGTGCTGCTGGGCGACGCGGCCTTCGTTCCGCGTCCGCATACCGCGGCCAGCACCTCGAAGGCCGCCCGCAACGCTATAGACCTGGCCGCAATGCTGAGAGCCATGCCGGACGACGTCGACGGGGCCTTGGCCCGCTGGCAGCCGGAGCAGCTCGAGCTCGGCCAGGGGCTCTACCGGCAAGGGCGACGCATCGGCGATGCGCTGCTGTTCCATCAGCCGCCCTTGACCCGGGTGGGTTAGGGGGAGTCCTTAAGCTCCGGACGCGCGCCGCCGGCGGGCCAGGACACGGAGGCGGGAGTGCAACTCCTCCCGCTCGCCGTAGCAGCCTTGCAGCCAGCGTGCGCCGGCGGTCGAGTCGTAGGCTTCGCGGCCGTGGAGCAAGCGTCGATTATCCATGCCGATCAGGTCGCCGGGCCGGTAGTTGAAGACGAGCTGCAGGTCCGGCTCGGCAACGGTGGCGAAGAAGACGCGGAGCGCGCGGTAGGCCTCTTCGACCTCGTCGAAAGTGCTGTTGAGCGGCGCGCGCAGGAAGGGGGCGACGCGCAGCTCCTTCACCGAGCCCTTGTGGTCCAAGCCGATGACCGGCGCCTCCCAGCGGTAGTCGCTGTCGGGCGCGCGGTTGGTCAGGGGCCAGGAGATCTCGGTCAGCGCTTTGTAGGCCGCCGGGTCGCGCGCGGCGATGACGGCGGCGGCCTTGTGGCCGTCGACCATGACCGCGCGGCCGCCCATGGGGGAGGCTTCCAGGCAGTGCAGGAATTGTAAGCCCGGTTCGTACTCGCGGGTCGGCAGATCCGTATGCGGGGTCAGCGCCCTGTCGGTGTAAGCGTTGGAACCCGGGCCGGTCTTGACCCTTACGTCGAAGACGCTTCCGAAGTTGCTGGGGCGCACCGGGCCGATGCGTTCGGCGACGCGCGTCACAATGCCGGGCTCGCAAGACACGCTGCGAAGGCGGGCGATGCCGTAGGTAGCGATCGCCGTGAGCCAGCCTTCGAGCGCGGCGTCGTCGTCCAGAATGTCGGCGCCCTCGAAGCTCGGCGGCTCGGCGAGGCGCGCGTCCCAAAGGACAGGCGCGATCTCCGCCGGATCCTCGGTGTGCGCTTCGCTGGGGTTGGAGTAGTCGTGCGCCCGCAGCCAACCAGGATGATAGCGGCTGACGAAAGGCTCCTCGGCCCAGCGCACTTCCAACGCTCCTGCGGCATCGACGGCAGCGGCGGCGATGTGCGGATCGGGCGGTAGCGCCGTGACGTCGGTCCAAGCTTCCCGCGTTTCCAGGTTCATCACCTCCGGATCGCTGGCGTTGTCGCGCAGCCAGACGGCGTGATAGCGGCTGCGTCGCCCGTCCGACCAGACGAGCGCCAGGATGCGTCCCTCCGCTTCCGGCTCGACAGCGGCGATTGTCTCCGTCACCGGATAGTGGTCGAAGTCCGGCGTCGGCGGCAGGGCAGGAGGCGTTTGCCGCCACGCGGTCTCCCCGCTCATGGCGTCACGGTCAGCTCTTGTAGTCCGGCTGCTCGCGGCCGAGCTTGCGCAGCAGCGCCGCCCACTCGGTCGTGCCGTCGTAGTTATAGTGCTCGGAGCTGTACATCTGGTCCTGGAAGCGGGCGACGGTCTGCGGGTCGATCACGTTGGGCTCGTCCCGCATGGAGAGGACCTTCACCTGCACTTCGCAGGCCTGGCGCAGGAAGTAGGTGCGGAAGAAAGCCTCCGACGCCGAACGCCCCAGCACGTAGTAGCCGTGGTTGCGGGTGATCATGATGTTCTTGTCGGCGAAGGTCTTCTTGAACTTCTCGCCATACTCCTCGTCCTCGAAGAACTCGTAGTCGATGTAGGTGAGCATGTGCATCAGGTAGACGGCCGCTTGCGAGACCGCCTGCAGGCCCTTCTTGGTGGCGCTCACCGCCATCACGTCCTCGCAGTGGCCGTGGATGAAGTAGTTGATGTCGGGACGGTTGCTGAAGATCCATTTGGCGAGATTCTGGCCCCCGTCCACCGGAGACGGCAGGTCGGCGGAGATGGGCCGCCCCTCGGCATCTGTCTTGATCAGGGACGAGGCCGTGATCTCCTCATAGAACATGCCGTACTGGTGCAGCAGGTAGTTCTCCGGGCTGTCCTTGATGCGGGCGCCGACCACCTGGTTGGCCAGGTCCGACATGCCATAGTGGTCGAGGATGCGGTAAAGCGCGGCGTGCTCGCAGCGCGTCTCCCACTCGGCGGGGCTGCAGGCGCTGGAAAGCTGTTGCGGGGCGGCGATGACGGCCATGGTCTTTGCTCCTGGGCAGGTCGTTTCCTTTCGGAAACGGTAGGGCCGGCCGCAGCTCTCTGCGTGTTTTCAACAGGCAAAAACTTGTTTGAAACACGCAAGCGGCGCAGCATTCATGCTCCACTTGGCCACCTGCCGGAGGAGGAGGCATGGACGGCTCGCTGCCGGTCACCTTGGTTTTGGCGCCGCGGTTCTCGCTCGTCTCGCTCGCCATCTGCATGGACGGATTGCGCATCGCCAATCGGGAGAGCGTCTCGCCCGTCTTTCACTGCATCCTGGCCAGCGAGGACGGCGAGCCAGTGGCCTGCTCCAGCGGGCCGTTGGTGACGCCTGACGCGGCCTTGGCGGACCTCGCGGTCTCGCCCATCACAATCGTGCTGACGGCCTACGAACCGGAAGCCGCCTGCACCCCCGGTCTCCTCACGTGGCTCCGGCGGCAAGACCGGCAGGGCGGTATCCTGGGCTGCGTCGATACCGCCGCTTTGGTGCTGGCCCGTGCCGGCCTGCTGCGCGGCGAGCGCATCGCCGTCCACCATGAGGTGGTGCAGCCCTTCCGGGAGGAGATCGGCGAGGCCGTCTTGCTCGACCGGCGTTATGCTTTCGAAGGTCGGCGTCTCTCCAGCGCCGGCGGCATGGCGACCCTGGAGATGCTCCTGGCCTTGATCGAGCGCACGCAGAGCGCGGAGCTAGCCCGCCGGGTGGCGCATGCCATGAGCTTCGATATGGACCCGGTTCAGAGAGCTGCCAAAGAACGGCTGCCCGAGCGCGAGGCTTTGCCCGCCGGCGTCTCGGCGGTCGACCGGCGGCTGGGGCGCATGGTGGCGATTATGCAAAGCCACCTGGAATCCCCGCTCGCCATCGCCGAGGTTTGTCGCCACGCCAACGTGGAGGACTCCACGGCCCGCCGGCTGTTTCGCAGACAGCTCAAGGAAACGCCGGCAGCCTACTACACGCGCCTGCGGCTGGAGCGGGCCCGCACTCTGCTGCGCTACAGCCACCTCAGCATGGCGGAGATCGCTGCGGCCGTGGGCTTTGCAGACACCCCTTCCTTTTCCCACGCCTTCCGCCGGGTTTTCGGCCTGCCTCCCAGCCAGGCCCGGGCTGACTTTTCCGGGTTGGGACAAGAGATGCGTTAAAGCCTTGATTACGCAGTTTATCGCACGCGGGGTGTATATTCTTGATAGGGCTTTGTCGAAGAGCAACTTGGTGAGACAATAGGGAAATCGCGGATATGGGGGATGATGCGGAGACCGTCCGCGTAAGGGACTGCGAGAGGTGCCGCTCTTTTGAGGAACAGAACAACAGCCACGTTTCTGCGGCTGGCCGTCGTTGCGGCGCTGCTGGGCGGTGGCCTATGGGCAACGCACGACAGCTGGGGGCCGCTGTTGGCGAAGGCGAACATCGTTGCCCACCTCTCCGCGGGTGGCGAAGCCCTGCGCCAGACGGCGCAGGGGACGACGCCTGGCACCACACTTGAAGCCGTTCCGGTGATTGTCGAAGCGGTTGGTGAGGCGCGCGACGAGATTCTTATCGAAGCCATCGGCACCGCCCGCGCTTTGCGGTCCGTGACGCTCTTTCCCGATGCGGACGGTGAAGTGGTCGCTGTTTCCGTCAGTGCTGGAGAGGCAGTCGCCGAAGGGCAGGTTGTGATGCGTCTCGACGATCAGAATGCGCTTCTGGCCGTTGCTGTCGCGGAAACCCGCGTCGCCGAGGCTGAAAGCGCGCTCGACCGTGCCAAGCAATTGCGCCGCGCCAACATTCTTGCTGAAGCAAACGTCCGCGATGCCGAGATTATCGTCGAGCGCAGCAAGCTGGAATTGCGCCAAGCCGAAGAGGCGTTAACCGACCGCACGCTACAGGCGCCCTTTGCCGGCATCGTCGGTATTGCCAAGGTGGAGGTCGGTGACCGGGTCACGACGGAAAGCGAGATCGTGACATTGGACGACCGCTCGACTCTCTGGGTCGAGTTCGAGCTCGCCGAGCGCTACCTGTCGCGCCTTTCGCTCGGCATGGCGCTCACGGCGCGCACGCCGACCTTTCCGGACCGTCGCGTCGATGGACGGGTCGAAAAGATCGACAGCCGCGTCGACCCGCTCTCCCGTACGGTCCTGATCCGTGCCGCTTTCCGGAACGACGAAGACGTTCTGCGCCCCGGCATGTCCTTCTTCGTATCTTTGCAACTGCCCGGTCCGCAGCTGGCGTCGGTGCCTGAGTTGGCTCTGCAGTGGGAAGCCGGAGAGAGTTACCTCTGGCGCATCGTCGGCGGACTCGCCGAGCGGGTGGAAGTGACTGCCCGTCGGCGTTTCGACAACCGCGTGCTAATCGAGGGTGACATCCGTCCGGGCGAGCTTGTGGTGATCGAAGGCGTCCAGCGACTGCGCGCTGGTCGTCCGGTGACGATCTCGGCGGCCGAAGGCAGCTAAGATGCCGCGTGCTTCCGCCTCGGACGCGCTTAACGACCTTCCGGCGATCAGCGTTCGTCGACCTTACCTCGCTGTCGTTCTCAACCTGCTGATCATGATTGCGGGCTTCGGAGCCATCCTTGGCGTCGAGGTGCGCGAACTGCCCAACGTCGATCGCCCGGTCGTCTCGGTCCTCGGCTTGTATCCCGGCGCTTCGCCGGAGACCATGGATGCCGAGGTGACCAGCTTGGTCGAGGCGTCTGTCGCGCGTGTCAGCGGTGTCACCGAGGTGCGCTCCTCCAGCGAGGAGAATAACTTTCGCATCCGCGTTGTCTTCAGCCCCGACGTTGATCTCTCGGAGGCCGCCACCGAGGTGCGCGAAGCGGTCAGCCGGATCGAGCGCCGCTTGCCTGATCGCGTGGAGAACCTGTCGGTGATCAAGGCCGACGCCGACTCCCGGGCCGTGCTCTGGCTGGCCGCCTGGAGCGACGGCCTCCCAATCGACACGCTGACCCGCGTCGTGGAAGACCAGGTGGTGCCCGCGCTGACCGCCGTCGAAGGTGTTGCCGAAGTGCGCCTTTGGGGCGTTCGCGAGCGGGTCCTGCGGGTGCGGCTCGATCCGATGAAGCTGGCGAGCTACCGACTGTCGGTTGCCGATGTGGCCGAGGTGCTGCGCAACGCCCGCTACGACGTGCCGGCCGGCAGCTTCACCTCACGCGAGCAAGAGGTGCTGGTGCGGGCTGATGCGTCGGTGGTCGAGCCGCGGGAGATCGAGGAGCTGTTCGTGCGGGCGCCGGTGCGGATTGGCGATGTTGCCAGTGTCTACTTCGCGCCGGCAGAGGCGGTGAGCTGGGTCCGGCTTGACGGCCGCCAAGTGGTCAGCATCGGCATCGTGCGGCAGGCCGGCTCCAACACCATTGCCATCGCCGACGGCACCCGCCGAGCCGTTGAGCGACTCAGAGACCAGCTGCCACACATCACGATCGCCACGATCTCCGATGACTCGCTTTTCATCAGAAGCTCGGTGAAGGAACTGCTGATTACGCTCGCCTACACCATTGCGATTGTGGTGATCGTAATTGCTTTCTTCACCTTGCAGCCGCGCGCGGCGAGTATTCCGACGGTTGCCATTCCCGTTGCCTTGGTTGGCGCGCTCGCCGCCATATGGCTGCTTGGCTTCTCCATCAACCTGGTGACCCTGCTGGCCATGGTGCTGGCGACCGGTGTGGTGGTCGACGATGCCATCGTCGTGCTCGAAAACATCCAGCGTTTGCGTGCCCAGGGCATCAAGACACGGGCCGCCGCGGTGCTCGGCACCCGCCAGGTCTTCTTCGCCATCATTGCGACCTCGGCGACCCTGATTTCGGTCTTTGTGCCGATCTCTTTCCTACCTTCTCAGGCCGGGCGCCTGTTCCAGGAGTTTGGCTTCGTGTTGGCAGTGACCGTGGCCATCTCTTCCTTCGTTTCGCTTACCCTGGTGCCGATGCTGGTCTCCCGCCTGCCGGACCGCAGCCCGACCAAGCGGAACGCTGTCGCTCGTGCCGCGGCTGCGCTCGGCCGGCGATTGGTTGTCCTCTATTCCTGGCCACTTGAGCGCCTGCTCCGCCATTCCTGGGTCATGCTGCTGATTTGTCTTGTTGTCGGTGGTGCCGGGGTCCTGGTCTACAGCGGCTTGGGCGAGGAACTGGTGCCGAGCGAAGACCGTGGCGAGATCTTCGTGCGGCTGACCGGTCCAGACGGCGTTGGCCTTGCCTACACGGACCGACAAGTCGAAGCGGTCGAGCGTATCTTGCAGCCCTACGTCGATCAGGGCGTGGCCGCACAGCTTTACAGCATTACCGGGCGCTACGATTTGAACCGCGGCACAATCTCGGCTCCGCTTGTTGACTGGTCCGAGCGCGACATTTCCGAAGGAGAGATCGCCGAGGCTGTGACTCCACAGCTGGCAGAGATTCCTGGCGCTCAGGCTCGGGTGCGTCGCGGCAACAGTCTCAATCTAGGCGGTATTGCCAGCGGTGTTGTGGACTTCGCCCTGATCGGCAGCAACTACGCACGTATCTTCGCCGAGACCAAAGCGTTCGTGCGGCGCGTTGAGGAAGAGCTACCTTGGATCGACAACCTGCACATCGAGTTCCGTGCCACCCAGCCCGAGCTCTCCATCGAGGTCGATCGCCGGCGAGCTGCCGATCTGGGTGTCGGCATCGCCGATCTTGCCACCACCATCCAGGTGCTGATCGACGAGTTCGAAGTCGCGGAGCTGACTGTCGACGACCAGGCGGTGCCGATCTTGCTGCAGGCGACAGACGGAGCCGTTCGTCAGCCGAGCGACATTGCTAACCTCTACGTCAGCGCCACAGACGACCGTTTGGTCCCCTTGACCCAGTTGGTCACCTTTTCCGAAAGCTCGGTTGCCGCCGAACTCGACCGTCACGCCCAGCGCCGAGCCATCGAGGTGCAGGGCGATATTGCACCGGACAGAACCTTGAGCGAGGCGGTGGATGCTTTGAGGACCCTGGCTCGCGGCAGTCTGAGCCCGGAGGTCGGCCTTATCTTCCTTGGTCAAGCGAAGGATCTGGAAGAAACCTCGCACGATCTCGCTATTACATTCGCGATCGCCTTCCTGGTGGTCTTCTTGGTGCTCGTGGCTCAGTTCGAGAGCGTGACCAGCGCCTTGGTGGTGATGATCACCGTGCCTTTCGGCCTTGCGGCTGCGGTCTTCACCCTTGCGCTCTCCGGCACCACCATCAACCTCTACTCTCAGATCGGCGTATTGATGCTGGTCGGCATCATGGCCAAGAACGCCATCCTGATTGTCGAGTTTGCCGACCAGCTGCGGGAGCGGGGCTACACGCCCAGGGAGGCAGCAAAGGAGGCCTCGCTGGTCCGCTTACGGCCTATCATGATGACCATGCTGTCCACTGTCTTTGCCGGGCTTCCTCTAATTCTTGGTTCGGGCGCTGGGGCCGAGGCCCGCAACGCCATCGGCTGGATCATCTTCGGTGGCCTCGGCATGGCCGGCCTCGTCACCCTCTTCCTGGCCCCGGTGCTCTATGCGCAGATCGCCGGTTTCGCCAAGCCGCGCAACAGTCGGGCCGCTGAGTTGGAAGCTGAGCTGCAGGAAGCCTTCGCCCGGGGCGAAGGTATGCCGCCGGAACGCAAGGAGCCGGCGGAGTAGTTTTCGTAACGCGTCGTGCACGCCGTGTGCGCTTAGTGGCTACGGGCGTAGTCGCGTAGTACGCCGACCTCCAAGCGTGCTTCCTCGAGCAGCTGCTTGATGATGTCGCCCATGCTAACGATGCCGCCGAGTTCGCCCTCCACCAAGACTGGAACGTGACGCACGCGGCGCTGGGACATGCTTTCCATCACGGCGCGAACCTCCTCACTCGGGCCGCAGGTAACGGCACGGCTGCGGAGCGCTTCGGTGACAGGAACGTCGAGTGCGGACGGCCCTTCGTCAGCTAGGCTGCGGAGGATGTCGCGCTCAGAGAGCACGCCCAGGATGCCTTCACGCAGGTCATGCACAACGACAGCGCCGATACCGAGACGCGTCATCACGGCGTTGGCCTGAGCGAGGGTGGCTTGCGGCGCAATCGTTTCCACCCTGCGGCCCTTTCGGTTGAGGATCTCCGAGATCTTCATCTGTCCTACCCCATTTTCCAGTGCGGCGAGGCAGGCGCGGCCCTTACGCTGCACAAAGTGGTGATATAAAGATACCACAAGCGGCGTGCGTCTCAATGCCAAGCGTTGGTTGTTACTCGGCGGCGTTGCCGAGTTTCGTCACCTTTGCCCGGGCCGACTTGCGCGGGCTCTTCTGCAAGGGGTCCTCCAAGACGTCGGCGGTCACTTGGGGTAGGCCGAGCACATCATGGAAACGCTGCAGCATGGCCAGCGTATGGGGTGCCATCTCGTCAATCGCACCGGGCACGTACTGAGCGACGGCGGCCGCCAGTGCTCGCTCTTCCGGATCGGGAAGCAGATTGGGCAAAGTCTCGACGGCATGTTCCATCTCGAAGCGGACGATCAGCGTCTGCTCGTGGATGATGCGGGCTCTCTCATCCATCGAGAGTGACCGGAAGGGTTCATCCTGGGTGAGCACCCGGGCCGAACGCTCGAGCCGGTCGCGGCGCACGTTGCCGCGCGATTCGGCGAGCAGCACCAGCATGCGGATGACGGCCTCGACGAAACCGCCATCCGCGATATGACCCAAGGCTGCTTGAACTTCCGGCAGGCTGCGCAACTCGCTTTTGTCCTTAAGGGTGCGGCGGCGGGCATGACTGCGGCCGAACCAATGGGCGAGCGGGTGGGTCCAAAAGCTGAAGAAGGCGACCTCGTAAGCCATGTCGCGCAGAGATTTGTACATGTCGAGCCACTGCTCGATCAGGTCGGCGCCAAGCTGCTCAAGCTCCACGAAGGGATTGTCCGCCGCCGCCGGCGTGCGCTGTTTGGCGACACTTGCGGCCATACCTTGCAAGGGGGCCATCAGCGGATTGCGACTGGAGAACAGGGCGCGCTGGGCTCGGAGCGGGTGCATCATGCGGGCATGGCTTGCCAGCGGCCGGTTCACGGCGGCCTTCACGAAGGGACGCAAGAAGACGTCATAAGCCTCGGCCTGCAGCTCCGAGGTGCGGGCGACGGCTGCGAAGGGCAGCTCGTCGTCGAGCCCGTCGTCGAGTGCGCGCACATCGCTCAGCTCTCGTTCGTGGAAGCTGACGACGAAGCTGCGCTCTAGGCCGGAGCCGCTGACCGCCTCGATCTTCATCTCGTAGAGGCCGGGCGCCAGGGCCTCGATCGTCTTCATCGTTGAGGCGACCTCCGAGTGCTCCTTCTTGGCGATCTTGGAGGAGACGAAAATCCCGAGGTGCCCGACTTCCTCATGCACCATGTAGACGATGCGCTGGCCGCGGATGCGGATCTCGTCGACGTCGGCGTAGCTGTCGGCAATCCAGTTGAGCGCCTGCTGTGGTGGCGTGATGTTGTCGCCGTGGCTTGCGAACACGATGATGGGCGAGCGGATCTGCTTGATGTCCACCGTGCGGCCGGGCTCCAGCCGTGCCTCGTTGTGCACCAGGCGGTTGCCGACGAAGAGCTGCTCGACGATCCAGCGTATCTCCGCTTCGTTGAGCAGGAAGAAGCCGCCCCACCAGCGCTCGAACTCCAGGAAGCGCTGCCGCTCCGTATCGACCTTGGCGTAGAGGTCGTAGTATTTGCGGAAGAAGTTACGGCTCGGATTGAGTTGCTCGAAGTTCATCACCAGGTGCGCGCCATCGAAGACGCCGGCGCCCAGATCCGACCAGAGCATGGGTTGCCAGGTGCCGCCCAGTACGCCGGCATTGTAGCGCATGGGATTGACGCCCACTTCTCCCGACCAGGGGGAGACGGGGGCGCCGTTGAGGACGATCGGCCCGGTCAGATCCGGGTTGGTGGCGGCGAGCAGCAGGGTCGCCCAGCCGCCCTGGCAGTTGCCGATCACGGCCGGCTTGGGACTGTCCGGGTGGCGGCGCATGACCGCGCGTACGAACGCCGCTTCTGATCGCGTCACGTCAGCCAGGGTCTGGCCGGGCACTGGGTCGCGCTTGAAGCTGACGAAATAGACCGGATGACCGTCGGCCAGCGCCACGCCCACCTGGCTGTCTTCCTTGAAGCCGCCGATGCCGCCGCCGTGGCCGGCGCGCGGGTCGATGATGATGTAGGGACGCTTGCCGTCGATCACCGTCACGCCGTTAGGCGGCACGATGCGCAGCAGCATGTAGTTGCTGGGCCGCGGCAGCTCGCTGCCGTCGACGACCACCTCATAGTCGTAGGTCAGCACCGGCGGGCAGCCCGCCGCTTCGTGGTCGAGGAAGATGTCGCCGCGCTCTCGCAGCACGTCAAGGCTGAGAAGTGTGCGCTGGCAGGCGTCCTGCAGGTAGCTGGACCAATCGGCTGCAAGGTTCTGGTCCGGCGTGCGGCTCAGGTCCCTTGTCGCTTGGCCGAGCTTGGCCAGGCTGGCGCGGGTTCGGGCCTGATTGGTCGCCGCAATGGCCTCGGCGTGGCGGGAGGCCACCCGCAGCACCAGCTGGCTTGCCGTGGCGCCGGTGGCATAGAGGGATTCCACCGCGTCGAACGCTTCGCCGGAGGAGAGCTCCGAGTCATGAAAGAGGCTGCTGAGCCAAAGGGACGGGGACAGGTCGCGCAGATTGAGATCGGACATGGATGGTTCCTCAGTCACCGTTTTCGGCGGCGCTCCGCTCACATGGGAGCAACATCGCCACGCATGGCAATGCACAAAGCCCAATACGTCCTGCGCCGAGCAATGCCGATCGGCCGGAATGAACAGCTATGCCACTCAAACAAGGCACGATAGGCGAAAGCATAGTTTTCGCCCGGGGCTGATCCTGTGAACTTCTGATTAAATCTCGCAGGTGCAGCAAAGCCGCCGACCTGTCATCATGGATGCCATCCTGCGCGACGTGACCCAGCACCGCCGCTGCCGCTCCGGCCCGCTACTCCGCGTTACCTTGCCGGGCTCGGAACTCTGCCAACCAGGCCTCCGCGCGTCGCTCTGCCTCAACAATCTCAGCGGCGGTCATTGTGCGGATAAGAGTTCTCTGGGCAGCCTCTGCTTCTTCATCGCCTTGCAACAATGCCAGATTGTACCACTTGAACGCTTCGACGTAGTCTTTTGAGATGCCTCGGCCATACTGATACATCGCTCCAAGGCTGGTTTGCGCGTAGGCGTCGCCTTGCTCGGCGGCTAAACGGAACCACTCTACAGCTTTGCTAGAGTTCTGCCGCACGCCCTCGCCGAGATCGTACATCTCGCCTAGGCTGAACTGTGCGTAAGCGTCACCCTGCTCGGCTGCCATGCGGTACCATTTGGCGGCTTCCTCGTTGTCTTCCGCAACACCCTCGCCAAGATCGTACATAATGCCTAAGTTGTATTGTGCATCGGAGAGACCCTGCTTTGCGGCCAGTCGATACCACTTCAGGGCCTCTGTATCACTCTCGGTGACGCCTAAGCCCTCATCATAATGGAATCCGAGCGCGAATTGAGCATCGGCATTGCCTTGCTGGGCAGAGAGGCGATACCACTTCACCGCTTCGCCATCGTTCTGTGATACGCCCAAGCCCTGGCTATAGGCTTGGCCAAGCATATACTGTCCTTCTGCGTGTTCTTGATCGGCCGCCTCACGGAACCACTTCGCTGCTTTGGCATAGTCTTGTCGTAAGCCAGCTCCATTGTAGTAATGAACGCCTAGG
This sequence comes from Rhodovibrionaceae bacterium, assembly GCA_028279885.1. GTDB lineage: Bacteria > Pseudomonadota > Alphaproteobacteria > Kiloniellales > DSM-21159 > JANQMX01. The sequence goes on along the minus strand of JANQMX010000028.1, from coordinate 57,377 downwards.
CTGAATTGCGCCTCTGCCCGGCCTTGCTCTGCAGCCAAACGATACCATTTGGCGGCTTCAGCATAGTCCTTGGATACACCAAAGCCGTGATAAAACATGAATGCTAGATCGGCTTGCCCCCGGGCTATCCCCTTTTCAGCGACTAGCCGGAGCAGCCGAGCCGCTTCCTTGTCGTTTCGAGGAACGCCTCGGCCCTCGCCGTAGGCATGGGCGAGGCTGTACTGCGACTTCGTGTAGTTCTGTGCGGCGGCCAAGGAATACCACTTTACGGCTTCGGCATCGCTCTGTGCCAAGCCCCGGCCGTCCTGGTACATCACAGCAAGATTGTGTTGTGCCTTTGCGTAACCCTGTTCAGCCGCTCTGCGCCACCAGGCAGCGGCGGCGGCATCATCTTGGGATACACCTGAACCCTTCGCATACAAGTTACCAAGCCGGTATTGCGCTTCCGCTTCCTCTTGCTCTGCGGCTAAACGGTACCATTTCGCCGCCTTGGCATAGTCCTGCGGAACACCCTCCCCATTCTCGAACAACATGGCTAAGAGAGTTTGCGAGCCTTCGTCTCCATGCTCGCCGGCCAAGCGGAGCCACCGCACCGCCTCCTCAATATCTTTCTGCACTCCCCTGCCCAGATAATACAGTAAGCCGAGGTTATCATAGGCTTTCACATAACCTTGCTCAGCGGCGAGGCGGTACCACCTTTCAGCTTCTTGACCGTCCTGTGCGACACCGCGCCCTCCCTCATACAAGAAGCCAAGATAGAATTGCCCTGCAGCATAGTTCTGCTCTGCGGCCTTCCGGAACCATTGTGCTGCTCGAGAAAAGTCTTGAGGTACGAGTTCACCCTGGAAATGGATGATCCCCAGATTGTGTTGAGCCATCGCGACCCCGTCATCGGCCGCTTCGCGATACAACTCGATGGCGGCGGCATAGTCGCCGCGGTCGTAGGCATGTTCAGCCTTCTTGAGTGCGGAGCTGGCCCAGGTCGGTGCTGCCAGGGGCAGGGAGACAGCAAAGAGCAAGGCGGCCAGCGCGGTTTGCAATCTTCTCTTCATCGCTCTCACTCTGCTTCGTCTTGCTGGCCAGCGAACTTCTTCCGCCAAGCCTCGGCGCGCTCTTCCGCTTCGGCGATCTCAGGAGCGGTCATCTCCCGCGCGAGCCATTTGCGCAGATTCTCCGCACTCTCGTCGCCCTCATCAACGGCGAGGCTGTACCAGGTATGGGCGAGGACGCGATCTTGGGGCAGGCCTCGGCCCTCGTGATACCGTGTAGCGAGCTGATGAAATGCCTTTCGATGACCATGTTCCGCGGCGCGGCGATACCAGCGCGCAGCTTGCCGCGCGCTCTGCTCCACGCCGTTTCCAAATTCAAAGAGATGTCCAAGCCTAAACAGCGCTGCTCCATTTCCCTGAACGGCGGCTTGGTAGTACCAGCGCGCAGCCTGCGCGTAGTTCCGAGGGACTTTTTTGCCATGCTCGTAGAGCCCGCCTAGCGCCAGCTGTGCGTCAGCGTCGCCAGCTCGAGCGGCTTGGCGGATTGCCTGCAGCTCTGCCTCCTGGTCGGGTTCGTAGGCTTCCTCTTCCACAGCCCCACTCGCGGCAGCCTGTACCGCTTGCCAGTTGCGCCGTGCCTCGAAAGCCTCCCACAGCGCACGGGCCTGCGCTTGAGCCTCGGTAATCTGCCCGCGGCTCAGCGGCTCGGCAACCTTACGAAGCCATTGGTGGCCGGCACCGGCAAGATTGAACCAGACATGCGCCATAAGATGGTCTTGCGGGACGCCACGGCCGTCTTGATACATCTCGCCGAGGCTAAACTGTGCATCCGCGTAATCCTGCTCCGCTGCTTTGCGGAACCACCCAACCGCCTCCGTGTCATCCTGTGGCGCACCGTAACCACGCTTGTAAATCTCACCGAGGCTGTGCTGCGCCTCCGGCATGGCCTGCTCAGCGGCAGCACGCAGCCAAGCCATGGCTGCCACCTTGTCTTCCGGCACGCCCCGGCCTTGGAACATGAAAGATGCAGTATTGTATTGTGCCAGCGCGTTGCCTTGCTCAGCCGCAGCGAGATACCACTTTGCGGCCTCTACATCGTCCTGTGGTACTCCAAGGCCTTCCATATAGTGGCCAGCGAGGCGGACTTGCGCTTCAGCATCCCCTGCTTCTGCAGCCCGACGCAAATCGGCCGCCCGCTCTTCTGCCGGGCTAGGCGGTGCTTCAGCGGCCGGCTCGTCGGCGTGCGCCGCCTGACGTCCCCGCACCTGGTAGCTGGCTAGCCGGGCCGCGAGGCGTGCTTCGAAGGCTGCTAGCCAGTCTCTGGCTCTCTTCTCAGCTTCTGCAATTTCCGCTTGGCTCAACTCCTTAGCGTTGTTCTCTCCTACTTGGCTGCCGAGGAGGTCCCCCTGAGCTGCTGCGATATACAGCCACGTTTGCGCGGTGACCATATCCCGCTGCACACCGCGACCTTGAATGTAGAGGGCGCCGAGAAAGGCTTGCGCTCGCGGCTGCCCCTCTTCTGCTGCCAGGCTGAGCCAATGGGCCGCTGCGTCGTCGTCCTGCGGCAGCCCGTTGCCTGTGAAGTGCATCCGGCCGAGATTGAACTGAGCGTTGGGGTCGCCCAGTTCGGCGGCCAATCGAATGGCTGCGAGCGCCGTTTCGTCCGGCGGCTCGCCCGAAGCCGGATTTGCCGCTCGTCCAGAAAACCAGCCCCAACGGGTGCCATCTCTGCGTTCAGGATCGGCAGCCAACCATTCTTGCGCCCGCGCTTCGGACTCGGCGATTTCGGCGGCTGTCATACTTGGTTCTAGCTCGAGCCGACTGTCGTCGGCACTGACATCGCCCTGAACCTCAGCGATGCGATACCACATCCGTGCCGTCACCGCGTCCTTTGGAACGCGGCGGCCATTGTGGTACTGAAAGGCCAGGGACTTCGACGCTGAGGCGTGACCCTGCTCGGCAGAGCGCTGAAGCAGACGCAAACCTTCGGCAGTATCGGCCGGTACCCCGATGCCATCGAAGTAGCGTCCGGAAAGCAGGTGCTGTGCAATCGCATGGTCCTGTGCCGCAGCCGCTTGGTACCACTTGACCTCTTCAGCCTTAGCCTCGGCCGCCGTTAGTCCCTCAGCATAGCCAATGCTGAATGCTAACAAGTACTGTCCTTCAGCATGGCCTTGCTCAGCGGCTAGGCGATACCACCTGAGCGCTTCTGCTTCGTCCTGGGGCAGGCCACCTTGTCCCTTTTCGTAGAGTTCCCCGAGCCGAACCTGGGCATCGGCTTGTCCCTGTTCTGCGGCAAGGCGATACCACTTGAGCGCTTCAGCCTCGGCCTCGCCATACTCCATCCCACGGCGGCGACCATAAAGCACGCCGAGGCTATAGTATGCCGTTGCATTGTTCTGTAGCGCCGCGTAGCTCGACCAGATCGAGGCTTGATCATCGTCCTGCGGCAGGCCGAGACCGTCGCGGTACATGGCGCCGAGCTGAGCCTGCGCTTCGGCATCGCCCGCCTCGGCGAGCGGCCAGTAAAGCCGCGCCGCTTCTGCGTAGTCGCCGCGGTCGTAAGCCGAATTCCCTTTGCTCAGAGCGGTCTCTTCCGCCCAAGCCGGGACAGCTAAGGGCAAGATGAGTGAAAGGCCCAGAACCAGGACGGCCAGCGCAATCGGCAATTTCATTACAGCGCTCCTTGCTAGCCGCGCTGGCGTGCGCGGTAGGCCCGACGCCATTCGTCGGCGCGGCGTTCGGCCTCGGCGATCATCGACTGGTTCATGTATAGAGACAGGAGACCCAGTTTCTCCTCCGACTCTTGCTGTCCCTGTGCCAAGGCCAAGCTGAACCACTTGTAGGCCTCCACGACGTCCAGCTTGACGCCGTGGCCGCCGGCGTAGAGGCCGGCGAGATTGTGCTGCGCTTGCGAGCGGCCTTGCTCGGCTGCAGCCCGGAACCACTTCGCCGCAGCCGCCAAATCTTGCGCGACACCCCAGCCCTTCAGATACATGGCGCCAAGATAGTCCTGGGCCTCAGCATGACCCTGATCGGCCGCCTTGCGGAACCACCTCACCGCCTCGACGTCGTCTTGAGACACGCCGTGCCCGGTTTGGTACAAAAACCCGAGGCCATATTGCGCATCGGCATAGTCTTGATCTGCGGCCGAGCGGAACCAGCGCACAGCCTCTGCATAGTCCTGCCGCACGCCCTGACCGAGTCCGTACATGCTGGCGAGCTGGCTCTGCGCGCTGGCTTCGCCCTGCTCTGCGGCTAGGCGCAGCCACTTTGCAGCCTGGGTATAATCTTGAGGGACGCCGACCCCAGCCCGGTACATGACACCCAAACCGCTTTGCGCGCCGGCGAGACCCTGTTCGGCGGCGGCCCGGATAAGCCGCGCGCCTTCCGCATCGTCCTTGCGCCCGGCGGTGCCGTTGACATACATGGTGCCGAGGGCGAACTGGGCTTTGGCGCTGCCCTGGTCGGCGCCGCGCTGATACCAGCGCAGCGCTTCGGCATAGTCTTTGCGGTCAAGGGCCTCCGAGCCGCGCCTGAAAGCTGCGTTCGCAGAGGGGGAGGCGCCGCTAGCGACTGGGGCGCCGGGAACAAAGTTCTCCGCAAGACTTATAGCGTGGTCCTGTTCGGCGCTTTGCGTTCGGCTCACGGCACTCGTCGCGGGCCGTGGCGTTGCATCGCGCGCCGCGACCTGTCCCTCGCTTGCCGTACGTTTGCCGTTACGGAAGTCCGCCAGCCACTGCTCAGCGCGCCGATCGGCCTCGGCTTTCTGATCGGCCGTTAACTCATCGGCGATCCTTCCTTCGGTGTAGCCGACTGAGCGATCACCAAGCCGATAGGATACGCTATACCATTTCTGCGCTTCGATCTTGTCTTTCGGTACGCCGAGCCCCATCCCGTGCATGTTTCCCAGCTCGTCCATTGCCTTGAGGTGGCCTTGCTCGGCTGCCATGTGGAACCACTTCAGTTCTTCCTTGTACTCGTAAGAGGTGCGCTCCTTGAACGAACTGTCGTTTAGATTCCTTAGGTAATAGAGCCTGGCCAGTCGGTACTGCCCGTCGGGATGTCCTTGCTCGGCGGCGCGCCTCAGCCAGATCTCGGCTTTTGCATTGTCTTTGGGCATGGAACGAAACCCTTTTTGGTACAGGGCTCCAAGGACAGTCTGCGCCTCGGGATCGCCGGCCTCAGCGGCGAAACGGTTTTGCTCCAGCACTGCTTCCGGGCCTTCTGGGGCATTTGCGACTTGGATGCAAAACCTAGTGAAGAGCGTATCAGTTCCTTCGGCGACTTGGTCACCGGACAGCGTGAACCACCTCTCTGCCTTTGCCTCGTCGCGCGGCACCCCCAGTCCTTCTCGATAGTACATACCAAGAGCAGCCTGGGCCTCGGAATGGCAGCGCTCGGCGGCCAATCGGTACCAATGCAGCGCCTCCCTATGATCCTGTGGCCGACCCAGGCCGTACTCATATCTTAGACCGACAAGGAACTGCCCTTCCGCGTTGCCTTGCTTGGCAGCGCGAAGCGTCCACTTTGCTGCCTCGCGTAAATCCTTCCGCACACCTTTGCCTGTGTCGTAGAGGTGTGCCAATCGGACCTGTGCAGCAGCTAGTCCGCGTTCCGCTGCCGAGCGGAACAGTTCTGCCGCCATCTCGTAGTCGCTACTTTGGAAGGCTGCCTCGCCCTTCTCCAACGCAGTCTCAGCATCCATCGCGGTGAGATTAGCAGAGAGAGATGCACCCAGAGCGCCGCTACCGGTCGCCGGCTGGGCGTTTTGGTTAGTAGCGCCCTGGCAGGCGGTGAGGGCGAGCGATAGGGCAAGCAATACGGAGATTGCCGGTAAACGCTTCATGGTCCTTCCCCGGACTTTGTTGTTGGCACCTAGACACAAAGTCCTAGGCTACCACAATCTGGGGGCGTGTGACATAAACGGAAAGTTGTGGGATCTCAGAAAGCCTAAGCTAGGGGCTTGAATGCTTAAGATCTTTCGCGGGACTGCGGTAGCGATGTCGCCCGCAGCGGGACACTGAGCGGCTATACGCGCTTCACTGTCCAGGACGGACGCAGTGTGATCGAACGGTGTACTCTAAGAGCTGGCGCGAGCCGGCAACTCAGCGTACCGCCCTTCTCAGGCGCCGCCGGTTCCGCTCGCCCGGCTCAGCACGTTGTCGGCGACGACCACGACCTTGCCGACTGCATTGCTGATGCCGTCTATGCGGTCGGAGATCCGCTCGGTCTTGCCGATCTCTTGGGTCAAAGCACTCGCGGAGTCTCTCAAGGCAGCGACCGCATCCTTGGCGTAGCTGCTGGTTTGGACCAGGCTGCGCTCATCGTCTTCCAGTTCGCGCAGCGCTTCGTTGGCGCGGTTGCGCAAACGGCGTAGATTGCGCACGCGGCTCTGCCGTTCGAGCGGTGGCATCGAGTCGTCGGCGGCAAGGCTCTGCGCCTCCTTCATACAGCCCGTGATGGTGGCGAACTCGGCGCTCTGACCCTGGCGAATCGCAGCCAGCGCCTCGTCGGCGGAAACGCTCTGGCCGGCGGTCGCTCCCATTTGTGTGTCGCTCATGCCCCTGCTCCCCTTAGCGGCTCTGTGCCAGCGTCGCCGCGATATTTCTGATCTCCTCCAACTCACCGATCAGCGTCTTGAGGCGCGCGACGATGGCTGCAAAGTCGGGATCGGGGTCGTTCACGGCCTGCTTCAGCGCGTTGTGCGACTCGGCGACGCCCAAGATCGGCGCAACGCTGTCGCGCCCGGCGACCTGCCTCAAACTAAGAACTGCGCCGTCCATTGCGTCCAAGCGTGCCATCATCTGCCGGTCGCCGGCGAAGCTCGCGTCGGTCAGGCGGCGCGCGATGTTGTAGTCGTTGACCATGTCGTTGAGCAGGAAGCCTTCGGAGCGCACGATTTCATAGCTCAGCAGCAAGGCGCCGTGACAGACGACCGCCACGCTATCCTTAACCGCCTCGTCTGTGGCGTTGACGGTCTCTTTGATGAAATCGAAGCGCTCTTCCCGCAGCAACAGGCCGGACAGCCGCGCGGCTGCCGTGCCGACTGCCTTGACGGCCGGCGCGGCAATAACGCCGAAGGGCCCGGCGAGCGCGGCAAGCTCGCTCAAGCTGTCGGCTACGCGGGTCGCGGCACTCTCAAGGGCCTCGATGTCCTTTGCCTCGGCGGCGTCTTGCAGGGCACTGGCATAGGCCTCCAAAGCCGCCGTCAACTCGGCCTGTGCCGCGGTATCGGGTGCCGGTGGCGGAATCCGCATCGGTCGTGTGCCGACTTGGTCCGGGGCGGCGCTACCGGCTTGCGATAGAGTTAGGCGCGTCGGGTCGATGCCGCAGAGATAGAAGGGGTCGCGCAGCTGAGCGGCCGTGCCCGAGGCGCCGGGCGCCATCGGCGCGAAGAGGGCAGGGCTCGCCGCTGGCGCCTGCGTCGTTGTCACGACTGCGCAGTTCTCTGCCAGCCGCGCGAGCCGCTTCTGTCGTTCCGTCAGAGCGCGTTGCCGCGCCTCCTCGGTTGGCGCCGCACTCGGTGACGCCAGGGCACCGCCGCTCCAGGCGGCCAAGTCGAAGATCTCGCTGCAGGCCGCTTCGATTCGCAGCAGTGGCCGGTCGATGGCGATGGTTTGATAGTTCAGGCGCTTTCGCGCTCGCGCATTGGCCGCGACCACTTCGGTCATCGCCGAATCCGCGCCGCTTACGGTGTCCGAATAGCTCTCGGTCACTTGTGAAAGATCAGGTGCGCAGGCCGCCAGCATGATCGCGGCCGCACCGGTCAGAAGACATCCCCGCATCACAACCCCCTTGCCTTGCATCGCTGCGGATGCCGGCGCTGATGCATGCACAAGGCCCTTTCTCAAGGTGCATGCGTCCTTGCGCTCGGTGCGCAGGATGCCCCTCGGCATCACAACGAAAAACGATAGGACTCAATTCAACACAAAGCGTGCGATAAAATTGCGACACGTGGGGTCGAGGTCGCCGGAAAGCGCGTCGGAACAAAAAATCAAAAAGCTGCTTGACTCGACGTGTTCGTCTTTTGTTCTATGGTGGAAATTGACCGTGAGGAATTGCGCCCGGGCAGCCACATCGCGCCGGGCGCTTCGCTTTTCAGGCCCTGCGCCCATCGGCACCGCTCTGTTGCGCAGCGTTCCTCCTAGACTTCGGACTTCGACACCTCAACCGTGATCCTCGCGCCATTGCAGCCTGGGCTCATCGCCCAGGTCGCCTACAACATGCGTGCCCGCGACCGGGACGAGATGGCGGCTCTGGGTCTTGGCCTGGACTCTTCTCAGCTTGCCGAGCGGCTCGCCTTGGCACGCTACGGCTTCGTGGCCTGCGCTGATGATGGCACGCCCATCGCCGCCTGTGCCGGGGAGGAGCATCTGCCCGGCCTGGTCGGTTGGAGCTTTTTCGCCACCGCGCGCTTGCCCGAGATCGGCCTGGCGCTCACACGGCATCTTCGCCGCATCACGATACCAACCCTCTGCGAGGCCGGCGTGCGCCGGGCCGAAGCCCGTTCGCTCAAAGGCTACGACTGGGCGGCGCGCTGGATGGCAAGCCTCGGCTTTCGTGACCTCTGCGTCCTCAAGCGCTTCGGCGCCGGAGGGCAGGACTTCATTTTATGGGAGCTGACTGACGACGATGTGCGGAAACCCCTTCTCCAGCCCGAAGCCGCCCGAACCGGCGCCGCCCCCACCGCCGCTGACCATCGACAATGAGGACGTGCGGACGGCCGAACGTGACTTTCGCCGGCGCCAGCGTCAACGTCGCGGCCGCGCCGCAACGGTGCTGACGCCCAGCCTCGGTAGCGGCCAGACCCTGGGCAGCGGCAACGTGGTCCGCGCCAGCCTGCGCCCGGCAGCTCAGTTGCTCGGCGGCGGAGGTGCGCCCTGATGAGCGATCCGCGCGCCAAGTTCGTCCTGCAGATGCAGCAAGACATGGCGGCCGAGCGCAGCAATTGGGAGCGCCGCTGGCAGCTCCAAGCCGAGCTCATCCGCCCCATGCGCAGCGACTTCACGGTGACGCGTGCCGAGGGCGAAGAGAAGACGCAGAAGCTCTACGACTCCACCGCGCTCTTGGCGCAGGACAATCTGGCCTCGGGCCTCTGGAGCCAGATCACCAACGCGGCCAACGTCTGGTTCTCCCTCAAGCATCCGGACGAGGAGATCGACCGACAGCGTGACGTGCGCGCCTGGCTGGAGCGGGCGTCAAAGATCATGCTCGCGGCTTTCGGCGGGTCGGGCCAGCGCTTCTATGCGCAAGCCTTGGAGGTCTACCGCGATGCGCCGACCTTCGGCACCGCCGTCTTCTACAACGAGTTCCGACCGCAGCAGGCCGACGTCTATTTCCGGGCTCTGCCGCTTCACGAGTGCTTCATCGGTGCCAACCAGTGGCACGAGGTCGACAAGGTCTTCCGCAAGTTCGAGATGACCGCGCGGCAGGCGGTGCAGGCTTTTGGCGAGGAGGCCTTTCCAGCCAACAGTGGTATCCGCCGCGCGGTGGACAAGCGTCCCTTCGAGCGTCATAGCTTCATCCACGCGGTGTTGCCCATCGACGAGATGGACGTGGACAAGCGCCAGAAGCAGAGCGGCAAGGCCTACGCCTCCCTCTGGGTCGGCGTCGACGATGCGGCGGTGCTGCGCGAGAGCGGCTACTACGAGCTGCCCTATCAGGTGCCGCGCTGGAGTCAGGCGTCCCGCGGGGTCTATGGCGACAGCCAGGCGGACCTGGCCATGCCGGACATCCGCATGGTCAACACTATGGCTCGCACCACGTTGAGTGGGGCCGAGCTGGCGGTAAAGCCGCCGCTGCTGGCGCCTCAGGAGAGCGCCGTGCGCGGGGCGAATCGGCGCGGCCTCCGCACCGGGCCGCAGTCGATCATCTACGGCGGCGTCACGGCGGAAGGCCGGCCGCTCTATCAGCCGCTTGTCACCGGCGCCAACGTAGGCCTCGGCCTGGAGATGGAGGAGCAGCGGCGCCATGCGATCCGCGAGGCCTTCTTCTTCTCGCTCCTGCAGATGGTCGGCGCGCCCAACGCCACGGCGACAGAGGTCTTGCAAAGGGAGGAGGAGAAGCTGCGCCTGATGGGCCCGCAGCTCGGCCGCCTGCAAAGCGAGTTCCTCGACCCGTTGATCGACCGCGTGTTCGGCATCCTGCTACGCGAGGGCGCTTTCGGCCCGGAGGAGGAGATCCCCGAACCGCTGCTGGAACAGAGTGACATCGCTGTTGCCTATGTTTCGCCGCTCGCCCGCGCCCAGCGGGTCAGCGAGGCGGCCTCGGCCGACCGCTTCGTGGCCTCACTCGGCAGCCTGGCCTCAGTAACCGGCGATCCCAGTGTCTGGGACAATGTAGATCAAGATGCGCTCGCCCAGACCTACGGCGAAGCTTACGGCATCGCCCAATCGGTGCTGGTCGACCCGGAAACACGGGACGCCCGGCGCCAGGAGCGTCAGCAGGCGCAACAGGCTCAACAGCTCGCCGCGCAAGCACCGGGGGCGGCACGCGCCCTCAAGGACGTAGCCGAGATTGCCGATGCGGGCGGCGCTGGGGTGGCTGGCGGATCTGGCGGCGGACTGGATGGCTTGCTGGGCGGGCAGGGGGCGCCTGCCAATGCTTGAGCTTGGTGCCATGGCCGGTGCGCTGGGCCTCGACGAGACCAAGAGCTTGGCCGCGAGCTATCGCGCGGTTTTTGACAGCGAGGAGGGGCGCCGCGTGCTCGGCGACCTGGCCAACTTCTGTGCCGCCAACAGCACCACGGTGCAGGCGAGCGAACGCGAGAGCTTCGTCATGGAAGGGCGGCGTCAGGCCTTCCTTCGCATCGCGGCTTGGCTGAAGCTCGACTGGCGCGACTTCGAAGACCTAGAAAGGGATCTTTTCGATCATGAGTGAACGACACGAGTCCGATGTGCCTGAGATGGTGCCGGGTAACTCTGAAGCTGAAGCAGGCTTCGATTGGAGCGCTAACCTGGGCGAGAGCTACAAGAGCTTCAAGCCGATGCTCGAGGCCAAGGGTTGGAAGGAGCCGGGCGATGCGCTCAAGGCTTATGGCGAGCTAGAGAAGAAACTCGGCAAGGCCGTGGTCGTGCCGGGCGACAATGCCAGCGAGGCGGAGCGGTCGGCCTTCCACAAACGTCTCGGCGTGCCCGAAGCGCCGGACGGCTATCAGCTGACTAAGCCGGACGGGGTCGAGGGCTACGACGACTCCATTGCCGCCTGGCTGCGTGCCACCGGGCACCGCCTGGCTTTGCCGTCCAAAGCGCTCTCGGGCCTGCACGACGCTTACTTTGAGGACATCGTCAAACCGCATCTCGCACAACAAGCGGAGGCGCGGTCGGCGGCCAAACATCAGCTCGAGATGGAGATTCACGACAACTGGCCGGAAGCCAAGCAGGCGGCCTATCTGGACTGCGCCAAGCGCGGTGCCCGCTTCCTGGGCTTGGCGCCGGAACGGCTGGACGGTCTGTTGGACCACGTCAGCGACTTCGCTTTGGTGGAAGCCATGCGCAAGCTCGGCGAGATGGTCGGCGAGGATGCCTTGGTCGGCGGCGGCAGTGCGCCGGCGCTTGGCGCCGAAGCGGCCCGGGCCGAGCTGCAGCGCTTCAAGGGCGACCCGGAGGTCCAGAAGGCCTACGCCGACAACCGGCACCCGCAACATCGAGAGGTGGTGGCGCGCTTCAACCGGCTCACCGAACGCGCCTACCCGATCGGCGGGTAGGGGTTATGAACGACACAGAGCTTGCTTTCCGCTGCGTCGAGCTGGCGGTGAGGAGTGGCGCTCAAGGCGACCCGGGCACGCTGGCCAGCCTCTACTTTGCGGCTGTGAAGCGCCTGGCGCCCAACACCAACAACGCTAAGAAATCGGAATCCGCGGACAAGGCGAAAGCCCCCGCTACCGCCGGTAAGACGGCACGCCGCAAGCCGGCGCAAAACAGCTAGGACAGGTCCCAAAGGGCTCGGAGCCTTCTCCGGGTTTCAAGGGGCAACCTCTCCGGCAATCGCACTCACGCGCTCTGCAATTGTTGGAGGACAAACCATGGCAGACTCACTGGCGACGAATTTCGCCAACCGCTTCAACGAGCAGTTCGACATGCTGGCGCAGTCGATGCTCCCGAAGCTCGAACCGGCGGTCATCGCCGACACGGAGGGCGGCGAGAAAGCTTTCCGTGACCAGATCGGCGAGATGGACGGCGAGGAGGTTGCAGACCTCAATGCCGATACGCCCATCCAGGCCGAGAACAGTAACCGCCGGGCCATCACCACCACGCCCTGGGTGTGGAACCGCTTGGTGCGCCGCTGGGAAGTTACGCGCCTGATGAAGGACCCGCAAAATGCCTATGTCCGTGCAGCGGTCGCGGCCCGCAACCGGCACGTCAACAAGAAGATCGCGGCAGCCGCGATCGCGACGGCGAAGGGCGGCAAGGACGGTTCAGCTGATTTTCCGTTCGATACGACAAATCAGAGTACCGGCAACTCGGGCAACACCGGCCTGACCCTGGCCAAGATCCGCAGGGCCCATCAGATCTTGGGCAACAACGCGGTCTTGGACGTGGAGATGGGAGATCTCTACTTCACCGCCACCTACACCCAGCAGGCGGACCTGCTCGCGACCACGGAGGCGACCTCGTCCGACTTCAATTCGGTGAAGGCACTGGTCAACGGCGAGATCGACACCTTCATGGGCTTCCGCTGGATCTGGCTGCAGGATGAGTTGATCGGCTTGGATGGCAGTGACCGCCAGTGCTTCGCCCACGCCAAATCCGGCCTGACGCTAAGGAAGCCGGAAGACATGTTCCGCCGTATCACCGAGCGGCCGGACAAGAACTACAATATGCAGGTCTACATGAGCGGCGACTACGGGGCGGCACGCCTCGAAGAAAAGAAGGTCGTCCTCGTGCCCTGCACGGAAACGCCATAAGGAGGGCTGACAATGACGCAAGAGAAGTCCACCCAGATTCAGAATCTGGAAGCGCAGCCACCCATCGGCATTCCGACCACGGACTGGAAGGGCGTGAAGCGCATTATGCGTTTCGAGTTCGAGCAAGGTGGTGCCGCTGGCCCAGTTGGTTCGACGGCAGAGCTTGTTCGTCTTCCCGCCGGCAATGTCCGCGTGCTGCTCGAAGAGTGCCACATGCATCGCACGGCATTTGGAGCGAGCGGCTCACTGGACATCGGTTGGCAAGCCTATAGCAAACCGGACGGTACTGCAGTCGATGCCGATGCCGACGCTCTCGTAGATGGTTTGAATGTCGTCTCCGCGGGTGACGGCCTTTGGGGCGCAAGCTCCCAAGGTTCTGGCAGCGGCGTCGACGCTGACAAGAGCTTTCTGATCGAGAGCAAATCGGGCGTGACCGTTCAGGCCACGGTCGCCGGGGGCAACATCCCGGCCGGCGCGAAACTCACCGGCTACGTCACCTACGTCCAGGACTGACCAAGCCTCTCTCCGGTCTCCCTGGAGGGCCCTCAAACTCGGGGCGGCTTCTGCAAGGAAGCCGCCCCAGCTTTTTTCTGGAGAGCAGTATGGCAACAGCCACCATCACCGCGGACGTTCACGACAGCCGCGAGAACATCAGTATCACGGAAGGCGGCACGCCTGGCAGCCGCGCAGTCACCGTCATCCTCGACGATACCAAGATCGCGATGGCCGACACTCTTGCCATCGAGACGACCTTGCGCCGCATCGCCGAAGCCATTCGCGCCAAGGCACCGATCGATACGTTGTAGGGAGTCGAGCGATGACGACCAAGATCACCGCTGCGGCTGCTGATGCGGCATGCAATGCCATTGTAAACAGCATCAACACCGGCGGCGCGGGTACGCTGACGATCTATGGCGGAACGCAGCCAGCCAATCCGGAAACCGCACCCGGCACAAGCTCGCTTGCCACGATCTCTCTGAACAATCCGGCGTTCGGAGCTGCGTCGTCAGGCGTGGCTGTGCTCGACGTATCACCTCCCATCGAAGACGCGATGGCCGATGCGGGCGGTGATGCGGCCTGGTTTCGCATAACCAATGGTAACGGCACTGCAGTCATTGATGGAGCCGTTGGGCAGGATCCCCCCGGTACAGCGGAACTGATTCTGAACACGATAACGATCACCGCCGGCGGCCCGGTTCGGATCACCTCTTTCACTTTCACCGTCCCCCGGAGTGAGTGATGGCAGTCGACACGACATTGATCACAAGGTTTACGCAGGCGGGCGAAGACCCGGACGTGGATGACAACCGCCGCGACTTCGCTGCCGACATCAAGGGTATCCAAGGGCAGGCTGTCGGTGCTCTCTCGCAATTGGAGCGGCTCGTCGCCACCACCAACCAACAAGTGGCCGTGATGCGTGGGCGCATCGACGCGGACGACGGGACCTATACCGAGAAGCATGTTCTGAAGGTGCGCGCCGTCAAAGCGGAATTGCTAGCCCGCACGCAGGCGTTGGTTGCTGGCATCGAAGCGATCGACCTGTAGGCTTGAGATCAACGCACCATGGCCTGGCCTTCCGACTATCCCGGCTACATATCGCTGACTGTGGCGACCGCCCAGGTAACCGGTGGCCCGCATGCCGGCTTTGTCGCGCTGATCACCGAAGCGGCCTTCGCCGGGCTAGCGGCGGCGGACAACCCGCTTGACACCTCGGCAGGTAGGTCATCAGCAAATGGTTCGGACTTGGTCGTTTCAGATGCGAACGACAACCGCATGGCGCTCGACATCGTGTCATGGGCGCCGCTGCCTGGCGGCGGAACCTGCGAGCTCTGGGTGCGCGAGCGGCCGGTCGCCACGTTTCAGCCGTCCGACGCCGGGGCTGTGACGCTGCGCGTGTGGTTCGACAGCGCCGTGCTAGAGAGCCAGCCTCTTCCGGGTGAACCTTACGGCCGCCACGAGGTCTGGGGGGATAAGGCCGTCGCGTGGCGTCCTGAAGACACGCTGGAAAACAGGGTGGACGGAGTCTTTGCGAACACCTTTCAGTACTTAGAGCCAGATCAACCTCTTGTCTACGTCAACGACGCGAAGATCGGGCAGAAGTCCCTGCAGGGCAGCTGGGCCAATAGCTCCGGCGGTCCAGGGGTGGACTGGAAAACCGTCTTACCTTCCGCTTCTCCAAACGCAGACGAGGCGACTATCCGCCTTTGGGTGAAGTACGACCGAACAAACGGTAGCCCCATCGGGTTCGGGGCAAGCACCCACGCCGAGGAGCAGTGGAACGCCTCCGCAGGGACTGTTCGGACGAACGTGGGTCGCAATGTCAACCAACCGACCACGGTCTCTGTTCCACCATTCAACACGACCTTCGTTAGATTCGCTTGGACGATGTCAACGACCAATGCGGCTAACGAGTATCGCTTCTACGCAAACGACAACTTAGCCCTCAGTACCACCCTCGACTCGGCCTCAATCTGGCTGCGCAACCGGACGCTAGGCGACACATGGATCGGCGGCACAGCGACGTACAACCTCTTCATTGTCGAACTCGGCGTTGCACGGTCGAAGGCCTTTCTCGATACGGAGTTCAACAACCAGAACAACCCCGGCGCCTTCTGGACACCCGGCGCTTTTGTCGAAACCGGAGGCTCGGTCACCGGCACGGCAACAGCATCCACTGGTCCGGCCTCTGTTGCGGCCTCTGGGGCGCATGGGGTGTCCGGAACATCCGCGGCATCGTCTGGTGCTGCACAGGTGCAGGCTTCCGGTGCTGTAAGCGATCCTGAGTCTACCGCAGGCATAGGGGCCGCGGTCACAGCGCGCGCCAGAACGCAAGCCTGGGGCTTGGTTACCACGCCACCGGACTACCGCGATATCGGCGATGCATTCATCTTGGAGGTTGGAGTGCCCTATAGCGTCAACAGCATCATCAACGGCGCCTTGGATCTCATCGCGTCCAACGGCATCGCGAGCTTGAGCGACAGCTCCTCCCACGTCGGCAACGCCATCAAGCGCAACTTCGATGTGGAACGGGATTCGCTGCTGCGCGAGTACCCATGGAACTTCGCCATGCGGCGCGCCAAGCTCGCGGCTTCGTCTGAGGCGCCGGCCTTCCGCTTCAGGCGTGCCTACGAGCTGCCGGCTGGCCCGAAGCCGGAGTTCTGCCTGCGCGTCTGGGCCGTCGGTGACGACGACAGCCGGAACGACACCGGCGTCTGGGAGATCTCGGGCCGGCGCCTTCTGACCGACCTCGAGGCGCCTTTGCCCGTCCGCTACATCGGGCGCATCGTCAATCCGGCGCTTTGGGATCCCCTGACCGTCAAGGCGCTGGAAGCGCGGCTTGCCTGGCAGGCGGCTTACATGGCGAGCGGCAGCGCGGCGCTGGCCGAGCAGATGGCGCGCATCTATCAAGAGCGCTTGGACGCGGCAAAAGCGATCGACGCGCAGGAAGGCACGCCTGAGCCCTTCGAAGACGGGACGACCTGGGTGGACTCGCGCCTGACCGGCGCGAGCTGGTAGCAGGGAGTCCCCCGAGATGCCGCGCATCCAATCTCAGCAATACACCTTCAGTGGCGGCGAGTGGTCGCCGGAGATGCTCGGGCGCAGCGATGTCGCCCAATACTCCACAGCCTGCCGCCTAGTCTCGAACTTCATCCCCAGCGTACAGGGGCCGGCAACCCGACGTCCGGGGACGATCTTTCTGGCCGAGACCAAAGGCAATGCAGAAGCGGTGCTCGTCCCCTTCATCTTCTCGACCACGCAGGCTTACATGCTGGAGTTCGGAGACAGCCACTTCCGTGTCTTCCGCGATCGCGGGCAGGTGGTCGGCGGCGGCAATCCGCTGGAGATCGCCACGCCGTATGGCGCCGCCGACCTGGATGAGCTCTATTGGACACAGAGCGCAGATATCCTCTACCTCCTTCACCCCGGTTATCGGCCCCGGAAGGTGAAGCGCACCAGTGACACAGACTGGACGATAGAAGAGCTGGTCTTCGAGGGTGGGCCATTCCTGCCGGAGAATGACAATGAAAACCTGAAGATCGAAGCATCTGCCGCTGAGGGGCAGGACATCACCCTCACAGTGATAGGCGACACGGACGTTTTTACTGCAGAGAACGTTGGCGGACTCTTCAAGCTGCGCGCTACTGACCTGAGCGGGATTGCGGCCTGGAACAACGGCAGGGCCTATGGCGCGAATGCGCGTGTGGTCAATGAGAGTCTCTTCTATACCACCGCGGCCGGCGGAACCGCTGGTAACAAGGCGCCAATACATGAAGAGGGCGCGCGCTCCGACGGCGCCGTGGACTGGACCTTCGAATCTGGCATCTTCGGCATTGTCCGCATTACCGAGTTCACCAGCGGCAAGAGCGTCAAGGCGGATGTACTGGAGCGCATTCCCTTTCCCATCGTCGGTGCAGA
This sequence comes from Rhodovibrionaceae bacterium, assembly GCA_028279885.1. GTDB lineage: Bacteria > Pseudomonadota > Alphaproteobacteria > Kiloniellales > DSM-21159 > JANQMX01. The sequence continues at coordinate 40,064 of JANQMX010000028.1, read as the reverse complement.
CAACGGCACGGCACAGTGGAGCGAGGGCGCTTGGAGCGACCGCAGAGGCTGGCCGGCGGTCGGTGTGTTCCACGAAGAACGCCTCTGGACCGGACGCACGACGCATGAGCCGCAGACCGTGTGGAGCACGGTGGTCGGCGGCTTCGGGCCAGACAAAGAGCTGTTCGACGGCTCGGAAAAGAACGGCGACATCCTGGCCGACAACGCCATCACCCGCACCTTAGCCGATGACCAGGTGAATGCCATCCGCGCCATCCTGTCGGCCGACCCCTTGCGGGTGCTGACCGAAGGCGGCGAGTGGATTCTGCAAGCCTCAAGCTTGGGCGAGGCGCTGACGCCGGAGAACGTCACGGCTGTCAAGGCGACATCCGCGGGCGCGGCCCAGGTGCGCCCGGTGAAGATCGACCAGGCCGTCTATTTCGTGCAGCGCGCGGGGCGTAAGCTGCACGAGATGGCATTCAGCATTCAGGCCGATGGCTTCAAGAGCCCGGACATGAATGCACTGGCGAGCCACATGACCGAGGCGGGTTTCCGACGCCTGGCCTATCAGCGGCAGCCCTGGTCGATCCTCTGGGCGGTCGACAGCAACGGCAGTCTGCTCGGTTTCACACTGCTGCGTGAGCAGGAGGTGACGGCTTGGCATCGCCACCCTTTGGGCGGAAGCGAGGTGAAGGTTCTGTCGGTTGCGGTCACACCCGAGCCCGATCAGGACGACGTCTGGTTGATTGTCGAGCGCAGAGTTAACGGCCTCATCAAACGCTACGTCGAGGTGCTGTCGAGCGAATACCGGCCCGCAAGCCCGGACGATAAGGTCGATGCCGTCTTCCTGGACAGCGCGATCAAGTACGAAGGTGGTCTGAAGACCAACTTCGTAGGGGCCGGGCACTTGGCGGGAGAGGCCGTGGGTGTCTGGGCGGACGGTGCCCTGCAACCCGACGTGACGGTGGCGAACGACGGCAGCCTCACCATCGACCGGGCTGCATCCAAGGTGATCGTCGGCCTCGACTACGCACCGCTAAGCGCCATCGAAACCCTACCGCTCGAGCCCGGCAACCAATCCGGCCCCAGCATGGGTCTTCCCAAGGCCGGACACCGCATCGGCATCCGCTTTGTCGACACATTGCTGGCCCGCTACGGCCGGCCCGGTGAGATGCTGGAGGCGCAGTTTCGCAAGACGAGCGATCCGCTCGGCAGCTCCGCCCCGCTCTTCACCGGGCTCAAAAGCTATGGCGCTCCTCAGGGCTTCACCGATGAAGATCTGATCGTGCGCTTCGAGCCGGTGGGCGCCGCCCCCATGACCGTGGCGAGCTACGCCATGCAGATCACCAGCAACGCAGGCTGAAGCCTGAACCCTAGGGACGAAGGAAAACGCATGTGTCACCCCGTTGCCGTAGTCGCCATGACGGCGGCCAGCACGGCCATGAGTGCCATCGGCGCGATCCGCGAAGGCAACGCCGCCGATGCGGCGGCGAAGGCTCAAGCCCAAGCGGCCGAGCAGCAGGCGCAAGCGCAACGCAACGTCGCACAGTTCGAAGTTGCCCAAGAACGCAGCGAGCAACGCCGTGCCTTCGGGCAGCAGGTGGCCCAGCTCGGCAGTCAAGGCACAGCACTGACCGGTCAGCCTATCGACCTCTTGGCCGACAGCGCCAAGCAGGACGAATTGGCGCTGCAGGCGATCCGTTTCCGAAGCGAAATCGGTGCGCAGAATTTCGAGAACGATGCGGCTTTGGCGCGCTTCCGCGGCCGCCAGGCTCGCAGCGACGGCATCTTCAAAGCCGGCACCGCTCTTCTGACCGGCGGCACCAAGATCGCCGGGCAATTGGTCCCAAAGGACGAGGGCGGGTAGGGAGGTGAAGCCATGCCGAAAGTTATGACCGCCGGCGCGCGGCCCAGCCGCCTGCGCGCAGGCCCTCCTGAGGATCGCGATGCGCTGGGGCCGATCGTCGCCGAATCACGGAAGGCGGCCGTTCAACCAGGGCGCGGTCCCGACCTACGGGAGCCGCGGGTTCAACCCGGGCGCGGCCCGGACCTGCGCGGCGACCTCGATGCGGAAGCGGCCGAGCCTCGCACCCGCAACCGTCTGCGCCCCGGCCCGCCCAAGGATCGGGAGGCAGAGGACACGCGGCTGCAGTTCGGGCCCGTCGCGCAGCCTGCAGCGGAGCTGGAGCCTGCCAGGCCGGAGAGCGTCGGGCAGAGAAAGAACTTTCAGGCGGCGAGCCAGGAGTTTGCCCGCTTCCTGCGGCAGAATTCGGAGGCCTTCGCTCAGGCTGTCGAGGCGCTCGGCGATAGCGATGCCAGCGGCTTCGCCCAGGCTTGGCTGGAAGACTATGACCGCCGCGCCGAAGAGGCCTTAAACCTTGTCGCGCCGGAGCTTCGGCCGCTCCTAAGCACCGACTTCGAGGCGCATCGGGCCGAGTACTACAACGAAGCCTACGCCGTTGAGCGCGACCGTGGCATCCTTGCCATTCGGCGAGGGATTACGAGCACCCGCCAGGAGTACCTCGAGCTTGTCGGGCAGGAACCGGCCAGGCTGGATTATGCTTTCCAGAAAATGGAAGAGATGATTCGGGCGAGCGGCCTGCGCCCCGATCTGATCGAAGAGGAGATGCTGGCGGCACGGCGTGCCATCTTCAAGAGCTACCGCCAGGCGCGGCTGGCCGGGCCGAACCCCGAGGCCCTGCTGCGCGAGATGGAGGCCGGGCGCTTCGAAGGCATCGTTCCGCCGGAGGAATTGGCGGCGCTGGTCGTGCAGACCACCGCCGAGGTCGGGCAGCGCCAGCGCGCCGCTCTGATGGAGCGGCAGGTCGATGCCGACACCCGCCAGCGGTTCGAACTGCAACGCCTGCGGGCCGGCGAAGACGGCGACCCGCACATCACGCCGGACACCCTGCGCGAGATCTTCCCCGGCGAGGTCGGCGAACGGAAAGCGCGGCAGTTGGAGTCTGAGCGCAGACGCGCCGAGGTTCGTGCGCAAACAGCGCTCATGACGCCGGCCGAGATCGAAGCGGCATTCGGCGTGTTCGAAAGTGGCAGCGGCACAAGAGAGGCGCCGGACGAAACGCTTGCAAGCAGTCAGGGTGACGAAACGCTCGCCGGTGGTGCGACAAGCGACCGCCTCCAAGTTGGCGAGGGCGCCGACACACGAGCTGACGAAGCGAGTGGTGCTGAGCTCGATACCAACCGTCAAGAAAGCGATGAAAGCGCCGCGGCGGGGCAGCAGCGCGCCAATCCCGAGAAGGGCCCTGAAGAGCACGGCATCAACGACAACCGGGTGAGCCTGGAGAGTGATCCAGTTGGCCATATCATGAAGCTTCCGGGACGTTGCAGCGAGGCGGCGCTGGCGGCGGAGCAGGCAACTGGTTTCAGCGAGCAGGTCCGTTTGAACGAGCACGCCATTGATCTCTGCTTGGAGATGCAGAAGGCTCTCAAGGGCACGAGCGAAGGAAGCCGTGTACTCAGCAACGAAATAGTGACGGCCACCTTGGCTGAGCTCGAAGCATTGCCGATGTTACAGCGGGTCGATCGCCTGTGGAACTTCATGAGCCGCCAAGGCCGACATGCCGACCGTTCGCTCGATGAGCTGATGCAAGCGGGCCTTCCCGATGCCCTTGGGGTCGTTGCGCACCTTTGGAACAGCGGCAACTATCCGGCCGCGGACGATTTGCGGCAAGCTTTGTCGAAGGACCGGAGCGAGCTCTTTGCAGAGATCGGCAAGCTGTTCGGCGGTGATATAGAACTCGGCAAGACCGTTGCGCGTGGCATTGAAAGTCGGGTGCGTCAGCGGAGCGAGGAGTTTCGCTCGATTTTCCACGCCAACCGCCAAACGCGGGAGAGCGAGGCTCGCCTCCAGGCGGCAATCCTCTTCGCGTTGCAGAAGTTTGTTAGCCAGGGCAGCGGCGGTAGTGCCGTCAATGCGGATCGAATCGCCCGCCTTGCAGTTGAAGCCATCTTCCCCTTCGGACGGCTGAATGACCATGACAGGGTTCTGCTGTCCGTTGGGCGTGACAATGGCTTGCGCCCGGAAATAGATCCCGACAAAGCGAACCAACTGCTGAGCGCGGTCAAGCGAGACATAACAGCAAGCAACCATAGTCGCGCAGTCGCCAATGTGTTTCCAGATGTCGGAGCTGTTCAGGATAAAGAACAGATCGCCGAGCAGTACGCCGACAACGTTCGAACTTTCGGCTTCTGGCGCAATACCTGCGATGGCGTTCAGTTGGTCGACCAGGGCGGCCGTCCTGTAGCACGTGAGGACGGCAGTCTTGTTACCGTGACTTGGGAACAGCTCCAATCGTGGCAGGGGGATTCATCTTCGTTCGCACAACAGGTCTGGGGGGCAAGACCGTGACGCAGTTTATGCTCTGCTCCGATTTGGACAACGAAAGAGGACTTGGCGGTCGGCAGTCTCTCTACGAACTCTCGGCGCCACCAGGGCAGGCCTTCATGGCGCGCGTCGAGCTGACACGCCGAGAGTTCACGTCGACCTTGGGACTCGATCAACTTGTCCTGGCGTATCACAATCTGCCTGATTTGACGGTTAAGAGGCGCGCAGACGGAAGGCTTGAGGGCTTCCTAAATTGGCCTCGGAGGATCCAGCCAGAAGATGTTCGGAATTACTGCGGCAGAGACATAGTTATCGATCAGTCTGTACCGGAGGGCTATGTCGATCATCTCTGTGCCCAGCAGGGCAGGTTGGATCTGCTTCACTCACGCAGCGTTCGCGCTGACAGCGAACTCGTCGACACCCTTAGCCTGCCTTTCGAAGCTATCCGGAACGAGGGCAGTGCCCTGGATATCGTCGTATCGAAGGGGCGGCGGCCTGGTTCAAAGCAGCGCCGGTCGAAAGAGCGTGACGAACGGCAGGAGTCGGCCACCGAACGGATTGCAACCGCAATTGCCGAGTCCACAAAGGATGCGTTCTTGACCGAGTTGATCTTACAGACGGATGCCATGACGTCACCTGTCGTAACGCACGACCCATTCTCGCAGGCGTTCTTCAAATCAATTCTCAGGGGCGCATTTCTCGATTTGATTGGTCTTTCACCGAGCAGCCGGAGCGAGCCCTCGGTCGGTCGAGGGAACGTTGGAGGCGGGTGACACGATGCGAGAAGCGCGTTTCGAGAGCATTCAACCCAAGACGAGCCGGTCAACGAGTTACGCTTCTTTGCCGGAACGTTTCGCAAGTTTGCCGCTGCCGGTTCAGACGCTCCTGGTCGATGGCGTTAGCACCGAGCTGAGCGAGAGCCGTTTGCCGCCAAATGAGAACCTCTTGGAAGTCTTGCAGGTCCTTGAACGAAGCGGCGAGCGTAGCTCTCAGCACTCAATTGATCGAACATCAAGGATCGCTACAGTTTCATCTGATGATGCGCCATCTGTTTTGGGGCTAGAGATCGAATCCCAAGGAGCTGAATTCGATAAAGCACCCTCGGACTTCATCTCCATCGATCGTCGAGCTACGGACGATATGAGTTGACTCCTGACGAAGAGCGCTCGCAAAGGTCGGAACCGTCGGGTGGCTCTGTGTCTCCAGATGTTCCCCCGAACAGACGTTTCAAACGCGGCTCCACAAGACAGGGGCATCTGGAGCAAGGGCGGGGCTCCGTACCTCGGCAAGGTCACCCGAGCCATGGTCGTGGTAGGTTTCCAAGGATCGAACCGCAGCAGGGACTCCAGAACTCGCCCAGTGGATCCAACGTCAATGAAGACGAGCTAAGCGCCATAGAGACTCGTACGCAAACCTCACCCGTGGAAATGCTCGCGAGCATGTCGCCGGGCGCCCGAATGCAACTACTGGGCGCTTACAGCGGAGCGCTTGCAGAGGACCACATAGCGTCGAACGAAGAGATTTCGTTAGTCGCGCAGCTGGTCAAGCAGGGCCGATAACTGAACCATCTACTCGCTGGCAGGGAACCGAGATGTGGGGCGTGAGTTCGGATTGAGTAACCCTAGACTGTTGTCTTTTCATCAATATGTGCGCTAGACGAGCGATATGATTGGCGAAATGTATATGGTCCTGGAAATCTACACTTCGGCTGCTTCCGGAAGTGCAGAAAGTTGGCAACACGTGGGTTCCTTGTACAGAGTCCGAAGCTTCGACAGCCTCAAGATCTGCGAGGATGCAGCTGATGCAGACTCTACGCAGCGGTATCTGGCGTTTATGGAGGAGACGGCTCGTGTCTGGTGGCTCGACGAGCTGGATGTGGAGAGGCATGAGCTGCGGATAGAGAGCACTGTAGAATGCGCCGAAATTCCACCAGAGCCGAACGCTGAGAGCAGCGCCCCGGCACTTGACGGAACGGACTAGTCGGCGTGGATTACTCACTTATTGTGTTTGCGATGCTTTATTTGCCGGGCCTGTCCAACGGGCAGCCCGTTTGGACAAATCAAGACACTCTCTATCATCAGAGGTTCTTTGAGAGCATGGAGGCCTGTGACAAGTACAAGGACAGGCACGCCGACGACATTGCCGATTACCTCCTGGATGAACTAAACGACTACTGGAGCAACGCCTTAAAGGAGCATCTTCGTCCCGGCGATATTCGCCTGGTATGGGACGCAGAGTGCTTCGACGAAACCGAGTAACTGCCTGGCACTGCAAATCAAAACCTACTCTTGCTCGTCTTTTACGGTCGCGGACTCTGGCTTTAGCTTCAAATGTCCAACCACCCCCGCCTTCGAGCGGGGTTTTTTGTTTCCAAGGCGGCATGCGCATGAGCCTTCGGCGCCTTCCCGACCGGATACGGAGCGGCGCAGAGAGGGGCCGTACGTCCGCTGCAAGGCGTGTGCCGCGCTCCTGACCGGCGGCACCGAAGTCGCTGGGCAGCTGGTCCCAAAGGTCGAGGTTGAGTAGGGAGGCGAAGCCATGCCGAAAGTCGTTGCCGCCGGCGCGCGGCCCAGCCGCCTGCGCGCAGGCCCTCCTGAGGAGCGCGATGCGCTGGGGCCGATCGTAAGCGAATCACGGAAGGCGGCCGTTCAACCCGGGCGAGGGCCCGATCTGCGGGAGCCGCGGGTTCAGCCCGGGCGTGGCCCGGACCTGCGTGGCGATCTCGATGCCGAGGTGGCCGAGCCCCGCACCTTCAACCGTCTGCGCCCCGGTCCGCCCAAGGATCGGGAGGCAGAGGACACGCGGCTGCAGTTCGGGCCCGTCGCGCAGCCTGCGGCGGAGCTGGAGCCTGCCAGGCCGGAGAGCGTCGGGCAGCGAAAGAACTTTCAGGCGGCGAGCCGAGAGTTTGCCCGCTTCCTGCGGCAGAATTCGGAGGCTTTCGCTCAGGCTGTCGAAGCGCTCGGCGATGGCGACGCCAGCGGCTTCGCCCAGGCTTGGCTGGAAGACTATGACCGCCGTGCCGAAGAGATCATCGATCGTGTTGCGCCGGAGCTTCGACCGCTTTTCAGCACCGACGTGGAAGCGCATCGGGCCGAGTCCTACAACGAAGCCTACGCCGTTGAGCGCGACCGCGGCATCCTTGCCATTCGGCAAGGGATTACGAACACCCGCCAGGATTATCTTAAGCTTGTTGGGCAGGAACCGGCGAGGCTGGATTATGCCTTCCAGAAAATGGAAGAGATGATTCGGGCGAGCGGCTTACGCCCCGATCTGATCGAAGAGGAGGTGCTGGCGGCACGGCGTGCCATCTTCACCAGCTACCGTCAGGCACGGCTGGCCGGCCCGAACCCCGAGGCCCTGCTGCACGAGATGCAGGCTGGGCGCTTCGAAGGCATCGTTCCGCCGGAGGAGATGGAGACGCTGGCCGTGCAGACCGCCGCCGAGGTCGGGCAGCGCCAGCGCGCCGCCCTGATGGAGCGGCAGGCCCATGCCGACACCCGCCAGCGGCTGGAACTGCAACGCCTGCGAGCCGGCGAAGGTGGCGACCCGCGCATCACGCCGGACGCCCTGCGCGAGATCTTCCCCGGCGAGGTCGGCGAACGGAAAGCGCGGCTGTTGGAAGAGGAATTGGCCGTTGCTGAGAAATTCAATGAGCTAGCGAACGCACCTGCCGAGACACGCAGAGAAGCAGCCGAAGCGGCCGGTGGGCGAAATGGCGTGGCCGAGGTGGTCGCCGACGATGTTCCCGCCGCCGAAGACTCAGCCGAGCGCACGGTAAACCGTGAAGCGGCATCGACGGGCCCTCGGAGTGAGCGAGACGAAGCCCCGTCTGAGGGCGAACTCACGCGCGCGCCCGGTCTCGAATCCGACAGCGGTGTGGATCCGGATACACTTGCGCAGCTCACGCAGGAAGAACGCGACCAAGTCATCGGGCGCGAGCGAGGCCCTGACTTTCAAGGCGAACGGCCGCAGGACCCGGTGCGCGGTGTTGCCGCTCCGCCGGACAGCGAAGCGGCCAACGCCGTCCGCCGCGCCGTCGCCGAGATCGAGCGCAGTTTGGAGAACGACTCGAAGCAGCACCTGCGGGCTCACGACAAGGATATCCGGGAAATCGATGCGAAAGCGGAGGCGGCACGCGCCTATGCGAACAGACCGGACCTTTCGCCCGAGGAGCGAAAGCAGGCGCGGCAGGAGGCTGCGCGAGCAACGCTGTATGCAGTTGGGGTATCCGACGCGCGGCAGACGGAGATCAAGGGCACCGATATTGGCAATCGGGTTTTGACCAAGCCGGATGCCGCCAAGAAGGCAAGGGAACTCGCTTCCCTGGATTTCGAGGGGCAGGTCGCCTGGTGGCGGCACATCGACGAGTTTTACGGTCCATTTGCCGACCGTGTGCTCAACGAGATTGTCGCGAGCGGTTTGACCTTGGACCAAAAGGGTACAGCGCTACTGGCCCTCAACGGTGCCAGTGAAGCAGCACTAGAAGTATGGCAGAAGGCTAAGGGAAAGCGTCTCGACGACCTACAGCGAGAAGTTGAGTCTACTTACAGGGGGCTTCCCTGGTACGATGGGCCAGTTCACCAAGGGCTCCCAGGTGACTTACACACTTTCTCTAGTCTAGATGAGACTATTCGCGCTGGAGCCCAACGGTTCATTGATGCGTTTGAGGCGATGGGGCGTGGCGATGAAGGGGCGCTGCGTTTGAAAATTGCGTTACTGTTGGGTTGGCAATTTGCGCTTGACTGGAGCTTTGACGACAGTCCAACCGCTGATGCCCTTCAAGCAGTGTTTCCTTTTGATGTTACGAATAATGGCGCGTTGGCCCCGAAGGATGTGGTCGAGGATTTTAAAGGATTGGGAGGAATAGGCGGAATCAATCGCGCGCTGGAGTTTGAGATTGCGGCAGTGGACGAGGATGTAATCGGATTTTCTTATGCCGGAGTGGTCAACGATTTTAATTTCGATTTGACAGACCCTCAAATGGAGATGCTCTACGCCGACCATGTGCGGGGGCATGGCCGCTGGCGCACCACCTGTAACGGCGTCCAACTGGTTGACGGTGGTGGGCGGCCGGTCAGATACAAAGATGGCCGCTTCGTTACCTTCACCTGGGATGAGATTCGAACGCGGGCCGAAGAGCGGCGCCGTTACCGTTTTCGGCGGACCGCGGGACGGGGTGTGTCAAACACGTCGATAGTTGAAGCGGCTGATGCTGAGGCGGTAGCCGGCAACTTCCAGACTCTGGAAGTTGAGGGGCTGCAAGCGCAGTCGTCAGCCGGGCGGGCTCCCCAACAATGACTGGCTTGCTATCCTGCTCAGAGAAGGACCTTGAGTTCGGAATTGCCGGCAATCGAGGCATTTCCCAGCTTCCTGCTTCACTGAGGGCCTTCATTGGTAACAGCATCATCGAGAGTTGGTATCACACCGTAAGCGGCAGTGTTTTACGGGCGTTTATCGACAAACGAGCCAACGTTTTTGGGAGAGACTTTCTAACTGCAGATACAGCCAATGCTCGCGGTGAACCTTGGGGCGTGACGGTCGACGGGCCCGTATCTGAGGCATATCTCAACACTCGAATTGAGCGGGAACAAAGACGCCGCTTTAGGCAGGCAATGTTACTAAGGCCAGCGAACGTTTTCGTAGAGAATCTGGGAGCTGGTCTAGGGGCCGCCTCAACAACCGTCGAGCCCGTCAATCTCTTCCTTACTTTCTTCGGGTGGCCGGCGCGGGTTGCCAAGTTTGCCAGTCCGGTTTTTAGAAAGGCATTTGGATCTGAAATTGGCGAAAGGTCTGCTGAAGTCTTTTCGCGCGTAGTTCAGAACATCGTTTTCCGAAATGCCGCCGAGACGTTGGCGACGGAGGGTATCGTCGAACTCCAATTGGAGTCGGAAGGCCAAGGCCGCAGCGACTATGAGTTTTGGCGCGATATTCTTGTCGATGCCGGGCTTGGTGTGATGTTCGACCATATCTTCGACGCACTGAAGGCGGGGGCGCTAGATGAAGTTCTAGACGGGGAACCGGTTGTCAGCGTTGCCGATCCACGAGCCGCCAGCAACAATTCTCGAGTCAAAGTAGGCCACGCTAAAGCCGACAGCGGCAAAGCTGTGCAAAGCAGTCGGAGAAATGAAGCGTCCACCGCTACAGACATTAAGAGCAATCGAGGAACAAATCAGACTCCGTTCTCAGTTCGAGAGCTTTCGCCGATAACCCAGATTTGGGCTATTGAGACCGCAACCTTTGATCTCATAAACGGTGAGATGCGGCTTAATTCTACCCTGGTGTGGATCGCAGAATTCATGGAAGGCGCGCCCCGAGGTAATCGGAGAAAGAGTCCAACGCAGCAGTTGGAGAGCGGATCGCCCATTGGCTCGTCGACAAGCAGTGACGCAATGATTGATGCGCCAACACGTTCGAAGTTGACCTCAGAAGCACTAGAAGCCACCAGCGGCCAGCAATCGTCTCCGAGAGGGAAAACAATAGCAACTTCGGACGCTACGGGCAGAGCGTTTACAATTGAAGATGCGCTGGGGGAGATTGGAGAAGGAGCAGTCAAGAACGCAGCTATAGGCGTAGCCAGTAGTCCGACGGCTGAGTTTGCCGACGAGACACGCAATACGCTGCTACGTGAGTTTGAATCGGTCGATTCAATCTCCGTTGATGAAAACGCAGCTAGGGAGTTGGATGCGGTAGTCGACAAGCCAAGAGCCTCATCAGCCCTCGACTGAGCAGGGCGTCTTGGAGGTCTATTGGTAGCTTACTGAGCAACACGTTCCCGAACCGCTTCAAACGAAATCCGCCTCCGAGCGGTGTTTCTCCTTTTCGAGCTGGTGCGTGGGCTGTTGAGCGCGGCGAAATTCACCGCAGTGGCAGAAGAGATGGCCCGTGAGGGGAGGTTCGCTTGACAGCCCAAAGTGGGGCCCGAACGAGCGGAGAATCTCGTTCCGCCCACCACGGGCCTCCATTGAGTGTATGTCATCCTCTGCCAGACTGTGCCCCCAGCGCTTCATGTTAGCCCAAAAATACACCTTTTGGTTGTTGGCAAGATTTTACTGAACGGATTACAACGAGACGTATGGATGCTGACGTAGTTCTAGGGGCTGAGTCTATTACGATGGCTTCGCTCTATATTCAGAGCGTAGTGAACGGGACTCCTGCCGTGCAAGAGGTCGCGCGGCTGACGCATTCGACGTTTGTCTGGACGATGAAAGCATGCGAAGCATCACTTGCGCTGACGATAAGTGACAGTTTTGAACTCTACGTTCAGGCGCTGACAGATTTCTGGGCTGCAAAGTTGGACGTGGCACCCAGTGATATGCTGGTCCAACTGGACCGTTTATGCCTGCCAGCCGCCGAGCCCTTCAAGTTCTAGGGCAGCGAAGCGCTTGTTTGGCATAACAGTGCTGGTCGGCGGCAATGGTGCCATCGTATCGAATCAAGGAAAGTAGAGAGGCGACATGGGGGCTGAACTGATCGTCACTGCGGTGTTGTTGATGAATTACTTCGGTAACGACGAATGGGAGCCCTACGACACTTTACGTCATCAGATGAACTTTGAAAGCCTGCAAGCCTGTGAAAGAGCGAAGGAAGAGATCGGTGACGAGATCGCCGCATTCATGGTTCGAGCTCTCAGAAGCTCTGTCTTGGTGGATGAAGCTCCTCCATTTTCCGAGCGTGTTCGTGTGAAGACTAATGTTGCCTGTCAATGACTGCAGTCTTGGGTGGTTTCCGTTCGTATCCCTCTGTTCCAGCATATTGACTAGCTACTCGGTGTGATTTCGCTCGGTTGGCTTTACGTTCGCTGCCGTCCCGCACTCTAGTCTCAGACGCAATCACGGCCTTTCACTCGATTTAGCCTCGCCGTGGCTTTGATAGTTTTTCCTAGGTTGTCGTCCCCGCCCGCGAGCGGGTTTTTTTTATTTTGAGGAAGCATGCGCATGAGCCTTCAACGGTTTCTCGATCAAATACGTAGGGGCGCTGACGGGGGCAGTACCTCCGGCGATAGCTCAGGCGAGGCGGAGGCGGAGTCGCTGCACGTCACCCCGGGGCGGCTCGAGGCCGAGCTGCGACGCCGCGCCGCCGTCAAGCAGGCGCGCGGGCTGTTGGGCGAGGCGGGTTTCGCTGCGGCGGCGGAGGAGATGGCGCGGGAAGAGGTGGAGGCTGCCAAGGTCGCTCGGCGCAACGCGGCGCTGACTCGGCAGCGGCGCGAGGCGCTCTCGGCTTTCCTGCAGGCGCATCATGCTGGCGATCCGCGGCGCGGTCTCGAAGCCTGGCTGCTCGATGCCGGCGCTGTCGACGAAGGTGCAACCGTTTCAGCCGCGGCGCAGGCTCAGGGCCTCGCCGCCAAGTATCTCGGCGGCCTTCTCGCCGATTTGCAGCGCGCCGACCTGATCCCCGAGCTGAACTACGGCCACCTGGAGCGCCGCGTGGTCCGCGCGCTTTGGGACTTGGAGGAGGGCAAGAAGACCGGGGCGGCCAAAGCGCGCGATCGAAGCGCGAGACAGACGCGAGAGGTATCGTCGGTCGAACCGGGAGCCGCTGCGCCGGCTGATTCGGAGCTGCCCCAACGACAGCCGGCTAGCCCGCAAGCGCCAGTCCCTGCTGCGAATGGCGCGAGCCCGAGCGATAACGCCGCACGCCCCGATATAGCGCGCACCGACACCGCACGTGAGAACGCCACGGGCAGCAGTGCCGCACACGGCGGCACGACGGTGATCGGCCCGGGCGAGGTGGCGGCGCTGTCCAAGATCCTCGCCAAGTACGATCGTGCCGCGCGCCTTGAGGCGGAGGCCGCCGGCGCCTGGGTCAAGCCCTTGCCAGGCTATGTCCTGCGCCAGAGCCACGATGCCGACCGCATCCGCTTCGCCGGCTTCCGCGCTTGGCGCGACTTTCTCGCCGAGCGCCTGGACGAGCGGACCTTCGAGGGCGTGCGCGACCGGGAGCGTTACCTGCGCCGGGTCTATGACGCCCTGTCGCGCGGCGCACAGCACCTGCTGCTCGGCGCGTCCCTGCGGCCCATCGCGCTGGATGAGATGGGCGGAGACGAAGACGGCGAGCGCGCGCGCGCCTGGATGCAGGCCGTCGCCCGCCTACTGACCAACGACCGCTTGCTGCATTTCAAGAGCGCCGATGCCTGGTTCGACTACCTGGAACGCTTCGGCGCCGGCACCTTGAACGAAGCGCTGCTTTTCGGCCTGGAGCGTCTGGGCCGCACCACTGGCCTGATGCGAGCGCTAGGCCCCAATCCTCAGGAGAGTCTTGATAAGGCTCTGCAAGACCTGACCGCCGACACCAAAGGCCGGCGCAAAGCGCGGCTGAGTCTGAAAGTCGCTTTGGCCAGGCTCGACGGCAGCATGAGCCTGCCGGCCGACGGCATCGCCGCGCGAGTCGCCGCCGGGGCCGAAGCCCAACGCGCCTTCTCCCGCATCGGAAGCCTGATGGCCGGGCGCATCACCCAGGCGCCGGATGGAGCTGCTCGCTTGGAAACGCGCAGGGCGGGCGCACAGAGCCGCGGTTTGCTCAGCGAGCTGGAGCGCGACCTGACCAAATTGATCGCCAGCCGCCGCACACGAGAGGCGCGGCAGGAACTGGCGGCCATGCTGAGCGTCTTTCACGAGGCCATGGTCCGCAGCATCCTGGCGCGGTCCGAGGCCGCCGACGGCTACCCCGGCACCGCCGGGCGACTGCTGCGCTATCGGCTGAAGCTCGACGGCGGTGCTTGGTGGGACGAAAGCCTGCGCGGGGCCGTGGCTCAGGCCGTGAGCCATCGCCTGGCGCGCAACAAGACACTGGAGTTCGATGCACTGGAGCCGGCCTTGCAGAGCGAGCTCGGCTTCCACGAGATCGGCGCCGAAGATTGGCCGACCCTGCGCAAGTCGGCCCGGCGTCTGGCCGACGGCCGCGACTACGTGACGCCGGAGGCTGTGCCGGACGGGCCAGAGAGCGAGCTGGGTCGGAAGCTCTCCGACTATCTCACCGAGCGCTCAGCCCTGGCGCTCTTCGAGGACGCCGAGGCACCGCGGCCGCTGGCGCCGCTCTCCGCCATTGGCACTCTGCTGGGTGGAGCGGAGCTGGTGCTGCTGCGCTACAGTGAGCGTTTCGCGGTCTTTCCGCTGGCCGCTTCCCAGAACCGCGAAGGCCAGGCCATCCTGCGTCAGGGCGACAACGAGGTGGCCAAAGCGCTGACCAACGGCCATGGCGAGATCCTGGGGCTCGCCCAACTGCTCATGTGGAGCGCGCTCTTTGGCCACGGCGCCAAGCGCGCGCCAGAGATCGCCGAGGAAATCGGTGACGGGAGCGGCGAAGACGGGCGGCGTCAGCGCGACGACGCGGCCTGGCGCCAGGCCTGGCGGGACGCCATGACCCAAGGCGGCGGGCTCGGTCTCTATAGCGATTTCCTGCTCGACCTTATCGCTCGGCGCCTGGACGGCCGTCCGCTTGCGGCTTTGGCCGGCCCGGTGCTGCAGGACAGCGGCATCGCCGATCTGCCCGAGTTTGCGCGCAGGCTGCGCAACAGCGAGGCGGCGGCGGCGGATGCTCTGGCCGCGCTGCTGGAGCGCGAGGACTTCGCAACTGTCTTCTTCGCCCGTTTCGGGCTCGACAACCTCTTTCTGCAGCACGTCTTGGAGGCCGCCTCGCCCGGCGTGCGCCAGCGCTTGGCCCGCCGCGCCCGCGAGGCCGAGCGGCAGGACTTCTTCTTCACACCCAGCCGCGTCGGGTGACGAAACGACCCCCGATTGCGGCACAGCTTGATGAACAGGCCGCCCCGCCTTCGCGCGGGGCTTCTTCTTAATTCACGGGAGCACTGTGCCCATGACCCTCGGAACTACGCATAGTGACGTCAGCTACAACGGCAACGGCACAAACAGAACGTTCGACGTGACCTTCGAGTTCCATGCCGCCAGCGACTTGGAAGTCATCCTGGTCACCGCGGACACGGGCGCAGAGCGCGTGCAGACACAAGGCTTCCACTATCAGATCGAGGGCGGCGATGGGGAGCTGGGGCAGATCCATTTCATCGAACCGACGCCGCCTCCGGCAGTGGGTGAGCGCGTGCTCATCCGTCGGGTATCCTCGGACCTCCAGCCGGACGATCTGGTCGACGGTGGGGCGCTGGCCGCGGAACCACTAGAGCGGCGGCTCGACATCATCACGGCGCGTCTGCAGGAGCTGGAGACGGATATCGCCCGCAGCCTCAAGGTCGCCAAAGGCAGCCAGGCGACGGGCCTGGACCTCAATCTGGTGGGCGGAAAGAGCCGGCAACTTACCGTCGCTTCCGACGAGCAGGGGGTTATCCTTGCCACGGGCACGGTGCCGGATACGGTGCAAACCTCACAGTTCGGCGAAGAGTGGGTCAACCTCAACAGCGAGTTGGAAGCGCGCAACCGGCTGATGCTCGGCTCGGCGTCCGTGGAGAACGTCGGGACCAGTGGTGCCACCATTCCGCTGTTGAACGGAAACAACACCTACAGCGGCACGGCAAGCTTTGCAGGCGATGCCGCCTTTGGGAGCGACGTCCTTATCGGCGCGCCTTTCGTGCTGACCAGCGAGTCTCTGAGCATTGACGGTAGCGGCACCATCGCACCGACCAAAAGCCATGTTCTGATCGGTAACTTCGAGGCTGCCGCGGCCGACAATCTGGACGTCATAGCGGTCGCCAACCATCCTTTTGGCAGTATCCTCGAGCTGCGCGCCAGCACGGCCGGCCAGGTGCCGACCCTGCGACACGACGCGCCCGGCAGCGGCAACATTTACCTGGCCGACAACCGCGATGTCCCTCTCGACGATCGAGACAAGACGATCTGGCTGCAGCGCCGCAGCAGTGGTGGGCAGGGTGCCGGGTGGTATGAGATTGGGCGGAGTCCTGTTCGAGAGCCTGCGGAGCTCATAGCTGTCACGCTGGATGACACGACAATCTCCAGCAACAAGGCTCAACACGACATATTCTGGAACAATTCTGATGCTTATACAAAAATAGAAATTGCTGTCCGTGGCATCGCTCCCGATGTCGACGACAGTCTCGAACTCCTTCTTTCGACTGATGGCACAAGCTTTGATATCGGAGCATCTGAATATGGTTGGATTGCTCTTGCGGCCCGGGTTACCCCTGACACGAGGCGAGGCGATGCCGACGCTAGTATACGGCTCTCAGGTGGCTTCTCTATGGAGTCAAGCAGCCGTCGCTCGATTGCAACACTTTTGGTTCCAGCGCCTGGCGATATCACGACAAATGGGTCTGTTCACTGGAGCTTGGGATATGGCGATACCTTTGCAACGCACACGACCTGGACGGGACAGGGCTTTCGGAAAGCTAATAAGGCTATCAGTGGAGTTCGAATCAAGTTTCTGTCCAGCAACATAGCTGCAGGGCACATCCTCGCTGTCGGGTGGCGGTAAAGAGCCAGCGCCTCTTTTTCCATTAGAGCCAACAGATTTTCAACAATAAGTAGATTTCTAATGACCCTCGGCACGACACATACGAGCCTGCGCTATGACGGCGACGGCGTCGCCAGAGACTTTGCGGTGACCTTCGAGTTTCACGATCTGAACGATCTCGAGGTGATCGTCGTGACCCGGGAGACGGGCGCAGAAAAGCTGAAGAGCCTCGGCGCGGACTACAGCGTCGCGGGCGGCAACGGCGCCACCGGCACGGTTACCATGACGGTTGCTCCAACCGCAGCTGAGCGCCTTGTCGTTCGGCGCGTATCATCCGATCAGCAGCCCGACGACCTGGTGGATGGCGGCGTGCTGGCGGCGGAACCGTTGGAGCGGCGGCTCGACATCATCACTGCTCGGTTGCAGGAGCTAGAGGCCGATATTGCGCGGTCGCTCAAGGTCGCTAAGGGCAGCCAGGCGACGGGGCTGAACCTCAATCTGGTGGGCGGAAAGAACCGGCAGCTTACCGTCGCCTCCGATGAGCAGGGGGTCATCCTTGCCACGGGCACGGTGCCCGATACGGTGCAGACCTCACAGTTCGGCGAGGAATGGGTTAACCTCAACAGCGAGTTGGAAGCGCGCAACCTGCTAATGCTCGGCTCAGCGGTCGTGGAGAACATTGGTACTAGCGGTGCGACGATTCCGCTGTTGAACGGAGCGAATACCCACAGCGGCGCCAACACCTTCTCAGCGGACGCGACGTTCAACAGCGACTTCATCGTGGGTGCGCCCTTCGTGCTGCAAAGTGAGGTGCTGACGATCGACGCGGGGGGCCAGATTGCGCCAACTAAGAGCAGTATCTTCATCAACAACCGGGGTGGGGCTTCAGCCGACAATCTCGACACGATTGCCGTCACCAATCACTCGGTCGGCAGCGTCATCAAGGTCAAGGCCAAGACATCCGGCCAAGTGCCGACGCTCCAGCATGCTGGCGGGAACATCTATCTGGACGAGAACAAAGACGTCGTTCTCGATGACCTGGATAAGTCAATTTGGCTGGAGAGGCGGGAGGCGGCGGACGGGGAGCATGACGCCGGCTGGTACGAAATCGGCCGGAGCTGGCGCGTCTTCCCGGCGGCCGCGCTGTTTCACGTGCGCCATACGGCGCCGAGCGGCACGCCCGGCGGGGTGCCGACGACGGGGATCTGGACCACCGGGCCGCTTGACGACGTGCTGCTCAACGAGGCGCAGGGAGCGGCCCTCGCGAGCAACGCTATCACCCTGCCCGCCGGGACCTATGATGTGGAGGCTTACCGGCAGTTCTATCGTATGGGTAGGGTGCGCATCCGCCTGTTCAACACCACCGACGCGGCGACCGTGCTAGTCGGTAGCTCCAGCACGACGAGAAGCGCGGGGTCGGCGCTTCCCGGCGAAGTCATCGATGGTGTGCCGACGCTGCTCCGTGGCCGCTTTACGCTGGATGCGGAGAAGAGCCTGGAGTTTCAATACCGCGTGCAGGGTGGCAACGGTGGCACATGGGGTTTGGGTGTCCCGGCAAACTTTGGCGACCTCGAGGTCTACGCCGAGATCGTCTTCCGCAAGGTCGCGTGACCAGGCGGGCAAGGGCAATTCGCTCGTCTAGAAGCGGCGTCTGAAACACCCATCACTCTAGCGGAGCTTTCATGACGGGAACGTCGAACGGTTCGTCAAAGGCCATGCAATGGACCATCGGACTCTTGGTGACAATCGCGGTCGTGATCGTCGGCGGCTTCGTCACCTGGCTGTCGAAGCTCGACGACCGGACCTGGTTGCTCAACACGCACCTCTCGCGCATCGAGGAGAAGGTGCAGTCGACCAACGACAGCGTGAAGGACATCCAGATGCGCCTGCGCGACGAGGAGATGCGCCGCCGCGAGGAGTTGGAGCGCCACCGATTCGAACGATGAGCCCGGGGCCGGGCCGGGATGGTCCTCCGGGGCAGATCCCCGTCACCCCGACCCTGCGCATCCGCATCGACTGGGGGAGCGGCACCGGCTCGAGCTATACGTCAAGGACCCTTGTCTGTTTGGAATGTGAGAGAGTGGGGTCCGGACGGGAGACCGTAGGATCCTCGATCGCGAGATCGTATCCGAGCTCGGGTCTCGGCCTATCGGCCTCGCCGGCCTGTTCCCGAACGGCGAGATCACCTGGGAGATCCCGCTCGGTCGGTCGCTGCTCTGGCTCGCGACCCTGACGAACCTCCTGCGCGTCAAGCACCGAGAGAAGGAGCTGCTGTGATGCTCATTCGGCTCACCGCCGGGGCGCTGGCCCTGGCGCTTGTCCTGCTGCTCGTTATCAGGCTGTCGATCTGAAAGGAAGACCCATGCCGATCAAACCGGGCAGGCTCTGGCGCCTGCTGCGCTGGGCCGTCCTCGCCGCCGTCGTGGTGGTAGGGCTGCTCTGTCTGCTGTTCCTGGTCTTCGGCCGAGAGGCTTTCGCGCAGCAACCTATCTGCGGCGACAGGGATGCCGTTGCCGCGCAGCTTCGTGACGGCTTTGGCGAGCAGCTTATCGGTGTCGGCATCGTGCCTGCGACGGCACAGCGACCTAGCGGGCTCATGAGCCTCTATGCGAACCGTGAGAGCGGCACCTGGACGATCACAGTCACGGTCGTCAACCCACGTGCGCCAAGCGGCTTTGCAAGCTGCATTGCCGGCTCTGGCGAGGGCTTCCGCCTCGCGCCAACAGAGCACCCCGATACCTGAGAATCCGCAATCCTGCGGATAGCCGCTCAGCGGCGAAACTCGGCTCGGCACTGATCACGCCGGGTTTTCTGTGTTTGCAAACCGAAAGGAAAACCAATGCCAGTTACCGTGAACAACTTCCACGTCCGCTTTCTCGCGGACAAGGTTCATCGCTTCGGCGTTGAGCTGATCAAGTCTCAATCGGCGAACGACTCCCAGATGAAGCCGGCAGATCGCACGCGCCTGTCGAGCTATCTCGATTCCGTGGACTTCGCCGTGAACTGGATCGAGTCTCTCCCGGAACTCGACCTGCCGGAGACCTCGCCGCGTGAGTATGTCTGCGAGGACTTCCCGGCCGAGGTGGACGCGGAGAACGAGGCCATCAACGTGGCCTGCGATATCCTGCGCGCCTGCTACCTGGAGACGGTCAACGGCCAGTCGGCTCGTCGCTCTGCCGGCATGAGCCCGCACGACATCAAGCGTGTCCGCGATGTCGTAGCTCACTGCCGCGACTTCCTGACCGAGTACGTCGAAAACGCCCTGCCGCTGGACCTCCCGGAATCGTCTCCCATGGAGGCGAACACCGGCCCGGGCAACACCGGCATCAACCCCGGAGGTAACTAATGTCCAATCTTCGCAAGTTCATCGCCGCGGCCGTGGGGGCAGTCCTGCTCGGCCTTTCCACCTTCCTTGGCATAGGTGACGGCACCAGCCTATTCGGCATCCCGGCCGACTCGCTGGTCAACACAATCGTGGCCATTCTCACGGCTGTTGGAGTCTATGCGGTGCCGAACGAGGAGACGTGATGGGCATCGTCGGTGCCATCAAAGCCTTGCTTAGCCTGGCCGGCTCTCTTACCGGCTGGGCTAAGCAGCGGGGCTTGATCAGGGCAGGAGAGAAGGCGGCCCTTGCCGAGCAGATGACGGACCTGGTCAAGGCCATAGGAGTGGCGAAGGATGTGGAAGAGTCTCTTGCCGTTATGTCTGACAGCGATGTTGATCAGCAGCTGCTCGACGACTGGCGCCGTCCAGGGTGACCAGGGCTACTGTGCGCTTTACAAACCGGTGTTTCTGGTAGAGGGCGAAATCTCGGCTTTGAGCATTGATTCTAAGCGCACCATTCTCCGCAACAACGAGGTCTATCGGGAGTTGGGCTGCTAAGCCGATTAATCTTGTACACGATCTTTTCATGCTGCCGGCCGTACCTCGATCACCGCTTGCTTGCCGGCGGCTCGGATGGCGGCGTTCATGCGATCGATGGTGCTTGAGTGGTGTGGGTTGAGAAGACGCTGGGCGACTTTCTGGTCTACGCCCAGCCGCCGCGCCAACTCGGCCGCGCTCATATCATTGTCGCTAACGGCCACGTAGAGTGCCGTCTTCAAGGCGACGCCGGTGTCGGGCACGATGGCAACCTCGCCCTTGCGCGGTTTGGACGGCGTTGGGATGGCTTCGCGATACTTGATGCGGAAGCAAAGCGCCGAGTTCAGCAGGTCGAGAGCCTCCTCCAGCGCCTCATCGAAGTCTGCACCATCGGTTGCGGCTTCAGGCAGATCGCGAAAGCTGACCATCACCCGACCTTGAGGGCCGCTCTCGAAGCGTGCCGGATAGCTGATCATCATTTCCAGTCGTCCTTCTCGACGCCCAGCTGCGTCAGCATGCGGCTGAGCAGATCAGGGCCAATGTCTTTCCTAAGATCCTTGATCGTCGTGAAGGCCGCGCCGTAGTAGACCCGGCCGTGGCTTCCTCTTCCGGGACTGCCGTCGCAACGCACGGCAACCCCGTTTTCTTTGCCAAGCCGCCTAAGTCTCTTGGCAAACGCCTCACCAGTCATGTCGCGCAAAGCCCCGTCTCGATCACCATCCGTCAATCATCGGGCAAAGCGGGCCGAAAGAGCAACAAGCGACATTGGAGCTGAAGATCCCAAGGGCGCCCGCCTGCTTCGCTGCTCCCCCATCGAAATTCAGTGAGAGCTCATCGCCATGATCACTTCGTTGCGTGCCCGTGCTATCACGGATCGTATCGTCATCCACTGCTCGGCGACATTGCCGGAGCAGAACATCGGCCGTGTCGAGATCGATCAATGGCACAAGGCCCGCGGATGGGCCGGCATCGGGTATCACTTCATCATTCGCCGAGATGGTGCCCTCGAACATGGCCGCGAAGCGACAAAGGTCGGCGCTCACGCGCGCGGCTATAACAGGCGCGCGATTGGGGTTTGCTTGGTTGGCGGCGTCGATGGGTCAGGCCGGCCTTCAGCGAACTTTACCGGCGCTCAGTGGGCAATGCTGGAACGACTACTTGCCGCGCTCAAATTGGTCTGGCCGGCGGCAAAAGTGATCGGCCACAATGAGGTCAGCGCGAAGGCCTGCCCCTCGTTCGACGTGCAGGCATGGCTTTCGGCGCTCCCCGATGCTCAGCTCACGTAGAGCAATTCCTTCCAGCGATGGCACTTGACCATGTGGTGGTCCGGGGTCTGCTCCAGGGGCGGCTCCTCAGTCTTGCAGATCTCGACGGCATAGGGGCAGCGGGTGTGGAACTTGCAGCCGGGCGGCGGGTTGGCCGGACTGGGAATCTCACCGGTGAGCTTCTGTGCCTTGCTATGGTGGTCCGGGTCGAGAGAGGGGATGGCTGACAGGAGCGCCTTTGTGTAGGGGTGACGCGGTCCGGCAAAGAGCCTTCGCGTCGGCGCAGACTCGACGAGGCGTCCCAGATACATCACGGCCACGTGGTCGCAGGTATGAGCCACCACGCTCAAGTCGTGGCTGATGAATAATAAGGTGAGGCCGAGGTCCTCCTGCAAGGTTTTGAGCAAATTCAGCACGTCGGCCTGGATCGACACGTCAAGGGCCGCTACCGCCTCATCGGCTACCACGAACCGCGGGTTGGCGACCAATGCTCTCGCGATCGAGATGCGCTGACGCTGCCCACCGGAAAAGGCGTGTGGGAAGCGCCTGAGGTGCTCCAGGTTGAGCCGGCACTTGGCGGCGATCTCGCGCACTCGCTCGTCGGTTTCCGCCCGTGTCTTTGTGATTTTCATCACCTCGAGTGGTTCGGCAATGATGTCCCGCACGGTCATGCGCGGGCTTAGCGCGGCGTAGGGGTCCTGGAAGATCAGCTGCGCGCGCTTGCGGTAGTCTTTCAGCTCTGCTTTGCCCAGTTCAGCCAACTCGTAGGAGACCTCGCCGTCATCGAAGTGGATGCTGCCTCGGGTGATTGGTGTCGCCTTCAAGAGCGCGCGGCCCAAGGTGGTTTTGCCTGAGCCCGACTCGCCGACCAGTCCGTAGAAAGCACCGCGGGGTATGTCGAGGTCGATGCCCTCGGCCGCGCGCACCACCATGCCTTTGGTAAAAAGCCCACCGCCCACCGGGTAGTGGATGGCGAGGTCACGCACGCTGATGAGTGGTACCGTGCTGGAAGCGGCCTCGAAACTGAAGCTTGCATCGCCAATGCCGGGTGACAATGCGTCGGGGTGGCTGTCGTTCATCACCCCATCCAGTGCGGGTCGTTGAGCGCCAAGCAAGCGGCGCTGTGGTTCGAAGCAATCGTGGCTTCAAGAGCCGTCATGGCCGGCACCTCGACATCACAACGCCCACGTTTTGCGATAGGGCAGCGGGTGTGGAAGACGCAGCCGCTCGGCCGCTCCAGGGGGCTTGGGATGTCTCCTGGTACTGGCGTCAGCGGGGCATCGAGATGCTCCAGATCGGGCAGTGCGGCGAGCAGCCCTCTGGTATAGGGATGGGCCGGATGATTGATCACATCCCGCACCGGGCCGTGTTCGACCATGCGTCCGAGATACATCACGGCCACATGGTCGGCGGTCTGCGCGATGACGCCGAGATCGTGGGTGATGAAAACGATTCCCATGCCGTACTCGGCCACCAGGTCCTTCATCAAGTCGATGACTTGCGCTTGGATGGTCACGTCCAATGCCGTGGTCGGCTCGTCAGCGATTAGAAGCTTTGGGCTGGTGGACAGCGCCATGGCGATCATGGCGCGCTGGCGCATACCGCCCGAGAGCTCGAAGGCGTATTGATCGAAACGCTTGCCAGCCTCGGAGATACCTACCCTTTCCAGCATCTCGACCGAAAGGTCGCGTGCGGCCTTCTTGGTCATCTTTCGGTGCAACTGCAGCTGCTCGACCATCTGGTCGCCGATGGTGATGGCTGGTGCGAAGCTCGCCATGGGCTCCTGAAAGATCATGGAAATGGCGCCACCGCGAACGACCTGAAGCTCTCTCGCGCTCTTAAGCGAGAGCACGTCGACCGGACCGTCCTCGAGCATCAGCGTGATGCGGCTTCTTTGGCTGTAGACGGAGTTGCCTGGGTTTAGCTTCATAAGCGACTTGGCTGTCACCGACTTGCCTGAACCGGACTCGCCCACTATGCCCATGACCTCACCTGGTGCGATTTCAAAGGACACGTCGTCGACCGCCGTGATGCGGCCTTCGTCGGTGTCGAACTCGAGGGTCAGGTTCTCGACGCTCAGCAGGGTCATTTGCGCGTGCTCGCGTAGGGGTCAGCCGCATCGCGCAAGCCGTCGCCGACGAAGACGAACGCCAGCACGAGCACGACGAAGAAACCGGCTGGAATGAAGTACCACTGGTAGTTCAGCAGTACGTCGGCCTTGGAGACGTTCTGCAACAGCACGCCTAGGCTGTTCACAGGGTCCTTGAGGCCGAGGCCGATGAAGCTCAAGGCGGTCTCAGACAGGACCATGTAGGGGAAGGAGATCACCAGATCGACGATGATGTAGCTGGTGAAGCTCGGCAACAGGTGACGGCCGATGACGTGGCCGGGGGAGGCACCGCAGAGCTTCGCCGCCAGCACGTACTCCTGGCTGCGTTCGGACAGAAGATGGGTGCGCACGCGTCGGGCCAAGGTTGGCCAGCCGATAAAGCCCAGGATGATGGAGATGAAGAAGAAGCGCATCTCCGAGCTCCATTCCTGCGGAACGAAGGCCGCCAACGCCATAAAGAGAGGGATCGCCGGCACGGTTCTCACCGCATCGGTGATCATCTGCAGCACAGAGTCGATCCAGCCGCCGTAATAGCCGGCGATGCCGCCGATCACCAACGCCAGAACAAAGGCGATGAAGACGCCGATGGTGCCGACGGCGAGCGAGGTGTAGATGGCGTGCATCGTGCGGGAAAAGATGTCCTTCCCTGACGCGTCCGTGCCGAAGAGGTGGATCTTGCCTTTATCGACGCCGAAGAGATGGATATCGGATGTTAGAGCCTTAATCCCGAGATCCCAGCGGTCGCCCGGCAAGTCGATCACAAAGTCGATCAGGCTATACTCCCAGCCGCGCACGAAGAACTGCAGGTAGCGCCGTTCCTCCTTGTTGACCGTGGTCACCCAGCGAAAGTTCGTTTCTATAGAGCGGGTGCGGTCGACCCCGTAAATGAAGGGCCGCAGCGAGAAGCCGTTGTGGTCCCAGAACATGGGAATTTGCGGTGGGCCGTTTTCGTATTCTTTGTCGCGGCCGGCGATTGTTGGGTCATAGGGTGAGAGAAAGGGCGCAAAGAGCCCCATCAGAATCATGCTGATGAGGACGACGCCAGCGATCATTGCCGCGCGGTTCTTACGGAAGCGGGCCCAGATAAGCTGCGTCTGCGAGGCCGTAAAGTAGGCCTCTTTGCGCTTGCGCTCGTCGTCGCTCTCCAGAGCAATCGGGCGTTCGGCAATGTCGGTCATGACAGACCCCTCGTAAGCCTCATCCCAGAATTCCTTTTCTGATACGTGGATCGACCAGAGCCAATAAGACGTCGGTCAAAAAGTTCACGGCGACGATCGAAGCGGTAAGCAAGAAGATGATGGCGCCGGCCAGCTGCTGATCATTGGAGCGTGCCAATGCCTCGATCAGCAGAGCGCCGGCCTCGGTCAGCGTCATGATCAAGGCTACGATTGGTAGCTCGTTGAAGATGCGGTTGAGGTCGAAGCCGAGCGAATTGAAGATCGGTCCCAAGGCGTGGCGCGCCGGGTAGCGCCATAGGAGGCGCGCGCCTGAGATGCCTCTAGCTTCAGCGGCGGTGACGTAGAGCTTGCCGATTTCGTCCGACATCAGAGCGCGCACGGTCTGCAGCGCGAAGGCGGTGGCTGACCAGCCGAGAATGAGCACGGGCAACCAGGCGCGGCTGAGGAAATCCATCAGCTTGTCGAACGACCAGGGCGCGTCGCGGTACTCCTTGCTGAACAGCCCTGTCAGCGTGTCGCCGAACATCACCGTCGAAATCAAGATGATGATCAGAGCCAAAAGAAAGTTCGGCATCGCCAAACCGAGGTAGCTGACGAAGCGCAGAACGTTGTTGAGCAGGGGGCTCTTGGAGGTGGCGGCGATGATGCCGACCGGGATGGCGATGAGGTAGGCAAACACCAAAGCGGCAAGACAGATGCCGAGGCTGATCAGGAACTTGTCGCCCAGCAGGTTGTTGATATCCATACGCAGGATACAGCTCTGGCCGAAATCCCCGTGAAGGAAGACGTTCCCGAGCCAGCTGGTCCAGCGTTCAAGGAAAGGCCGGTCGAGACCGAGGCGGATACGTTCTGCCTCGATGTCCTCGACCGTGATGGACTGACCTTGGGTGTTCTTGAAAGCCAGGTAGCGCTCAGCGCAGTCGCCGGGCACCAGTTCCATCAGCGTGAAGACGATTAGAGAGACAAGCAGCAGCGTGAAGACCGCCATCGCGGCGCGCGTGGCAGCGAAGCGGGCGAATTGCAGCATCGCGTCTGTTCCCCTGAACGCTACTTGCCCTGGTGCCGGGCCCCTTTGGTGGAGCCTCTTTCAGATTCTTCGTAGGTGCTAGTGTTGGAGCGGGTGGCCCAAAGCGGCGCACCCGCTCCACGCACCGGCCTCATCGAGGTAAACCGTCCGACACCTTAGCTTTCGTCGGCCAGGTACCATTGTTGCGGGCGATAGGGATAGGTCCGGTAGTACTCGTAGGACCAGGTCTTGAACTGCGGGAAGTTCTTCAGCGCATTCCGGCGATAGACCGGATTCGGCGCCTGTACCGTGCCAAGGAAAAGCAGATTGCCCGTCATGTTCTCGACCAGCTGTGCGCCCAGTTTGGCTTGCTCTTCGCTACCCGGCTGGCTGGACTGGAAGGCGTTGATGTCGCTGATCAGCTGATCGACGTAGGTCGGTGGCTTCACGCCCTTGGCCCCGTTCGAGTCGATGTACTCTGCCCACAGCATACCGGTGCGGTGGTCGAAGTAGCCGTCGAACGGTGGGGTGAAGAGCGTGTTGTTGCCGAGCACGATGGAGAGCGGCTGGCCTTTGATCCACATGCCGACATCGAGTTGGTTGGAGGACTGTGCCGAGCGATACTCGTCCGGCGTCACTTCTTTCACTGCAGTCTTGATGCCGACGTTAGCCCAGTGCTGGCCGACCAGTTCGACCACCTGACCAGGCACGCCTTGCGTTGCGAACTGCAGGTTCAGGGCCAGCTTGTCGCCATTGGGAAGCTCGCGAAAGCCGTCGCCATCCCTATCGACCATGCCGATCTCGTCCAGCAGCTTCTTGGCCTGCTCCGGATCGTGCTGGGCATAGTGATTGGTCCACTTAGGGTCAACGAAGTCCGGCTCTGGCGCGAAACCGACATATTGCCTCGGCACACCGAGTCCGAAGTAGGCGAGATCATTGATCTCATCCCGGTTCATCGCCAGGGACATGGCCTTGCGGAAGCGGATATCGCCGAAGACCTTGCGCTTTTCCTCGTCGAAGGATGTGACGTTGAAGGAGAAGGTCGGTGAGGCGATGGTCGGACGCAGGTCAACCGTATAGTCACCCTTTTCCTGGTTCTCCAGTAGGAGCGGGGCGGAGGGCAACTGCAGGGACTGCGACTTGTAGTCAACCTCGGCGTTGACCAGCTTCAGGATCCGGACTTCGTTCTCGTTGATGTAGATCTCGTCCTGGCGGCTGATGTACGGCAGTTGATTGCCGGCCGTGTCCACCATGTGGAAGTAGGGGTTGGCCACCAAGTGCCGGCCTTCTGTCGTCTCCCGCACCATGATGTGGCTTTCCAGGGTCGGCAGAGTGGCTTTAGGCAGGGACGCAACCTCGTCCGGCATGCTGAGCATGGGAGTCGCCGTGTCGGTCCAGTCCGAGCTGCCGTAGTAGGCGGCGATGGCGGCATAGCTCGTCTCGAACCCGAGCGCCTGTGCATCCTTGTCGGCATCCGGATTGATCGCCGGATGGAACTGGCCGAGGAAGTGCTTCGGCTGGAAGGGCTGGGCGTAGGAGGTGGCAAAGTGCGCCAGGAGCCCGGGCTTGGGCGCCGGCAGGTTGAAGCGCACCGTCTGCGGGTCGATCACGTCGACCGTCATGCGTTCGCCGCTGACCAGCACGTAATCCTTCGGCTTGGCGATGACGTTTTCGTCGAGCGCCAAGTTGTCGTACCAGAACTTTACGTCCTCGGCGGTGAAGGGTGCCCCATCGGACCACTTGTGTCCTTCGCGCAGGAAGAAGGTCAGTTGAGTAAATTCGTCGTTCCACTCCCAGTCCTTCGCAACGTTGGGGACGATGGTCACCAGGTCGTCGGCATAGCGCACCAGATTGACGTGGCGAATGGAGAGGAAGTCGGACGTGCCAGCCTCACTGGCGTTCGACAGTGCGTCCAGCACGCCGCCATGGCGGCCGATCTCATCGTAGGGCGCGACCACCAAAGGCTCTTGCGGCAGCCGTTCGGCCAGCGGTGGGAGCGACGGATTCCCTTGGATCTCGGCATTGAGCGCGCCGATTTCGGGGTTTTCTTGGAAGGTCAGTTTGCAGCCGGCCAGCGACTCGAATTCGCTGAGCTCGTACTGCTGCGGGTATTTGCCCTTTATGCCTTGATCGTCGGTGACGGTGATCGCCTGACAGTCGGCGGCGCTTGCGGGTGTGCCCGCTTGCAAAAGCAGAAGCGCCAGACCTGCGCCTGACAGAACCGCCGTCTTGGCCAGATCTGCCGTTCTGATAAGCCTCATCGGAGTCTCCTCTCCCTGTTCATTCCAAAGAGTTCACATCCAGGAACAGTCTTGCCCCGCCCGCAGCCGAGACTGGTCGAAGCAACGCTGTGTCAGCGCGCCAATACGGAACGCAGCATTTTCCAAAAACAGAATTCTCGTAGAGCAAACCGGCCGGCCTGCCCCTGGGTTGCGATCTGTCTCCGTCGAGCTGATATCCCGACCTGAGGCGATCGGAAGCCTTCCTCCCCTTGCACGCTCGTGCCGCCCTTTCCGTTTAGGCGGGTCTTATTGCTAGACTTCTCAGACTTCTACCTGCTGCGGACTCAACGAGTGCTCAGCGCCCGCACACCTCCGGCGAAGATGCGAACCGTCGGTGCGCGCATTAAACGCTCTAAGAATGTCATTAGTGTTACAGGCACAGTCATTTATCGGGAAACATGGCTATCGGGAAACACGGCGCCGATGGAGATGCGCTTTAAGCTCTGTCTACGGGCGGCCAGTCTTCAGCCAATTGTCGTTCTTCTGGTATTTGAGACTGCTCGGCCTTCGTCGCCTATCTCGCAATCGGCTGGCAAAGACATTAAAGAATTGAGAAATTTCTGTGCAGTCACGCTGCAAAGTCGTAATTTGCAGGCTTCACACAGTTCGGTTGGCCGATCTAAGTTTGTAAAGAAATCGTTTACGCATACCAATGCAGGGTCAGGCAACGCCTCGGCTGATTGAAGAGCTGGCGAGGCTCCAGATTGCCTGTCACTGCAAGAAAGGTCGTTTCTGCGATGCTGTGCCGATCGCCGATTTCTCTTCTAATTCTTTGCTCTGTTCTGCTGTTGGTAGGAGCCGCCAATCCACAACCTCCTCGGCCAGCCAACGCTGCCAATCTCGATGACAAGGAGATGGCGATCAAACTGGCCAACCTGCTGCGCGCCGGACGCAACGTGGTCTCAACCAACCAACCTTTGATCAACAACCCTGACATTGGCGAGAAGCACTTTACCGGCGACAAGCTGGTGGCGGAGGCTGAGGCGATCTATGCCAAGCGTACCGGTTCGCCGCTCGCCATGGACGGCCTGTCGGAGCGCGACAGGCGCCTTGTCGCGGCGCAGAAAGAGGCGATGCTGCGTATCGTCGAGCAGCATCAGTCCGACATCAACAAAGAAGGTGTCGGCTTTAAGGGCTTCATTCCGGCTGTTTTCGCGCGCCTCGTAAACGAGGAGTTTGAGGCCCTAGCTGGCAGTGAGGCGCGTGTCCGTGTCACGGCCCCCACGAACCTGGTACGCAATCGCAAGTCACGCCCAGACGCTTGGGAGCGAGAGGTGCTTGAAACACGGCTGCTCGCGGACGATTGGCCCAAGGGCCAATACTATACGGAGAGGGTCGACTTCGAAGGCCGCCCAGCCTTCCGCATGCTGTTCCCCGAGTACTACCGCGCCTCCTGCCTCTCCTGCCATGGTCAGCCCCAAGGGGAGCTCGACATCACAGGCTATCCCAAGGAGGGCGGCAAAGAGGGTGACTTGGGCGGCGCCATTAGCATTGTCATCTTCGAGTGAACGCGAGCTTATGACCTCGTCCCGCTCATGAACAGCTCGCAGGCCAGCATAGGCAGCACAAACGAAGGCGCGGCACACCCGCTCTCGCAGGGCTTTCTGGGACGTCTGCCGATTTGGGCCAAGCTTGCTCTTCTCACTGGTGCTGGCCTGCTTAGTTTGATCGGCTCTTCACTTTTTCTCTTGTCCGAGCTGCAACAAAGCGCGGAGCGGACCGAACGCATGAAGCACCTCTTCGATGTGGTCGAGGAGGCTGGCGCGGCTCACAGTACCTTCGGCGAGCTGCGTTATTGGCTGACCGACCTCTCCGTAAGTCAGCTGGTTGCTTCCGAGCGTAGCGCCGAGGAAGCCCGTGTACGACTCGACAGACATTTGGCGCAGATCGCCGATTACGATCCGGACACCGTGGCCACCATCCGGGTCGAGGTCGAGGCCTACATCGCCGACGCCTTCCAAGCCGCCGATGCCTATACCGACGGCAACCGTGTGATTGGCAACACCATCCTGGCTCAGGCACGCACCCACAGTATCGCGGTTGATCAGGCGTTGGATGCGCTGGTCGCAAGGGTCAACGCCGCCGCGGTAGAGGAGCGGCGGCAGGTTGCAGCCTTGGCCGACTATTCAGCCGAGGTGGCGCTCTACATGGTGATCGCGCTGGCCGTCATCGGAATTGCGCTGACGACCGTCGTGCTTCGCTCCATCGTGACTCCTCTGAGCCGGCTACGGGAGGCTACGGCAGCCGTAACGGCCGGAAACTATGAGGTGGCGATCCCGTCAGGTGGCAACGATGAGCTGGGCGGCATGGCCAACGCCCTGCGTCTCTTCAAGGAAAACGCCGTGGCGCGCGCCCGCCTTGAGGCCGAGAATGAGCGCCAGCGCCAGCGTATCGCTACTGCCATCGAGACCATTCCGGATGGCTTCGTGCTCTACGATGCCGACGAGCGTATGCTGCTCGCCAACTCCAAGTACCGGGAGATCTTCCCGGAATTGGCCGAGGTTGCGCATCCCGGCGCGCACTTCCGCGACGTACTGGAAACCCAAGGAAAGAGCAGCCGCGTTTCGCTCAACGGCCTCTCGCTCGAGGAATGGGTCGAGAGCCGCCTAGCCCATACGCGTGATCAGGGCGACTTCACGGAGGACCGGCAGTACGGCGATACTTGGGTGCGCATCACCAAGCGTGGGACGCCCGATGGCGGCCGGGTGGCCGTTTACACAGACATCACCGAGCTTAAGAAGCGCCAAGTCGAGCTGGAGGCTGCGCGGCTTCAGGCGGAGGAGGCAAACGAGGCCAAGAGCCGTTTCCTCGCTTCCATGAGCCACGAGCTGCGGACGCCGCTCAATGCTATCATCGGATACAGCGAAATGCTGATCGAGGAGGCGCGCGATCTGGAGCAGGATGCCTTCGTCCCTGACCTCGATAAGATTGCCGGCGCTGGGCGACACCTGCTCTCGCTGATCAACGACGTGCTCGATCTCTCCAAGATCGAGGCCGGCAAGATGGAGGTCTTCACCGAGGACTTTGCCGTCGAGCCGGTGCTGCGCGACGTGGCGAGCACGATCCAGCCGCTGATGGACAAGAACCGCAACCGTCTGTCCTTGGAGATCGCCGGTTCCTTGGGCACGATGAACTCGGACCAGACCAAGCTGAGGCAAAACCTCTTCAACCTGTTGAGCAACGCGGCCAAGTTCACCGAAGACGGCCAGGTGACGCTCCAAGCCGCGCGCGAGCAACGTCCGGGCGGCGATTGGCTGGTGTTCAGCGTCACCGACAGCGGTATCGGCATGACCGAGGAGCAGACGGAGAAGCTCTTCGCGGCCTTTACCCAGGCCGACGCTTCGACCACCCGCAATTACGGC
This sequence comes from Rhodovibrionaceae bacterium, assembly GCA_028279885.1. Classification (GTDB taxonomy): domain Bacteria; phylum Pseudomonadota; class Alphaproteobacteria; order Kiloniellales; family DSM-21159; genus JANQMX01. The sequence goes on along the minus strand of JANQMX010000028.1, from coordinate 8,304 downwards.
GGCACCGGCCTTGGGCTCAGCATCACCCGCAGCTTCTGCCGTCTGATCGGCGGCGAGATTGCCGTCGAGAGCACGCCCGGCGTCGGCTCGCGCTTCACCATGGAGCTGCCCGCCGTCTGCCCGCAGCACATGCTTTGCACGCCGTGCGCCCCCTGTGGTGCCTTGGCGGTGCTCGAGGCGAAGGCCGGCTATGTCCTGATCATCGACGACGAGCCCGATGCGCGCCAAGTGATCGCTCGTGCCCTGGGTGAGGCCGGCTTCACCTACCGCGAGGCGGCGAGCGGGCCGGAAGGCATCGAGATCGCTCGTCAGGCGCGGCCGCAAGCCATCGTGCTTGATATCATCATGCCGCGCCAGGACGGCTGGTCGGTACTGCGCCAGCTGAAAGACGATCCGGAACTGTGCGACATCCCGGTGATCCTGGCAACGGTCTTGGCAGACCGCGAGCTGGGTCTGGCGCTCGGCGCCGTGGAATATCTGACCAAACCGATCGATGCTGAGCGGCTCATCGCCACCCTGGAGAGCACCGGAGAGTTCACAGGCACACCTGCCGGTTCTGTGCTGGTGGTCGACGACGACAGCACCTCCCGCGACCTTCTACGCCGCATTTTGGTCAAGCAGGGCCTCACCGTGCATGAGGCTGCTGACGGCGCCCGCGGCCTGGAGCAGATGCGGCGCCTCAAACCGCAGGCCGTGCTGCTTGACCTCATGATGCCGGTGATGAATGGATTTGCTGTGTTGAGCGAGATGCAGCGCGACCCGGCTTTGAGTAGCATTCCGGTCATCGTGGTGACCTCCAAGGACCTGACCGGCGGCGAGCGCAACTGGCTTCGCGAGCATGCGGTCTCGGTCATTGCCAAGGACGCCGGCACGCGCGAGCAATTGGTTGATGCCCTGGAGCGGCAGATCCCGGCCTTGCCAGGTGTCATGCCGGACGCAGTGGCCGGGCGGGCCGAAGCGAGCGATAACAGCAACCGAAGCAAGTAGGCTGAGTAGACGATGGCACGTATTCTGTTGGTCGAGGACAACGAGATGAACCGCGACATGCTCTCGCGGCGCTTGAACCGGCGTGGCTTCGAGGTGCTGATCGCGGAGGACGGTGGGCTCGCCGTCTCCATGACCCAGACGGAGCGGCCGGACCTGGTGCTGATGGACATGAGCCTGCCGGTGATCGACGGATGGGAAGCCACGCGACGCCTCAAGGCGGATCCGGAAACCGCTGGCATACCGATCATTGCGTTGACCGCCCACGCCATGGACAGTGACAGGGAACGAGCTCTGGAAGTGGGCTGCGACGACTATGACAGCAAGCCTGTAGATCTGCCGCGCCTCTTGGGCAAGATCGAGACGTTGCTTGGGAGCGATGGCGGCGGCGCTGGCTCGTCGTGAGAGGGATGGGGACAGTGTGAGGCATGACACAGGGCGCCGAACAGAGTGAAGGGTCAGGCGCAAAGGCTGAGGAAGAGCTCCGCAAGCGTGCCCTGGCTGCCTACGTGGCGCAGGACCTGGGTAGTCCGGCGCGCGACATTCTCGGCTTTCTGGATCTCGCCGTGGAGCAGGCCCGTGAGCTGGGCCTCGATGATCTGCTGGAATACTTCGAGAGCATCAGCCAGGCCGCAGGCATGCTCAACCGTCTGCTCGATCGGGTCATCGAAGCTGGCCCGGAGGTCGTTGGGGAGGGCGTTGCTGGGGAGACGGTCGGCGGCGATCTGAGCGCCAAGCTCCGCCACGACCTGCGCACGCCGCTCAACGCCATCATCGGCTATTCAGAGATGATTGCCGAAGAGCTGGCTGAGCTGCCGCACGAGGCGCTGAAGAGCGACGTCGCCGTCATCCGCGCCGAGGCCGGCGTGCTCTTGGAGCGCATCGACGCCATCGTCGACTTTTCCCTTGCCGAAGCGGCCTCTGAGTCCGCTGCCCACACCGCCGAAGACGTGGCCCATAGCTTGGCCGCCATGGCGAACGGGGAGGCGGCTGAGGCCGCACGCCAGGTTGGACGAATCCTGGTGGTCGACGACATCGCCAGCAACCGCGACCTGCTGTCCCGCCGGCTGACCCGTGACGGGCATACCGTGCTCCTGGCGGAGTCCGGGGCCGAAGCGCTCGACTGCCTCGCCGCCGTGGATATGGATGTGATTCTGCTCGACGTCCTCATGCCCGACATGAACGGCATCGAGGTGCTGTCCAAGCTCAAGGCCAATCCCGACTGGGCGCGCATCCCTGTCATCATGATCTCGGGCCTCACCGAGATGGACGCGGTCATCCGCTGCATCGCCGCCGGCGCCGACGACTATCTCGCCAAGCCCTTCAACCACGTGCTGCTTCAGGCGCGTTTGAAGGCTTGTTTGGAGCGCAAGCGCTGGGCAGACCGGGAGAGGCAATACCAACGCCGCATCGAGGCGGAGAAGGAGCGGGCCGACGCTCTCCTCCACGCTATCCTGCCTGGCCAGGTCGTGGCGCGTCTCAACGGCGGTGAGACCGTCATCGCCGACCGCTTCGACTCGGTGACCATCCTTTTCGCCGACCTGGTCGGCTTCACCCCTGTCGCCGCACAGACCTCGCCGGTCGAGTTGGTCCAGCGACTCGACTGCATCTTTGGCGAGTTCGACCGTCTCGCCTCCCGTCACGGAGTGGAGAAGATCAAGACCATCGGCGACGCCTACATGGCCGCCGCCGGTGTGCCCGAGCCGAGCGACGATCACGCCGAGCGCACCGTGGCCCTTGGTCAGGCCATGCTCGCGGCGGTGACCCAAGCTGACCCCGAAGAGCGGCCCTTCGAGATCCGCATCGGCATCCACACCGGCCCCGTGGTCGCCGGCCTGCTCGGCCAATACCGCTTCGTCTACGACGTCTGGGGAGAGACGGTGAACATCGCCAGCCGGCTCGAGGCCCACGGCCTGCCCGGCCGCATCCAGCTCTCCCAAGCCACCCTCGACGCTCTAAGCCTGGGCGGCTCCCAGCCCCCTCCGGTTACCCCCCGCGGCCAAGTCGCTCTCAAAGGCATCGGCGGTATCGAGGCCTATCTTTTGGGGGCGTGAAGCGCGCCTTTGCAATCCTTCGGAAGAAGGACCTACAACCCCATCGTCTCCGCGTAGCGGAGCTGGAACTTGTGCACGGCGTGCTCGGAGATGACGCTTTGGGCTTCGTCGCTGACGAAGCGGCCCTGGCGGTAGCCGCGCGACCTCAAGCCCTGATGCACCGACCGGCAGATTACTTCGTCTTCGGGCCAGAGCACTTCCCAGCGGTAGCGCAGGCGCTCCATGTGCTGCTGGAGGGCTTCTGGTACGACATGGCCGTCAACCCGAGTCGCCTTTCGCCGGCTGCGGCGCGCGCCAGTCTTTGGGCCTTTCTCGACGCGGCGCTCTATGCCGGTCGCCGTTAGGGCCGCAGAAGGGATGCACTAAGGCGCTGGAACTTGCCTCTGATGCTCGGTTAGAATGACAGCGTTGTTGGGGAGATTCGATGCAGCGTTTAATCATCTGCCTTAGTGCCCTGGCTTTGCTCGGCTTGCTGGCGGCATGCGAGATCACGATTGATGAGAGGACCGGGGAGAGCAACGTGCGTGTCGCGCTGCCCGGCTCTGAGGCGCAACGCGCGAACCTCGAAAGGCAATGGCGCCAGTGCATGAGCTACAATTCGAAGAGCGTCTGCGAACGCCGTATTGGCTGGGTTCCGCCTGGCGAATAGTGCTAGAGCCTTATCCATCGGCTTCCTGAGGCAACGCCCGGCGCCGCTTCCGGGCAGCGGCATAGATTAGGCCATAGATGCCGGCGACGACGCCAACCAGGGCGATGAGCTGGTAGGCCTCGACCGTCTCGCCGAGGAACAGGATGGCAAGCACCAAGGTCAACGCCGGCCAGGGTGCGGAGATGGAGCTGGCCATGGAGACGTCGATGTGACGCACGGCGTAAAACCAGAAAATGAGTTCCAGGTAATAGACCAGGCCCATGATCAGGGCGAAGGTCTGAAAGTCGAAGCGGGAAAGCTCTGTTGCCATGCGGCCCGGACCCGCGACGACCAACGCGATGATGCCGAGAAAGCCGACTGACACCAGCACGCGGAAGAAAGTGACTTGCGCGGGTGTGATCGGCGTCCTGTCCAGCACCTCTTTGATGATGACGTGGGCGACGCTCCATAGGAAGGGGACGATCAGCGCGAAGAGGAACCAGGTGGAGAAGCCTTCGATGCGCCAGGTGCCGCCGGTGGCGAGATAGGTGAGGGCCGTCAGCAGAATCAGGATGAAGAAGAGCTCCAGCGGGCTCTTGCGCCGCTTGAGGAAGATCGTCTCCCAGAGGATGGCGAAGAGAGGGTAGGCCTGGATGGCGATGGCGGCACTCACCGCGCCGGCCTTCTCGACGGCCAGCACGTAGACGTAGGTGGAGAGCCCGAAGATCACGCCGGTCGCCAGGATGATGGCGATGGTGCGGCGCTTCATGTCTGGGGAAAGGTGTGCAGAGAAGATGCCTTTGTCTTGCGAAGCCAGTTCCCGCAAGACCAGGGGCAAGGAAAAGAGCAGCTGCCAGAGCGAAAGCCAGAAGGCGAAGCCCAGTGCATCGAAGTCTGCGGGGCGGCTGTTGGCGATCACCGGCATGGTCCCGAGGATGCCGAGGCAGACGAAGGCATAGGCGATGCCGAGCTCTGGTCGGCTGTGCCGGAGTGGAACGCTGTCGCTCATAGCTGAACCTTCATTCATCATAGCAATATGCATTGATTGCCTTGACAATTTCAGGTGATCAATCAGAACATTGTTTCATGACAATATGGCAACCCAGCCTTGCCGGCTGTGACGGGCCCAAGTACCTGCAAATCGCCGAGGCGATCGGAGAAGACGCGGCCGCCGGGCGCCTGCCGAGCGGCACGCGTCTGCCGCCTCAGCGGGAGCTGGCCTACCTGCTGGGCGTTTCCTTGCAGACGGTCAGTCGAGCCTATGCCGAAGCCATGGAACGCGGCTTCCTCAAGGGTGAAGTGGGGCGTGGCACCTACGTTCGGGACGGCAGCGCGCTGACTGCGGAACTGCCGTCAGCGTCCTTAGTCCGGCCCGACGCCGGCCCCATCGACTTCTCCCTCAATCTGCCAGCGCCCAGCCCGGCCGCCGAAGCCTTGGCCCGGTCCTTGGCCGAGCTGTCCGGCGCTGACGATCTGGCGTCTCTGCTCGACTACCAAGTGCCGGGGGAACTCGCCCCTGGAACCGCGCGCTCCACAAAGGCGGCTGCAGATATTCTTGGCCGGATCGGACTTGCGGCGCGGGCTGAGGACATTGTGCTGACCAGCGGCGCGCAGCACGGTCTGTTGGTCGCGTTGATGGCCTGTACAAGACCGGGCGACGTCCTGCTGACCGAGCCACTGACTTATGCTCCCATCACTGCCATGGCTCAGCGCTTGGGGCTGAAAGTTGTTCCTCTGGCAAGCGACCAAGAGATGCTCTGCCCCAATGCGTTGGAGGCCGTCTGCGGCCGGGTTGCGGCCAAAGCACTCTATTGTCTACCGACCCTGCACACGCCGACCACCGCGACCCTGGACGCTGAGCGCCGCGCCGCCGTCGCTGCCGTTGCCCGCAAGCACGACCTGACGCTGATCGAAGACGATGTCTTTGGCTTCTTACCTCCCAAACGACCCTTGCCGCTGGCCTGCTTTGCGCCGGAACGGACGCTCTACGTCACCAGCGTTTCCAAAAGTCTGGCGCCCGGCTTGCGCATCGGATTCCTCCATGCGCCGGCCGCGCTGACCCATGCGGCTCAGACCGCAGTCGGCTTGTCGAGTTGGATGCCGCCGCCTTTGATGGCCGAGATCGCGGCACGCTGGATAGAAGACGGCACGGCTGAACGTCTCAATACTTTTCAGCGCGAAGAGGCGGCGGCACGTCAGGCTCTGGCGCGCGCGCGGCTACCGACCGAGCTCCTGCAGGCCGATCCGCACGGTTTCCATGTCTGGCTGGCTTTGCCGGCCCGCTGGAACCCGGAAGTCTTCCGCATGGCGGCAGAGGCGAGGGGCGTAAAGCTCTTAGCCGGTGCCGCCTTCGCCGTCGATCCGGCAAAGAGGCCGAATGCCGTGCGCCTCTGCCTGAGTCACGAGAGCAGCCGGACGCGGGTGGAACAGGGGCTCACTATCATCGCCGAGCTATTGCAAGAAGAGAGCGACCGCAGCGCGCTCGTACTCTAAAGCAATCGGCCGGGCTCATGCTCGCAAGCCCGGCCGATCGCAATGAGCTTTGGACTACAGCGTCAGCACTAAATCGAAGTAGACGCGGTAGTCCATAACAGTGTTGTCTTTGTCAGTGATCGGTGTCTCGCCACCGGCACCGAACATCACGTGGTCGTTGAAGCGGTAGCGCAAGCCGCCGCCGATGGTCACCGTGGTGTCCCGGTTCTCGCTGCCGAAGTTGAAGACATCGACACCGTCGAGCTGACCCAGTGCGCCGGTCGAACGCTCGGCGTTGTCGATGGCGGTGAAACCGTTGAGCTCGATCAGCGGGAAGAGCCCGGGAAGAACCTCGTAGTCGGCATGCACGGAGTAGTGCACGATCGAGGTGTCCTCATTCGTGTCGAGGGCCAGGTTGGCGCCCACGCTGGCCTGCAGCCCGAGATCGCCGAAGGTTGTGGCACCGGTGACAAAGGGATTCAGGAAGCCATCGCCGTTGCCCTGCAGTTCGATACCTCCGGTCTCCAAGTCCCCTATGGGGATTTCATAGCGAAGGCCGGCCGTCGCGATGCTCTCGCTTTCAGGATCCGAGAAGAAGGCATACTTGAAGCCCAGCGCGATGTTGGCGAAGCCATCTTCGTCGGGAAGCACGTCGTCGAAGTGGATGTCGGCGTAGCCATCCTTGGTGGCGATGAAACCCAGACGCTCGGTCAGCGCGATACGGGCCTGCAACGCGAACAGGTTGGCGTGGCCGCCGTCGGTCACGAAGTCATCCGGGATCGCATGGTAGAAGTAAAAGGGGCGGATCTCGGTCGTGATGTAGGGGGTTTCGTTGAAGATGGGGTTCGTGAGCGGCGGTACGTAGCGGCTATGTCGCCCTTCGCCGAGCGACCCCTTAAGATCGAGACCTAGGAAACTGAAGCCTTCCTCTTCCTCGGCAAGGGCGCTGCCGTGGGGAGCAGCAATAGCCAACATGGCCGCTGTGGCGAGCGCCGGCAAGGCGGCCAATAACAGTCCTCTCATCTCTGATTGTCCTTTGTTTATCGAGCTTTTTTGCATTGCAACAAAAGGCCCGTTCCAGAATGTGGACTTTGATTTGGATCAGATGGAGGTTGCGCCGTATTGTCGCCGCAGAAGGCGGTGTTATTTTCCTTTAATACACTGTTTCCATGCGTGTATTTGCCGCGAAAGCTCGTGCTTGCCCGGCTGTGAAGCCGCTAGGGTCCGATATGTCAGTCCAGCTGAGAGGGGCTGATCATCAGATGCCGCGCGAAGAAGTGCGTCACCTCCGGCATGACGGCGAAGCGGTCCTGTGGGCAGTGGTCATCAGTGCCGCTGTAGATCACCTGACCGTCTACCGAGGCCGCGGCCGCCAGCTCCATGTCAAAGGTCGGCACCACAGGGTCGTTGCGGGCGTTGATAGAAAGCAGCGGCACAGTGGAGGGCGTGCGTCCTTCGCCCACCAGGCCTTGTAAGAGCAGGGAGAAGCCACCGAGGTGTGCCTCCAGCTCGGTGTCCGTGGCCTCCTCCAGGTGGCTGCGATCTCTGAAGCCTTCCACATACATCGGCAGAATGTCGGCAATGTCCTCTTCGTCCGACATGAAGACGCTGTGAATGGGCCCGCACATGTTGACCACTGCCCTTAGTCGGGCCTCTTCGGTGAAGGCCAGGCGTGCTGCGGTGTTGCCGGCGAAGCTGACGCCCATGAACCCGAGGGCTTGGCCATCGATGTCGTCGCGTGCGTTAAGTTGGTCCATGAAGAAGCTCACCAGCCGATCATTCTCGGGCACGAGCCGGAAGGCGGCATGCGTGCCGGTGCCCATCAGGTCCAGGGCGAAGAAGGCGATGCCCCGATCGGCCAACAGATAGGGCAAAGAAAAGAACTCGCCTTTGAAGACGTCGAGTCCGTTCATGGCCAAGACCAGCGGCCAACCGCCGCGAGGCGGCGTCCCGGCAGGCAGATGCAGAAGCCCATCGACCGGCTGCTCCTCGAAACGCAGGCGAATATGCTCGAACGGCATGCCGGCGGCACGCCAAGCCTTGCCCACCGCTTCTATGTTTTTCCGATAGAGCGTTTCATAATTTGACGGAAGCGTAGCCAGCGTTTTGGAAGTAGTTGGCGCATTCCTGAGGTTGGATGGTTCCAAGGAGCTGTCCGAGATAGCG
>JANQMX010000010.1 GCA_028279885.1 Rhodovibrionaceae bacterium | reverse complement strand
AGCACGCCATCAGCGCCTCGGGCCCGACCGGGTCAGCGCCGAGCAGCACTGGCGCCAGCTCCGCCACAGCGGCCGGCACGCCGCCGGCATAGGCCGGCAGATAATGCGGGATGGGGCAGACCTCGCCCCAGCCGACGTGACCCGCATCGCTCTCGATGGCGAGAACGTGCGTGTCGACCGTCTCGCAAGCCTTGCCATCCGCCATGACATAGGGGACGTGGCTGGTCAGCGGCACGCGGTAGAGCGTGAGCTTTACGATCTTCATAGCCGGCCGCCTCCGCCCGCTGTCAGTGCCCCGGCAGCTCCGCCGCCGGTCGGTAGCCCTCGGCCTCGAGGCGTTGCGACAGCTCGGCGATGTGGGCCGGGCCGACTTCGCAGCAGCCGCCGACGATACGGGCTCCGGCCTTGACCCAGCCGAGCGCGTGACTGGCATAGGTCTCGGGACCTAAATCTGTGCGCGCCTGAAGCACGTCCACCGTCTTGCCGGGTTGCAGTTCCAGGATCGAGGTGAAGCCGTTGGCGTAGGCGCCGAAGGGGACGCCGGCCTCGGCCAGGACGGCAACGCCTTGGTCCACCGCCTCGGGGATCGAGCAGTTGATCAGCACGGCATCGGCCCCCGCATCGACGGCGGCTTGAATGCCATCGGCCAGCGCTTCGCCGGAGCGCAGCTTGGTGCCGTCGGAATCGTCGACCGTCAGGCCGGTCCAGACCGGCTTGCCGCTCTCCTTGGCGGCCTGGGTCGCCACCCGTGCCTCCTTGATCGAGGCCAGGGTCTCGCAAAGGAAGAAGTCCACCGCCTCTTGCTGTACGGCGACGATGCGGCGGTAGAGCGCGAGGGCGGTCTCGGCATCTGGCACCAGGTCCGGGCGATAGCTGGCAACCAGCGGCGGCAAGCAGCCGGCGATGCGCACCGGCCTGCCGCTCTTCTCCCGCGCCATCTTAGCGACCGATATGGCCTGCGCCTGCACCGGCTCGAAGAGCTCGGCCTTTCCGGCATCCGCCAAGCGCTCCGGCGTCGCCGAGTAGGCGTTGAGGATGATGATCTGAGCCCCGGCGGCGATGAACTCGCCGTGCACCGTCTCGACCAACTCGGGCTCATCCATCAGGACCTGCGCCGACCACAACGGTGTCGCCGTGTTTTGGCTGCGGTGATAAAGCTCCTGCCCCATACCGCCATCGAGAAGAACGATGTCGCTTGACTCCGCCATTGCGCGCTGCCCCCTGACGCTCCAGCCCCCCGCGGGCGATACTGCTCGCGGAGGGCCTGACCCCAAGCTTGGCGGTCACACCCGTTCCAGGCAAGAGCAGGACGCAGCTTTGTCGCGGGTCAGCTCCGCTTCACGCGGCGGCGCATCACGACGCCGAGCCCGGCAAGACCGAGGCCCACGACCGCGAGAGTTCCCGGCTCGGAAAGAGCGGTCGGAGAACCTGAAAACACCTGCCCGGCCGTTACGAGACGCTCGATGTCCACGCCGCTGCAGCCGTCATTTCCGCAAATGCCCTCGTAGGCGCCGTTCGACGTCCTGAACTCAACAGTGCCACCGGCGTTGGTGAGCCGGCTGCTGAAGACGAGAAAGAACAGCGCATCGCCAATGACCGGCGGCGGGCCGGCAGCCACCGCGGCAAAGCCGAAGGGACCGCCGCCGAGGTTCGCAAGCCGCATGCCGTAGACGTTGCCGCTGCTCGTGGTGATGTCGACATCCGAGTAGATCTGTGTGTCTGCATCGTAGAAAAAGGAGCCACTTGCCGTCGTGCCATCGTTGAAGTTGACGCCTTGCAACGACCATTGAATCGGCACGGCCATGGCCGTGTTGGGCAGGACAACGCCGGCCGCCAGGACCAGCGTGCAACCAACAGCAACGACGCGGCGGCCAAGCGCAGCTGTTCAAACACCGCGGTGGCTATAGCCGCGACCTTCAGGGGAGGTCCTGAAGAGAATCGACTTTTTTTCTGAGGAAATTCTGAGTTCGGTGAAGGCGGGGGAGACTACAGCGGCCGATGGTCCTCATTGAAGTGACGGGCCAGATAATCGAGGTAGAGTTCGCGCTCTTCGGGCTCCAGCTCGGCCATGCCCTGCTCCTCGATCATCCAGTCGAAGAGATCGTCCCAGTGGGGCCGCGACAGACCCTGCTGCTTGACGATGGCCAGGGAATGACAGGCGCCGCAGAAGTAGCCGACCTCCTCATAACCTTCGGTGCGCGGCCAGTCCTCGCCGAAGAAATCGTCATCGGCCCAGGCCGGCAGCGTCAGCAGACAAAGCCCGGCAGCGACAAGCAGAGAGAGGAAAGGCCGCCGGAGCGGCGGCCTCGAGACTCTCGCAACAGACGAGCTTATCCTCATGCAGCCACCGTCACGGCAACGCGGTGCATGGTGTTGTTGAGGTAGCCCTTGGGGTTCCAGTTGATGGCGAAGGGCTGCTGATTGCCTTCGCTGTCGGTCGCGCGCGCCCAGACCTCGTAGTATCCGCGGCCAGGGAGCGAAACCTCGGCCTGCCAGCTCTGCCAGGAATAGGGATTGGTCGGCGCCATGAGATCGGCCTTGGTCCAGGTGGTGCCGAAGTCAGCCGACAGCTCGACCTGACTGACGAAGTAATCGCCGGCCCAGGCGTGGCCACGCACCGCGACCGAGGGGCTGCCAGCCGGCAAGGTGATGCCGCTCTCCGGGAAGGTGACCAGCGACTTCACCGGCATGGCGTGGATGATCTTGTGGTCCTCCTTCGGCACGTCGGTGCCCGGCGCGACCTTGTACTTCGGCACGCGGTAGGAGGTGCCGGTCATCTTCGGCCCGTCGTGCTCCACGTCGCGGAGCTGAATGCGCCTGAGCCACTTTTGGCTGCAGGAACCTGGCCAGCCCGGCACCACCAGACGCAGGGGGGCGCCGTTCATCGGATGTATGGGGCCGCCGTTCTGCTCGAAGGCGATCAGGTTGTAGGGGCTCATCGCCTTTTCGATCGGCACACCGCGGGAGATCGGCAGCTTGTCCGGGTCGCCGGAAAGGTGCGTGTCGGCCCCATAGTGGGCCGTGTAGATCGCGGTGGGCTTGACGCCGGCCGCATTCAGCACGTCGACCAGGCGCACGCCGGTCCACATGCAGTTGCCGACCGCCCCCAAGCTCCACTGGTTGCCCCTGGCGGGCGGGTTGAAGGCACTGCGGCCATTGCCGCCGCATTCGAGCTGCAGGGCGTAGCTGACGACCTCGAAGTCGCGCTTGAGATCGGCAATCGACAGAGTCATGGGCCGCTCGACCTCCCCGTCTATGGTCAGGCTCCAGGTCGCCGGATTCATGTCCTCGGGGGGAACGCCATTGTTACGAATGAAGTGCCGCTCGGTCGGCGTGATGTGATCGTCCAAGAGATGGGCCGGCGTTTCGGCATTGATCGGCCGGTCGTTCAAAACCGTCAGGCCATCCTTGCCTTCGATCTTGAAGTCGGTCAGGGACTCGGCAAAGGCCGCCGGAATCAGGCCCGCCGGCATGTTGCGATGGAATGGAATGGTGGCACCCAAGGCCACGCCCATGGTCGCCAAGCCCGCTCCCTTGAGGAAGCCGCGGCGGCCCTTGTCAGCGACGCGACCGAAAACGACGTAGTCCGCCCGCTCCGGGTCTTCCGCATAGAGCTCGCAGATCCCGCGCTCTTTTTTCGATTTCGACATGTCTCCTCCCTTGCTTTGCACGGCATGCGACGGGCTGACGCATGCCTTTTGAAGGAGAAGACGCAGGAGTACGGAGATTTATTCCAAACCACGTCAGGTGAAACAGGGCGCGCGGGCCGCCGGGTTGTCTTCGTAGGCCAGGCGGCTCTCTTCGGAGAGCGGCGCGACCAGCCGCAACTGCTCGTCCAGCGCGGCGGCGATCAAGGCGAAGCGTGCACTGTCCATGTCCTGCGCCAGCAGCCGATAGCGCCAAGACCCGGCCTGCCCGCTCGCCTGAAGAATCTCCGCAGGCAAGGCAAGATCGCGCGAGGCGCTGTCCGTTGGCAGCAGGAAAAGGCTTATGCGGCAGCCACGCTGACCGACGTAACCGGCATGCAGCGCTTCCTCCCCGTCGGCGAGCGAGACGAGACCGGCGCGGTCCAGCCGCAAGCCGAAAGGCTCGAGCGAGGGCAGTTGTGGCGCAAAGAAGGCCTTCGCCACGCCCGCTACCGGCTCTGGCGCTCCACCGGCCCGGGCCGTGTCTGCCCACTCTTGGTGCTGGGCCAGGAGGGGAGAGGTTTCGGGCGCCGTCAGCTGGCTGGCCACGACGGCCCCGCCTGCAACGAGCAAGGCGATGCAGGCCGCGCTGAGCCAGGGCACGAAAGGCAGCGAAAAGCGGCCGCCACGCCGCCGCCGGGCCGGCGCCTTACCGGGAAACTCGGACAGCTCCGCCTTGACGCCCTGCAGCAGCGCCACGGCGCGCGCCAGCGAAGGGTCGCTTGCGATGTCCTCGGCCACAGCGGCCTTCTCTCTCGCCGACAGCTCACCGTCCACATAGGCGTTGAGCCTCTGCCAGCTGACTTCGCTCTGCGTCATTCGAGCCTTTTCTTCTGCTTTGCTCGCCCGCCGCGTGGCCGGAGCGGCACCACCTTGTCGTCGCTCAACTGCGCGATCAAGGCCTGCCGCGCGCGGCTCAGCCGGCTCATCACCGTCCCGGTCGGCAGCCCCAGAACCTCGGCCGCCTCGGCGTAACTGAAACCTCCAACGTCCACCAGCACAATGATTTCCCGCTGATTCTGCGACAACCGCAAGAGCGCTTGCCGCACCGAAATCGCGTTCACCACTACGTTCTCGAGGTTGAGCGGCTGACCCAAGGGAGGCTCGAAGTCCTCCTGCGCCGTCCGCTCGCTCTTCTGCCGCCGCAGGCGATCAATGTAGAGGTTCCGCGCAATGCGGAACAGCCAAGCGCGGTAGGCCGCCTCATCGGTCGGCACGCTGAGCGCAGACAAGGCTTTGATCGCGCAGTCCTGTACCAGCTCGCCGGCCAGCTCCACATCCTTACAGAGGGCGAAGGCGTAGCCGAACAGGCGGTTGCGGTAGGCCTCGAACCTGTCCTTCCGTCCCACTTGACCGATTGCTCCCGGATGCGCCGCGGTCTTTTGCGCGGCTGCCCTATCAGCTAAGCGGAGCTGCGCGGCGCTTGCAAGCACACCCAGATGACGATTTGCTGATCGCACGGGGAAAACCGACGACCCGGTTCTCATCTGCTGTTTCTGCAACCCGTCCATCTATCGGTGGCCCTGGCGTTGCCAGCCGGGACGCAGGCTGCGCTAAGATAACCGCAAGCACGAAAAGACCGGACGAGCGGGAGATCGGCCATGGGCAAGGCGACGGACCTGGTGACGGAAGACGACATCGAGACCCTGGAGCGCGACGGCATCGTCTGCCTGCGTCAGGCTTTCAGTGAGGACTGGCTGAGCCTGCTGCGCGAGGCCACCGAAGCGGAGATGGCCGACCCCGGCCCCATGGTGCTGGACCTGACGCGCGACGAAGGCGGCCGCTTTTTCGGCAACACCTTCGTGTGGAAGCATCGGCCGGAGTTTCGCAGGTTCGTCTTCGAGTCCGGCGCCGCCGACATGGCCGCGGCGCTGATGCGCTCCAGCAAGATCAACCTTTTCTTCGACCAACTGCTGGTCAAGGAACCGGGTACCGGGGCCGAAACCTACTGGCACCACGATCAACCCTACTGGCCGGTCGCCGGCCGCCAGGTGCTCTCCATGTGGGTTGCGCTCGACGAGGTGACCAAGGACAGCGGCGCGGTCGAGTACCTGGCCGGCTCGCATCTGTGGGGCAAGCGCTTCCTGGCCAAGAGCTTCACCGGCGACAACCGCTACAAGGAGGACCTGCCGCCGGTGCCGGACATCGAGGCCGAACGCGACCAGCACCGTTTCGTCCGCTACGAGTTGTCGCCGGGCGACTGCACCTTCCACTACGGCCTGACCCTGCACGCCGCCTCGGGCAACAACCGCAACGACCGGCGCCGCCGCGCCTACATCGTCCGCTGGGCCGGCGACGACGCCACCTACTACCCGCGGCCGAACATTCAGCCCATGCTGAGCGACCCGGGCCTGCCCTCGGGCGCAGCCCTCGATTCCGAACTATTCCCGGTGGTCGTGCAGGCCTAGCCCTCTGCGAGCTCCGCCAGCGCGTCGCCGTCGATGCGCATGAAGCGCTTTTCCGGCATCACCTTGGCGCCCAACCGCTCATAGAAGGCCTGTGCCCTGTCTTGCTCGACCTGCCAGTCCATGCGGCCGATACCGTGTGCGCGGCAATAGCTGCCGAGGAAGCGCATCAGCCTGCCGCCGACCCCGGAGCTGCGCCACTCGGCGAGCACGAAGAGATCCTTGAGATAGAGTAGACCGCTCAAGTCTCTGCCGGGGTAGAGGAGCGCGAAGACGGCGAGGCCGACCGGCGTCTGACCTGCGAAGGCGAGCGCGAAGCGCGTATCGCCGTCCCGGTCCCGCAACCAGCGCGCGGCGGCCGCCACGGTGGTGTCCGGCTGACGCTGCGGGTCGCGATAGTGACGGTCCAGGGCCTCGATCATGGCCGCCAAAGCCTCCTGATCGCTGTCTTCGGCTATACGCACCGCGATCTCGGTCATCCGCGTCCCTTCCCTTTGCGACGTCTGTAGGGAAACGACGGGAGGCTACAGCTTGGCAAGGGGAAAAGCTGTCGCCCGCGCTCGGCGATCAGTCAGGCCACCGCCATCCCCTGATCTCTTTCATTTGCCCGCCGAATCGGGCGGAGAACCAACGGCTGCTCAAGCGGTTAATGCCTTCGGGCGACTGAGGCGCATTTCACACACCTGTAGGAAATCGTTTCCCACATCTTAAGTGCTGCTGAAAATGCCTCGCGAATGTGATACAAAATCTTGGGGATATCAGGGACTTGGTTAATTTTTGCCGTGGGGTTGGGATGAGGACCACAAAGACATTGCTGCTGGCGGGCTTGCTGGCGGGCCTATCGTGGCAGGGCGCAGCCGGGGAAGACCGCGCCCTCGAGACAAACGCAGCACCACCTGCGGAAGCGAACGCGGGAACGCACACCGCATCCCTGCCGCAGAGCTTCCTGCCCAGCCGGGACGCCGGCGCGCCGAAGAGCCAGCCGCTCGATAAACTGCAGCTCGCCCTGCTTGGCGTGCTGAGCGACGGCGGCGCCGCAAAGCCTGCCGAGCTCGGCGCTCGTACGCCACTGGATGCCGAGGCGCTGCGAGAAAGCTACGCCGCACGCGACTACCGCCCGCTCTGGCTCGATACCGAGGGCCTGACGCCACGCGGCGAAGCCCTGCTGCGGGCCTTGGAGGCGGCAGACGAAGACGGCCTCAATCCAAGCGACTATGGCGCGGAGGCGCGCCGCGCCGTGCGTGCCGCAGAAATCGCGACTCCGCCCGCCCTGGCACGGCTTGAGCTCCATCTGTCAGGCGCGCTCCTCGCCTATCTGACTGATCTCAAGATCGGCCGGGTCGACCCGGCCAGCCTTGGCGAGGACCACGACATCGCGCGCAAGAGCGTCGAGCCACTCGCTCTGCTGCACGGCGCGATCGCGGCGCCGAGCCTGGCCGACTACGTGGCGACGCAACGACCGCAGACGCTGGCCTATGCCCAGCTGCGGCAAGCGCTGCGCGACCATCGCTGGCTGGCGACTATCCAGGCCGACATCCTGGTCCCCGAGGGCCCGACGCTCCGGCCCGGTGACGAAGACCCGCGCGTGCCGCTGCTGCGGCAACGCCTGGCGCAGCTCAAGCAGATTGCTTCCCCCTTGCCGGGGGCGATCAGCGGTTTCTCCCATGCGCTGGTCCCGGCCGCCTACGTGCCGGTGCCGGGCGAACTCTACGACCCGGCGCTGGAGCAGACGGTCATGGACTTTCAGCGGCGCCACGGCCTAGAGGTCGACGGCGTCGTGGGGCGCAAGACGCTGGCCGCGCTCAACGTGACTTTGGCCGAGCGCACAGGCCAGATCCTGGTCAACCTTGAGCGGCTGCGCTGGCAGGCCGACGCGCTGGGCGAGACCCACGTCAGCGTCAACCTGCCCGACTATCGCATGCGCGTTATCTCGCAAGGCGCCGTCCTGCACGAGGCCCGGGTGATCATCGGCACGGCGAAGAACCGCACGCCGCTGTTCAGCGACCGGATCACCTATCTGGAATTCAATCCCTTCTGGAACGTGCCGCGCAGCATTGTCGGCGAGGAGATCCTGCCGCAGCTGCGTGAAGACCCGGGCTACCTGGCCGCCAACAATTACAAGCTGCTGAGCGACTGGGGCGGAGATCCCTCAGTCCTGGACCCCTACGGCATCTCCTGGGATCAGGTCACGCCCAAGAGCTTCCCCTTCCGCGTGCGGCAGGAGCCGGGCCCCGGCAACGCACTGGGCCTGGTCAAGTTCATGTTCCCCAACCACCACAGCGTCTACATGCACGACACGCCGGCAAAGAGCCTGTTCGGCAAGAACCGCCGCACCTTCAGCCACGGCTGCATCCGGGTGCAGCACCCGGAGCAGTTTGCTCAGGTGCTGCTCGGCTGGACGGACGAGGAGGTTCAGGCCGCAATGGAGACGCCGGAGCGCCGCATCGTCTCGCTTGCCGAGCCTGTTCCGGTGCACCTGACCTACTACACCGCCTGGCTGGCCGACGACGGGACGCTGCAGTTCCGCGACGACCCCTACGGCAACGATCCTCTCCTGGCTCAAGCCCTGCTCGGCGAGGGCAGCCGCTGAGGCGCGAGCACGCCGCCATATCTATTCTTGTCATCCTTGGGCGGGCCCAGCGGGCCCGTCCCGAGGATCCACTCATCGGCTTGCGCCTAGCCGATCCGTGGACCCTCGGAACTCGCCGCTGCGCGGCTCGCCCAAGGGTGACAGTCCGGGAGGGACGGCCGGAGCCGAGAGAAAAGCCAACACCGCGGTGGGGGTGAATGCACTGTTCGGAGTTCAGGGGTCAAACGTGCTTACAGCGATCTGCCGGCCCAACGGGGATGCCGCAGGATGGTTTGGACATCGGCTGCGGGAGGCGGTATCGGTAGCGGCCGGCTGGTCCAATGGGAAGACCAGCTTGCACAACGGGGACGAGAACCTGGGAGGAACACGATGCGTAGAACAGCAGCCCTTGCCTTTGCTCTCGCGACGTTCATGGCCGGCCCGGCCATTGCCGCGGACGCCTTTCCCGATCTCAAGGGAACCTGGACCGGTAAAGGCGAGGGTGTCTTCGTGACCTCGCCCGGATCTCCGACGCACTCGCAGTTCGCAGAGGTCGACATCACGGTGGTGATCGACGCGCAGGAAGACCGCCGCTTCGCCGGCACGATCACGATGTCGGGGGCGACCAAGCCGGTCGTCGGCGTCATCACGGAGAGCGACAGGATCTTGTGGTCGGAGCCCGGTGGCTTCGTCGAGGGTCACTTGGCGGATGCGAACACGATCGAAGGCTGCTTCCTGCGGGTGAGCGAGTTCAGCCAGCTCGCCGCCTGCGAGGTGCTGAAGCGCCAGCAGTAGCGGTCCGAGGACGGTTCCGTCCCCCACTCTGTCGCTTCCCCTGTCGGGTGGGGGTGCAGCCGCGAAGCCTTTGCCTTGTGCCTTTAGACGGATGGTCACCCTGTTGCGGTGCACCTCATTACGTCATGCTTGGGCGAGGCCCACTGGGCCGCAAGGCCCGGGGCCGAGTTCCGAGCATCCACTCATCGGCCCGCACGGAAGTCTGCCGTGGACCCTCGGGAACTCGACACTCCGTGTCTCGCCCAAGGGTGACAATCCTGGAGAGATGGGGCTTTTCGGGAAGCGTTAACCTCGTTCCTTTAGGTTTCCTCTTGCCAAATCGGCGGGTCCTTCGCTAGTTGCCTCCATCCGGCGGCGACAAGCCGGGACTGAGCTTTGACAGAGAGGAACACCCTGTGTGCGGAGCGGACTTCCCCCACGAGTCCAAAACGGACCCTTGCACTCCCGACACCCCAGAGCTTGACATCGGTCGCCGCGGCTTTGTCGCCGGCGCCGGCCTCGCGGGCCTCTTGGCCCTGAGCCCGATCAGCCAAGCCTTCGCAGCCACAGGCAAGCGGCGCATCGCCTTTCGCCATCTGCATACCGGCGAGACCCTGGCCATCGACTATTGGCGCGGCGGCGGCTTCGACAACGGCTCGCTCACGCAACTGAACCGCTTCCTGCGCGACTGGCGCACCGATCAGGTGACCCGCATCGACCCCAAGCTGATCGATACGCTCTGGACCCTGCGGCGCCTGGCCGACAGCGACGCGCCCTTCGAGGTTATCTCCGCCTTCCGCTCACCCAAGACCAACGCCAAGCTGGCCAGCCAGGGCCGTGGCGTGGCCCGCCGCAGCTATCACATGCGCGGCATGGCCATCGACGTACGCCTGCCGGACCGCGAGCTGCGCGGCCTGCGCCGGCTCGCTCTTTCGATGAAGGCCGGCGGCGTCGGCTACTACCCGCGCGACGGCTTCCTGCACATCGACACCGGCCAAGTCCGCAGCTGGGGCGGCTGAACGGCTCTTCTGGCCGACGATCTGCTCCAGCAGCGTGCAAGGCGGCCACGCGGCCGCAGCATTTGAAGCCTGCCGTGGCTTTGACTAGGTTCAGTACCTAGCAACGAACAGCCTGCGCAACGGACAGATCATGGAAAAGTTCACCAAGCTCACCTCGGTGGCCGCGCCTGTGCGGATGGCCAATATCGATACCGACAAGATCATCCCGGCACGCTATCTCAAGACCATCAAGCGCACCGGCCTGTCGGAAGGGCTATTCCACGACATGCGCCATGACGGCGAGGGCAACAAGACCGACTTCGTGCTCAACCATCCGACCTACAGCGAAGCCCAGATCCTGGTGGTCGGCGACAACTTCGGCTGCGGCTCCAGCCGCGAGCATGCGCCTTGGGCGCTGCTCGATGCCGGCATTCGCTGCCTGATCTCGACGAGCTTCGCCGATATCTTCCACAACAACTGCTTCAAGAACGGCGTCCTGCCCATCCAGGTCTCCCAGGAGGAGCACGACCGGCTGATGGAGCATGCCGAGCGTGGCGCCAACGCGACCCTGACCGTGGACCTGGAGACCCAGACCATCCACGGGCCGGACGACGGCCCCATCGCCTTCGAGGTCGACGCCTGGAAGAAGCACTGCCTGCTGAACGGCCTCGACGACATCGGCCATACCCTCAGTCACGACCACAAGATCGACGCCTTCGAAGAGCGCCGTAAGCTCGAGACGCCCTGGCTGTAAGCTCCACCATGGCCGGCGGTAGCGCCGACAAGGACGTCGCCATCGTCGGAGCCGGCGCGGCCGGTCTGGCCGCCGGGCGGCGGCTGGTCGAGGCCGGGCTCGATGTAACCATCCTAGAGGCGCGCGACCGCATTGGCGGCCGCGCCTGGACCGTCGAGGCTCGCCCCGGACTACCCGTCGATCTCGGCTGCGAGTGGCTGCACTGCGCTGACCGGAACCCCTTGGTGCAGGTGGCGCGCGCGCTCGGCTTCGAGGTCGACGAGCACCCCGAGTTCTGGACCACCCGCACCAGTCGGCTGCGCCTCGGCCAGGCCGCCTACGACGACATCATGGCTGCTCTTGACGCTTTCTGGGCCAAGATCGAGGCCTGCGGCGAGACAAACCGCGATGTTGCCTGCTCGGAACTCTTCGACCTGGAGAGCCGCTGGCACCCCTGGCTCGACTGCGCCATGGGCCGCATCGCCGGTGCGAGCCTCGCCGAGGTCTCGGCTCTGGACCAGGCGCGCCTGAAGGAGACCGACTTCAATTGGCGCGTGCCGGCCGGCTACGGCAGCGTCATCGCCCGCTACGGCGCCGGGCTGCCGGTCACGCTCGAAGCGCCGGTCACCCGGATCGACTGGAGCGGCCCGGCGGTTGCTCTGGACACGCCGAAGGGACGCGTGACCGCCAAGACCGTGGTGCTCGCCCTGCCCGCGAGCCTGATCGCCGAGGACGCCATCGCCTTAACCCCGGCGCTACCGCCAGCCAAGCAGGAAGCGGCGGCCAACCTGCCGCTGGGCAGCGACCTCAAGGTCTTCCTCGCCGCCGACGGCAAGCCCTTCGGCGGCCAGTACGACATGCAGTACAGCGGGCGCTTCGATCGCAACGACAGCGGCCACTACCATATCCACCCCTTCGGTCACCCCATCGTCGAGGCCTACTACGGCGGCCAGCACGCAAAGGACCTGGAAGCGGCGGGGCCGGCGGCCATGCTGGACTTCGCCATGGAGGAACTGGCCGACGTCTTCGGTGCCGAATTTCGCGGCGACCTGTCGCTGCTCACCCACTCCACTTGGATGGCCGACCCCTGGGCCCGCGGCGCTTATTCCTACGCCAAACCCGGCTGGGCCGACGCCCGCGCCACCTTGGCCGAGCCGTTGGACGACCGCCTCTTCTTTGCCGGCGAGGCAACCTCGATCCATGACGGCGCCTCCTGCAACGGCGCCTACCAAAGCGGCCTCGACGCCGCCGAAGCCCTGCTTGCGGCCTTCGGTCAGGGTGGCAAGACCGGCATGCATAGCTGACGCCTTGCCCCAATGGGTGGCTTCGGCTACCCGAAACGCCGCGAACAGCCGAAAAAACACGAGGGGGAAGGCTCCATGGCATCCAACAAGCGGCTCCTGGTCTTGCCGGGCGACGGCATCGGTCCCGAGGTGATGGGCGAGGTGCGCCGGGTGATCGACTGGATGGACCGGCGCCGCGCCGTCTCCTTCGACGTCGAAGAAGATCTCGTCGGCGGGGCCGCCTTCGATGCCCACGGCACGCCGCTGCACGACAACACCATGGCGCGCGCCCACGAGGTCGACGCCGTGCTGCTCGGTGCGGTCGGCGGGCCCAAGTGGGACTCCCTGCCCTTTGGCCAGAAGCCGGAGCGTGGTCTGCTGCGCCTTCGCAAGGAGATGGGGCTCTTCGCCAATCTGCGCCCTGCGCTCTGCTTCGAGGCGCTGGTCGAGGCCTCCAGTCTCAAGCCCGAGATCGTCAGTGGGCTCGACCTCATGATCGTGCGCGAGCTGACCGGCGGCGTCTATTTCGGCGAGCCGCGCGGCATCGAGGAGCTGCCGGACGGTGAGCGCCGCGGCATCAACACCCAGGTCTACACCACTGAGGAAATCCGCCGGGTGGCGGCCGTCGCCTTCGAGCTGGCGCGCAAGCGCGGCAGCAAGCTCTGCTCGGTCGAGAAGGCCAACGTCATGGAGTCCGGCGTGCTGTGGCGCGAGGAGGTCACCAAGCTGCACGGCGAGGGCTACGAGGACGTGGAGCTGAGCCACATGTACGCCGACAACTGCGCCATGCAGCTGGTGCGCTATCCCAAGCAGTTCGACGTCATCGTCACCGACAACCTCTTCGGCGACATGCTCTCGGACGAAGCCGCCATGCTGACCGGCTCGCTCGGCATGCTGCCCTCCGCCTCACTCGGCGCCACCGACGAGACCGGCCGGCGCAAGGCACTCTACGAGCCGGTGCACGGCTCGGCGCCCGATATCACGGGTGAGGGCAAGGCCAACCCGCTGGCCACCCTGCTGAGCTTCGCCATGGCGCTGCGCTACAGCTTCGACCTGGCCGACGACGCCGACCTGATTGAGCGCGCGGTGGAGAAGGTGCTGGCCGACGGCAAGCGTACCGGCGACATCGCAGGTCCCGGCGGGCAGGCGATCTCGACCGAGGCCATGGGCAGCGCCCTGATCGAAGAGCTCGACCGCATGGCGGCCTAGGCCGGGACTTATCCCAAGATTGTCGATTGACCGCGATTCTGAGGCTGCTACCTTCTTGTCATCACCAACCGACTTTGGAAGCCGATTGATGACAACCTTGACGAAGAGCATCGCGCTCGCGGCCGCGCTGGCCTTCTTTGGCGGCGCTTCGGCCATGGCGGGCCCCGGCTGCAACTACGGGAACAGCCAGACCGTAAGCAATCCGGAAGTGTCTCAGCAGTCGGTCAAGACGGCGGAAGCCGAGCCCAAGCAGACTCCGAAGCCTGCGGGCGTTGACCTGACGATCGAGACGGCGGACGCCGGCAAGACCGACACGACCAAGGAGAAGACCGCGAACTAGCGGCCTGCGCGCAGATATCGACTGCTCAGGGGCCGCTCACTGAAGCGGCCCTTTTCATTTCTGGGCTTTGAGGTGCTGCTGCAGCTCCGGCTCCAGGCGGCCGGAGATCCAGAGGAAGAACATGCGAAAGTCGCTGACCAGCGACCAGAGAGGATAGGTGAAGGTGGCCGGCCGGTTGTGCTCGACGAAGGCATGGGACAGCCAGGCGAAGGCATAGCCGCTGACAATCGCCGCCAGCAGCAGCCAGCCGCTGAGGGTGGCCAGCGAGCAGGCGAACAAGGCCAGGGCAAGCGCCGTGCCGACGTAGTGCAAGCGGCGGGTTTCCGGCTTGCTGTGTTCGTTGAGGTAGAAGGGCCAGAAGTCGCTGTAGCTGGCCAGGCGGCGCCGAGGCGTCGCAGATCTTTCGGCGGAAGGTTCACCTTGCTGGGGTGCCATTGTGCACTGCGGCAGTAGGGATTAGGTATCGACTGTTAGCATAAGGATGGGAAATTCGTAATGGGCTATAAGGTTGCGGTCGTCGGTGCGACCGGTGCGGTCGGCAAGGAACTGCTGACGACATTGGCGGAGCGGGAGTTTCCCGCCGACGAGGTGGTGGCGCTGGCTTCGGACCGCTCGGCCGGGCAGTTGGTCTCCTTCGGTGAAGACGACGAGCTGACCGTCCAGGACCTGGCGAAGTTCGACTTCAAGGGCATCGACATCGGTCTCTTCTCGCCGGGCGCCAAGATCTCGGCGGAGTTCGCCCCGCGCGCCGCGGCAGCCGGCGCCATCGTGGTCGACAACACCTCCCAGTTCCGGATGGACCCCGACGTGCCGCTGGTGGTGCCGGAGGTCAACGGCGACGCCATCGCCGCCTATCCGCGGCGCAACATCATCGCCAATCCCAACTGCTCGACCATCCAGATGGTCACGGCGCTCAAGCCGCTGCACGAGATCGCGCCCATCCGCCGCGTGGTGGTGGCGACCTATCAGTCGGTCTCCGGCGCCGGCAAGGAGGCGATGGACGAGCTCTTCAACCAGACCCGCGCGATCTACGTGAACGACCCGCTCAAGAAGGAGCAGTTCAGCAAGCAGATCGCCTTCAACTGCATTCCCCACATCGACACCTTCATGGACGATCGCTCGACCAAGGAAGAGTGGAAGATGGTGGTCGAGACCAAGAAGATCCTCGACCCGACGATCAAGGTCACCGCGACGTGCGTACGCGTACCCGTCTTCATCGGGCACGCGGAAGCGGTCAACGTGGAGTTCGACCAGGAGATCGAGCTGGAAGAGGCGCGTGAGGCCCTGCGTACGGCACCGGGCATCGTGCTGTTCGACCATCCGGTCGACGAAGGCTACGTCACCCCGGCGGAATGCGTCGGCGAGGACGGTGTCTTCGTCAGCCGTCTGCGCAGCGACCCGACGGTCGAGTTCGGCCTGAACATGTGGGTTGTCTCCGACAACCTGCGCAAGGGCGCCGCCCTCAACGCCGTGCAGATCGCCGAACGGCTGGTCGAAGACTACATCTAGATCTGCCGCATCCCGTCGGCGAAGACCTGGGTCCAAGTCAGTACGCGTACTGACTTGCGCAAACCGGTTGGCCAGAAAGGGTCGGCTTCGATCAAGCGACGTACGTCTTGGACGTCGGGCGCCTCGACCAGCCAGAGCCCGCCGGCCGGGGCCGAGTCCTGCGTATCCGTGAGCGGACCGGCGGCGCGGATCTGCCCGCTGTTGCGCTCCAGAAAGGCGAGGTGCTCGGCCATGTGCCGGGTCCGCATCTCGGCCTTTTCGTCGTTGTCCTTGAACAGAACGGCGTAGAGCATTCTCTCCTCCCAATCCGCTGGCGTTTGACGACGCGGAAGATACCTAGGCAGAATTGCGGTTTCACGATGCGATTTTGCGATTTCAATCTGCAGAAATGCCAGAGTTCAACTGGGATGACCTGCGCTTCCTGTTGGCGCTGACCCGCGGCGGCTCCCTCGCCGGCGCCGCCAAACGCCTGGGCGTCAACGAGAGCACCGTGGCTCGCCGCATCGCCCGCTTCGAGGCTGAGCTGGGCGCGCGCCTGATCGAGCGCTCGGGCGGCAGCTTTCGGCCCAGCGAGGCCGGCGCCCGGGTCCTGGCGGCGGCGGAGCGGGTCGAGCGCGAAACGCAGGTGATCGCCAGCCAAGTCAGGGGCGAGGACAGCCGCGTCGCCGGCACGGTGCGCCTCACCGCCGTGCCGCTGCTGGTCAACCGAGTGCTGACGCCGGCGCTTCCGGACTTTCTGCGCGATCATCCGGCGTTGGAGATCGAGCTGATCGCGGAGCCGCGGGACCTCAGTCTGACCAAACGCGAGGCTGACATCGCCTTGCGCCTGGCCCGACCGCGCAAGGAGGCCCGCAACCTCGCCCGCCGCATCGGCACGCTCGACTACGGGGTCTATGGCCCGGCGCAGCCCGACGCGGAAACGCTCCCTTGGGTCACCTACGAGGACAGCCTGACCGACCTGCCGCAGACGCGCTGGATCGCCGAGCGCCTGAACGCGGAGGGCACGGCCGCAGCACAGGTCAAGGTCAACGACGCCGAGGGGCTACTGCAAAGCCTGCGCGCCGGCTTGGGGAAGTCGCTCTTACCGGCCGGGATTGCGGCAGAAGACGCAAAGCTGCGCGAGCTGGACGGTTATCCGCCCGGGCCGTCCCGCGAGCTTTGGCTAATCACCCATCCGGAGCTGAGCGGTCTCCCCCGCATCCAAGCCGTGGCGGATTGGCTCGCCGCACTCTTCAAATAATCCATTAGTAGGCTTCCCTCGCGCCAACTTTTCCCTAGTCTAGCAACCTGATGGGGGTTTTCGGCTAGGTCGGTGCATTTTGAAGGAGCGCTGTGGAAGAGCGCGTTGCGTGATGCGTTGGCACGGAAAGCTGCAAAGAAGGAACGAACCGCATGGTCGGTGCGCCCCTCGGCGACAGCCCCCAGGAGGGGCGGCAAGCGAACGGTTTCGATCTGCGACGCGCGGGCCTTCATCCCGATTTCTGGTATCCGGTCGCGCGCTCCGACTCCCTGAAGCGCAACAAGGCCCTGGCGGTTCGCTTCGCCGGTGAGCCCATCGTGCTGGCCCGGGGCGAGGACGGCCTCTGCTTCGCCCTCGAGGATCGCTGCGCCCACCGGCAGGTGCCGCTCCACCTCGGCGTGGTTTGCAAAGAGGGCTTGAAGTGCGGCTATCACGGCTGGACCTACGACGCCGACGGCCGCTGCACCAACATCCCCTACCTTCGCGCCTCCGACGGCAGCCGTTGTCCCAACGGAGTCCGCAGCTACCCCTGCCGCGAGGCCTACGGCTTCATCTTCGTTTTTCCGGGCGACGCGGCGAAGGCGCCGACCACGGCCTTCCCCGACATCCCCACGCATAGCGACCCGCGCTACAAGGTCCGCTACCTCGACCGTCAGGTCGACTGCCACTACTCCTTCATGCATGAGAACCTGATGGACATGAACCATCAGTTCCTGCACCGGCGGCTGATGGGCGGCATCAAGACCATCTACCTCGACCGGCGCCGCGGGGAGAACTGGGTCGAGGTCGACTACAGTTTCGGGCGGGTCAGCGGCAAGCAGAACTGGGGCGAATGGTTCATCATCGGCAAGCGCCACGGTAAGCAGGCGCGCCAGCGCCGCGACCTGATGACCATCCGGACGGAGTACCCCTACCAGGGCCTGAAGTTTTGGGTGGAAGGCAGCGACGAGCCGGCACTCGATCTCTGGAACTGCTACATCCCGCTCGACAAGGAGCAGCGCACCAACCACACCTTCGGCATGATGATGATCCAGCGGCCGCCGATACCCGGCCTCATCAACCTGCTGTGGCCCTTCATCGTCTGGTTCACGGAGGGCATCTTCAAGGAAGACCGGCAGATCGTCGAGCTGGAGCAAAAGGCCTACGACGCGCAGGGCGGCGACCGCAATCAGGAGATCTTCCCGATCATTCTCGACCTGCGCGAGCTGCTGGCCCGCGGAGGCGTGCCGCTCGACCGCTAGCGGTTTTCAATCGATCAGGACGGGCGGAAAGACCTCCGGCGGCTCGACCAGCCGCTCTTGCGCCGCGACCACGGCCATCTCGCGACGGCCTTGACGCCGAGTCTCCTGCAGAACCGCATAGAGCGAAGAGACGGCCAGCGACAGGCAGTCCGGCAAGGGCCGGCCGGCAAGATAGCGGGCAAGGAAGACTGCGGTGAAGAGGTCGCCAGTGCCGCCGACCGCCGCCTCGAAATCGATCAGCGGCGTCGCCACCTGCCAGGCCTTCTCGGCCGTGACCGCCAGCGCGCCGGTTCCGCGGGCATGGCGATGGTCGCTCGGCACCGAGGTCACCAGCACGACCGGCGGCCCCTGCGCGATCAACCGGCGGGCGGCAATGACGGCGCTCTCCGCATCGCCGGCCTCGAGGCCGCTCAAGCGGCTGAGCTCAAAGAGATTGGGGGCCAGGACGTCGCTCTGCGCGATCACCGGGCCGGAGAAGAAGGCCGCCACCTCCTCCTTGACGAAGAGGCCCTTGCCGGTGGTGCCCATCACCGGGTCGCAGAGCCATAGCGCCTCCGGGTTTGCCGCTTTAACCGCGGCCACCGCCTCCAGCACCACCTCCCCCAAGGCGGCGCTGCCGAGATAGCCGGTCAGGACCGCCCGGCAATCGGCCAGATCACCGTTGCTGGCGAGCCCGTCAAAGGTGCGGCGCAGCACGTCGGCCGCGAAAACCTCGCCCTCGACCCGCGGATAGGCCGTGTTGTTGGAGAACTGCACCGTGTTGAGCGGCCAGACCTCGCAACCCATGCGCTGGAGAGCGAAGACGGCCGCCGCGTTGCCGACATGGCCGAGGACAACGTGGGACTGGATGGACAGCACGGCCATTGCGGTTTTTCGGGCTTGGCTTGGCGAAAGGAGGCGACAGCTTCTCCTCTTTACCCAAGCGCGTCAAAGCCGGCCGCTTGTGCCGCAGCCGGCGGTCACTATAGTCCCGGCTCGGTAGCCACAGGGAATTCGCGACAGAAGAGGAAGAGAATGCCGGCTCACGTCCGTCCGCGCCGCAGTGTGCTTTACATGCCGGGCTCCAACACCCGCGCCCTCGAGAAGGGGCGCAGCCTGCCAGCCGACGCGCTGATCCTCGATCTGGAGGACGCGGTCGCGCCCGACGCCAAGACCGAAGCGCGCGCCAACATCGTCGCTGCGCTGAGTGAGGGCGGCTACGGCCGCCGCGAGATCATCGTTCGGGTCAACGGCCTGGACACCGACTGGGGCGCCGAGGATATCGCCGCCATCGCCGCCGCCGGCCCGGACGCCATTCTGCTGCCCAAGGTCGAGAGCGCGGCCATGGTCCAAGACGCCGCCCAGCGCATGGCGGCTGCCGGCGCCTCCGAGGACGTCTCCATCATGTGCATGATGGAAACGCCGCTGGGCATCCTCAATGCGCAAGAGATTGCAGCGGCCAGCCCGCGCCTCTCCTGCCTGGTCATGGGCACCTCGGACCTGGTCAAGGACCTGCACGCGGCCCACACGCCTGAGCGCCTGCCGGTGCTGACCTCTCTGTCACTGGTCATCCTTGCGGCGCGGGCCTACGGACTGGCGGTGGTTGACGGCGTGCACCTGGACCTGCAGGACGACGAGGGCTTTGGCGCACAATGCCAGCAGGGCAAGGAGCTTGGCTTCGACGGCAAGACCCTCATCCACCCCAAGACTATCGCCGCAGCGAACGAGATCTTCGCACCGTCGGCCGACGAGATCAGCGAGGCCCACCGCGTGATCGACGCCCACGCCGAAGCCACGGCCGAAGGCAAAGGAGTCGTCGTGCTCGACGGCAAGCTGATCGAAAACCTGCACGTGGAGAATGCCAAGCGCGTGGTTGCGACGGCAGAGGCCATCCAAGCGCTCGAACAGGCCGCGGCCTGAAACCACCCAGTCCACCCAACAGAGCGGCGGTCATGACCAAGACCAACAGCGGCAACTTCTTCGAAGACTTTGCCGTCGGGCAAGAGCTGCATCACGCCACGCCGCGCACGGTGACCGAAGGCGACGTCTCGCTCTATACCGCACTCTACGGCCCCCGCTTCGCGCTCCAATCCTCCGACGCCTTCGCCTATTCCCTCGGCCTGCCGCAGGCGCCGCTCGATGACCTGCTGGTCTTTCACGTGGTCTTCGGCAAGACGGTGCCGGACGTCTCGCTCAATGCCCAGGCCAACCTGGGCTACGCGGAGGGTCGCTTTGTCGAGCCGGTCTACCCCGGCGACACCCTGTCCACAGTCAGCCGGGTCATCGGCGTTCGGGAAAACTCCAGCGGCAAGACCGGCGTGGTTTATGTCCAGTCGGTCGGACGAAACCAACGCGACGAGCTGGTGGTCGACTACAAGCGCTGGGTCATGGTCAACAAGCGCGATCCCGAAAGCCCGGCACCGGAGCGGGCGGTGCCGAAGCTGGCCACGGCCCTGCCGCTGGCCGAGATCGAGGTGCCCGGCGCCTTGGACTTTCGGGACTTCTCGACGGAGCTGTCGGGCAGCCCGCACCTCTGGGAAGACTATGCGGTGGGCGAGCGCATCGACCATGTCGACGCCATGACCATCGAGGATGCGGAACACCAGTTGGCGACCCGACTGTACCAGAACACCGCGAAGGTTCACTTCAACCAGCGCCTTGCCGCCCGCACGCGTTTCGGCCGGCGCATCGTCTATGGCGGGCATATCATCTCGCTGGCCCGGGCGCTGTCCTTCAACGGCCTCGCCAACGCCGTCAAGATCGCGGCAATCAACGGCGGCCTGCACAGCAACCCGAGCTTCGCCGGCGACACCATCTCAGCCTGGTCGGAGATCGTCGACAAGGCGGAGATCGCGGGGCGCAACGATGTCGGTGCGCTGCGCGTGCGGACGATCGCTCTCAAGGACGGCGAGTCCGGCGAGTTCCCGCTGAAGGACGAAGAGGGCAAGTACGACCGCTCGGTGGTGCTCGACATGGACTACACGGTTCTCATGCCCAGGCGCGGCTGAGCCGGGGCCTCGCGCATCAGCATGACCGGCGGCCCGCTGCCCTTCTACCGCGAACACCGCCGTGACGGCGGCCTGAAGGCCGACCCCATGCAGGAGCTGGCGGCGGAAAAGCTGCAATCGCTCTACCACGCGCTGCTGCACTATCAGCCCCAGAGTGGCGCGGCGGGCTGGCGCCAGCGCCTCGGCATCGCCCGCCGGCTCAAGGCCGAGGCGCCGCAGGGCCTCTACCTCTACGGCTCGGTCGGCCGCGGCAAGTCCATGTTGATGGACCTCTTCTTCGAAGTGGCGCCGGTCGAGCGTAAGCGCCGCGTCCACTTTCACGCCTTCATGGCCGAGGTGCACGACCGTCTCCATGCCTGGCGGGCCAAGACCAAGGGCACCGAAGCCGATCCCCTGCCCGAGCTGGCCGGCGATCTCGCCGAGGAAGCCTGGCTGCTCTGCTTCGACGAGTTCGTGGTGATGCAGATCGCCGATGCCATGATCCTGGCGCGGCTGTTCGAGGCGCTCTTCGCCCGCGGCGTGGTGGTCGTCGCCACCTCCAACTTCGAGCCGGACCGGCTCTACGAAGGCGGACTGCAGCGCGAGCGCTTCCTGCCCTTCATCGAGGTGCTGAAGCAGCGTCTCGACATTCTGGACCTGGGCCGCGGCACCGACTATCGCCTCGACCGGCTGATGGGCATGCAAGTCTACTATAGCCCCCTGGACGCGGCGGCGGAGGCAGCGCTGGACCAGGCCTTCGCCCAATTGACCGAGGGCGCCGAAGTCACGCCTGACAGCCTGACGGTCAAGGGACGGACCCTGGAGGTCAGCCAGGCGGCACGCGGCGTCGCCCGCTTCACCTTCGCCGAGCTCTGCGAGCAACCCTTGGGGGCGGGCGACTATCTGGCCATCGCCGAAGCCTTCCATACGGTCGTGCTCTCCGGCATTCCGGAGATGGGACCGGAGAAGCGCAACGAGGCCCGCCGCTTCATGACCTTGATCGATGCGCTCTACGAGCACCGCACAAAGCTGATCTGCTCGGCGGCGGCAGCACCGGAGTTGCTTTATCCCGAAGGCAGCGGCGCCTATGAGTTCGAGCGCACGGTGAGCCGCCTCAATGAGATGCAGGCCGCCGACTATCGCGGCGAGGAACACTGCTAGTCAGGCTTGGCGCGTATCGGCGAGTGGGGCGCGAATGAGCTAGCGGGAGCGCTCAAAGTCCGCTCAGGATGCGCTCATGCACGACGTGAACCTTCTCGACTCGCAACCGCCGGCCGTTCTGCCGGACTCGCAGCCCTTGGATGCCGAGGCCGAGCGCCGGGTCCGCGCCTATCGCCTGGAGCGGGTGCGGCAATCCCTGGCGCAGTCCGACCTGGCCGCCGCGGTGCTCTTCGACCCGGTCAACATCCGCTATGCCACCGGCAGCCGGAACATGCAGGTCTGGACCATGCACAATCTCTGCCGCTACGTCTTCGTGGCGGCGGACGGCCCGGTGGTGCTGTTCGAGCTGCCCAACTGCTTCCACCTCGCCAAGGGCCTGGAGACCGTCGACGAGCTGCGGCCGCCCCGCTCCTGGGACTACCTGGTGGTGGGGCAGCGCGCCGAAGAGATGGCCCGCGCCTGGGCGGAGGATATCGCCGAGCTCATGCGCCGCCATGGCGGCGGAAGCCGGCGCATCGCGATCGACCGGGCCGACTGGCACGCCGGTGCAGCGCTCACCGCGTTGGGCTACGAACTCGCCAACGGGCAGGCGGTGATGGAGCGCGCCCGCCTGATCAAGTCCCAGGACGAAATCGACGGCATGACCCATGCCTTGCGCGTCTGCGAGGCGGCTATGTACGCCATGCGATCAAACGTACGCCCTGGCGTACGGGAAGATGAGGCGCTGGCCGAGCTGTTGCGGGTCAGCACCATTTACGGCGGAGAGTATCCGGAAACTCGGCTACTGGCCTCCGGTCCCCGCACAAACCCTTGGTTCCAGGAAACCTCCGACCGGGTGATGGAGTCCGGCGACCTGCTCTCCTTTGACACCGATCTGATCGGTCCTGGCGGGTGGTACGCGGACATCTCACGCTCCTGGTGCGTTTCCGACGTACGGCCGAGCGACGAGCAGCGCCGGCTGTTCGACCTCGCCCGAGAGCAGCTGGAGCACAACATGGCGCTGCTGCGGCCCGGCATGAGCTTTCGCGAGATGACCGAGAAATCCTGGCCGGTGCCCGATGCCTACAAGGCCAACCGCTATGCGGATATCGCGCACGGCGTCGGCCTCGGGGTCGAGTATCCGCTGATCTACTATCCCGAGGACTACGACCTCTTCGGCTACGACGGCCATTTCGAAGCCGGGATGATGGCCTGTATCGAAAGCTACATCGGCGCGGAGGACGGCCGCGAAGGGGTGAAGCTGGAGCAACCCGTCCTGATCACGGAGCAGGGGCCTCAGCTCCTGAGCCGCTATCCCTTTGACGAGGCGCTGGCGCAATGACGCGCTTTGGCGCCAGGAGGTTGTCATGACCGATGCCGAAAACCTGACCGTGGAGAGCCCGCGGCGCCAGCGAGGCGGCCGGCGTGGCCGGCGCGGCGAAGCGGCGGCCGAACTCAAGGCCGTCGGCCCCTCGCCCTTGCGGCATATTCGCAATCCCTATCCGCCCTTCGCCATCTTCTCCGAGGACGAGATCGAGGCCATCCACCGCACCTCGCTGCAGATCCTCGAGGAGATCGGCATCAAGGCACTCTTGCCCGAGGCCCGCGAAATCTATCGCCGGGCCGGCGCGGAGGTGGATGAAGGCGAGCAGCGGGTCCGGCTGGACGGCGCCTTGGTCGAGCAGAGCATCGCCAGCATCCCCTCGCGCGTCCGTCTGACGCCGCGCAATCCGGAGCGCTGGGTCGAGGTCGGCGAGGATGCCATCGGCATCGTCACCACCGGCGGGCCGCCCCATGCGACCGACCTGGAACGGGGCCGGCGGGGCGGGACCCTCAGCGACTTCGAAGACTTCATGCGTTTGGCGCAGAGCTTCGAGATCATCCATATCATCGGCTCCCCGGTCGAGCCGATGGATGTCGAGGTCAGGGTGCGCCACCTGGCGCTGACCAACGCGGCGCTCTCTCTCACCGACAAGGTCCCCTTCGTTTACAGCCGCGGGCCGCAAGCGGTCGCCGACTCCCTCGAGATGATACGCATCGCCCGCGGTCTCGATGAAGCTGCGCTGATGCAGTCGCCGAGCTGCTACACGGTGGTCAACGCCAACTCGCCGCTGCAGCTCGACGTGCCCATGTCGCAAGGCATCATTGACTTCGCCCGCATGGGCCAGCTGATGATCCTGACGCCCTTCACCCTGGCCGGCGCCATGGCCCCGGTGTCCCTGCCCGGCGCGCTGGCACAGCAGAACGCCGAAGCTCTGGCCGGTCTCGTGCTGTCCCAACTCGTCCGCCCCGGCGCCCCGGTGGCCTACGGCGGCTTTACCTCAAACGTCGATATGAAGAGCGGCGCCCCGGCCTTCGGCACGCCGGAGTACGCCAAGGCAGCGCTGATCAGCGGCCAGCTCGCCCGCCGCTACCGCGTCCCCTTCCGCTCCTCCAACGTCAACGCCTCCAACGCGCCGGACGTGCAGGCGGCCTACGAGTCGCAGATGTCGCTGTGGAGCGCGCTGCTCGGCGGCTGCAACATCCTGATGCACGGCGCCGGCTGGCTGGAGGGCGGGCTCAGCGCCTCCTACGAGAAGTTCATCATCGACGTCGAGATGCTGCAGATGATGGCGGCCTTCTTCGTGCCGGAGCGGGTCGACGAAGCCAGCCTGGCGCTTGAGGCGGTGCGGGAAGTTGGCCCAGGCGGCCACTACTTCGGCGCCCAACACACCTTGGCCCGCTATGACACGGCCTTCTATGCGCCGCTGCTGTCAGACTGGCGCAACTTCGAGAGTTGGCGCGATGCGGGGTCGGTCGACGCCACCGGGCGGGCCCACAACATCTACAAGAAGACCCTGGCCGACTACGAAGCACCACCCATGGATCCGGCCATCCGCGAAGAGCTCGATGCCTTCATCGCCCGGCGCACCGAAGAGGGCGGCGCCGACACGGAGTAGCGGGCTAGCCTGAGTCCTCTGGCAAGGCCGCCTTCTGCCGGTAGTGCCAGAGCATGCGCGCGGCCGCGGCCCGCCAAGGTCGCCACGCGTCGGCCATGGCGCGCAGAGCTTTCGCGCTTGGCCGCTCGTTCAAACGCTTCAAGCGCTCGGCGCCCATCATCAGCCCAACATCATCGGCCGGGAAGACATCCGGCCGGCCCATGGCAAAGAGCAGATAAACCTCCGCCGACCAGCGACCGATGCCCTTCACCTTGGTCAGGCTGGCGATCGCCTCCTCATCCTCCTGCGCGTCCAGCAGCAGGGGATTGAGCTCGCCGCTTTCGAAGAGTTCGGCGAGAGACAAGCCATAGCGGATCTTCTGTCGGCTGAAGCCCACGGTCCGAAGCCCCTCTTCGCCGAGCGCCAGAAGGCCGGTGGGCTCAAGCGGCTGGCAGGCCGCCTCCAGCCGGTCCCAGATCGCCTGGGCCGAGGCGAGCGAAACCTGCTGCGCGACGATGATGCGCAAGATCGTTGGGAAACCGTGCGGCCGGTTGCGCAGGGGCGGCGGCCCGACCTCGTCGAGGGCGCGGGCGAAATCGCCGTCCAGCCGGCCTAGTGCCGTCAGCGCCTTGGACAGGCTTTCGTCATCTATGATGCGGCTCATCGTTCGACATTAGCGAGGGCGGGCGACGACACCAATGCGCTGAGCGGAAAGCTGCTGTTCAGCAATCCGCCGGCTTGCTAGTCAGAGCGCAGCACAAAAACAAAAAGCGAGCTGGGAGCCGCCATGTCCCGCCCCAACATCATTCTGATTCTTTGCGACGACATGGGGTTTTCGGACCTCGGCTGTACCGGGGCGGAAATCCGCACGCCCAACATCGACTCGTTGGCCAAGAACGGCGCGCTACTGTCGGCCATGTACAACGGCGCCCGCTGCTGCCCGACCCGCGCGGCGCTGCTCACCGGGCTCTACCCGCACAACGCCGGCATCGGGCATATGGGGGTCGACGCCGGCACCCCGGCCTACCAGGGCTTTCTGCGCAACGACAGTGCCACCATCGCCGAGGTGCTGCGCCAGGCCGGCTACCGCACCTGCATGGCCGGCAAATGGCACGTCGGCGGCGACTTCATCGCCCGCGAGGTCGATAGCTGGCGGGTGGGCGACCTCCAACACCCGACGCCGCGGCAGCGTGGCTTCGACCGCTTCTACGGCACCCTGGACGGGGCGACGCACTTCTTCTCGCCCCACTACGTGATGGAGGACGACGCCCGTGTGGAGGTCTCGCAAACGGACTTCTACTACACCGACGCCATCACCAATCAGGCGCTCAAGATGATCGAGGAGAGCGTCGCGGCCGATCAGCCTTTCTTCCTCTATCTCGCCCACACCGCGCCGCACTGGCCGCTGCACGCCCATGAAGAGGACATCGCCCGTTACGACGGCGTCTACGGCCCCGGCTGGGATGCCGTCCGCACCGCCCGACACGAGGAGATGCAGGCCAGGGGCGTCTTGCTGCACGGCTGGGATATCAGCCCGCGGGACAAGGACGCGCAGCCTTGGGAAACGGTGGCGCAGAAGGATTGGGAGGCCTCTCGCATGGCGGTCTACGCCGCCATGATCGACTGCATGGACCGCAACATCGGCCGGGTCCTGGGCAGCCTCAAGGCCCACGGCATCCATGACGACACCCTCATCCTGTTTCTCTCGGACAACGGCGGCTGCGCCGAGTTCATGGCCGAGGACGGCTGGGCCAAGTTCATGCCCGACGTTCTCAACGACGGGCGCAAGATCGCCATGGGCAATCGTCCCGGGCTGCGCCCCGGCGGGCCGCTCACTTACATGAGCTACGACCTGCCCTGGGCCAACGTTTCCAACGCGCCCTTCCGCCTCTTCAAGCACTGGGTCCACGAAGGCGGCATCTCGACGCCACTCCTGGTGCAGTGGCCGCATCGCTTTGGCCCCGTTGGCACGCTGCATGACCCCTGGCATGTGGTCGACATCATGCCGACCCTGCTGGAGGCGGCCGGTGCCACCTACCCGGCGGAGCTGGGCGGCAATGCCATCCAGCCGCTGGACGGCAAGAGCTTCCTCGGCGCCTTGACTGGCCAAGGCACGCGCCGGGAGCAACCGATCTATTGGGAGCACGAAGGCAACTGCGCCGTACGGGTCGGCGACTTCAAGCTGGTCCGCCAGTTCGGCCAGGACTGGGAACTCTACGACATGGAGGCGGACCGCACCGAGCTCCACGACCTGGCCGGCAAGAACGCACCGCTGGAAGCCAAGCTCAAGGCCGAGTACCAGGGCTGGGCCGAGCGGGTCGGCGTACTGGATTGGGCCGAGGTCTTCCCGCGGCTGCAGGCGGCCTGGGGCCTCGAGGACCCCTCCGGCTAGCTGCACTGCTGTCCGGTTGAGCTTCGAGGGGACAGCCGGACGGCATTGCAATGGCTTGTCGATCGCGGGTTTCGGTGGGACAGGGGCTTGCCGGAAGACGAAGGTCTCTCGGCGCTGCGCGCCACCCCCCACCTTGTCCCCGGTCCATACACCCTCAAGGGGGGAGGGAAATTCGGTTGCGAACGCAAAGCCTTAACCCCCTCCCCCTTGACGGGGGAGGGCCGGGGTGGGGGTGACGAAACCCTCTACAGCCTTTTGGTCGAAGGCACTCGCCGGTAGGATTGAGTCGCCCTGCTAACTAGTGATCCGCAGGTCGAAGGCGAGCGAAATCCGCTCGACATCGCGGGCGAAAGGCACGGTGCCGTGCCAGAAGTAGGATGGGAAGAAGATCGCCTGTCCGGCCACCGGCGCGATCAGCGCGTTGTTCGGCGTGAAGCGGATGGGGAGATCGTAGCCGGGCCGGCCGAATTCGATGGCACCTTCCGGCGCGTCGCCCGCCTGCGTTCCCTCGCCGAAATCGGGCACGGTGACGTAGTAGACCCCGCTCAGCCAGCCGAGATTGTGCACGTGCGGCGCCTGATGGCCCTGCGCGCGCAAGACGTTGCCCCAGCCCAGCACCGCGTAGGTCCGCGGTTTGCGGCCGAGGAAGGGATGCCCGGCATCGTCCGGCAGACCGGCGATGTAGGCGTCGATGGCTTGGCAGAGCGACTGCTTAAAGTCCGCGATGGTGCCGGTCGGCTGGCTGAGGATATCGCCGGTCACCGCGCCCTCGCGCACCGCCCGACGCTTGGGGTCTGCCGACCAGGTGAGGGTCGGATGCTCGCGGATGGCGTCGGCCAAGGCCGCGTTGAAGGCCTCTAGGTTCGCATAGCCTTGCGGCACAGGCAGGGCGCCGCGCCAGGTCAGGCGCTCCAAGTTCAGAAGCCTGTCCGCCTCCGCATCCGCGCCCAGCTCCTGCAAGACCGTGGTCAGATAGGCCAGCGCCCGCACGTTCTGCGGCTCTTGGGCGAGCACCCCTTCGAGCTGCTGCCGCGCCTCTGCCACCTCGCCGCGTTTCAGCAGCGCCGCGGCGAGGTTGGTCGCCAAGCCCGGATGCCCGGGGCGCAAGGCCAGGCCCTTGCGGTAGGCGGCGATGGCGCCCTCCAGGTCGCCGCTGTCCTGCAGCGCGTTGCCGAGATTGCCGTAGTTGGCGAAGTCTTGCCTATGCAGCGCGATCGCCTGGCGAAAGCTCTCGGCGGCCGCGGCGGGCTTGTCCTGCGCCTGCCGGACCAACCCGAGGGCGCTATGCAGCGGCGCGCTGTTGGGACTGCCGGCAACGGCCTGCCCCAGCAGCGACTCGGCCGCGGCCAGATCGCCGGCCTGTTGGGCCAGCATCGCAAGGCCATGCAGCGCAGCGGGATGGCCGGGCTGACCGGCCAGCACACGGCGATAGAGTCGTTCGGCCTCCGCCATGCGGCCGGCCTTCAGCAGCGCCTGGGCCTGCTGCAGCACGTTGGGGGCGGCTGGTTGCGCTTGCATCGCGTTAGTGCGCCTCATCCCAGTTGTCGCCGACCCCGGCATCGGCGACCAGCGGCACCGAGAGCTGCACGGCGGGACGATTGGCATTCTCTATCACCTCCCGCACCACGGCGATGGTCTTCTCGACCTCCGCGTCCGGCACCTCGAACAAGAGCTCATCGTGCACCTGCAGCAGCATGCGGGCCGAGAGCTTCGCCTCATCCAAGGCCGGCGGAATGCGGATCATGGCGCGCTTGATGATATCTGCCGCCGTGCCCTGGATGGGCGCGTTGATCGCCGCCCGGTCGCCGAAGGCCCGGCGCGAGGGGTTCTTCTCCTTGATCGCCGGTATGTGGATGCGCCGGCCGAACAGCGTTTCCACGTAGCCACGCTCGCGCGCCTGCGCTTTGGTCGCGTTCATGTAGTCCTTGATGCCGGGATAGCGCGCGAAATAGGCCTCGATGAAGGCCTTGGCCTCCGATTGCGGAATGCGCAAGTTGTTCGCAAGGCCGAAAGCCGAGATACCGTAGATGATGCCGAAGTTGATCGCCTTGGCCTTGCGCCGGGTCATGGGGTCCATCTCGGCCAGCGGCACGCCGAAGACCTGGCTGGCGGTCACAGCGTGGATGTCCTCGCCGTCCGCGAAGGCCTGCTTGAGCGCGTCGACCTCGGCGATATGCGCGGTCAGGCGCAGCTCGATCTGGCTGTAGTCGATGGAGACCAGCTTCATGCCCTCTTCGGCGACGAAAGCCGTGCGGATCTTGCGCCCCTCTTCCGTGCGCACCGGAATGTTCTGCAGGTTGGGATCGGTCGAGGAGAGCCGCCCGGTCGAGGCCACCGCTTGGCTGTAGGAGGTGTGCACCCGCCCGGTGTCGGGATTGATCTGGTCCTGCAGGGCGTCGGTGTAGGTCGACTTGAGCTTGGTGATCTGGCGCCAGTCCAGCACCTTGGCCGGCAGCTCGTGGCCCTGGGCAGCCAGGGTCTCCAGCACGTCGGCGCCGGTCGCGTGGGCGCCGGTCTTGGTCTTCTTGCCGCCCTCCAGGCCCATTTCGTCGAAGAGGATCTCGCCGAGCTGCTTGGGGCTGCCGATGGTGAAGGGCCGCCCGGCCAGCTTGTAGATCTCCTCTTCCAGCTCGGCGGCCTGCTGGGCCAGCTCGTTGGAAAGGCGCCGCAGGATAGCGCGGTCGACCTTGATGCCGGTGCGTTCCATCTCGGCCAGAACCGGCACCAGCGGCCGCTCCATGGTCTCGTAGACCGTGACCAGCCCGGCCGGGACGAGTTGCGGCTTCAGCGCCTGGTGGAGCTGCAGGGTCACGTCCGCATCCTCGGCGGCATAGTCCAGCGCCTTGTCGAGCGGCACCCGGTCGAAGGTCACCTGGCTCTTCCCTTTGCCGGCCACCTCCGAATAGGAAATTGTCTTATGCCCCAGGTGCAGCTGGGCCAGCTCGTCCATGCCGTGGCCGTGCAGCCCGGCTTCCAGCACGTAGGACAACAGCATGGTGTCGTCGAGCGGCGTCACGTTGACGCCGTAGCGGGCCAAGACGCAGATGTCGTACTTCAGGTTCTGGCCGATCTTCAGCACTGAGGGGTCGGCCAACAGCGGCTTGAGCAGCGCCAGAGCCTCTTCCATGGGGATCTGCTTCGGCACCTCCCCACCGGACAGCTCCAGCTCGTCGCCACTCTCCTGCGCCTTGTGGCCCAGGGGAATGTAGCACGCCTCTTTCGGCGTCACCGACATTGACACGCCGACCAGTTCGGCGCGCTGCGCATCCAGGCTGGTGGTCTCGGTATCCACCGCGAAAACGCCCGCCTCGCGGGCCTTCTCGACCCAGGCTTTGAGGGCGTCTGCGTCCTGCACCAGGCTGTACTGGGCCGCCACGTCCGACGCTTCCGCGGCCGCCGCTCCGTCCTTGCCGGCCTCGCGGTGATCGGGGACGAGGTCGCCTTCGCCGAGCTTGTCGGCCAAACGGCTGAGCACGGAGCGAAACTCGTATTTCTCCAGGAAAGCCCGCAGGCTCTGCGGCTCCGGCTCCAAGAGGCCGAACTCGTCGAGCGAAGCGCGGCCACCGATCTCCGCCACCGGCGCATCTTCGTCCAAGGTCACAAGCTGCTTGGAGAGCCGCGCCATCTCGGCATTCTCGGTCAGGCGCTCGCGCCGCTTGGGCTGCTTGATCTCGCCGGCCCTCTGCAGCAGCTCTTCCAGGGAGCCGTACTCCTCGATCAGCTGCGCTGCCGTCTTGACGCCGATGCCGGGAACGCCGGGGACGTTGTCGACCGAGTCGCCGGCCAGGGCCTGCACGTCGATCACCTTCTCCGGCGGCACGCCGAACTTCTCGATCACCTCGGCCCGGCCGATGGCCTTGTCCTTCATGGGGTCGAGCATGCCGACGCCG
Source organism: Rhodovibrionaceae bacterium (assembly GCA_028279885.1). Taxonomy (GTDB): domain Bacteria; phylum Pseudomonadota; class Alphaproteobacteria; order Kiloniellales; family DSM-21159; genus JANQMX01. The sequence continues at coordinate 8,582 of JANQMX010000010.1, read as the reverse complement.
TCCCGCACCAGCTGCATCAGGTCCTTGTCGGAGGAGACGATGGTGACCTCGATGCCCTTCTCCTGCGCCAGCTTGGCGTAGGTGGCGATCAGATCGTCGGCTTCGTAGCCTTGCAGCTCGATGCAGGGCAGGTTGAAGGCCAGGGTGGCTTCGCGGATGCCGGCGAACTGGGGAATCAGGTCTTCCGGCGGCTCATCCCGATTGGCCTTGTAGGCGTCGTAGATGTCGTTGCGGAAAGAGGTGCCGGAGGCATCGAAGATCACCGCCAGCCCGTCGGCCTGGCTGTCCCGTAACAGCTTGATGAGCATATTGGTGAAGCCGAAGATCGCGTTGGTCGGCACGCCGGCCTTGGTGCTGCGTGGCGGGATCGCGAAGTAGGCACGGAAGATGTAGCCCGATCCGTCGACCAGGTAGAGGTGCTTCATGGCGGCTGCCTTATCCCAAGATTGGGAGGACCTTGCCGCAGCGGCTCCGGACTGTCGAGGTCGCCGTGAGCGGCGCCCGATAACTAACGGGCGCCGCTTGGAGAAGATTGGCTGTCAGGTTCTAGGACAGCATGCCCGGCTGGACAGCGATGGCCGTGACGACGAAGGCCAGGCCGGCGAAGAGGGTGCCGAGCAGCGGCATCAAGGCGTCGATGCGGTCGGCTTTGGCCGTACTGCGATGGTCTTTCATCGAATGTCTCCTCTATCTCTTTGCGGCAGGCTTGCCTGCCCTCACGAGAAGAGGTGGCGACGAATGCACAGCGCCATTGTGAGCGCGGTCACCGCCTCACGATCTTGCGAAGTCTTTGTGTTCACGTGAGTTTCGCGAGCAGAGGAAAACAGCTCGCGTCTACTGGGCCGCTTCCCGCCCCTGTTCCAGGATGAAACGCCGCCCGCAGTAGGGGCAGTCGATCTGGCCCTTGCCCTCCATGTTGAGCCAAACGCGCGGATGGCCGAGCGCGCCGCCGCCGCCATCGCAGGCGATGACCTCCGAATCGACGGTGAGAATCTCAGGTGGCTCCATGGCCGGCTCGCTCCTAGTCTTCCGGGCCCCAGGTCGGGCGGCGCGCATGATATCCGATCATACGCCGCGATCAATGGGCCGTTAGATGGGTGCCGCTCGGTGGTGCAACCTCAACTGACAGGTGCCATGCGCGAAAGGGGGCTGGACCCTTCCCGACACCAGGCATATTTAGGCTCGCGTAATGCTAGATAGCTCTCCGGCGCAGCGCGCGTCATCCCACGCCAGCGAAAGGGGCCCTGCGGCGGCTCCGGAAGCCGCGGTGCATATCCGCGGCCTCAACAAGACCTATCGCGCCGCCGGCAAGTCGCCGGCCAAACGGGCGCTGATCGACGTCGACCTGGACGTGCCGCGCGGCTGCCTCTTCGGGCTGCTCGGGCCCAACGGCGCCGGCAAGTCGACCCTGATCAACATCCTGGCCGGACTGGTGATCAAGACCAGTGGCCACGCCGAGATCTGGGGCCACGACATCGAGCGGGAGCCGCGGGCGGCGCGCGCTGCCATCGGCGTGGTGCCGCAGGAGCTCAACATCGACCCCTTCTTCACGCCGCGCCAGCTTTTGGAGCTGCAGGCCGGGCTCTACGGCGTGCCGCCGAAGGAGCGGGAGACCATGGGCATCCTTCGGGCGCTCGGACTGGCCGACAAGGCGGAGGCCTACAGCCGCAGCCTCTCGGGCGGCATGCGCCGGCGCCTGATGGTGGCCAAGGCCATGGTCCACGACCCGCCGGTGCTGGTGCTCGACGAGCCCACGGCGGGTGTCGACATCGAGCTTCGCCAGCAGCTTTGGCAGCAGGTGCGCGCGCTGAATGCCCGCGGCACCACGGTGCTGCTGACCACCCATTACCTGGAAGAAGCCGAAGAACTCTGCGACCGCATCGCGATCATCAACCATGGCCGCGTGATCGCCGACGACACCACGCCCAATCTGCTGGCCCAACTCGACAGCAAGGACTTGACCATCGTGGTCGACCGGGCCCTCGACGAAGTGCCGCCGGCTTTGGCCGATTTCGATGTGAAGCTCAGCGCGCCGAATAGCCTCTCGGTCCACTATTGCGTCAAGGAAAGCCCGGTCGCGCAAATCCTGACGGCGATCGCGGAGGCCGGCCTGACGGTGATCGATCTGCGCACCGAGGAAGCGGACCTGGAGGACATCTTCCTGCAGCTGACCCGCGCCCCCGCCGAAGACGCAAGCGCCGATGAGTCGCGCGGACGTGACACCTAGGCGGCTGATCGGCGGCTTCGCCGCCCTGCTCCTGCTCGCGCTGGCAGCCTGCGCATCCCAAAGTCTGCCACCCGGTCCCGGCCCGACCGCGCCGCGGCTGATGGCCGCCCTTCCCTCTCCGGCTGCGGTTCCTGCTGAAGCAGAGGTATCCGAGGCCGCCGAGCCACCCGCCTGGGACGGGCTCCACCTGGTCAGCGACGACGGCTACCGGCTGCCGCTGCGGCGCTGGCTGCCGGAGGGCGAGCCAGAGATCGTCATCCTCGCCCTGCACGGCTTGAATGACTATTCGCAGGCCTTCGCCCTGCCGGCACCCCGCTTCACCGAAGCCGGGGTCGCTCTCTATGCCTACGACCAGCGCGGCTTCGGCGCCGGCGCTCATCCCGGGCTCTGGGCCAGCGGGACGCGTCTGGGACAAGACGCAGCAACGGCCGCTAGGCTCTTGCGTCAGCGGCACCCTGGCACGCCCCTCTTCCTGCTCGGCGAGTCTATGGGCGGTGCCATCGCCGTCGTCGCGGTCGCGGAAGCGGGTGCCGAGGTCGACGGCCTGATTCTCTCGGCGCCGGCGGTTTGGGCGCGCAGCACCCAGCCCTGGTACCAGCGGGCGGCCCTCTGGCTGGCGGTCCGCCTCTTCCCCGGCTGGAGCCCGGGGGGCGAAGGCTTGGGTCGCCAGGCCTCCGACAACATCGAGATGCTGCGTGGCCTGGGCCAGGACCCGCTGTTCCTCAAGCAGATCCGCATCGACACCTTGGAAGGCTTCGTCACACTGATGGACCAGGCCTTCGCGGCAGCGCCGCAGCTCAAGACTCCGCTGCTGCTGCTTTACGGGGAAAAAGACGAAATCGTTCCTGTCGAGCCGGTGGAGGCTTTCTGGCAGCGGCTGCCGCGGGATGCCCCGCGCACCGCCGCGCTCTATCCCGAGGGCTGGCACCTGCTGCTGCGCGACCTGCAAGCCGACATCGTGATCGAGGACGTCTTGGCCTGGACCGAAAGTCCCGCGCCGAACAATGGCCCCTTGCCCTCCCGCGCCGACGGCTATGCTGCCGAGAACTTTGCCAAACGGACGGGCGCTGCCCAGGGCGCAACCCAGGAGCAGGCGGAGAAAGAGGGCTCGTGAGGCCCATCCGAACGCCGACGCTCGGGGACAGCGTCAAGCTGGTCGTGCTCGGCGCCATCTGGGGCTCGGCTTTCCTCTGCGTCGAGATCGCCCTGCGCGGCTTCCCGCCGTTGACCTTGGCGGCCTCCCGCCTGCTGTTCTCTGCCGTGCTGCTCGTCACCCTCGCCTTCTGGACGGGCATCGGCCTGCCAAAGGCGCGGCGCGACTGGCTGATTCTACTGCTCGCAGGTCTGTTCAACGCCACCCTGCCCTTCCTCCTGATCGCCTGGGGTCAGCAGTTCATCTCCTCCGCCCTCGCCGCCATCCTGCTCGGCGTGCAGCCCTTCATGGCCCTGCTGCTGGCTCACTGGCTGACCGCCGACGACCGCATCACCCGCGCCAAGGTCATCGGCATGTCGCTCGGCTTCTCCGGCATTCTCTTCATCCTGGGCAACCAGGCCTTGGAGGGCATGGATCAGGGCCTCTGGGGCAAGCTGGCTATCCTGCTCGCCGCGCTCGGTTTCACCGTCAGCTCGCTTCTCACCCGCCAGGTCAGCCATCTCCAGCCGGTATCGGGCAGCGCCGCCGCCCTTCTGATGGCGGCGCTCTATATGATTCCCATCGCTCTGCTGGTCGACCGCCCGAGCTTCACCGGCATCCCGGCGGAGGCCTGGACGGCGATGATCTTCCTCGGCCTGGTCTCCTCCGGCGTCGCCGCCCTGCTGCGCTTTCAGCTTGTCCGCGAGACCGGGGTCACGTTCCTGAGCCAGGTCTCCTACCTCATCCCGCTGTTCGGTGTCTTCTGGTCCTGGCTCTTCCTCGGCCACCTGCCGGGTTACAGCGCGTGGGTCGGCCTGGTCCTGATCTTCGCCGGCCTGGCCATCAGCCGCCTGCGTCCGGAGAGCTTGAAGGCCCTCGCCGGAGGCGGCAGGGAAAAGGCTTAGTCGAAAACACTCAGCGTTTTCTGGCCCGCACCCGCGCAATCAAATCGTCCATCGAAACGCTTTCAGCCACGCCACTTTCTTCCGCTTCATCGAGTTCCCGCGTGATGATGGCACGCTGCTGCTCCGGGCTCAGGCGCTCCCAGAGCTTGATATCCTCTGCGGTCGGAAAGACTGTCGATTGAAACTGCATGCTCTTAATCGAAGCTCTCCATCGCCTCGGCGGCGGCGCGGTCGTAGCCGCGGCTGGCGGTGAGGAGCTGCCGGGTATAGGGCTGGGTCGGCTCGGCCGCACGCAACTGGGCGACGCTCATCTCCTCGACCACGCGGCCGGCGTTCATCACCGCCAGGCGGTCGCACATCTGGGCGATGACCGCGAGGTTATGGCTGACCAGGATGTAGGTCAGGCCGTGCTCGCGCCTGAGACGACCGAGCAGGTTGAGGATTTCCGCCTGCACCGAGACGTCGAGCGCCGAGGTCGGCTCGTCGAGCAGCAATACGTCCGGCTCAAGCATCAGGCAGCGGGCGACGGCCACCCGCTGGCGCTGGCCGCCCGAGAGCTGATGGGGATAGCGGAAGCGGAAGGCCGGGCCGAGGCCGACGTCGAGCAAGACCTGCTCGATACGCCGGTCGACGCGGTCGAGACCGTGGATGCGGGCCGGCTCACCGAGGGCGCGGTCCACCGTGTGCCTTGGGTGCAAGGAGCCGTAGGGGTCCTGAAAGACCATCTGCACCCGCTTGTAGAAGGTGCGGTCCCGCTCTCGCTCCAAGGCCCGACCGGCCAAGCGCAAGTTGCCGGTCCAGTCGGGATTGAGCCCGGAGAGCGCCCGCAGCACCGTCGACTTGCCCGAGCCCGACTCGCCCACCAGGCCATAGGTCTCCCCGGCCATGACCTGGAAGGAGACGTCGCGCACCGCGTGAACCGCCTGGGCGCCATAGCCGAAAACCACGTCGAGGTTCTCCACCTCGATGAGCGGTGCGGCACCCGGCTCAGAGGAAGGCATCGACACCGGGCTCCTCCCGCCAGGAGTCTTGGCGGTTCAGGGTCGGCAACGTCGCCACAGGCCGATCGACCTCGGGCAAAGAAGCCAGCAGGCCCCGCGTATAGGGATGCTGCGCCTCCTCCAGCCGGTCAGCGCGGCAGGTCTCGACGATGCGCCCGGCATACATGATCACCACCCGGTCGCAGAAAGACGCCACCAGGTTGAGGTCGTGGGAGATGAACATCAGGCCCATCCCGCGCTGGCTGACCAGGTCGTCGAGGATGGCGAGCACCTGCATCTGCACGGTGACATCGAGGGCCGAGGTCGGCTCATCGGCGATCAGAAGCTCCGGGTCGGGGATCAGCATCATGGCGATCATGATGCGCTGGCCCATGCCGCCGGAGACCTCATGGGGATAGAGGTCGTAGACCCGGCGCGGGTCGCGGATCTTGACCGCATCCAGCATCGCCAGGCTCTTCTCCCGCGCTTCGCGGCCGCCCGCGCGGGTATGCGTGCGGTAGGCCTCTTCGATCTGCCGGCCGACCGTCATCACCGGATTGAGCGAGAACTTCGGGTCCTGCATCACCATGGAGATGCGCTCACCCCGGATCTGCCGCATCTGCCGTTCGTCGGCGGCCAGCAGATCGACACCCTGGAAGTCCATGCGCCGGGCGGTGATCTCGCCAGGCGGCCGGATGAGCTGCAGCACGGCGCGGCCGGTCATGGTCTTGCCCGAGCCGGATTCGCCGACGATGCCGAGCTTCTCCCGCCCCACCGAAAGCCCGATACCGCGCACCGCTTCGACGATGCCGGTGCGGGTGTGGAAGCGCACCCAGAGGTCCTCCATGGTCAGCAGGGGCTCGGGATGGTGCGCTGTCTGGGGTACGGGCGAAGTCACTTGGCGCTCCTCGGATCCAGAACGTCGCGCAGGCCGTCGCCCAGAAGATTGAAGCCCAGGCTGACGATGAAGATGGCCAGGCCCGGCATGGTGGCGACCCACCACTGGTCGAGCAGGAACTTGCGCCCGGAGGAGATCATGGCGCCCCACTCCGGCGTCGGCGGCTGAGCGCCGAGGCCGAGGAAGCCGAGGCCGGCCGCGGTCAGGATGATGCCGGCCATGTCCAGGGTCACCCGCACGATGACCGAAGAGACGCAGAGCGGCATCACGTGACCCCAGATGACGCGTAGGCGGGAAGCCCCTTGCAGGCGCACGGCGCTGATGTAGTCGCTCTTGCGGATGGTCAGGGTCTCGGCTCGGGCGATGCGGGCATAGGGCGGCCAGGAGGTGATGGCGATGGCCAAGACGGCGTTCTCCACACCCGGCCCCAGGGCCGCGACGAAGGCGAGCGCCAGGATCAGCCGGGGGAAGGCCAGGAAGATATCGGTCAAGCGCATCAGCACGACATCGACCCAGCCGCCGAAATAGCCGGCCACCGTGCCGACCAAGAGACCGGCCAGCGGAGCCGTGACCGCAACTAGCGTGACGATGTAGAGGGTGATGCCGGCGCCGTAGACCAGGCGGCTGTAGATGTCGCGGCCGAGCTCGTCGGTGCCGAGTAGGAAGCCGTCGGTCCCCGGCGGCAGCAGGCGCTTGTCGAGTTGCTGCGCCAGCGGGTCGTGGGTCGCCAGCAGCGGCGCGAAGAGCGCGACGATCACCAGCGCCAGGACGATGCCCAGGCCCAGCATGGCGAGCGGATTGCGCGAGAAGGCAAGCCAGCCGAGATAGAGCTGCACCGCCCGCGCCTGCCCACGCGAGCTCGGCGTGTCGCTGGTCAGCCAGGCGCGGAGGCCCTTGCGTTCGGGTTGGCCGGCGGCGAGCTCGCTCATCGCGCCCGCGGGTCCACGACCCGGTAGAGAAAGTCGGAGAGAAGGTTGAGGCCGATGAACAGCATGCCGACCACGATGGTGCCGCCCAGCACGGCGTTCATATCGGCCGAGAGCAGAGCGTTGGTGATGTATTGGCCGAGGCCGGGCCAGGCGAAGACCGTCTCGGTCAGCACCGAGCCCTCCAGGAGGTTGGCGTAGGAGAGCGCGATCACTGTGATCAGCGGGACCATGATGTTGCCCAGCGCATGGCGCCAAACCACCCGCGCTTCGGAGACACCCTTGACCCGGGCGGTGACGATGTACTCCTGGCTCAGCTGCTCCAGCATGAAGCTGCGGGTCATGCGGCTGATGTAGGCCAGCGAGAAGTAGCCGAGCACCGAAGCCGGCAGCACCAGGTGGCTCAGCGCGTTCTTGAAGACCTCGAAGTCCCCGGCGAGCAGGCTGTCGATCAGGATGACCCCGGTGACCGGCGGGACGATGTCCTCATAGAAGATGTCCAAGCGCCCAGGCCCGGAGACCCAGTCGAGCACGCCATAGAAGATCAGGAGCCCCATCAGGCCGAGCCAGAAGACCGGCATGGAATAGCCGAACAACCCGACCACACGGACCACCTGGTCCTGCCAGCGCCCCTGGTTGACCGCGGCGATCACGCCCATGGGGATGCCGAAGACGACGCCGATGATGGTCGCCACCGTGGCCAGTTCCAGGGTCGCCGGGAAGACGCGCAGGATGTCGTCCGCCACCGGCCGGGCGGTCAAGAGCGAGGTGCCGAGATCGCCCTGCAGCACCTGCCAGACGTAGATGGCGAACTGCTCGTAGAGCGGCCGATCGAGCCCCATCTCGCGATAGACCTGATCGTAGGTCGACTGACTCGCCCGCTCGCCGACGATCGCCAACACCGGATCGATGGGGATCATCCGGCCGATGATGAAGGTGATGAAGAGCAGGCCGAGAAAGGTGACCGCCAGCGAGGCGATCAGCCTTCCGGCGGGAAACAGCCAGCGGCGGAGGAGAGCCGAGGTGCTCTCGCCTCCGCCGTCGGCCGTGTGCGCGGGAACCGACAACTAGTCCCGGCGCTTACTTGGTGACGGTCCAGTAGGTGGCGTCGTGCACCGCGCCGCCGCCCAGGAAGCCGTTCACGTTATCCCGCATGGCATCCTGGATGATGCGCTGGAACATGGGCGCGAAGGGCGAGGTCTGCTGGTGCTTGCGCTGGATCTCGCGATACATGGACTCACGCTTGTCGGCGTCCTTCTCCAGCACCGCCGCCTCGGTCATCTGGGTCATCTCGGGTGTGCAACCGGTTAGAAGGGTGACAGATTGGACCGGTTACATGGGTGACAGTCTTTTTGTTTTGTTCTCGTGCTTTCGTGCGCCTTTTGGCGGGCGGAATCGGATTAATCTGCGTCTTTTGGTATCGATGATGCCGAGATCGATCTCGGCATAGCGAACGAGCCAGTCACCGTCCTTGGTTTCGGCGATGCCGAGGCTCTCGCCTGCGAGGGTCTCGC
>JANQMX010000099.1 GCA_028279885.1 Rhodovibrionaceae bacterium | reverse complement strand
CCCCTGCCCTCGCTGGGGGGAGGGAATCGCGATGGCACCGCAGCCCTTTACACCTCCCCCCTTGAGGGGGAGGTCGGCGCGCAGCGCCGGGAGGGGGGTAGCGCGCAGCGCCGAAAAGCCTCTATCTGCCGGCTAATTCCTATCCGGTCGACGGCGACGATACGCAAGTCAAAGCAATGCCTTCCAGCCAGCGCCCCGACGTTTAACCGGACAGCAGTGCACCAGGTCCGAGGGTCGCGATAGGGCCCGCTAGCCTACAGGCTTTCGTCGGCCTCGCCGAGTGTCCCGAAGGTCTCGCGGTAGTTGCTCATGAAGGCCTGCGCCTGCTTGACCTTGGCCAGCTCGCGCGCCACGGAGCTCACCTGCTCCGCCGTCAGATCGCCGGACAACAGCGCGAAACTCTCCGCATGGGGGCCGCGGGCCATGGCCGCACCCCAGGCGTCCTGCACCCGGGCCAGACGGTCGGTCTGATTGCCCAAGGTCAGAGCGACGGCCAGGCTCAGCACATCACCGCTGGTCACCTCGTCCAAGGCGGCGTTGTAGGTCGGCTCCGGCAGGCCACGTTCAATCAGCTCCGCCGCTGCGCCCCATTCACGCAGTTCCCAAAGAATATCGATGCGCAGCCGCTCCGCCTCAGGGCTGGCGTCATCTTCGATCAGCGCCAGCGACTCGAAGCCCCGATCGAGCTCCAAATAGGCATGGGCTTCCAGAAAGCGGCGCTGGCGATCGAGGCCTAGTGGCAACTCCATCTCCGCAGCGCTGCGCTCCAGTGCGGCCAGCGCTTCGCGCGGGCGCCGATCCAAGAGGTAGATCAGGGCCAGCCGAGCGCCGATGCGCGCCTTCTCCAACCCGGAGAGGCGGAAGGTGATCTGCTCCTCCAGCAGCTCTGTCGCCCGGCCGAGAAGATCGACCTCTACCAAGCGGTCGGCCAGATAGCCGACCAGGCGGCTGCCCTCCTCACCCGCCGGCGAGAGCTCGCGAAACTCCTCGTAGAGCGAGAGCGCCGTCAGCGGCGGGAGTTGCTTGGCCCGGCCGCCGATGAACAAGTCCCGGAAGAGCGCGTTCATGCGCTCGCCGATGGCCTCATGCTCGGGCAAGTGGGGAAAGTGCGCGGCGGCTGAGCGCAAGACGCGCAGGGTTTCACGGTAGCGCCCGACGCTTTCGTTCAAGTCGGCGATGCGCCGCAGCAAAGCAAACTCGAAGGCGTCCCCGCGCCAGGCGAAGCGAAGCTGCTCCAGCTGAGCGATGGCATCGTCGACGCTGAGGCTCTCGTTCTTCAGGCCGAGGTCGATCAGCGCCAGCCGCGCCTTGACAGAAGCATAGCCGTGGCGGCCGCCGGCAACGCGTTCGAGCAGCTCTTGTGCGCCTATTTGGTCGTGGTCCGCCAGGAGGACCCGGCCGAGCACGTAATCGTGCTCCGCCTCTTCGAGGCTGCTCAACTCCTCTTCTTCCGAGCGTTTGATCAGCCGCATCGCCTCACCCCGGTCGCCGACCGCGGCGGCCGCTTCAGCCGCCCTGAGGAAGAGCCGCGTGCGGACCGGCGGTAGATAGTCCTCGATCAGACTGTTGGTCTCGTCGAAGCGGTAGGCGGCCAAAGGCCAATTCTCCCGCTCTGCCGCCAGAAGGCCTTCCCAAAGGCGCGCTTCCGCTTCGCCGATCAAGGCCGGATGACCCAGCAACCGCGCGCCCTTCTCGTGGTCACCGCGCAGGATGTGCGCGGCAGCCGTCAACAGCAGCAGTTCCGGGTCGAGCAAAGCGCGCTGGTGCTCGTCCTCCAACAGCTGAAGAACCCCGAGCGCCTCATCGGTGAAGCCGTGTGAGAAATAGAGCTTGGCCAGTTCGACCCGGGCGACCAGGCGCGCACCCTCATCGCTGGCAATGATCTGGCTTTGCAGCGCGCGCTCGGCAGCCTCAAAGGTGCCGTCTGCACCCCGCCGCCAAACCGCCAGATCGAAGAGACGCTGCGGTGGCTCCTCTTCGGCCGTGCCGAACGGCGGAACGCTTTCGGCTGCCGGCAAAGACAGCAGCCCGCCGGGGCGCCGGATCGCAACCCCCTGCTCGCTGCTGCGGACCCTGGTGGCGGGATCGTCGAGCTGCACAGCCACACCCTGAAGGCTGCTCAGCAGCGTGATGCCGGGGAAACGGCGTTGCTGCCCGACAGCCTGGCCCGGCCGCGCCGAGGCAACCAGCGCCACTTGACCGCCGCGCTCCAGGTCGTCCAACAGGATGGGTGATTCGGCCGCCTCCAGCATCACCTGAAGATGACTCTGTGCCCCTCGACCGGCGGGCTTCGCTTCAAGCTGTGCCGACAGCGGCCGCGGCTGATGCCGCAGGTCGATCAGCCAATCGTCTCCACTGGCGGTGATGCGGGCTTCGATCAGAGGCGGCACCTCCAAGCGAAAGACGGTGGCCTCAGGCGGGTCAAGCCGCTTTGCCGAAACCAGCTCCGGCACAAGCGCCTTCAGCCGCTCTACGACGCCTTGCGGCGCGGTCGCCCGAAAGGCGAGCCAAACCTCTTGGCCCCTTTGAAAGGCGGCGAGCGGCACCTCTTGGTTCCAGTCGAAGCGCAGCCGCGCCGGCTCGAAATAGGGTGTGGTCAGGCCCGTTGCTGCAAACTGCGGGTCTTCCTCTTCGAGACGCGTGATTGTCAGGGTCACGGCGCCCGGCTCGGCCAACTCACCGGCCCGCTCGACAATGCGATCGATGATGATCTGCGGCGTGCTGCCGCGTGGCGCAGCCGCCTGCACCGTCTGCGCTGGCGTCGCAGAGTCCGCGGCTCGCGAGTCCACGGCTCCCGAGTCCACGGCTTCTGACGGCGTCGCCGGCTCCGCGGCGGGAGCAGGCCCGCCCGGGACGTCTCTGCTTTCGATGGCCTGCAGAAGCTCGGGCGCCAAGAGCTGCAGCGGGCTGCCCATCTCGCTCGGAGCCTCCTCCGCCGAAGCCAGCTTCGAGGAAATGCGTGCGACCGCCTTGTCCACCTTCTTTTCCGTCACCGCCGGCACGGTTGGACTTGTTTCAGCGGGAGACGCCGTAGCCGTCCCCGGCGCTCCTGCCACGGCCTCGTCGGGGAGGCCGTCGCCGAGCAAGTCAATGACCACCTTCGCTTCCAGCGGAAAGTGACTCAGCGGCCAATCCTTGCGCAGCGCAATGCTCAGCCGTTCACCGCTCAGCTCCCTCGCAGGCGGTTCAAGATAGCCGCTCAGATCGGTGAGCCGCGACAGATCGAAGACGGCGGCCCGCTCGAATTCGAGCACCAATCGGCCGTCCTCGACCCGCGCGCGATAGCCAATCGGCGTCGCCCAATCGAAGACCAACCGGGCGTAGCCGTCATGCTTGCCGACCCGAACGTTCACACGCTCCTCCGCTGCCGGCTGCAATCCGCCCAGGGTCAACGCGACGAGAAACGCAAGGATTGGAAGACAGGTCCCGATGCTGCGGTGGCGCATGTCTACTGTCTCGCATCAGGTAGGATCAGAAGGTCGACTCGGGCAGCACCCGGCTCGTCATGCGGCGCCCACTTCGCCCGAATCTCGACCGGAGTCACGTAGCCGCTTTCGGCCAGGCCGCCAGCGAGCAGCCCACCAATACGCAAGGCCTCCGCCCAGGCATCCATGCGCGTATCGTCGCCGGCGCGCCCGGGCACCTCGACGACCAGCTCCAACGCATTCGGCAGGTTTCGCAAGACGCCAGCCAGGTGAAACAGCAGCGCCTGCCCCTCATCGGACAAGGACTGCTGTTCGGCCGCCAGCAGACGGTTGCGCGGCGCTTGAATCGCCACGCCAGTGGGACGTGCCTCGAGTGTCGCCGAAGCGATCAAGCTTTCTTGATCGAGCAGGTTTTCGATGACGGTATAAAGGTAGTTCAGGTCCTCGCCTTCGGCCCGCACCACCCGCTCGATATCGAGATTGAAGCGCGGCGTGGTGACCTCGACCTCTTGCATGGTGTCGAGCGCCGTGACGAAGGAGTTGGTGATGGTCTGCCAAGTGTCCTCCTCCACATCGCGCATGGCGAAGACCATGACGAAGAAGGTCAGCAGCAAAGCGATCAGATCGGTGAAGGTCACCATCCAGGCATTGCCGCTTTGACGCCTGGCCGGTGGCGCCGGGACGGACATGACGGCGACCGGCCGCAGCCGGTCGAGGTCAGACAGGCGCAGCGCGGTCCTCTCCGGGAGGGTCCGTCGGTCGTCAGCCTTTCGGGTCATTGCCGTAGATGTTCTCGATGATAATCCAGAGCTGTCCCGGCGGAACGTCGTTGAATCCGGCGGAGACGCGCTCAAGCGGCAAGCCGCGCTTGACGAAGGCATGGGCCAGGACGGCCATGCGGTCGGCAGCCAGGTTCAGCTCTCCGTCGCGTCCACTGTCCGAAGACGGCAAAGCCTGCTGAGCCACGACCCGTGTGTCCTCAAGCGCCTGGCTCCGGCGCAACAGGGTTACCAGGCGATCGAGCAGCAGTCCGGGGCCAACCTTGAACACCCCTTCTCCCTCGGCAAAGAAGAGCTCCAGCTCAAGCGTGATCCGCAGTTTGTCCCCCTGCTCCAGCGGCTCCACCCGGCTGGCCGGCAGATACTGTTCGAACAGGCGCGCGATGTCTTGCCGCGGGTCCTGCGCCCCCTTCAGTTCGTCCAAGGCCGACTCGAAAACGGGAAAGGAGCGCGTCGCCTTGATCTTTCCGTCGAAGACGTCGTTGACGCTCTCAATGACGAGCATGACCTTTTGCTCTTGCAGCGAAGACAGGGAGACAAGCAACAGGAAGAAAGCGAGCAGCATCAGCTTCAAGCTGAGCAGCGCGATGATGTTGGCATCGCCGGGCCGCCCGCTCGGCTTCGGGTTTGAGGGTTGTGGCGGCTGGCTAGCCAAGTTTCTGGAAGAGCGCGTCGATGTCGTCCTGGCTCGGCGCCTGCTCCACCGACTGCGGCCCGTTCATCAGCGCCTGCTCACGTTCTTCATCGGTCAGCTCCTGCGCGGCCGGCGCACTCTGCGCCGCCGGGGATTGACCTGTCTGGCCGCCGAGGGTCGCCAGCATGTTGCCGACCTTGGCCTCGACCTGTTGCAGCGCGTTGACCACCTTGGAAATCCGCTGGCCCGTGATGTCTTGGAAGCTGCAGGCCTCGAAGATCTGGGTCACGGCATTGGAAATGCTCTCGGCCGCCTCAGGTGGACAGGGCTCGAGGCTTGCTTCAATGGCCTCCGCAGCCTCCATGATCTCGTGGGTCGCGGTCTCGGTCGCCGAGACGATCGCCTCCAGCTCCTCGCCGGCCACCGGAAGGTGCTCTTCGGTGATGGCTTCCGGGTTGAGGGCGGCGATGTCCGCCCTCGCCCGGCGAATGACCTCGGCGAGGTCCTGTGCGTCCTCGCGGAGCTGACTCTGCAGCGGCTTGTCTGCGCCGGCGGCAGGCACGGACTGCCGCTCGACGGCCTGCTCCACCATGTTCAGCAGAGCACGGCCATCAAGATCGGGATGCCGCCTGAGAAAGCGGTCCAAGCTGTCGTGGAGCGAGGCGTCCGCCTTCTCTCCGGTCATGGCCGTCTCCCGCCGAGCCGACGGGGCTCAGAAAGCGCCGAGAACGGCGTTCAGCTTGGTCTTCAGCGTGGCGGCGTTGAACGGCTTGACGATGTAGTTGGTCACGCCGGCTTGCTTTGCGGCCACCACGTTCTCGCTCTTGCTCTCGGCCGTGATCATCACGAAGGGCAGCGCTTTCAGCTTGTTGTCCGAGCGGACTTCCTTGAGCAGCTGCAGACCGGACATGGGCTCCATGTTCCAGTCGGAGATGACCAGATCGTATTGCTTGTCGCGAAGCTTCTGCAGCGCGGCGGCCCCATCGGTCGCTTCATCGACGTTGTTGAAGCCGAGCTGCTTCAAGAGATTACGGATGATACGCAGCATCGTCTTGTAGTCATCGACGATCAGAATAGGCATGTTCATATCGACGGCGGACATCGCGTTCTCCTTACTATACCTCCACCCAATCGCCGAATTTCATTGGGTTTCTTCGGGCAGGAGGCAGACTAGTCTTTCGCCGTTAAAAGGGAGTAAAATAAAATTTCTTAGGAATCGGCCGGTTATTCTCGCGGTACCGGCAGGTCCCGGCGCTGGGCCAGCTCCAGGGTCACGCTCTTGGCTTTGGCCGGGTCCATCTTCGCCAGCACGGCCGAGGCCTTGCGCTCCTTCATGCGCTCTACCACGTCGAGCAGGACCGGCATGTCGAGCTTCTCAAAGATGCGGGCGGCTTCTTTCGGCTTCATCGCCTCGTAGATCTTAACCAAGCTGGTGATCTGCCGCTCTTCCTGCTCGTCATACTCAATGAGCAACTCTTCGATGCGGGACTGCAGCGTTTCCAGCGAGGCGATCTTCTCCTCGATGCGGGTTTCGGCCGCCGCCAGCAGCGCCTCTCGGCTCTCCACCTCGCGCTCACGCAGGTCGATCGTCTCCCGCCGCTTGGCCAAGGCCTGCAGCAGTTCGATCTCGGTATCGGTGAGCGAGAAAGGGTCGGCGGGCAAAGGCGCCGTCTCGTCGCTCGCCCCCGGCAGGCTCTCGGTTTCGTCCCCGTAACCGCCGCCGTTCCTGGGATTTAGGGTGATCTCGCCGCGCGCGATCATCCCGGCAATCTCTTCCGGCGTCGGGACACGCTGCGTCTCGCCGTCGTCGTCCGCCGCTGCGTCCGCAACGGGCTGCTCCGGGTTGCCGGCGTCCGCTTCCTCGGCGATGGCGGCGAAGCCGCGCCAGAGTCCCTCCGCGCGCAGGCCGAGGGCCAGTGCTGCGACGAGAACCATCATGGGAAGGAGGCGGAAGGTCATGGCGGTGTTGCTTTCGGGTTTTCTCTTCGCGGCCTAGCGCATGCCTTGGAGGGCGCGCAGGAACTGCTCTTGAGCGGCACCTTGGCCCTGCGCCGGGGTGGCCGCATCCGCGTCCGGCGCGTTGCCGGCGGCCGCAGTCGAGCCGGGCTCCTTGCCGACCAGGCGGTCAGCCACTTTCTCACCGCGCTTGACGAGATACTCCAAGTCGTCGGCCAGGCTGTGCACCTCAGTCAACGAGGTCTTCATCTGCTCGAGTTCCTGATCGAAGTCGCGCTTCACGGTCTGAGCTTCCTCACGCAGGGAATCCAAGTTGGTTTGGGCTTGCTGGGTGGTATCGCCAAAACTGGCGAGCAAAGCCTCGAACTCCTCCTTGGCGTCTCGCAACACCGCGAGTTTGCGGTTGAGGATGACGGCGTAGACGATCACGGCAACCAGCAGGACGGCGAGCAGCACGTCGGTTGCAAGGCCTAGTCCGACCATTACTCTTGGCGCTCCTCACCGCAAAGATTACGCGATACCCTGACGGCGATGCGGCCGTTGCGCTGTCCCATATGGCCACGGAACATGCCGACATCGCCGCAGCGCAGATCGATTTCGGCATCCGGAACGGCGTTGAGCTCCAGCCGTGTGCCCTTCTTCCAGTTCAGGACGTCGGTCAGCTTGACCTCGACTTCGTCCAGCACGGCCCCGATGGGCATTTCGGTCTGCCAGAGCTCGGCCGTCAGGTGGGTTTCCCAGATCGAGTCACGACCGAACTTCTCACCCATGAACATTTGCAGCAGCAGTTCGCGGACGGGCTCCAAGGTCGCGTAGGGTATCAAGAGGTCGACGGTCCCGCCGCGGTCTTCCATGTCGACACGCAGCTTGGTCAGAATGGCGGCATTGGCGTCGCGGGCTATGAAGGCGAAGCGCGGGTTGGTTTCCAGGCGCTCGAAGCGGAAGCTGACCGGCGACAAGGGATCGAAGGCGGCCGAGAGGTCGCTCAAGATGACCTGCATCATCCGCATCACGAGATTGCGCTCGATGGTCGTGTAGGGCCGGCCCTCGATGCGCATGGGCGCGGTGCCTCGCCGCCCGCCGAGCAGCACGTCGACGATGGAGTAGATCAACGAGCTGTCGACCGTCATCAGGCCGTAGTTGTCCCACTCCTCCGCCTTGAAGACGCAGATCATCGCGGGCAGCGGAATGCCGTTGATGAAGTCGCCGAAGCGAACGGCGGTGATCTCGTCGAGGCTGACCTCGACGTTGTCGGAGGTGAAGTTGCGCAGCGAGGTCGACATCAGGCGGACCAGACGGTCGAACACGATGTCGAGCATCGGCAGACGCTCATAGGAAACCAGCGAGGAGTTGAGCACCGCCTGGATGCCGGACTCGGTAAAGTCCCCACCCGCGCTCGCGTCCAGGCCAAGCAGACTGTCGATTTCACTCTGGTCTAGAACCCGGGTCGAGCTGCCTTGCGCACCGTCCTCATCGGCGTCGCCGGCATCGCCGGCGTCCTCGTCCCCGTCTTCTTCCGCCATGGCCTCCCACTCGGCCATCATGGCTTCTTGATCGACCTCTTCCGACATGGCTCCCGTTACACCGTTGTTCCTAGAGGTTTCGCTCGAGCCTGCTACTGAACCAGCAGCTCGGCGAAGAGGACATCGCGGACCTTCACCGGGTGAGCGACCTTGTTGACTCTGTTGAGCAGCTCTTCGCGCAAGCGCTGCATTCCCGCCGAGCCCTCCAGGTCCTCGACCCGGAGCTCCCGCAGGTAGACCTGGAAGCGGTCGATAATGCGCGGCTGGATGGTGGTCACCGCGGCGACGTCCTGTTCGTCGGTCAACTCGAGCTTGATCGAGATCTTGAGGTAGCTGGCCCGCTTGCCGGCCTCGTTGAGGTTGACCAGCATGGTCGGCAGCTCATGGAAGACGCTCGGCGCCATGGCCTCGGCCGCCGCGTCGTCCTTATGCGCGCCCTCGGCGGCGTCCTCGCCGTGCTCCCCGTCGCCCTCTGCCGTTTCGACACCGAGCACGCTGTCGAGCATACCCGTGAAATAGGCGCCGGCGCCGCCGCCACCGATCAGCAGCAGGGGCAAGACAACGAAAAGAACGAGCTTCTTGCCGCTCAATCCCTTCTTCTTGGGTACCGCTTCGACCTCGACCTCGTCCTCGTCGCCGTCATTAGCGGTCTGATCGACCATTTTACCGCATCTCCGCCTTTGAAATGACGGCCTCCGCCGCCCTCTGAAGGTTAGGTCGGCCTGGTTAATAAGGCGTTGAACGACAGCGGCTTAAGGGGCGAAAGCGGCAGTTTTTTCCCGGTAGCTGTTGCCGCGCCGGCCGACTTGCGCCCCGCGCAGCACGGCCAACCCAGCAATCGGCCGCAGTTCCCCTGCTTTCGGGCGCTGGCACGCAAGCTGCATAGGAGGGCGCATCAGCAAACCAAGCGGGTCGCCCCCTCTATGGAAACACCAGGTTACATCGCGCTGTCGAGCCAGTCGGCCCTACGACGTCAGCTCGGGATGATCGCCCACAACATCGCGAATGCGAACACAACCGCCTTTCAGGGCGAGCACCTCGTGTTCCAAGAGTACGTCAAGGACACCAAGGACAGAAAAGCGGACGATCTGAGGAAAGTCAGCCTGGTGCAGGACATCGCCAGCGTCCGCGACACGGCCGCCGGCCCGCTGCTCCGTACCGACAATCCGCTGGATCTGGCGATCGTCGGCGACGGCTTTTTCGCCGTCGAAACCGACGAGGGGCGCCGCTACACGCGTAACGGTTCCTTCACCTTGAACACCAACGGAGAGATCATCACCAGCCACGGCCATATCGTGCCGATGGACAACGGCCAGCCGGCGCGCATTCCCCCCGAAGCCTCGCGGGTCGAGATCAGCCGCGATGGCATGATCAGCGCGCGGGTCGACGGCGATGACCTGCTGATCGGCCGCATTCAGCCCTACCGGGTCGAGAACCCGGAGAGCCTGCAGCGCGGCCCCGGCAACCTCTTCAAGCTGGACGAGGAAGCCGAGATGCTCGCCGATGCAGACAGCGAGATCGTTCAGGGCTCGATCGAGCAGTCCAACGTCACGGCGGTGCTCGAGATGACGAACATGATCGAAGTCGTCCGCCGCTACAGCTCGGTTTCCCGCATGGTCGATTCCGAGCACGAGCGCCAGCAGCGCGCCATCCGCACCTTGGCGGGCCAATCCAGCTAGCCGGGCCAACCAGATAAGAACAGCAGAGATAGGAACCAGGTCATGAGGTCCCTCAGTATCGCCGCCACGGGCATGTTGGCCCAGCAAGCCAACGTCGAGGTGATTTCCAACAACATCGCCAACATGAATACGAGCGGTTACAAGCGCCGCCGCGCCGAATTCCACGACCTGCTCTACCAGGACCTGCGACGGGTCGGCTCGCCCTCCTCCGATGCCGGCACAACGGTGCCTGCCGGCGTTCAGATCGGCCTCGGCGTGCGCACCGCGGCCGTCTACCGCATCGCCGAGCAAGGCGACATCAGCATCACCGACAACAGCTTCGACCTGGCCATCAACGGCGATGGCTATTTCGTCGTCACCCTGCCGAGCGGCGAAGAGGCCTATACCCGGGCCGGCGCCTTCCAGCTCAGCTCCGACGGCGAGCTGGTGACGCCGGACGGCTATGTCGTCAGCCCGGGCATCACCGTTCCCACCGACACCATCGGCGTGTCGATCAATCCGGACGGTCAGGTCTTCGCCGACATCGACGGTCAGGTGGCGCCGAGCAACCTGGGCCAGATCGAGCTGGCAATCTTCTCCAACGAGGGCGGCCTGCGCTCGATCGGCGACAACCTCTTGGTGGAGACCGAGGCCTCTGGCCCGGCGAACGTCTCGACACCGGGTCAGGCGGGCTACGGCCGCCTGCTGCAGGGAGCGATCGAGACCTCCAATGTCAACGTGGTGAGCGAGATCACCAACATGATCACCGCCCAGCGGGCCTACGAAATGAACTCTCGGGTCATCCAGGCCTCCGACGAGATGATGCAGTCCGTCTCCAATCTGCGCTAGACCGAACGTAAGGGATAACCGAGCCATGCTGTTCCGCATCGCCTGCCTGACCGCCGCCTTGCTGCTGGCCCCCGGGCTTGCGTTCGGCCGCGTCGACCTGATCGCCTCGGTCCAGGTCGAGGACGATCTGGTGCGCTTGGGCGACCTCTTTGCCGGGCTCGCGCCCCAGCAGGCGGACACGCCGGTGGCGCATGCGCCGGAGCCGGGCAAGAGCGTCCAGCTCGATGCCCGCTGGCTCGCCCGCCTCGCCGAAGCCTATGCGGTGGATTGGCGGCCCAGCTCCCGTTTCGACAGCACGCGGCTGACCCGCGCTTCCTTCCTGGTCGACAAGGATTGGCTGCATCAGGCCCTGCTGACCGACCCGAAGATCGATGCCAGCGCTGGCGCGCGAGAGTTCCACCTGCGTCTCGACACCCAGGTACTGCCGCTGGCCCTCCCCGCGGAAAGCGCACAGGGCGTTCGGCTGGCCGGTCTCGCCTACAACCCCATCAACGGCCGTTTCCAGGCCCGCATCGTCGACACCCGCGACGGCGCCCAGCGCACCTGGGGGCAGGTTTCGGGGCAACTCGTCGAGATGAAGCAGGTGCCGGTGATGCGCAGCAACCTCGCCCCCGGAGAGGTCGTTTCCCAGCGGGATATTCACTACGTCGCCATGCCGGGAGACCGCCTGGCCGGCAACACCATCATCGAGGCTGGCCAAATCCTGGGGCTGGCCGCCCGCCGCGGCTTGCGGGCCGGCACGCCCATCCGAGCCAACGACCTGCAGCAGCCGGTGATGGTGAAGAAAAACGGCCTGGTCCTGCTGCGCCTGGACACACCCTACATGCAGCTTTCCACCCAAGGCCGCGCCCTGGATGACGGCGCCCAGGGCGAACTCGTGCGGGTGATGAACCTGCGTTCCAAGGTCATCGTCCAAGGCACCGTCGACGGAGACGGCCTGGTGCGCGTGGCCCCCGCCGGGCACGGCATGCAGCCCGCCACCCGATAGCCCTCAGCCTTTCGCCCAGAAGAGGATAGACAATGCTCCGCACATCCCCATCGCAGCGCCCGGCCTTTCCGGCCCTGATCAGCCTGCTGCTGCTCGGCGTCGCCCTGTCCGGCTGCAACCTCCTGACCCGGCTTTCCGAGGTCGGCGAGGCGCCGAAGATCTCGGCGATCACCAACCCCGTCGAGATCGCCGGGCGCCAGGCCGACAACCTGCCGATGCCGCAGCCCAAGGTACTGAGGCACCAGGCAAACTCGCTCTGGCGACCGGGCAGCCGCGCCTTCTTCAAGGACACCCGCGCCAACGAGGTCGGCGACATCATCACCGTCGTCATTCAAATCGACGATGAGGCCAACTTCGACAACCGGACGCAGCGCGATCGGGTCGCGGCGGAGAATGCCGCCCTCTCCGCCTTCCTGGGCTTCGAGGCCAACCTCGCCGAGGTCTTCCCGGATGCGATCGATCCGACCAACCTGGTCGACGCCGACAGCGACAGCAACTCGGTCGGCGACGGCAGCATCGAGCGCAGCGAGGTGATCAACCTGCGCGTGGCGGCTATCGTCACGGAGATCCTGCCCAACGGGAACTTCGTCATCGCCGGGCGGCAGGAGACCCGCGTGAACTACGAGATGCGGCAGCTTCAGGTCGCCGGCATCATCCGGCCGGTCGACGTCACCAGCAGCAACACCATCGACTACGACCAGATCGCCGAGGCCCGCATCGCCTACGGCGGACGCGGCCAGCTTTCCGATCTGCAGCAGCCGCGCTACGGCCAGCAGGTCTACGACATCCTCTGGCCCTTCTAAGCACCATTACCGTCTAGAGCTTTTCGCCTCACCTTGGGCCGGCCTTTGCGCCGGCCTCTTTTTTTGGCGCCTTCGGCGCTGCGCGGCACCAGGCCGCGCGCCGGGAACCATCTATCGGCGGCCGCAGAGCTTGTATCTGGACCCCGGATCGCTAGCGCGTCCGGGGTGACGATCTGTGGTGCTGCAATGCCTGCGGTTTCTCGCAGACTGTCATCCTTGGGCGCGCCGCGCAGCGGGGCGACCCGAGGATCCAGCGGTGAGCACGGTCAGAGCTTTTTACTAAGCCCCAGTTCCAGACCGAGGTGAAGATCTGTGGTGCGGCCCTAGTCGTCGCGCTGGGTGCGCTCGATGCGCTCGTGGCGCTCTTGCGCCTCGACGGAGAGGGTGGCGATCGGCCTGGCCTCGAGCCGGCGGATGGAGATCGGCTCTTCCGTCTCCTCGCAATAGCCGTAGGTGCCTTCTTCGATGCGCGCCAGGGCGTCGTCGATCTTGGTCAAGAGCTTACGCCCGCGGTCACGCGTCCTCAGCTCCAGGGCACGGTCGGTCTCGGAGGAGGCGCGATCGGCCAAGTCCGGGCTGGCCAGGCTCTCCTCCTGCAAATGACTGATGGTCTCGCCCGTCTCCCGCATCAGCTCATCGCGCCAACGCATGAGCTTTCGCCGGAAGTACTCCCTCATCTTCGCGTTCATGAAGGGTTCGTCGTCCGTTGGACGATAATTGCGAGGCAAAGTCACCGCCATCTACGACTCCGCTGCCACAGCCATCCTCCCGCCGCGCTTTATCGGTTCATCCCCCTGTTTTCCGGGGCCTATCGGATGAACTTCAAGCGTCGGGAAAGCGGCGTATAGCATCGCGCTTCCCGCGACGAAAGTTATAAAATCTTATGCGATTACCGGCCAAGCTTGGCCAGTTCGACGGCCACCCGGGTCTCGATTTCCGCCAGCAAGCCCCGCAGCTTGGCGTCGTCCTTGGCGCCCGCGCGCCAGGCCTGCTCCGCCAAACGGCCGCGCAGTGTTTCGAGCCGGGAGAGCGGCACCCGGCCGCTCAGAATGTCGAGGCGCAGCGCATCGAGCTCGTCGAGCAAGCCCTCCCCATGGTCCACCGCCTCTCGCTTGCGCTCATCCTGGCTGCCCACGCCCTGAAGGGCCATCAGCGCGTCGATCGAGGCCAGCGCGGCCGTGCCCTGGACGGCGCCGCTGCGTTCGCCCTCGGGTAGGGCCGAGGCGAAATCGCCGCCCTGACTTCCCCGCGCACGGCCGTTCGGACGGCTCTTGGCCGTTCGCAAGCTGGAGGCGGGATCGATCTTCATGGCGCTGCCGCGGGCCGTTTCGTTGTTGTTGTCGATGGGAGCTGCGCTCCCCATGGGGTGTCTCAGACTTCCCCTAACAAGCTGTTAAGCTTTTGCGCCCTCGGAGCACAAACTGGGTAAGTCCTGCCCTCTTGGGATCGCTCCTTTGCGAAGCAGAGCCCGAGGGTGTTCCACCTCCCCGACATGAGTGCCGCCGGGGCAAGGCTTTCCCTCGCAATGCGCTGTTGGCTTCGACAGCTCCCATCACTTCCGCCAAGGCCAGAGCGCGTTTTTCATCTTCCGCAAACCCGTCAAACGGATATGGTGCGCAATTCGAGTGACCTCGTGGACAAGGGAGTCAACGTCTCAGTGAACCCGTCCGAGCTTGAAGTGGAACTCCTGCAACTCGAACTGTCTTCGTCGGACGATTCACCTTATGTGCGCCGCAACGTGGTCTGCCGTCGGCCTTATCGCGAGGGCGGCTTGCGCCTGGAGGCCGAACGTCAGCCGGACGGGCGTTGCCTGATACACTGCTATGGTCACGGTGGCAGCGGCTGGACGCTGGCACCGGGTTGCGGCAAGCGCATTCTCGAATTGGCGCTCCGGCACTTCGAGGAAGTTGAGAGTCCGTCCCGCGACGTGACCATCCTCGGCGGCGGGGTTATCGGCCTTTTCGCCGCCTATGCACTTTCGGAGTACCGCGAGCGAAATCCCGGTCAGATCGGCACGATCACGGTTGTGGCTGAACGTTTGGAAGACCTTACGAGCCACAATGCGGGCGGTCTGTTCGAGCCGTTTTCCATCGGCGGGGAACCGGACGTCCAGCTGCTCGTCGAGTCCTTTTCGTTTTACCATCAGATTGCCCGCGGAGTCGCTCCGGCGCCGGAATTCGAAGCATTCGATATCGAGCTTCTGTCGCTGTTTTCGTCCGAGCGCGACCCGATGCCGTCGCTTGTCGACCTTGGTTACGTTCCGCACGGTTTGCCGGGGCATATGCGCATCGGCAATGTCCGTCACGAGGTATTCCTGCACCGCATCTTCTTTATGGACGTGCCGCTTCTGATGCGGCACTTGCTTGATGTGAATATACGTTGCGGGGTCCGGGTCATACGCGGCGTTCGCATAGGCGACCTGCAGGAGCTAACGACGGCCGTTGTGGTCAATTGCGCCGGCCTTGCCGCGCGGAACCTGGTGAAGGATGCGGGCCTTCGCCCCATGATTGGCCATCTGATACACCCGGAAAATCAGTCCCGGGCCCTATTGGACATTGAGCACGATCTTCACGTGATGGCCGGCCAGTCCGACTCCTGCCGTGCAGCTATCTCTGCAGCACTATCGATTCCGCTCGAGGATGTGATGGCCGTCTTTTCGCCGGAGGGCGCGTCAGCAAAGGATGTTGTGCGCATCCGTTTCCCCGAGGGCTTTGATGCGCCAGTTCTGGCTCGCCTTGAACCCTTTTACGAACTGCTGCAACAGGTACGCAGACGCCTCGAGATCGACGCGCCGCAGCCTGACCCTGATATCGAAGGCCAGAGCCGCATGAGAGTGTTTGCCTCGGGCATCGAGCGAAACCAATTTGTCGATGGAATCGCTCTCATTTCCAGAGTTGCCGAGGCGCGCGAGGCAAAAACGCTGCGCGATGTTTACCGGCAACTGTTGACCGCATTCATTCCGCGCTTCGCAAAGCGCTTCGGGTTTGTGGTTCAACCGCAGGCGGGGCTCTCCTACTTCCTTCCTATCCTACACGAGCCGGTGGTGCGCGAACCCGACGGCAAGTTCCGCTACGTTTCGGAGAAAGCGGCAGCCGGTCCGGTTGCGGCCGGTGTCGTGGGCGGCACCACGATCGATGCAGAGGATCTTCCGCTCGACGTGCACCAGGGAGAGTTCGCGGGCTTGGTCAAGCGCTTTCAAAAGCTGGGGTTTCGCTAGAATTGCGCCTGGAACTGGTCTCGCGCAAAAGCGTTTTGAATATCTTGCCGGCTGCACCCAAGGCGCCTTCTCGGTATAGACGCTGGCCGCACGAAGCGGTGACCGCCTTTCTTTGAGCGGCAACCTTCCGACAGGGTGCCCAGCGCAGGGATGCCGACCCTCAAACGCCTAGCCGGCAACGACGCCAAAGAAGCTGCCACGCCTTCGCGGTATCGCGGTCTGGACTGGGTAAGTCCTGCCCTCTTGGGGTCGCTCCTTGCCGAGCCGCCCCCCGGCTCTGCCCCCCTTCCCTCGCAAAAGTGCCGCGATTGCAAGGCTTTCCCTGGCTTCGCGACGTTGGCACGCGCCTCGCATAGGGAGAGCGACGAAGAACGCAGCAAAGCTTTTGCGGACAAGAACGGCTTAGAACGAATATGGCGCCCCGCCTCCATCGCTACCTGACGGAAACCCCACGCTTCCTGCCTCTGATCTGGGCAGCCGTGATCGTTGCCGTCTTCTTCCTCTCCATCTGGCCGGCGGGGGCCCAGTCCCGCATCAAGGACATCGCCAGCTTCGAGGGCATTCGCGACAACCAGCTTGTCGGCTATGGCCTGGTGGTTGGCCTGAACGGCACCGGCGACGACCTCGACAGCGCCGTGTTCACCCGGGAAAGCCTGATCGGCATGCTGCAGCGCCTGGGCATCAACGCGCGCAGCGACGATCTGGAAGTCGATAACGTTGCCGCCGTCATGGTGACGTCCAACATGCCGCCCTTTTCCCGCCAAGGCAGCCGGGTCGACGTCACCGTCTCGGCCCTCGGCGATGCCGAAAGCCTGCAGGGCGGCACACTGCTGGTCACGCCGCTCTTGGGTGCCGACGGCGAGGTCTACGCCGTCGCCCAAGGCTCGATCGCCATTGCCGGCTTCACCGCCGGCGGCGACGCCGAGACCATCACGCGCGGCGTGCCGACCACGGGCCGCATCTCCAACGGCGCCATCGTCGAGCGGGAGATTCCCTTCCAGCTCAACGAAATGCGCCGGATCAAGATCAGCCTGCGCAACCCCGACCTGACCACGGCTTCGCGTATCGCCAGCAGCATCAATGCCTATCTGCGGGCCGACAGCGCCCGCCTGCTCGACCCCGCTACGGTCGAGCTCTCCATGCCGCCGGGCTACAGCCGCACGACCGTCGAGCTGCTGACCGAGATCGAGCAGCTGCCTATCCGTGTCGATCAGATCGCCAAGGTGCTGGTCGACGAAAGCTCCGGCGTCATCGTCATGGGCGAGGCTGTGCGCATTTCCACCGTCGCCGTGGCCCAGGGCAACCTGACCGTCCGCGTGACGGAGACGCCGCAGGTCAGCCAGCCCAACGCTTTCGCCGAAGAGGGCGACACCGTGGTGGTGCCGCGCACCGAGGTCGATGTCGACGAGGACGAAGAGCGGCAACTTGGCATCCTGGAATCGGGCGTCAGCCTGCAAGAGCTGGTCAACGGCCTCAACTCCCTAGGCGTCGGGCCGCGCGACATGATCACCATTCTGCAGGCCATCAAGGCGGCCGGCGCCCTGCAAGCCGAGATCGTGGTGATGTGATGACCGGCCTGACGCCACACACCCTTCTCGCCGTCCAAGGCCTCGCTGAGGACAGCGGCGCCAGCGCCACCCAGGCGCGCTTGGAGCAAACCAAGCGGTCGAAAGCCGTCGGCGAAGCCTCCGAGGAATTCGAGGCCATCTTCCTCAGCCAGATGCTGGCGCCGATGTTCGAGACCGTGGACGAGGACCCGCTGTTCGGCGGCGGGCCCGGCGAGTCCATGTACCGCTCCCTGCTGGTCCAGGAATACGGAGAAATCCTCGCCCAGACCGGCGGCGTCGGCCTGGCCGACCAGCTTCAGCAGGAATTGATCAGACTACAGGAGATCGAGCCATGAAGTCGCGAAACAAGGATGCCGCGGAGCTCTTGACGCTCACAACGCGGCTGATCGACGTCCTGAAGGGCGAGATCGACATGCTCCGGCAGATGGAGCCCAACCGCATGCAGGAGCTGCAGCGGGACAAGATGGTGCTGGCCGCCGCCTATGAGTCGGCCGTGACCCGCTTGAAGGGCAGCGAGGATGACGAGGATCCGGTCGATCCGGAACTGCGCCACGACCTGAAAGCGGCAACGGAAGTCTTCCACAAGGCGCTGCGTGCCAACGAGCGGGCGCTGAGCGCCGCACGCGAGGCCAGCCAGCGCTTGCTGAGCCATATCGTCGCCGAAGTAGAGCGGCAGAGCGGCCAGTCCGCCGGTTACATCGCCAGCGGCGCCGTGGCCAGCTTGGCGGGCGGCCGGCCGACCGCGCCGCTTTCGATCAGCGTCGATCAGAGCCTCTAGGCATCGCCCCACTACGCCATCGCCTCTCACGCCATCGCCTCTCACGCCATCGCCTCTAACGATCGGGACCCACGATGTCGCTTTCCTTCGCCCTGTCCAATGCGCTCAGCGGGCTGCAAGCGAACCAGGCCGCATTGAGCGTCATTTCGAGCAACGTCTCGAACGCCAACACCGAGGGTTACACCCGCAAGATCATTCAGCAGACAAGCATCGTGCTGAATGGCCAGGGCGCGGGCGTGAACATCGATTCCGTGGTGCGGCGGGTCGACGACCGGCTGCAGCTCGAGCTGCGCGACACCATCTCCTCGCAGCGGCAGCTGGCCGTGCTCGAGCGCTTCTATGCCTCGGCGCAAAGCCTCTTCGGCAGCATCGCCGACGATTCGGCCTTGAGCGCCAATGTCGACGTGCTCGGCGGAGCGATCGCCAACCTTTCCGCCAGCCCGGAAAGCAACAGCCTCCGGGGCGTCGTGCTCGATGACGCCAATGCCCTGGCCCGCGAAGTCAGCTCCCTGGCGATGGACGTGCAGGAGCTGCGGCTCGATGCCGACCGCGAGATCACGCGCATCGTCGATATGATCAACGAGCAGCTCGACAACATCGTCGAGCTGAACGAGAAGATCGCCCAGAACGTCGCCAGCAACGAACCGACCGCCGAGTTCGAGGACAAGCGCGACGTGGCGATCAACGAGATCGCCCAATATCTCGACATCAACTATTTCACCCGCGAGACCGGCGAGGTTGTCGTCTATCTCGACTCCGGACTGCCGATCGTCGACAGCGCGCCGCGCTACCTCAGCCACAGCAGCGTCTCGGCCATGGGCCCGACGGTGACCCACGCCCTCGGCTCGATCGACGGTATCGACAGCGGCGGCGTCGATATCACCAATCAGATTCAAAAGGGCGAGCTTGCCGCGCTGATCGAGATGCGGGACGTCACCCTGCCCCGCATGCAGGAGTCGCTGGACCGTTTCGCCGAAAGGCTGCGCGACGAGGTCAATCTGGCGCACAACCAGGGCAGCGGCCTGCCCCCGGCCAACACCCTGACCGGCAGCCGCAGCTTCGCGGCGCCGGCAACCGACAACGTGACCTTGACCTCGGCGGTCCGCATCGCCGTCACCGATGCCGACGGCACGGTGGTGGACTTCTTCGACCTGGCGGCCGGCACCTACACGATCGACGACATCCGCGATCAGATCAACGTCAACATCGGCGCCAACGCGACGGCCACAACCGCGGCGGGCGGCCCCCTGGCGATCAGCGCCGACAATGCCGCCAACGGTATCGCCATCGTCGACCTCGGCGCCCAGACCGTCACCGACAACGGCACCACCGAAACCTACGCTGGATTCTCTTACTTCTTCGGCCTCAACGATTTCTTCGTCACGCCAGGCGCGGTCACCAACGACGCCATCACCGGCATCGCCCAGGGGCTCACCGTACGCGACGACCTCAACCAGGTCACCGGCCACCTCTCCCGCGGGGCGCTGAGCACCGACGCGGCGCTCGCCGTCGGCGATGTCGGCATCGCCCAAGGCGACAACAGCATCGCCGACGCCATGGCCGCGGTGTTCGGGCAGAACTTCACATTCGCCGCCGCCGGTGACGTGCCGCAAATCACCTCCACCCTTTCCGGCTATGCCGCCGAAATCCTAGGGGTCAACGCCATCCAAGCGGCGCGCAACACCGAGTCGCTGGAATTCGAGACCTCTCTGGAAGAGCAGCTCTCATTGCGCTTTCAGGCCCAGGTCGGCGTCAACGTCGATGAGGAGATGGCCAACCTCATCCTCTACCAGAACGCCTACGCCGCCTCGGCGCGGGTCATCACCACGACGCAGGAAATGTTCGACGACCTGCAACGGATCATCGGTTAGGGAGCCTCTCCATGCTGCGCGTATCCACCATGGGCTCGCATGAGTTTCAGCTGGCTCAGAACCTCCGCACCCAGACGCGGATGAACGAAATTCAGCTGCAGATCGCCAGCGGCTACAAGGCGCAGGCCTACAGCGAAACGGCCGAAGACGCCGGTCGCCTGCTCAACCTGGAAAGCGCCATCAGCACGACTACCGCTTACCAGAAGAACGTCGCCACGATCGAGCGCCGCCTGAATCTGATGGAGAGCTCGGTCGCCAGCCTGTTCGAAATCGCTACCAACCTGCGCACCAACCTCATCCAGGCGACCAACGCCAACAATGCCGACGAGATGGACATGACGTCGCTGGCCAGCGGCATGCTGCAGGAAGCGGCGAACCAGCTGAACGTCGACGACGAGGGGCGCTATCTCTTTGCCGGCGCCCGCACCGACGTGCAGCCGGTGGACATCACCGGCTTCGACAGCACCGACCCGGGCTACAACCCGGCCGACCCCTCCATCGCCAACTTCGGCTACTACGCCGGCGACAACCAGATCCTGACCGGCCGCATCGACGACAACCTGGCGCTCGACTACGGCATCCCGGCGAACGAGTCCGGCTTCGAGAACCTGATGCGGGCGCTCGATATCACCGTCCGGGCCGGCGTGCCCGGCGCCAGCGATCAGGCCCAGCTCAACGTCGCCCTTGATCTGGTCAACCAGGCGATCACCGAGATTCCCAACATCCGGACCCGCATCGGCACCGACCTCGTGACCTTGGAGAACACCAACAAGAAGCACGAGAACCTGCAGCTCTTCACTGAAGAGTTCATCACCAACATCGAAGCCACGGATGTCCCGGAGGCCATGGCTCGTCTCGGCTTTGCCGAGGTCCAGCTCGAGGCCTCCTACAGCGTCACCGCCAGGCTGTCGCAGATCACCCTGGTCAACTTCATTCGCTAAGCCCGCCACCGCACGGCACAAGGGAAACAAGTCATGCATCAGAGCGTCGTACCCAATACTGCCCACGACACCAGCAACCCCGAGGGAATCAGCCTGGATACCCGTTTCGGCGCCTTCGTCTTTACGCCGGCCAACATCTTCCACTTCCAGAAGGGCCTGGTCGGCTTCTCGCAGCTGCGCCAGTTCGGGTTGGGGAACTTTCCCGACCCGCAGCTCGCCGACTTCAACCTGCTGCAGTCGCTCGACGATCCGGAGCTGACCTTCATCGTGCATCCCCTGCCCTTCGAGGGCGGGCCGATCGCCAGCGCCGATGTCGAGGAATGCTACGAGGCCTGCAACGTCAGCCTGGCGAATGGGCATCTGCTGTCGATCGTCACCATCCAGCCGACGGGCGACGGGATCCAGCTCAGCATCAATCTCAGGGCGCCTATCCTGCTCGACGTCTCGCGCATGCAGGGTCGCCAGTTCGTCCTGTCCAACAACGACTACCCTGTGCGCTGCCCTCTAAAACGCAAGCTAAGCGATTGAGGAAATTGCGGGAAAAGCCGCGCAGGAGGCACAGCATTTAGGGCTTTGTTTACCACGCTCATTCAACTCTGACCGCCGTGCCCGCTTCGGGCCGAAAGAGGATCCTCATGGTGCTAACCGAATTGGAAACCGTCATTCTCTGCGGCGGCCAGGGCACGCGGCTCCGCGAGGAGACCGAGTTCAAGCCCAAGCCGATGGTCGAGATCGGCGGCAAGCCGATCCTCTGGCACATCATGAAGCACTACAGCCACTTCGGCGTGCGGCGCTTCATCCTCTGCCTCGGCTACAAGGGGCACATCATTCGGGACTATTTCCTCAGCTATCACCTGCAGGGCAAGGACCTGACGGTCGACTGCAAGACCGGCGCCGTCAGGAGCCTCTCCAACGGCGTCGAGGACGACTGGGAGATCGTCCTGGCCGACACCGGCGAGGACACGCTGACGGGGACACGCATCCAGAAGGTGCTCAAGTATCTCAAGGGCGAGCGCTTTTTCGCCACCTACGGCGACGGCGTCGCCGATGTCGACCTGCATCGCTTGATGCGCTGCCACACCGCCAACAGCCGCCAAGCCACGGTGACGGCGGTACACCCCTCCTCCCGCTTCGGCGAGCTCTCCATCGCCGAGGGCATGGTGCAGGCCTTCAACGAGAAGCCCCAAGTCTCGGACGGCTGGATCAACGGCGGCTATTTCGTCTTCGAGCGGCGTGCCTTCGACGGCCTGGACCCGAGCAAGAACGCGCCGCTGGAAACCGGCGTATTGGAGCAGCTGGCGGACCGCCATCAGCTCTCCGTCTATCAGCATGACGGCTTCTGGCAGTGCATGGACACCTATCGCGAGATGCAGCTGCTCAACGGTCTTTGGCAGGAGGGCAAGGCCGCCTGGAAAGTGTGGGAGCCATGGCGGCTTACGGCGTAGACGCAGATTTCTGGGCCGGCCGCAGGGTTTTCGTCACCGGCCATACCGGCTTCAAGGGCGCCTGGCTGACGTTCCGTCTGCTCGGCCTCGGCGCCAAGGTCACCGGCTTCGCTCTGCCGCCGGCGACCGAGCCCAACCTCTTCGAAAGCCTCGGCCTGTCCGATGGCATGCAGCATGTCCTGGGCGACATCCGCGACGCCGAGAGCCTCGGCGCGGCCATCACCGCCGCTCAGCCGGAAGTCGTCCTCCATCTCGCTGCCCAAGCTTTGGTCCGGCCCGCTTTCGACGACCCGGTCGGCACCTTCGCCACCAACGTCATGGGCACGGTCAACCTGCTTCAGGCGCTGCGTGACGTGTCGGGACTCAAGGCCATCGTCGCGATCACCAGCGACAAGGTCTATGACAACCGCGAATGGCCCTGGGGCTATCGCGAGAGCGACGCGCTCGGTGGGCAGGAGCCCTACGGCAGCTCCAAGGCCTGCTGCGAGCATGTGGTCGAGGCCTTCGCCCGCTCATACTTCCGCCCAGCCGAAGGCGGTCCCGGCATCGCCTGCCTGCGTGCCGGCAACGTCATCGGCGGAGGCGACTGGGCGAGCGACCGCCTGATCCCCGACGCGATACGTGCCTTCAGCAAGGGCAACCCCTTGCGCCTGCGGAACCCCGCCGCCGTGCGCCCCTGGCAACACGTGCTGGAGCCGCTGGAAGCCTATCTCGACATGGCGCAGCGCCTCGCCGCCACACCGGCCGACTGGTCCGGCGCTTGGAACGTTGGCCCCACGGCCGACAGCGCGCGGCCGGTGTCATGGATTGC
Organism: Rhodovibrionaceae bacterium; assembly: GCA_028279885.1. GTDB lineage: Bacteria > Pseudomonadota > Alphaproteobacteria > Kiloniellales > DSM-21159 > JANQMX01. The sequence continues at coordinate 13,835 of JANQMX010000099.1, read as the reverse complement.
CGAACGGCTCTGCCAGCTTTGGGGAGACGGCGCCCGCTGGGAAGTCGCCAACGGCAACCAGCCCTTCGAGGCCCGCCTGCTCCACGTCGATTCCGGCAAGCTTTCCGCGGCGGCAGGCTACCGCCCCACCTGGCCGATCGAAACGGCCCTCGCCAACACCGTCACCTGGTATCGCATCGCCCGCGAGCGCGGCGACCTGCGCGCCCTGAGCCAGCGCCAGGTCGAGCAGTTTTTGGAGGAGCGCGCCGCATGAGCCTGGCCCAAGCGATCCATTTCCACGCCGCGCCGGAAGACTCGCCAAGCGAAGAAGCGGGCTGCCGCGCCTGCGGTGGCAATCTGTCGATCTCGGCCTGCGATCTCGGCGCCATGCCGCTCGCCAACGCATACCTGGACGCAGATATGCTGGAGCACATGGAGCCGACCTATCCGCTCCACGCCAAGGTGTGCGGTGACTGCTTTCTGATGCAGGTCGGCACCTCGCAGACGCCGGACGAAATCTTCGGCGACTATGCTTACTTCTCCTCCTACTCCGAGGGCTGGCTGAAGCACGCCGAGGGCTATTGCGGGATGATCGTGCCACGGCTCGGCCTGACCGCCGAGAGCCAGGTCGTCGAAGTGGCCAGCAACGACGGCTATCTGCTGCAGCACTTCGTCGCGCAAGGTATCCCGGCGCTCGGCATCGAACCGGCCGCCAACGTGGCGCAGGTCGCCCGCAGCCGCGGCATCCGCACCGAGAGCCTGTTTTTCGGCCAGGCCACGGCCAACGATCTCCATCGGCGTGGCATGGCGGCCGACCTGATCGTCGCCAACAACGTCCTGGCGCATGTTCCGGATATCAATGACTTCGTTGCCGGCCTTGCCATTCTGCTGAAGGCCCAAGGTGTCGTTACCGTGGAGTTTCCTCACGTGCTCCATCTGCTGGCCGAGGGCCAGTTCGACACCATCTACCACGAGCACTTCTCCTACCTCTCGCTCTACAGCGTCGAGCGACTGTTTCGGGCCCACGGCCTGCGCGTCTTCGATGTCGACAGCCTGACCACCCATGGCGGCTCGCTGCGCCTCTATGCCTGCCGCGAGACGGCTGCCTTCCAGGAAACCCAGGCCTTGCAGGCCAAGCGCCAGCAGGAGCGCGACGGCGGTATCGCGCGGCCGGAAGCCTACCGCAACCTGCAGGCCAAGGCGCTGCAGGTGAAGCTCGACCTGCTGGAGTTCCTCATCGACTGCCACGAGTCCGGTCGCCGCGTCGCCGGCTATGGCGCACCGGCCAAGGGCAACACGCTGCTGAACTACTGCGGCATCGGTCCCGAGCTGCTGCCCTATACCGTCGACCGCAACCCGCATAAGCAGGGCCGTTTCCTGCCCGGCTCGCGCATTTCGATCGCATCTCCGGATCGCCTCTTCGCCGAGCGCCCGGAGGTGGTGCTCATCCTGCCGTGGAACCTGCGTGAAGAGATCGCCGGTCAACTCAAAACGCTGACGCAGACCGGCACCTTGCTGGCCACCGCCGTCCCTCGATTGGAGATCGTTGAATGATTTTGGAACCGCTCGGCATTCCCGGCGCCTGCCTGGTCAAGCCGGACATCAAGCGGGATTCGCGCGGCACGCTGTCGCGTATCTGGTGCCGCGAGGACTTTGCCGCGCTGGGCCTCGAGAATGAGATGGCCAACTGCTGCGCCGTCTACAACGACCGGGCCGGCACCATCCGGGGCCTGCACTATCAACGCGAGCCCTTTGCCGAAGCCAAGCTGGTCCGCTGCCTGACCGGTGCGATCTACGACGTGATCGTGGACCTGCGCCAGAACAGCCCGACCAAGGGATGCTGGTGTTCCGTCGAGCTGACCGCCGCAAGCAACGCTTCGCTGTTCATCCCCAAGGGCTGTGCCCAAGGCTATCAGACGCTGCTGGATGCGACCGAGCTTCTCTACCACATCTCAACGCCCTACCAGCCGGACTATCAGGCCGGGATCCGCTGGGACGACCCCAAGCTGGCGATCGAGTGGCCCCTGCCGGAGCCCATTCTCTCACCGCGCGACCGCGCCCTCCCCAACTTCAAACAGGCGGCTTAGGTATGTCAGAGCTTTGCACGATCATCGGTGGGCGCGGTTACATCGGCAGCGCGCTCGCGTCCTTTCTGCGGCGCCGGGGCTGCCAGGTTCAGGTCCCGGGTCGGGATAGCCCGAGGCTGTTCGACCGCGATCTCGGCCAAGTCTACTACTGCGCCGGCTATACGGGAGACTTTGCGGCCGACCCGAGCGCGACCATCGAAGCTCATGCCGGCCTGCTGTCTCGCCTGCTGAAAGACGGGGACTTCAAGCACCTTGTCTACCTCTCTTCGACCCGCGTCTACGACCAGCTCGAAGGCGGCCCGATCGAGGAGGATGCTGTCTTCCCTGTCGACCCGAGCGAGCCGCGGCATCTCTACGACCTGTCCAAGCTGCTCGGGGAGTGGCTCTGTCTCAACCTAGCGCCGGACCGCAGCAGCATCGCTCGCCTCTCCTGCGTCTACAGTGACGATCTCGAGGTGCCCGCCTTCTTGCCGCTCCTGGTGCGACGCTTGACCACCTACGGCGTTGCCTGCATTCCAAGCTGGCCCCATGCGGCGCGGGACTACGTCCATATGGACGACGTCTGCCAGGCGCTCGTCGCCATGGCCGAGCAAAAAGCGAGCGGCATCTACAACGTCGCCTCGGGCGAGAACGTGAGCAATCTCGCTCTCTCCCGCCGTATTCTCGAGACCACCGGGCTTGAGGTCACCATGAGCCCGCCGGATGCAGCCCCGCCCCCGCCGCCACCGCAAATCTCCGTCCAGCGTCTGCGGACGCGCTTGGGCATCACGCCGCTCTCCGTCATGGAGACGCTGCCGGATATCATCGCGCGGCACGCGCCGCAGGAGATCCGCGGGGCCGCATGAGGCTGGCCGGGAAAGCGGGCCATGATCCGAATTGACGAAAGCGCGCGGGTCTCGCAACTGGCAGACATCGAAGACTCTCAGCGCGGCAGCCTGATCGAGATCGGCCCCGACACCCGCATCGACTCTTTCGTCAAGATCAAGCCTGCCGGCGGCAGCGGCGATGTGCTCATCGGCGCGCGGGTCTCGATCAACTCCTGTGTCGTCATCTATAGCGGCAACGGCGTCGAGATCGGCGACGGCACGGCCATTGCCGCAAACACCACGATCGCACCGACCAACCATGAGTACCGGGAAAAGGCGCGGCCCATCACCGAGCAGCGCTTCATGCCCAGCCGAGGCGGCGTGATCATTGAGGAAGACGTTTGGATCGGTGCCAACTGCGTCCTGCTCGACGGCACGATCCTGCGCAAGGGTGCCGTGCTGGGTGCCGGCTCCCTCGCCAATAAGGAGTACCCGCCCTACTCCATCAACGTCGGTCGGCCCGCCAAGACCATCCGGTACAGAGACTAGGCTCCGATACGAGCCACACGCCGCTGATTGACCAGCCAGACCAGGGCCCCGCCAGCCAAGAGCAGGAACGGCAACATGGCATAGTTGACGGCATACCAACCGTCGACCTGCGTTCCGCCAGAACAGTTCATCAAGCCCCCGGACGCTAGGCTCGCCAAGGTCACGCATCCGAAGACCATCATGTCGTTCATGCCCTGCACCCGTCCGCGCTCGTTCGGCGCGTGGGCGGTCGTCAAAAGGCTGGTGGCGCCGATGAACCCAAAGTTCCAGCCGATTCCCAGAAGGATGAGCGCAACATAGAAGTTCGCGAGCTCCACACCGGCCAACGCCACGACCCCGGCCAGCCCCAGGATGAGAAGCCCCAGCGTCATGATCTTGAGCACACCAAAGCGCACGATCAGATAGCCGGTGAAGAACGAGGGGATGTACATGGCGAGGACATGAACGGAGACGATGTCGTTGGCGTCGTCCGTCGAAAACCCACAGCCCAGAACGGCCAGCGGTGTCGAGGTCATCACCAGGTTCATCAGCGCGTAGCTGACCATGGCGCAAATGATCGCCACGAGGATGGTCGGATCGCGCAGCAGCTCCCATCGGGAGCGGCCCTCTCGAACCACCTCCTCCTTGCCTTCGACGTCTTTTTCCTTAGGCAAATCAAGGAGAAGAAACAGAAACATGCCAACGAGGTTGATGACCACGACGGTGGCATAGGTCCCGAAGAAGGGAATGACTGTCGCGTCGTAGACCAGCTTGTTCAATTGCGGGCCGAAGATCGCGGACAAGAGCCCGCCGGCCATGACATAGGAAATCGCCTTGGGCCGGAAGGCATCCGAGGCCGAGTCAGTGGCCGCGAACCTGTAGAAGCCTTGCGCCGACATATAGATGCCGGTGAGGTAGGACCCCAGGAGAAGCAGCGTAAAGGACCCTAGCTGCAGCCCGTAGGCCGCGACGGCAGCGCCGAGCGCGCCGCAGAGGGCCCCGACGAAGAATCCGAATTTGCGACCTCTGCGTTGCATGAGCGGGGAAAGCCACGGCGCCGTGGTCATGGAGCCAAAGACGATCATGGAGATCGGCAATGTGGCGAAGCAGGGATTGCCGGCCAGCATCCCGCCGGCAAGACCGCCAACCACGAAAATCATCGGCATCTGCGCGCCCAGAATCGCCTGAGCCGCGACGAGAACCATGACATTCCGCTTGGCGCGGGAATCATCCGAATGGGTAATCGACGTCATTCCTTACCGACCACAGAGCCTGGTCTTCACGCGATTGCCTGCTTCTTGCTGGTCGCCATGAAAACACCCAGGCCGGCCACAACCATACCCACCCAAGCGAGCGGCGGCATGATCTCGTCAAGCACGATCCAAGCGATCGATGCGGCCAATGGAGGCACCAGAAAGAAGAGCGCGGAGACCCTGAAGACTTCTCCTGCCCGGATCATCGCGAGCAGCAGCCCGATGGCAATCAAAGAGTTCGCAACGATCAGGTAGACCAGCGATGCAATAAGCTGCCAGGTCCAGACGATCTCCATCCTCTCGAACGCCAGCATAAAGGGGGCGACGCCCAACAATCCGGCGGCGAACCCAACCAGGTTGGCCGTGACGGGGTGCTGCGATACGCCGAAGCGCTTCTCCCAAAGCGACCCGCCGGTAATGCCGAAGAGCGCCAGAGCCGCAAACAGAAAGCCCATCGCCGAAGGCACCGCGATTTCCGACCGCGCGACGATGACGATCACCGCCCCTGTCAGCCCCAGAAGCAGGCCCACCCAGCGGCGCCAGTTGACGCTCTCACCGCTCCATCCGGGCGCAACGAGGCCGACGATGATGGGCTGCAAGGACAGGATGAGAGCCAGCGTGCCAACCGACATCCCGGCCGTGAAGGCCATGTAGCACATGCCGAAATACATCGCCTGAAGCAGGAAGCCGACGATGGCCAGATGCATCCACTGGGCGGGAGAGGTCGGCAAGGGCGGCCGCAGGATGACGAACAGCACCGCCATGAGGGCGACCACGCAGGCAAAGCGCAGGGCCAGGAAGGTCATCGGCTCGATGTAGCCGAGGCCGAACTTGGCCGCGACGTAGCCGCCCGACCACATCACCAGGAAGATGCCAGGCGCGAAGACCAACCATGTGGGCTGATGGCTGCTGATCGAACGGGCCTCCTTCTCTGCCATCGTCGACGGATGCCCGGTCGCGATCGATCAGCGCGCCGGACCAGCAGCGCGGTAGTTTACAACGTTGCTTTCAAGTGTAGCAGGCCTATCGGCTTCAAGGCTGCGCTGCGCAGCCTAACGCTAGGAGGCGGTCTTTTTGCGCAGATAGGCGTTCGGCCAGTAGGTCACCGGTTCGACGGCGACCCCCTCGTTGAACAACGGGAAAGGCTGCACCAGCTCGAACTCCGGGTGACCCGCCAGGAAGCGGCGCACGGCGACGCCGGGGTTGTCGTCGGTCCAGCCCTCTTGGCTACGTGGCGCGCCTTCCAGCCGCTCCATGATGCCGTCCGTCGCAACGATGTACGAGCCTTCGCTGACCAGGGGCCCGTAGGCCTCCAGCTCCGCCAGCACATGGTCGTGGGTATGATTGGCGTCGAGCACGACCATTACGGTCTCGTCCGGGGCAATCTGCGCCCTGACTTCCGCCACCACGTCGGGCGCGATGGAGCTGCCGTCGACGATGGTAATGTCGTCGGCCATGGGATGCGCCTCAATGGCGATACGGTTGTGGCTGCGCAGCTCGATCTCGACCCCGATCACCCGGCCCTTGCCGATGGCCCGCAACAGCGAGGCGAAGAAGACCTGCCCGCCGCCGTGGGCCACGCCGGTCTCGATCACCACGTCCGGCTTGACCGCCCAGACAACCTCCTGAATTCGGATGAGATCGTCGGGGAGCTGGATGACCGGGCGCCCGAACCAGGTGAAGCTATAGACGTACTTGGCGTCCCAGCCGGCACGCAGCCAAGCATCGGCGGCCAGCTTGAAACCCTCCTTGGAGTCCATGGCGTAGCGCCGGATGCCGCTGTCCTGCTGGCATTCGATCTCGCCGCGATCGAAGTCGAAGATCACCCGGCCATTCGTTAGGGCCGACGGCCTTTCCGCCGCCTCGGGACCGCTGCTCGCCGACAGGTCAACAGCCAGTTTGCTCATGGTACTATCCTCTCAGATTGTGCTGTTCGGCCATCTGGCCGAGCGCGTCGCCGAAGTGGGCGGCGAAGCCCTCCTCATCCCGCAAGGGGGAGGCCTTGAATCTGTCCCGCAGGGTCTGCCGGTAATGGGTCAGGCGGTCTACGTCATTGGCCAAAGCCACCGCCGTCTCGATGAAGTCCTCTTCCGTCTCGACGCTCAGCTCCGGCAGGCCCGTGTGGCTGAGGATGGCGTGACTCAGCCGCTGATGGATGCCCAAGCCGCGCAGACTGACGACCGGCACGCCCATCCAAAGGGCTTCGTTGGTGGTGGTGCCGCCGGTTTGCGGCAAGGTATCCAACGATATGTCCATTTGGTTGTAGTACTGCATATGGTCGTTGGGCTCATTGCTGACGTAAAGCAGGCATGCCGGGTCGACCCCATTCTTGATGAACTCCTGGGACACATTCTGGCACAGCAAGCCATGCTCACGCTTCGCTTGAACGAGAAGAAAGCGGGAGTTGGGGACTCGCTTCAGCACCTCGGACCAGACCCGCAAGGTATCCGGTGTGAACTTGTAGGCGTTGTTGAGTGTGCCGAAGGTGATGTAGCCATTTTGGGTGACCGGGGGTTCTTGAACGGCGGGAATGTCCCCGTGATCGACGCTGCAGAGCCAGGCGCCATCGAGGACCCAGGGCTTCTCGATCAAGATCGAAGTTTCGGTCGGCACCAGAAAGCGGTCGAGAAGGAAGTAGTCCATCTCCTTCAACCCCGTGGTCAGCGGATAGCCGAGCCAGGTGCACTGTATAGGGGCAGGACGGAAGGCCGTAAGGGAGACTCGCGTATCCCGAGTCAGACCGTTGAGATCGATGAGAATGTCGATTTCATCTTCGCGAATGCGATCGGCCGCCACCTTGTCGCTCATCAGACCGATGACCACGAAATCCTCGAACAACTCAGCCAGATGCGCCTGCATCTCGTCGCCTTGGATTAGATAAGGCACATAGGCGAAGAGCTCGAAGCGCTCGCGGTCGAGAAGGCGGATCAGCGGCTCGACGTGCTTGGCGACGGCATGTTGGCGAAGGTCGGATGATAGGAAGCCGATGCGGAGCTTGCCGGTCCGGCGCGGGAAGGTCGGAGCTTCGCTCTGCTGCAAAGCGGCGCGCCGATCTATCTCTTCCCCCCAACGCCGATTGATTGTGTAGATGAACTTATTGTCTTCGAGCGTGCGGGTCGACGGCATCAGGTTAAAAGAGGTTAGACCCATCGTCAGTGGGTTGATCTCGAGTAGCGTGCTTTTCAGTTGGCCGAGGGCGTCAATCTGTTCGAAGTCGCAGGTGAAGCGAAACACTGCCAGGGGGCCAACAATATCCGTCGCTCTGAAGTTGGGCCGCTGCACCAGCATACGGGCGATGAGATTGGCGCGGTCATATGACCCGAGCCGGCTAAGAACCATAAGCAGGTTGCTGTAGCAGTTGATCATGTCAGGCCGCGCTTGGAAGGCTTGCCGGAAGGCCGCCTCCGCCATGGCCATCTCTCCCATCCTGAAGTAGAGACCGCCAAAAGCCGTCAGTAGCTCGCAGTTCTTGGGATCTATGGCGTAACCGCGCTTTAGGTATTCGAGACTTTCGTTGTAGTGGCCTTGCTCAGTGTAGCAGCTGCCAAGCCCGGCCCAGTAGTCGACGCAATCCGGCTTGGCCTCAACGAGACGGTGATAGATCTCCGTGGCGCGAAGGATGTCGCCGGTATTCATAAGCAGCGCGGCGACCATTCCGAGCTCGCTTAGGTTCTCGTTGTTGGCCAGATCGACCGCATCGATATTCCGCAACACCTCTTCGTCGCGGCCGGCTCGCTTTAGACCAATAGAGAGATTGAGTTGCGCCGAGCTGTTGTCCGGCATTTGCGCGACGGCGGCTTTCAAGGCCTCGATAGCCTCGTCATGGCGGTCCACAAGGCTGAGGGCAATACCGCGATTCATGATGGCAACCGGCGTCTCGCCCCCGCGTTCCACCAGCTTCTCGAGGATATCGAGCGCGGGCTGACCCTGTTCGGCCTGCAGGTAGATCTCGGCCAAGTTTATAGTGAGGTCTGGGTTACCTTCAGCGTAGTTCAGGCCCTCTCGCAGGACGGCTGCGGCTTCGTCGACCGCGCCGCTGTTGCGCAACAATGCGGCGAGATTGGTCAGCGCGCTGATCTCGTCAGGCTTGTGCTTGATGACGCTTCGAAAAGCCCGGATCGCCGCCTTCGTATTGCCCGCCTGCTCCTCGGCAACGCCAAGGTTGGACAAGATGTCCATGCGTTCCGGCGCACCCTTCGCGGCCCTGCGGATGAGACGCGCGGCTTCCCCAGGTTTTCCCAAGCGAAGCCTTGCAATACCGAGGAGATGCCGCGCCTCGGCGTCTTTCGGGAAGATCTTGAGGAGTTTCTTTGCTGCCTTTTCCAAAGACGAGAAGTCACCTGCCTGGGCAAGCTGTTTGCACCGAGCAACACCCTCGCTGTAGGGATCTTTGGTTCGTTCTACCAACATGAAAGGACCGCCGTCGGTTCGCGACAATTCGTGCTAAATATTGGAGGAAGGGTCGTTAACAGGCTGATAACGATCTTTTTTTCCCTCTCCCGGCAGGTTTTGCCGAGTTGGCTCGGCAGCTTTTTCCGCCCGGCCTGGTCCGCGCCCGGCTAAGTGCCTGATTTTGCTTTATCGAAGTGGAAACTTTTTTCTGGCACCCTTTTTGCCTGTCCAAGTGTGCACCAGCAGGTAGGCGGGTGCGTGGACAGGAAGTCCGCATCAAGGCCGTGTTGTTCGGCCGTCATCCAAGTAGGAGACTCTACAATGCCTCTTAATGTCGTTTCCAACTTTGCCGCCAACGTCGCTCATCGCAACTTGACGATGTCCGATGCCAAGGCGACCAGCTCCCTGGCCAAGCTCTCCGCGGGTACCCGCGTGGTGAACGCCAAGGACGATGCCGCCGCCATGGCCATCGGCTCGCGTCTGAGCACCGAGGTGGCCGGCCTCAAGCAGGCCAGCGTCAACGCCGGTCAGGCAGTTTCCATGCTGCAGATCGCCGACGGTGCCATGGCTCGTGTCCAGGATATCCTGGTGCGGATGAAAACCCTGGCGGTTCAGGCCGGTTCCGGTCAGCTTTCTGGCGTCGAGCGTGGTATGCTCGATACCGAGTATCAGAACCTCCTGAGCGAAGTTGACCGTATCGCAGCCGATACCGAGTTCAACGGTAACCAGCTGGTGAACGGCGATCAGGTCGTCTCCGATATCGGCACGGCCTACGACGCCGGCGCCGGTGTGATCAATATCTCGGCGCGCGGCTTCGAAATGTCGACGCACGCGGTGGGCTCAGCCACGGGCTCGCTGACCTACAACACCGGCGGACAAAGCTTCACCTTCTCAGCTGGTGGCGCCTCCTTCACCGGTGCAATCGACAGCGATGCCTTCACCGGTACCGGTGCCTCCGCCACGATGGTGACGGGTACTCAGGTCCAGTTGACCAACGCAACCTCCGATGCGGTGCTCACCTTGACCCTGAACGTCTCGTTTGATGCCGGCACCAACGGTGCCGCCGACACCTTGAACATTACCGAGTCAAACACGGCGGACTTCACCTTCAAGGTAGGTACCGGCGCCACCGTGAACGACGAGATCTCGGTCAGCATCGACGGTGTCAACGCCTCGGCGCTCGGTATCGAGGGTACGGACATCACATCGACGTCCAACGCCGATGCCGCCTCAACCTCGATCAGTAACGCGATCGACACCTTGAACGAAACCCGCGCAGGCCTTGGTGCCTCTCAGAACCGTCTCGAATTCGCCCAGGCGAACTTGGCGACGGCGACCGAGAACACGGAGGCAGCCCGGAGCTCGCTCATCGACTTGGACGTGGCTGCGGAAATGACCCGCTTCACGTCTCAGCAGATCTTGGTGCAGGCCGGTGTCTCGATGATGGCTCAGGCCAACCAGATGCCGCAGAACCTGCTGCGACTCTTCAACTAGTCGGGGTCTGGTTAGGGAATGGAGGGGTTCGCCCCTCCATTCCACCTCCCCGCCCAGGGGAGCAGGGACGCAACACGAGGCGGAGTCCTTTATTCGTGAAGGAAGAGGACCATGACAGGTATCACGGTGGTGCCTGCCTCCGCTCAACCCGCGCAGGCAGCCGCAAAAGGGCCGGCGCCGAAATCGGCTGACGCACCCGCTCGGCAAGTTCCGGCGGCGGCCCTTAACCGAACACAAACCAAGCTTGCCAATACTGTCGAGGATGGGCCGCAGGTACCAAAAGACCTGCAGCGCCAACTGGATGACTTGGCACGCCGCGAATCCGGCGGCCTGCTGAGCGCACGCATGCAAATCGCTTACGACGAAGCCTCGGGGCGGGTCTACGGACAGGTCGTTGATCAGGCGACCAAAGAGATCTTGAGGCAAGTCCCAAGCGACAAGCTGCTGCGGCTCTTTGCGACCGGCCGGGAACAGCTGGCCATGATCTTGGACCGCAAGGTCTGATCGATAGGGAAAAGGCAGGCAGCACAATGTCGGATATCTTTGCGACGTCGACCCTTCGGACCGATGAGAACGGGCGCGTCCGCTTTTCCGGCATCAGCTCGGGAATCGATTTCGGGCAGACGGTCGAGGACTTGATTGCGGCGAAACGCATTCCGGTCGACCGCATCGAAGCCGATATGGCCTCCAATCAGGAGCGGATCACCGCACTGCAAGAGCTGCGCACCTTGCTGGACGGCCTCCAATCCTCGCTGTCCGGTCTCTATGGCGCCCGCACCATCGACAACAGCGGTGATATCTTCAGCCAAAAGTCGGCCTTTGCCAGCACCAGCCGTTCCGACGGCCAGGCCGCCTCTCAGGCCGGCAACTTGATCGGCGTCACCGTATCGCCGACGGCCTCAAGCGGGATCACGGAAGTCGAGATCCTGCAAACGGCACGGGCGCATCGTATCGCATCTGAGACTTTTAGCTCGACGACAGACGATCTCGGAACCGCCTCAGGCGGCGCAGCCGGCTCCATCTCCGGTACCTTCCAGATCAACGGAACGGAGATCCAGGTTCTCGCCAGCGACAGCCTCAATGACCTGGCCGACCGCATCAACAATGCCAATACGGGCGTCAACGCCACGGGCGTGTCGGCCTCGATCGTGTCGGTCAGCAGCAGCGAGCATATCCTCGTGCTGACCTCCGACGAGACCGGCGTCGATATGACCCTCGACAACGAAACCGGCGGCGTGCTGGCGTCACTTGGCATCTCCGCGGACGGCGGCGCGACCTTCCTCAACGAACTACAGGCTGCGCAGAAGGCGCAGCTCAGCGTCAACGGATTGCTCGACAACAGCGCTTATCAAAGCGCCGCAGTCACCGATGCTGCGGCGGCGCTCAGCAGCTACACGACCATCGCCGGCGGGGCGCAATCCTTTGAGATTCGCGCCGACGGCGCCTTGCTGGGGACCGTCAACTACACGAATGCGGACAGCCTCGACGATCTGGCCGCCACGATCAACGCCATCGCCGGCGTTACCGCCAGCGTGGAGACCGTGGATGGAGAATCGCGCCTCAAGATCTCAGCAGACGGAGGCGGCACGCTCAGCTTCACCGCCGACAGCGCCAATGCGGTGACGGAGCTGGGCCTCACCCAGCAACAGCTCGTTATCGAGCGCAATAGCAACACGGTCGACGATCTGATCGAAGGGGTGACACTCGACCTTTTCCAGGCTGAGGTCGGCACGACCATTTCGCTCGACGTTCAGCAAGACCTCAATGCCGTCAAGACAGCATTGCAGGAGTTCGTCGTCGCGTACAACGAGGTCAAGATCTTCATCAACCAGAATAGCGCCGGCGCTGTCGATCCCGCCGAGGGCGGCGTCCTCTTCGGCAGTAGTGTGATCTCCGATTTGGAGAGTCGCCTCGGCTCGATTATCGGCTCCGGCGCCGACGGCGTCAGCGAGGCTTTCACCGTCTTTCAGCAGATCGGTATCGAGTTCGTCGATAACGGGACAATCAGCGACCCGCTGCTGGCCGATACGCTGACCATCGACGACGCCGAACTCGACAATGCCCTGCTGAGCAACATCGACGACGTGAAGAGTCTCTTCACCTTCGAGTTCAGCAGCTCCGATCCGCGGGTCAGCCTGATCGGCTTCGACGGCACCGCGCAGTACAGCGAAACAGGTTACAAGCTCAACATTGACTTCGACGAGGTTGACGGGAACTCGGTCGCCTCGGCGAACATCGACGGCGCCGGTGCCGGAGCGGATGACGGTAGTGTCACCGCCGATGGTCGGATCCTGTCGGTCGGCGATCAGACCGGCGCCAGCGGCCTGCGCCTCTTTTACGGTGGCGACAGCGATCTGGCCGACGTCCAGATCGACTTCACCGTGGGTCTAGGCGCCAAGCTGTTCTTCGAGCTCGACAACCTGCTCGACCCAACCAACGGCTTGATGGAAGGCGAAATTACCAGCCTGGAAGACCAGAACACCGTGGCGCAGGAACGAGTCGACCAGATGCTGGAGCGGATCGAGCGTGAGCGGGTGCGCCTGAGCGAGCGCTTCAGCCGCCTGGAAGCCACCTTGGCCAGCCTCGACAGCCAAATGCGAAGCCTGCAGGCAATGATCGACGCCCAGAACAACAACAATAACTAAATCAATTCGTTAGAGCGGGAGTGAGAGGGACGATGTCGGGTTACGGTGGCACCACGACCTATCAGACGCAGGCTTTGATGACCGCGTCGCCGGCACAACTGGTCGCCATGCTGTTGGAAAAGGCGACTGCCAGCTTGAACGAGGCCATCGCCGCCATCGAGAGCGGGCAAATCGAAGACCGCTGGCGCGCCAACAGGCGGGCGATGGAGATCATCAATCACCTCGATCTGACGCTCGATATGGATCGGGGCGGCGAGATCGCCGAGAACCTGCGCAGCCTCTACAGCTTCGCCCTACGCCGATTGGCCGACGTCGATTTCAAGAACGATGCGCAGGCGGCCCGCGAGGTCATCAAGTTGCTCGAGCCGATGCTCGCATCCTGGCGCGAGCTGGCGAAAGGGCCAGCCGAGAGCCAAACGACAAGCCAGACCACAAGTCAGTCGGCAGCGCCGAAGCGACAAGACAGACCGGCTGAAACGACGAGCATCTCTCTCAATCTCTCCGCCTGACCAAGCCAACGGTTTCAACGGCATTCGGGGCGCCTGTTTCAGGCGCCCCTCAGATTGCTGACGAACCCCGTCGATTTTCGGCGGGGTTTGTTTTTTTGATGGTTGCAATTGCTGGCGTGAGTTTTGGGTGATGTCGCCGGTC
>JANQMX010000072.1 GCA_028279885.1 Rhodovibrionaceae bacterium | reverse complement strand
GCCGACGCGGCGGCGATCTGCGAGGCGATGAGCCGTCCGCACATGCCTTTGGTTCCGGTCAAGACGGCGGGGCAGCAGGCGGCCTGTCTGCTGGTTTCCGAGCGCAGCCGTCTGGTGCGGGAGCGCACCCGGCTGTCCAACAGGATCCGTGGTCTGGCGATGGACCCCGGCTCGCGGGCTTCGCCCTTGGCCGGGGTGACGTCTTCGGGGTGGTGTCGGGGCGCGGGCTGGCACGCATCCCGGCGCTGCTGACGCGCCTGGAGGGCGAGGCATCGGTGCCTGTGGAGGCGCGCCGGGTGTTTGCCCGGCTGGGTGCGGAGTACGCCGCGCTGGAGGTCCGGCTGAGCGAAGCGGATGCCGAGGTGAGGGCCTGGCAGCGGCAGGACGAGACCTGCCGGCGGCTGCGGCAGGTTCCCGGCATCGGGCCGATCGGCGCCGCCTTGCTGGTGCTGCGCACGCCGACGCCCGGGGCTTTCGGCAGCGGTCGCGACTTCGCCGCCTGGATGGGTCTGACGCCGCGCGACCATTCGAGCGCCAAGAAGCAGCGCCTGGGGGCAATCAGCCGGGCCGGCGACGAGGCCTTGCGGGCGGTGCTGGTGTCCGGCGCCATGGCGGTCATCCAGCAGGTCCAGCGTGGCCGCAGCATACCCTCGCCCTGGCTGGCGCGGCTGTTGGAGCGCAAGGTGCCGAAGCTGGCGGCGGTGGCGCTGGCCAACAAGATGGCGCGCGTCGCCTGGAAGCTGATGACCAGCGGCGAGGACTACCAGCCGGCGCGCTTCCTGGCTCCGGCAGCCACAGCAGAGACGGCCAGCTAACCGCAGGCGCCAGGGCCGAGGCTCGAGGCCCGACCAAAGACCAGGCCAGGCGCACGCCGGCGACCGAGCTTGCTCGAGACGAGGAGATGGTGCGATCGCTCGATCACAGGACGCGGGACACTCCGTGGGGTCCATCGGTGCCTCGACACCGCTACAATGTCTGGAACCCGCGTTGCGCAAACCATCTTGGCCAGCGGCCGAAAGCGCCGCGCAAACAGGCCGGACATATGGATGCAAGCGACCCGGTCAAAACCAACTTCACGCTCTGGCAAAAAGGGGGCCGTCCACATATGGGCCCCGGCTCGCGGGCTTCGCCCTTGGCCGGGGTGACAGTCTGTGGTGTGCCGAGGTCCGTGGGCTTTACCTCCTCTCGTCACCCCGGAGGAGCCTCGCGAGAGGTGACATCCGGGGTCCATGGCCCGGCTTGGCGCGGGCTGCGGAACGATAAGCGCGGTCGCCGCAATACCCTAGCTTGATGACCCCAGTCCGCTTTCGTGGCTCGGCCCGCTCACGCCACCGCGGAGGTCGCGGGCCGGGTTGGCAGGCCGAAGCGCTCTTTCAAGGGCGCGATGCAGGCCTCCAGGGAGAAGTGGGCGAGCAGCCGCTCGTAGCCGGCGCGGCCCAGGCGCTGGCGTTCCGCCGGCGCGGCGAGCAGATGGGCGATGGCTTGTGCCAGGGCGACGCTGTTTCCGGGCTCGGTCAGCAGGCCGGTGACGCCGTCCTCGATCAGCTCGGGAATGGCGGAGACGTCCGTCGCGATGCAGGGCAGGGCCTGGCTTTGCGCCTCCATCAGCACGTTGGGCAGGCCGTCGCGGTCGCCGTCCTTGGCGATGCGGCTGGCCAGCACGAAAAGGTCGGCCTTGCGGTATTCCTCGATCACCCGCGTCTGGTCCTGCGGGCCGAGCCAGGTGATCCGGTCGCTCAAGCCCAGGCGCTCCGCCTGGGCCTTGAGCTGGTCCAGACGCTCGCCGCCGCCGATGTGGACGAAGTGCCAGGCCGGCCCTTCGCCCAGCAGAGCCAGGGCGTCGAGCAGGTCGTCGTAGCCCTTCTTCTCGACGGCGCGGCCGACCGAGAGCAGGCGCAGAGGCCGGCCGCTGGCTTCCGGGTCGAAGTCCCGCTGCGGCGGCAGGGGAAAGCGCGCCAGGTCGAGACCGTGGTAGGTCAGCATGACCTTCTCGGGATGGTCGGTCAGTGCGCGCAGATGCTCCCAGCCGTAGCGCGTGCAGGTGGTCAGCCAGGCCATCTCCTCGATCTTCTCAGCCTTGTCCCAGTCCGGCGTGGTCCAGATGTCCTTGGCGTGGGCCGAGCATGACCAGGGCAGCGAGCGAATCAGGGCGGCGTAGCGGGTGACCGAAGCCGGCGTATGCAGGAAGTGGGCGTAGAGCCAGCCGGTATTCTCCGGCATGGCCTCGGCCAGCACGCAGGCCTGGCCGAAGCGGCGCAGGCGGTTGCGCGTCGGGTCTCGCCAGAGGTCGCGCAGGAAGGCGCGCACCGCCCGGCCGAAGCCGCTGCGGCGGCGTGCGCGCCACAGGGCGGCAAAAACCCGGCGCGGCTCGTTGTGCAGGTACTCCGGCAGATAGACGACTGGCGCCTCGATCTCCGCATGAACCGGATGGCTGCGGTCTTCGGTCGGATGGCGCAGGGAATAGAGGGCCAGGGTCAGGCCAGCCTGCTCCAGCGCCCGAAGCTCCTGGGCGATGAAGGTCTCGGACAAGCGCGGATATCCTTTGAGGACAACCGCGATGGTGCTCGGGCCGGCAATCGTCATGCTCTAAGAAAAGGACCTTAACGGCGTGCTTGCAAGCCGAGCGGCTGGCGGACGCGATCGACCCACTGGCGGGCGAGCTTGATCACGTTGTCGCGGCCGTCGAGCAGGCCCGGCACCACGGTCTGGGAGGGCAGGGGCTGCTGCGGCAGAGTGCGAATGGCCGTCGACATGGTGGCCGGCTCGCGCACGTCGTCATCGAGCAGCATGCGCACCAGGCCGAGCTCCTGCGCCCGCTCGGCGCGGATGAACTGCTCCAGGCGCGGCTTGGTACGCGGAACGATCAGGGCGCGCTTGTCGAAGGAGAGCACCTCGCAGAAGGTGTTGTAGCCGCCCATGCAGACGACGCCGACGGCGCGCTCCATCAGGCCATCCACTTGGGCATTGAAGGTGATCGCCTCGACGTTGGGCAGGCGGTCGACCCGCGCAAGAAAGTCCTCCTGCAGCTTCGAGCCCATGAAGGGGCCGAGCACCATCACGGCCGGATAGGGCAATGAGGCATCGCTCTCGTAGGCGCGCAGCACCCAATCGATGATGTCCTCGCCGTCGCCGCCGCCGCCGACCGTGACCAGGATATAGGGCTCCTGGATCTTCTCCAGCTTCGGGATCAGGGAGGCCATTGGCGGGCTGCGCTTGAGGTAGCCGGTGTAGGTGATGCGGTGCTCGACCGAGGCCGGCAGGTCGAGGCCCTCCAGCGGGCGGCAGATCTGCGGCAGGCCGTAGACCCAGATGTCGTCGTAGAACTCGGTGAGCGCCGGGGCGACTTTCTTGCGTTCCCATTCGGGGGCGAGCAGCTCCGGGTCGTCCATCACGTCGCGCAGGCCGAGCACGCAGGGCACGCCCTTATCGCGCAGCAGCGCCAAGGTCTGCTTCACCTCGCCGCGCAGGCCGAGCGGCTCCTTGTCGACGATAAAGAGGTCGGGGTCGAAGATGTCCGCGGTGTGACGGATGATGGAGGCGCGCATGGCGAGCGTGTGCTCGATGTCCAGCGGCAGCTTGAGCGAGACGTAGTTCCCGCCGCGCAGCTTGATGACGCCGGGGATTCGCACGAAGTCGACCCGGTTCTTGAAGCCGAAGCTGCCGATGATCGGCGAGCCAGAGAGGATGAGCACCGAGATGTTCTCGTCGGCCTCGACCAGGGCATGGGCAATCTCGCGGCAGCGCCTGAGATGCCCGAGACCGAAGGTATCGTGGCTGTAGATCAGAACGCGCTTGGGGCGCCCCGGCGCAGGTGTGATCTTGCTCATAGTCCCCGACCCAATAGAGATTAAGTTCAAGTCAGCCGTGCCAAACGAGAATCCTTAGCTGAAACGAAGCCCGGCGTCAGGCTGATTTTTTCTTGGCCGGGCGGCTTCTGCCGTTAGAGTGCCTCGGTTCGGCGACTTGGCCCTTGCGTCCACTTTGGTTTGGCATGGAACGCAACATCTTCAAATACGTTTGGCGGCACAGCCGCCGCGAGCAGTTGGTACTTCTGGCCTGGGTTGCCTGCTCCCTGCCGTTCTATTTCCTCTCGCTCGACCTGCCCAAGCAGATCGTCAACCAGGGCATTCAGGGCGACGGCTTCGAGACGGCGGAAAGCACCAATCCGATCGGCGTCATCCGCCTGCCCCTCAGCGAGACGCTGACCGGCGAGAGCATCGTGCTCTTTCCCGGCTTTTCGGCCGATCAGCAGGGGACCCTGCTGATTCTCAGCTTCATCTTCCTCTTCCTGGTCTGTGTCAACGGCGGCTTCAAGTACGTCATCAACACCGGCAAGGGCCGCATGGGCGAGCGCATGCTGCGGCGCCTGCGCTACGAGCTGTCCGACCGGCTGCTGCGCTTCCGCCTGCCGCAGATCAGGCGCATGAAGCTGGCGGAGGTCGCCACCATGATCAAGGACGAGGTGGAGCCGCTGGGCGGCTTCATCGGCGACGCCTTCGTCACCCCGGCCTTTCTCGGTGGTCAGGCCATCACCGCCATGGTCTTCATCATGGTGCAGTCCTTCTGGCTCGGGCTGATCGCCGGCACCATCGTGCTGGTGCAGGCCATCCTGATCCCGCGCCTGCGCGTGCCGATCCTGCGGCTGGGGCGGCAGCGCCAGCTCACCGCCCGCCAGCTCGCCGGCCGCATCGGCGAGGTCATCGAGGGCGCCGGCGAGATTCACGCCAACGACACCTCCAACTACGAGCGCGCCGAGCTGACCTCGCGCCTGGGACGGATCTTCGACATCCGCTTCGAGATCTACCAGCGCAAGTTCTTCGTGAAGTTCCTCAACAACTTCCTCTCCCAGCTCACGCCCTTCATCTTCTATGCCGGCGGCGGCCTTCTGGCGCTGTCCGGCCGGCTCGACATCGGCGCCCTGGTCGCGGTGATCGCCGCCTATAAGGACCTGCCGGGCCCGGTCAAGGAGCTGATCGACTGGGAGCAACGCCGGGCCGACGTGCAGATCAAGTACGACCAGGTGATCGAGCAGTTCCAGCCCACGGAGATCGTCGAGCCGGCCTATCAGGACCCCGATGTCCCGGTGACGCCGCTGGAAGGCGATATCAAGCTTTCGAGCGTCACGCTGTTCGAAGAAGGCGGCGGCCGGCTGCTTGACGGCGTCAGCTTCGAGATGCCGCTCGAGGCGCACGTCGCCGTGGTCGGCGGCGCCAGCAGCGGCAAGGACAGCCTCGGCGAGGTGATCGCCGGCCTGGTGCAGTACAGTTCCGGCTCTGTCGAGATCGGCAGCCAGCGTATCGAGGACCTGCGACAGGCGGTGCTCGGCCGCCGCATCGGCTATGTCGCGCCGGACGCCTATTTCTTCGCCCGTTCGATCAAGGAGAATCTGCTCTACAGCCTGACCCACCGGCCGATCCATGCGGCCGAGTACGACGCCGAGGCGGCGGCCAAGGCTGAGGCCCGGCTCGAGGAAAGCCAGCGCGCGGCCAATGCCACCTTCGACCTCAACGCCGACTGGATCGACTACGAGGCCGCCGGCGTCAGCAACGCGGCGGAGCTGACCAAGACGGTGCTGTCGGTGCTGGATTGCGTGGCGCTGAGCGACGACATCTACCGCTTCGGCCTGGATGGTGTCTTGGATGCGGAAGGCCGGCCCGAGGTGGCCGAAGCCATCCTCGCCGCGCGCCATCGCATGGCCGAGCGGCTGGCCGAGAAGGGCCACGGCGATCTCGTCGAGCTGTTCGACATCGCCGAGTACAATCGCAACGCCACCTTGGGTGAGAACCTGCTGTTCGGCACGGCGCGCGACCCGGCCTTCGCCGCCGATGTCATGGTCGATCATCCGCTTGTGCGGGAGGAGCTGAAGGCCAGCGGCCTGGACGATCACCTGGTCGAGAAGGGCCTGTCGATCGCCCAGACCATGGTCGAGATCTTCGCCGATCTGCCCGCCGGCCATCCCTTCTTCGAGCAGTTCAGCTTCATCGATGCGGACGACCTGCCGGAGTTCCGCACGATCATCGCCCGGGCTGAGAACGTCGGCGTCAAGGCTCTGCCGGAGGCCGAGCGCAATCGCCTGCTGCGCCTGCCGATGTCCTACATCGAGGCGCGCCACCGCTTGAGCCTGATCGACGACGCCTTTGAGCAAGAGGTGCTCGAGGTGCGGAAAAACCTGCGCGAACGCATCATGCGGGAGGCGCCGGACTCGGTCGCCTTCTATGACAGCGAGCGCTACAACGCCGCCGCCTCGATCATCGACAACATCCTTTTCGGGCGCCTGATCTACGGCCGTGCCCAGGCGGAGGAGACCATCAGTGGCTATGTCGGGGAGATCCTCGACGAGCTCGGCCTGCGCGATGCGGTGCGCGAGATCGGCCTCGAGTATCAGGTCGGCATCGGCGGCAAGCGGCTCAGCGCCACCCGGCGGCAGAAGCTGGCCTTGGCGCGCGCTCTTCTCAAGCGGCCGGATTTGCTTATTGTAAGCGAAGCCACCGCGGTCATGGACGGGGCGACGCGGTCCGAACTTTTGCGCAACGTGAGGGAAGAATCGCGCGACTACGGCGTTGTCTGGATTGTAGAGCGTCCGAGCATGGCGGCGAGCTTCCCGCGCGTCCTTGTGCTCGAGGACGGGCGCCTGGTGGACGACGGCGTTTATGCCGAGTTGGAAGAACAACAAGGAGCCCTGAAAGAGCTTCTGACCGCAGACTGAGATATCGTGCGCGACGGTCGGGCGGGGACTGAGAGGGAGGAGCGTAACGCCATGACACTGGACGAGGAAGTCGAGGTCCTCAAACGGATCCCGTTCTTCTCAAAGATCGACAAGGCGAAGCTCAAGCTGCTGGCCTTCACCAGCGAACGGGTCGTGTTTCACAGCGGCGAGACGGTTTGCCGCCAGGGAGAGACGGGTGACGCCGCCTTCATCATCGTCGACGGCACCGCCGACATCCTGATCAACGGCAACGGCCAGGACATCAAGGTGGCCGAGGTCGGGCGCAACGCCATCATCGGCGAGATCGCGATCCTGATCGACGTGCCGCGCACGGCGACAGTGGCCGCGACCAGCGAGCTGGTCACCCTGCGCATCACCAAGGAGCTTTTCTTCAATCTGGTGCAGGAGTTCCCGGAGATCTCCGTGGAGATCATGCGGGTGCTGGCCCACCGGCTTGAGGCGACCAACGAGAAGCTGCGCCTGGCCAAGGCATGAGCCGCCTCGACAGCGCGATCAAGCGCCTTCAGGCTCAGCGTAGCTGCATCGACGACGTGGCCCGGCGCATTGCCGGCTTGCCCGGCCCTGTACTGGAGCTCGGCCTCGGCAACGGGCGGACCTACGACCACCTGCGGGAGCGCCTGCCGGGGCGTGAGATCTACGTCTTCGAGCGGCGGGTGGCGGCGCATCCGGACTGCATCCCGCCGGACGACAAGCTGATTCTGGGCGACGTGCAGGAGACGCTGCCAGCGGCGCTGACCCGCTTTCGCGGGCAGGTCGCCCTGGTCCATGCCGATGTCGGCACCGGCGACGTCGAGACCAACCGCGTGCTGGCGGCGGCGATCAGCGCGGTGATCGGCGACTTTCTCGCGCCCGGCGGCTATCTGGTCTGCGATCAGCAGATCACCTTCCCCGGCGCCGAGGCGGTGCCGCTGCCCGACGGCGTCGCCCCGGGGCGCTACATTTATCTGAGGAAGCCGGAAAGCGCCTGAATCGGGAATTGGAGAGCGCCGCACCGCCTGCGGCCTTTCCCAAGATGTCATCCCTGGGCGAGCCACGGCGTGGCGAGTTCCGGGGATCCACGCTAGACGTTCATGCGGGCCGAAGAGTGGATGCTCGGAACTCGGCCCCGGGCCTTAAGGCCCAGTGGGCCTCGCCCAAGCATGACAGTCTTTTGTGTGGTGGCGTTGCAGCACCACAAGCTGTCACCCCGGCCCCGGAGCCGGGGTCCATTTCTAAGCCCGCGCGAGCGTCTCCATGGTTCCCGGCTCGCGGGCCTTGCTGACGCAACGCCCTTGGCCGGGATGACAAGAGGAGGGTGTGGTGCCGCTGATGGCTTTCTCCTCGGTACGAAGCCTACCTCCACCTACTCAATATCCACGATCACCGGCACGTGGTCGGAGGGCTTTTCCCAGGTGCGGGTCTCGCGGAAGACCTCGTGCGCTCTCACCCGCGGGCCGAGCGGCTGGGTCACCCAGACATGGTCCAGGCGCCAGCCGTAGTCCTTGGCGTAGGATTGGGCGAAGCGGTAGCCCCACCAGGTGTAGAGCGGCTCGGGCATCGGCACGAAGTGGCGGCCCACGTCGGTGAAGCCGCCGGCCTCCAAGAGGGTCGCCATCTTGCCGGATTCGACCGGCGAGTGGCCGACGCTGCGGACCAGGCGCTTGTGGTTCCAGACGTCGTTCTCCAGCGGGGCGACGTTGAAGTCGCCGGCGATCAGGATGGGCCGATCGCGGGCCTCGCCGGCCCAGGCCGCCATCTCGTCGAGGAACTGGAGCTTGTGGGCGAACTTGTCGTTGACCGCCGGGTCCGGCTTGTCGCCGCCCGAGGGCACGTAGAAGTTATGGATCTCCAAACCTTCCGCCAGGCGAACGCTGCAGTGGCGCTTGTCATCCTTGTCGCACCAGACCTGTTTGCTTTCTTCTTCGAAGGGCAGGCGCGAGAGCAGGGCGACGCCGTTGTAGGACTTCTGCCCGGCGATGACCCGGTGGCGATAGCCGCGCTCGTCGAAGAAGTCGCCGGGGAAGATCGAGTCCTCCAGCTTGGTCTCCTGCAACAGCAGCAGGTCGGGCGCCTTGGTCTCGATTAGCCGGTCCAGGTGGTCCAGGCGTTGGCGCAGGGAGTTCACGTTCCAGGTGGCGATGCGCAGGCTCATCGGTCTCTCGAAAATCAGAGGTGGGAAAGGGGTCGGGTAGAGTGGTGTCCTAGGACACCAGGGCGACCGGGCTGGTATAGCGCTCCTCGGCGCGGCGATGCACGGCCTGGCCGAAGGCCTCGAACAGCGTCATGGACAGTGCGCAGTCCCAAACCTTGTACTCGGGATGCCATTGGACGCTGAGCACGAAGCCGCGGGCGCCGGGCATGCTCAGCGCCTCGATGGTGCCGTCCGGTGCCGTGGCCTCGACCTCCAGGCCGCGGCCCAGCCCCCGCACCGCCTGCCAGTGCAGCGAGTTGACCTCGGCCTCGGTGTGGCCCCACAGCCGGTGCAGCAGCCCGCCGTGCTTGAGCGTAACGGCATGGCGCGGCGCGTAGTTCACGTCCATGTCCGGGTCCTTGGGCGAGCGGTGGTCCATCCGGCCGGGCAGCTCGTGCACGCGGGGGAAGAGCGAGCCGCCCAGCGCCACGTTGAGCTCCTGATGGCCGCGGCAGATGCAGAACAGCGGCACGCCCATGGCGATGGCCGTCTCGATCAGCGGGAAGGTGGTGGCATCGCGGCCCAGGTCGAAGGGCGCGGCCTCCTCGCTCTCCTCGTCGCCATAGCGCTCCGGATGCACGTTGGAGGGGCTGCCGGTCATCACCAGACCGTCGAGGCGGGAGAGCAGCGCCTCCGTCTCGGTGAGGTCCTCAAGCGCGGGGATCATCACCGGCATGGCCTTGCTCGCCACCGCCACGGCGCGCACGTACTTGTCGCCGATGGTGTGGAACGGCAGCTCGTCGAATTCGCGGCGACAGGCCGGCAGGCCGACCAAAGGTTTGCTGGACACGAACATCGGGGGCGCTGTCCTCGAAACGGGTGTTGTCTGCACAGACCGCAAGACTAGCAGCCCTGAACCCGGATTGTCCCGAGATCTTCTAGGTGCTGACGTTGCAGCCCCTCAAACTGTCACCCCGGGCGCGCCAGCGATCCGGGGTCCATGTCGAAGCCTGCGCCAAGCATTGGAACGTCCGTGCTTTCCGCCGCCATGGTTCCCGGCTCGCGGGCTTCGCCCTTGGCCGGGATGACAGTCCGAAGGGGCCCGCGGAGGGTGCCGCACCACAGGCTGTCACCCCGGCCCCCGAGCCGGGGTCCATTTCTCAGCTTGCGCCAAGCATTGGAACGTTCGTGCTTTCCTCTGTCATGATTCCCGGCTCGCGGGCTTCGCCCTTGGCCGGGATGACAGCCTGTGGTGCGGCGATAGTTTTTTGCACAGCGCCGACCCTGGCTTCGCCGAGGCGAGAGGCGCCTTAATTAATCGCACCCGCGAAGCTGGAGGGCGCCACCGCGCGTTCGATGATCTGCCCGCGCTGCAGCTCCTGGACCGAGAGGCCGCGCTCGGTGGTGCCGTCGGGGCGGAAGCGGAAGATGCCGTCGACCCCGGCAAAGCCCTCCGCCTGGGTCAGGCTGATCGCATCGAAGACCACCGCTTGGCCGGCCGCCTCGGCCTGCCGCGTCAGCACGGCGGCCAGGGCCGTGCCGTCATAGCCCAGCGAGGCGACACGCGGTGGCGTCTCGCCGAACAGGGCCTCGTAACGGCGGGAGAAAGCCTCCCAGCTGCGCCGGTCCGGCGTAGCGAACCAGCCGCCGGCCAGCGAAGGCTCGGTGCCGAGCGAGACGTCGTCCCACAGCATGGTGCCGAGAAACTGCACCTCGTCCGAGTCGACGTCATAGAAGGGCAGCAGCGGCGCCACCAACAGGAGCTCACGTCCGCCGGCCGGAATCAGCACGCTGTCGAACGGCACGTCGCCCAGGGTCTCCTGCTCCATGAGGCGCTCAAGCTCCGCCCTGGACTGCTGGTCGTTGCGGGTGGAGAGCCGCCGCCGCTCGGCCAGCAGGGCGGCGCGGCGCGCGTTGTAGTCGGCAAGGACCTGCACCTGCGCGGAGACGTCCGTGGTGCCCGGCGGATAGAAGATCGTCGAGGCCATGAGGGCGCCGTGGCGGTCGGCCGCGCGGCGCAGCGCCACCAGCGACGCCTGCCCGTAGCTGTTCTCCGGCGCCAAGAGGGCGATGCGCGTGCGGCCCTGGGAGACGGCATAGGCGACCACCTGATCGATTTGCGAGTCGGGTGTGATGCCGAGCACGAAGACGCCGTCCTGTGCCAAGGTCAGGTCGTTGGAGAAGCTGAGCAGCGGCACGACACCGCCGACCGCCATCGGGGCTGCAGCCCTGGCGGAGGTGGAGAACAGCGGCCCGAGGATGAGCTGTGCACCGTCCAGCACTGCCTCCTGCGCTGCCGCTGCGGCGCCGTCCGGCGTGCCGCCGGTGTCCTTGACCACCAGTTGGAAGCCGGGCCCGGCAAGCTCGAACAGGGCCATCTCGGCGGCGTTGAGGATGGCTTGGCCGACGGGGGCTGCAGGGCCAGACAAGGGCACCAGCAGCGCCACCTTGGCTTCGCCCGGGCCATAGACGGTGGCGGGGAGCGGCAGCGTCTCGGCTTGCGCAGGTGGTTCGCTTGCCCCAGGTTCGGGCGCTGGCGCCTCGCAGGCGGCGAGCAGCAGCGCGGCCACCGCAAGCAGCAAGCCGAGGCCGCGGCGCGGCGCGGCAGGCGAGAACATCATCGGAGGCAGCGAGACGGATGCGGTCAAAGTCCTTCTCCGGGTCTGAGGGTCGAGCCGCCGGCCCGTCGCCTGGGGTCAAACTAGACCCGGGGCTTTACCTTGTTTCTGTCCCCATCGGCAACCTTGCGGACATTACGCTGCGGGCGCTCACCGTCCTGCGCGACGCAGACGTGGTGGCCTGCGAGGACAGCCGGGTGACCCGCCGCCTCCTGTCCGCCCACGGTATCAGCCAGCGGCTCACCGCCTATCACGAGCACAACGCTGCGAAGGTGCGGCCGAAACTGATCGAACGCCTGAAAGGTGGCGAAGCCGTGGCCCTGGTCTCCGACGCCGGCACGCCGCTGATCTCCGACCCCGGCTACAAACTGGTCCGCGCGGTGGTCGAGGCGGAGCTGCCGGTCATCCCCGTGCCGGGCCCCTCGGCGGTGCTCGCCGCCTTGCTGCTCTCCGGCCTGCCCAGCGACCGCTTCTTCTTCGCCGGCTTCCTGCCGCCGCGGACCGGCGCCCGGCGGCGCGCGTTGCAGGACCTGGCCGGCGTCGGCGCCACGCTGCTCTTCTTCGAAGCGCCGCAACGCCTGGCCGGCTGCCTGGCCGACATGGCGGAGACGCTGGGACCCAGTCGGGAGGCGGCCGTGCTGCGCGAGCTGACCAAGCTGCACGAGGAGGCGCGTCGCGGCCCGCTTGCGGACCTGGCCGAGGACTATGCGGCGCGCGAACTGCCGCCCAAGGGCGAGCTGGTCATCGCCGTGGCGCCTGCCCAGGCGGCCGAGGTGCCGGACGAGGAGGTCGACCAGCGGCTGATGACGGCGCTGGAGTCCCAGTCCTTGCGCAACGCCGTGGACGAGGTGGCGGCTGCCACCGGCCGACCGCGGCGGCTGGTCTACAGCCGCGCCGTTGCCTTGAGCCGGGACCGCGATGGCTGAGACGACGCGGCGCCCGGCGGAGGCGCGACGCAAGGCTTACGGCCGCGGGCTTTGGGCCGAGTCGGCGGCCGCTTGGCTGCTGCGGCTGAAGGGCTACCGCATCCTGGCGCGGCGCTGGCGCTCGCCTTTGGGCGAGATCGATCTTGTGGCTCGCCGGGGCCGGACCCTCGCCTTCGTCGAGGTCAAGCGCCGCGATGCCCGGGGCCTCGCCCTCGATGCGGTGACGCCGAAGCAGCGGCAGCGCATCGAGCGCGCCGCGCTTCTGTTCCTGCAGCGCAACAGGGGTCTTGCCGAGTGCGAGGTTCGGTTCGATCTTGTGGTGGTGGCGGCGCTGGGCCGGCCACAGCACATCGTCGACGCTTGGCGGCCAAGTGGCTGACCGAATAGCGGCAGGGGATCGAAGCAGGGATGGAAGGGTGGAGCCGGTGGCATGGTCGAGCGCGAGCGGGCGCGACAACATCGAGGATGCCTTGCGGCGCGTGGGCGGCTTGCCCGACGACGAGATCGATCTGGCGGAGACGGCGCTTCTGATCGCCGCCCTCGACGAGCCCAAGGCGTCGCTCGACCGCTACGTCCATCACCTCTCGCTCTTGACCCGCGACATCGCGGAGGAGGGCGCGCGCCTAGCCGCCCACGACAGCCTGGCCGGGCGGCTGGAGGCGATCAACGGCATCGTCTTCGGGCGCTACGGCTACCAGGGCGACGAAGAAAGCTACGACGACCTGGACAACGCCAACCTGATGCGGGTGATCGACCGGCGCTGCGGCCTGCCGGTGGCGCTCGGCATCCTCTACATCCACAGCGCCCGCGCCCAGGGCTGGCCCATCGAGGGCTTGGCCTTTCCCGGCCACTTCCTGCTGCGCATGGAGTGCGGCGGCGAGCGGGCGATCATCGACCCCTTCAACAAGGGCGCGCGGCGGGAGCCGGACGCGCTACGCGGGCTTCTCAAGCTGGTCTCCGGCAACGACGTGGAGCTGCGGCCGGATCATTATGCGCCCTGCGGCAACCGGCAGATCCTGCTGCGCCTGCAGAACAACCGCAAGATCCGGCTGCTGCAGGCCGAGCGCGGCGATGCGGCGCTGGAGACAATCGAGACCATGATCATGATCGCACCGGCGCAGGCCGACCTCTGGCGCGAGGCGGGTCTGCTCAACGCCGAGCTCAGCAACCTGCGCGCCGCCATCGTCTCGCTGGAAAACTTCCTGCAGCTCGCGCCGGGCAATCACCGCGAGCGCCCGGCCGCCGAGCAGTACCTGCGCCAGCTGAGGAATAAGTTGAATTGAGGGCGAGATAGTCAGCCGACACCGGTCGCAGCTGCTCAAACTGTCATCCCGGCCAAGGGCGAAGCCCGCGTGTCCGGGCTCGCGTAGCGAGGTGCCGAAGGCATTCATCCGCCCGTGCAGGCTTCGACATGGCCCCCGGCTCGCTGACGCGTCCGGGGTGACGTGAGGAGGGGCGGCGCGAGCGGAGGCTTCTCTCGGCTCCGGAATCGGTTGAATTAGGGGGATGTCGGCCGGTACCGGTCGTGGCTTGCTCAGACTGTCATCCCGGCCAAGGGCGAAGCCCGCGAGCCGGGAACCATGTGAGAAATCCGCACGGGCTGCGAAATGGACCCCGGCTCAAGGCCGGGGTGACAGGCAGTGATACACCGGCCATTGCGGCCGATCTCGGACTGTCATCCTTGGGCGGGACGGAGGACCGATAGGGACGAACGGCCCGTCCCGAGGATCCACCCATCAGCCTGCACGGAACCCAGCCGTGGACCCTTGTCTGTTTGGAATGTGAGAGAGTGGGGTCCGGACGGGAGACCGTAGGACCCTCGATCGCGAGATCGTTTCCGAGCTCGGAACTCGGCCGTGGGTCTGCGACCCTGTCGGCCTCGCCCAAGGGTGACAGGTAAGCTGGGAACGTGCGGCCTCGGCCCACATCCATCTCCCCAAACTTTGCAAGCGGCCGCCCGGGTGCTACCTATCGCGCCCGCGATAATCAGCGATAAAATCCTCTCCTCCCGCCTGTCCGTTCCGGAGCCGTCATGAGCCTCGCCGTCGCCATACAAATGGACCCCTTGGAAAGCGTCGATATCGACGCCGACAGCAGCTTCGCCCTGGCGTTGGAGGCGCAGGCGCGCGGCCACGGCCTCTATCACTACCTGCCGGGCGACCTGAGCTTCAGCCACGGCCGAGTCTACGCCAAGGCGCGGCCCTTCCGGGTACAGCGGGTGCACGGCAACCATGCCGAGATGGGCACGGCCGAGAGCATCGATCTCGCCACCTTGGACGTGGTGATGATGCGCCAGGACCCGCCCTTCGACATGGCCTACATCACCGCAACGCACCTCCTGGAGCACGTCCATCCGGAGACGCTGGTGGTCAACGACCCGGCCCATGTGCGCAACGCGCCGGAGAAGCTCTTCGTCACCCACTTCCCCGAATTGATGCCCGAAACCCTGATCACCCGCAGCAAGGAAGAGGTGATGGCCTTCCGCGCGCGGGAGAGGGACATCATCGTCAAGCCGCTCTACGGCAACGGCGGCGCCGGCGTCTTCCACATCAAGGAGGACGACGAGAACCTGGCGACCCTGCTCGAGCTCTTCACCCAGGACTCGCGCGAGCCCGTCATGGTGCAGCGCTACCTGCCCGAGGTGCGGGCCGGCGACAAGCGCATCATCCTGGTGGACGGACAGCCGGTCGGCGCCATCAATCGGGTGCCGCCGCCGGGGGAGGCGCGGGCCAACATGCACGCCGGCGCCAAGCCGGAGAAATCCGATCTCACCCACCGCGACCGGGAGATCTGCGAGGCCATCGGTCCGGCGCTGATCGACCGCGGCCTGATCTTCGTCGGCATCGACATCATCGGCGGCTACCTCACCGAGATCAATGTGACCTCGCCCACGGGCATTCAGGAGATCGACCGCTTCGACGGGGCGAACGTCGCCGGGCTGATCTGGGATGCGGTGGAGGGGCGCCTCGCCGGCCGGCTCGACCGGCGGATGCCGGAATAGCCTTTGCCGTGAACCCGTCGCAGCCCCAACCTCAGCAAGGCCATCCCAAGCTGCCGAAGCTGGCGCTCTGGGCGCCGACGGCGACGGCCATGGGCGTTTTCTCGGCCGAGGACTGCGCCCGCATTCGCGGGATGGGCGGGGCCGAACAGGCCGGCGGCATCGCCGACGAGGGCCGCGCCGGCTACCGCGACAGCCGGGTGCGTTGGCTCCGGCCCTCCGCCGACAGCGAATGGGTTTTCCGCCGCGCGCTGGACGTGGTGGCGACCGAGAACCGGCGCAGCTACCGCGCCGAGATCGCCGGCTTCACCGAGCCGCTGCAGATCGCCGAGTACGGCCCGGGGCAGCACTACGACTGGCACCTGGACTTCGCCGCCGGGGCCTATTCGACGCGCAAGCTCAGCTTCGTGGTGCAGCTGACCGACCCGGCGACCTATGAGGGCGGGGCGCTGGAGGTGATGATCTCCCGCGAGGCCGTCGCCATCCCACGCGAGCAGGGCAGCCTGACCATCTTCCCGTCATTTCTCTTGCACCGGGTCTGCGCCGTCACGACCGGCGCCCGCCACTCCCTGGTCGGCTGGATCGGCGGCCCCCACTGGCGGTGAGGGCGCATGAATAGGCGCGGTCTGCGCTTGTGGCTGGACCCTCGGGTCGCGCCGCGCCCAAGGGTGACGAAAGAGAGGTGCGAGGGAATGGGGGGCCAGTCGCACGGCCGGCGGTTCATCGCGAACGTCGAAAGCAATGCACCGTTGTCAGCCACTCTCCCACATCGTCACCCTTGGGCGAGGCCCGGAGGGCCGAGACCCGAGGGTCCAGAGGCAGGCTGGGAGCGCGCAATGGCCTACTACGTCTACATGCTGGCGAGCCGGAAGCAGGGCACGCTTTACATCGGCGTGACCAACGACCTCATCCGGCGTGTCTACGAGCACAGGGAGGGCTCGGTCGAGAGCTTCACCAAACGCTATCGTGTCGACCGGCTGGTCTACTTCGAGACTCATGAGTCGATCGAAGCGGCAATCGTGCGGGAAAAGAAGCTGAAGCATTGGAAGCGCGGCTGGAAGACGGATCTCATCGAACGCGACAATCCCGATTGGCGCGATCTCTACCCGGACCTCGTTGGTTGAACCGCAACGGAGCGGGCCACGGTCTGCGCTTCATCTCGTCGACACTCAGCCCGTGGCTGGACCCTCGGGTCGCTTTGCTACGCGGCGCGCCCAAGGGTGACGAGGGAGGAGTGCGGTGGAGGCTGGGCAGGCTGGTGAGTTCGATGCTTCACTGCAGGCGCTAAAAATCACGCGCGGCTGTTGGTTGCCCCCTACATCGTCACTCTTGAGCGCGCGACCGTTGGCTAACCCTCACATCGTCACCCTTGGGCGCGCCGCGCAGCGGGGCGACCCGAGGGTCCAGAGGTCGGCGCGGGAGGTGCCATGGTCTGCACCGTCCATAGTCCGGTTAAGGCGACTCCGGTCGCATCCCGGCTGCTTTCCAAACAGAGCCCTTCCCTCGCGTCCTCAGAACTTCACCGAGAGGCTGATCGAGCCGAAGATCTGCGGTTCGTCCTGGCCGTCGAACTGCGGCGAGCGGACCACGGCGGTGTAGGCGAGGCGGACGTCGTCGAAGATCGTCACCAGGCCGGCCTGCGCCTCGGCGACGAAGATCTTCTTGTCGACGCTGGCGCTGTCCTGAAAGGTGTTGCCGTCGAGGAAGATGTTGCGCGCCACCGGGCGCCCCTCGCCGCCGGCGAAGAGATACCAGGCGAAATCGCCGGTCGCCTCGAAGAAGCCGCTGCCGCCGACCGCCGGGCGGATTCGGGGTGGCCCGAAGTCGCTGCGCAGATCGTTGCCATAGCGCAGGGTCGCGCCCAGCTTGGCGTCGGTGCGCAGGGTGCCGAGGGTGGCGCCGACGTTCGGGACGAGGTCGAGCTTGAGGCCGAGCAGCGCGTCGTCCAGCACAAAGCGCTCTTGCCTTTCTACCAGCACGGCGAAGGCGACCTCGTCGTTGAGCTGATTGTCCCAGCCGCGCACCTCGTAGCTGCGAATCAGTTCGTGGAAGTTGTTCTGCACCTCCTCGCCGAAGGCGCTGGGCCCGACGATGCCGATCTGCACCGCGCCGATGGTCAGGCCGCCGGCGGAGCCCCAGAAGGCGTTACCGCGGTCCTGGGCGAAGACGCTGTACTCGCCGTAGAGCCAGCCGGCGTAGGGGTGCTGGTCGGAGGGCGGGTTCTCGACCCGGGTGTCTTCGGGGGTGAAGATGCTCTGCCCGATCGCCAGGCCGTAGCGGATCTTGTCGCCCTCTTGCGCGCCGAAGAGCATGCGGGCGATGGCGCCGTGCAGCCCGTCTTCCGGGCCGTCGGGCGGCGAGACGTAGGAGGCGCGCAGGCCGCTGGTGTAGTCGCGGTCGGTGTTGGCGAAGACGTCGTTCTCGATGATGAAGGTCCAAGTGCCGCGCCGGTCTTCGGACTCCTGCGTTTCCTCTGACTGGGGGGCCGCGCCGCCCTGTGCCGCCGCAACGCCGGGCATCGCCGAGATCGCTGCGGTGAGCAGCGAAGCGGCGAACGGACCGCGCAGGAGATCGCACAGGCAGCGGGGTTGGTGTCGCAAGGCTCTCCTCCGGGCGGCGGGTCGGGCGGGGGGCCTGTGTAGCACGCCAAGCTGAGTCGGAGCGCCCGGACAAAAATGGCGCGGCGCTCCATGGTTTCTCGTACCGTGCCCTAAGCTGGACCCTCGGGCCTTCGCCGCGACGGAGGGCTTCGGCCCGCAGGCGGGTCGCACCGCTGTGCGGCGCGCCCAAGGGTGACAATCAGAGTTGAGCTCTGAGCGGCACGGCGCAGGCCTCTGACAACCCCCTCTGTCGTCACCCTTGGGCAAGGGCCGACGGGTGGACAAACCGGCGGGCCTTGACCCGAGGGTCCAGACGCGGCCTCCAGGCCTGGGGTCGGAGAAGGAAACGCTCAGGATGCCATTTCGGCGAGCAGCGCCTGGAGCCTGTCGGGCTCCTGCCCCTTCTTGATCAGCAGGAAGAACCAGAGGATCTCGCTGGCGACGGGGATGAGCAGGACCACCATCCATTTCCGCGACCAACCCAAGTCCTGCAGGCGATAGATCGACCAGAACAGCCAGAGGAAGCCGACCACGCCGCCGACCGCGAGGCCGACCAGGAGCGCGTTGACGGACGCCACATAGGCCAGGCCAACCGCGGCGGCGATCACGAACACGCCGACTCCGCTGAGTAGGATATAGGGCGTGCGCGCCATACGGCGCTTGCCGGCCATGAAGAGGGGGAGGAGGAAGACGGCGAAGTAGAGCACTGCCGCCAGAAGCCAGTCCAGCAGGCCGAAGTTAGCAAACATGGGTGTAAGGCGCGCCCCGTCGCAATGAGAAATCCGATAACCAGACAAATAATACGAGACGGGCTGCCTGCCGGATCGGTGCCTTACTAGGGCATTCAGTCGCAGCCGCTGTCGCTGTCCCCACCGTCGCAGTCGTCGTCGCGCCACAGCGCCATGCCGCCATCGCTGGGCTCCGTCCGGCGGTCCGTCTCGTCGGAGCGCGGCGTTCTGCGGCCCTCCCCATAGCCCACATCGGGATCGACCTGGCCGGCGAAGAGGATGATCGCATGGAAGACCGCGAAGCCGCCGACCAAGAGGGCAAAGGCGACGAAGGCGATCACCGCCACGCTGTCTTCCATTCTCCGGCTCCCATCTGCGCGCCCGTTTGCGCTGGGACGACTATGCGTGAGGGGCGTTAGGCAAGGCTCAGCAAACAGCGCTAAGAGCCGGTAAAGGCCGCATCGTTCTTCCGGGCTTGTCAGCGGGCAGGCCCGGCGCGACCATGCCATATGGCCAAGGCAGACGACCGAGAGGACGCAGAGGCGACGCGCGAGCGCTGGGGCCGGGTGCTTTATTGGCTCTGCACCCTGGGCGCCATCGTCAGCGCGCTTTTCATGATCGCCCTGGTGCCCATCTTCTCCTTCTCGGAAGAGGGCGGTATCGACCCGCTCATCGCCGCCTTCGGGGTCGCCTCGGCCCTCGGCCTCTGGGTGCTCGGCTGGATCGCCCGCTTCTGGCTGATCGAGCGGCACAAGATGCCGAAGTAGCCCCGCGCGGCCTGGGGGCTGGCTCAATCATCGCCGGGCGCGCGCCGGAAGACTCCTCCTGAAGCGGTTTTTGCCCGCTGGACACCCATCTGCGGCTGCGCTAAAGAACAAAAAAAGAACTCAAGCAATTTGAGTCCAAAGCGCAAACACAGGTGATGGGGAAGACGCATGGCAGTCGAAGCAGTAATTTATTTGGCCGGTTTTCTACTTTTCATTGCTGTTAGTAGCCCGATCTGGGGCTTCAACTACGAAAAGATCCGCCCGATAGGAAGAAAAAGCTATATTCTCCGCGTCTTGACCATGATGGTTGTTGCGATCGTGCTGGCCTTTTTCGAAGAGCCCGGCAATGACGAACTGACTATCGTACTGCGTCTCGCTCTTATCCCGCTCTCGTTCATCATCGTTTATTCGACCGTGCAGAGAACGAAAGATGCGGGGGTGAGCAAGCACTGGACGTGGACCGTTTTTCTACCTCTCGTGTCGATCGTTCCAGCAATCGTGTTTATGGTTCTGCGCACCAAAGCAAAAGCCGAGCTGCAAGCAGAGACGGCGAGTTGAGCATCGCTGCACTTGCGCTTTGTTCTCTGAATTGAGGCTGAGGGTTCTTCATGGTCGCGCGCGCCGCAACCGTCGCCTTTCAGGGCATCGAGGTGGTCGAGGTCGACGTGCAGGTTCAGGTCTCGCCCGGCATGCCGAGCTTCCGGGTGGTCGGCCTGCCCGACAAGGCGGTGGCCGAAAGCCAGGAGCGGGTGCGCGCCGCTTTCCACGCCCTGGGGCTCGCCCTGCCGCCCAAGCGCATCACCGTCAACCTGGCGCCGGCCGACCTGCTCAAGGAAGGCAGTCACTTCGATCTGCCCATCGCGCTCGGCCTGATGGCGGCGCTGGGTGCCGTGCCGCCGGAAGAGGCGGCCAACTGCGTCGCTCTGGGGGAGTTGGCGCTGGACGGGCGTCTGACCGCCGTCGCCGGCGTGCTGCCCGCCGCCATGCATGCGGCGGAGCGGGGGCTCGGCTTCCTCTGTCCCGCCGCGCAGGGCGGGGAGGCGGCCTGGGCCGAGGGGGTCGAGGTGCTGGCGCCGGACAGCCTGGTGGCCGTCATCAACCACTTCAAAGGCTCGCAACTTCTGGCGCGCCCCGAGCCGGCCTTGGCCGAAGCCGGCGCGCCCGGTCTCGACCTCCTGGACATCAAGGGGCAGGAGACCGCCAAGCGCGCGCTGGAGGTCGCCGCGGCCGGCGGCCACAACCTCTTGCTCATCGGTCCGCCGGGCGCCGGCAAGTCCATGCTGGCCCAGCGCCTGCCCGGCCTCTTGCCGCCGCTCACCCCGGCCGAGGCGCTCGAGGTCTCCATGATCCACTCGGTGGCCGGCTTGCTGGAGGGCGGGCGGCTCCTGCGCCAGCGCCCCTTTCGCGACCCGCACCACTCGGCCTCGACCCCGGCGCTGATCGGCGGCGGGCTCAAGGCGCGGCCGGGCGAGGTCTCCCTGGCGCACCAGGGCGTGCTCTTTCTCGACGAATTGCCGGAGTTCCACCGCGGCACGCTGGAGGCGCTGCGCCAGCCGCTGGAGAGCGGCCGCGCCGCCGTCGCCCGGGCGAACGCGCACGTGCACTATCCCGCACGCGTGCAGCTGGTCGCCGCCATGAACCCCTGCCGCTGCGGCTATCTCGGCGACGAGGCCCTGGCCTGCAGCCGGGCGCCGCGCTGCGCCGGCGACTACCAAAGCCGCATCTCCGGTCCGCTGTTCGACCGCATCGACCTGCACGTCGAGGTGCAGGCGGTCAGCGCAGCCGACCTCTCCCTGCCGCCGCCGCGCGAGGCCTCGGCCCAGGTCGCCGACCGCGTTGCCCGAGCCCGCGACGTACAGCGCGAACGCTACCGGTCGCGGAATGGCAGCCCGGCCATCGCCAGCAACGCCGAAGCCGACGGCACGCTGTTGGAAGAGGTCGCGGCGCCCGATGCGGACGGGCGTCGCCTGCTCACCGAGGCCGCTGAGCGCATGCGGCTCTCCGCCCGCGGCTACCACCGGGTCTTGCGGGTCGCCCGCACCCTGGCCGATCTTGCCGGCGAGCCGGACGTCCGCCGCCTCCACATCGCCGAGGCGCTCAGTTATCGCCGCATTGCCCCGGCGCGGGGGTAGGGGGGCGTCGCAGCCCTACGCCAACGCGATGGTCACGCTTTCATGGAGAGTTGGCTGATGGCGAACTGGCTTGCAGCAGTTCCGTTCTGGCGGTTTGCAGGAAGCGCGAGATTTCCAGTCCGACGCTGGCCTGCATGGCGATCTCAAGGTCCGTGTCTTTGGCGAAGGCGGCGTCCAGTTGGTGAAACTGCCAGACGATGACACGGCTCGGACTCGCGGTCGTGACCGAGACCGACGTGGTGAAGTCCGTATCCCGATGCAGAAGGGCAATGCCGCCGAGAAAACGCCCCTCGCCGAGTGTGTCCACGCGCGTTCCGTCCGACTCGACACTGACGTCCCCGTCGACGATGAGCGATAGAGCGTTCACCGGCTGGCCCTGGGTGAGCAGGGCCGTCCCGGCCGGCTCGGATGACCAGGCGCCCATGCGGAACAGCTTGAAGGCATCGCGCTCACTCATGTTTCGGAAGGCAAGCTTGTAGAGCCGCCGTTCCTCGTCGGTGAAGGGCACCGGCCGGCGATCCAGAATGAGCTTTGTGATCCAGAAGACGTTGATCGCGAGAAAGACCAGGTTCCAACCGAACGGGGCCCAAAGCGGTTCAGTCTGAAGATAGTAGTACGGCAGGAGCAACGTGCCGCCGACGACGGTGAGAATGCGCAGCCACAGAATGTCCCGCACCGAATAGGACATCAGGTAAAAAACGTTGGCAACGCTGACGAGTGCATCGAGTCCCAGCATGGTCTCCCCTTATCGCTGCGGGTGTGCGCCGGGATAGCTTAGCACCGAGCAGCCGCTTGGGCGCAGTGCCCGGCGAGGGGGTCAGCGCGCGTGGCAAGATGAGACGTCGGCCGGCGTCCGGCGGCTCCAAATCGCCGCTCATCGGTCCGGCCCCCGGACCACTTGCCCTCCAGCCCGCCGCAAATCGGCGGTTGAAATGCCCATAGCCTTGACAGCGCGTTGCATTCGCAACCGCCCCGCCAATATGGAGGGGGACTGGGGGACTCCCGGTCGCAGGCACGAAACAGCGGAGGAAGGCATGGCCTATTATTTCTTTATGCCGGCGGTGAACATCATGGGGTCCGGCGGGTTGGCCGACACGGGCCGGGAGATCCAAGCCCTGGGCTTCAAGAAGGCGCTCATCGTCACCGATGCGCCTTTGCATCGGGAGTTGAAGGCAACCAAGGTCCTGACGGATCTGTTGGACGAAATCGGCGTCGGCTACGCGGTCTATGACGGGGTCGAGCCCAACCCGACCACGGCGCAGGTCGATGCCGGGACCGCCCTGCTGAAGCAGGAAGGCTGCGATTTCATCATCTCCTTCGGCGGCGGCTCGCCGCATGACGCGGCCAAGGGCATCGGGATCCTGGCGACCCATGGCGGCGACATCCGCGACTTCGAGGGCATCAATCAGATGACCAAGCCGATGATGCCCTTGGTTGCCATCAACACGACTGCGGGCACGGCCAGCGAGATGACCCGCTTCGCCATCATCACCGACGAGGCCCGCCACGTGAAGATGGCGATCGTCGACTGGCGGACGACCCCGACCCTCTCCGTGGACGACCCCGACCTGATGGAGGACATGCCGGCGTCCCTGACCGCGGCGACCGGCATGGACGCCCTGACCCACGCCATCGAAGCCTATGTCTCGACGGCGGCCACGCCGGTGACGGACTCGGCGGCGCTGCACGCCATCAAGCTGGTCTCCGGCTTCCTGGCCCGGGCGGTGAAGGACGGCCACGACCACGAGGCGCGCGAGATGATGACCTATGCCGAGTTCCTGGCCGGGATGGCGTTCAACAGCGCAAGCCTCGGCTACGTCCACGCCATGGCCCACCAGCTTGGCGGCTTCTACGATCTGCCCCACGGGGTCTGCAACGCGATCCTCTTGCCGCATGTCCAGGCCTACAACGCCCAAGTCGTGCCGGAGCGTTTCGTCGAGATCGCCAAGGCCATGGGCATCGACACCCGCGACATGACCGCGTCTGAGAGCGCAGAGGCGGCGCTCAACGCCATCCGTGCGCTATCGGCGGAGGTTGGCATTCCCCCCAACCTGGCATCGTTCGACGTGGTCAAGCCCGAGGACTTCGGGACCCTGGCAGACAACGCGATGAAGGATGCCTGTGGCGCAACCAACCCGAAGCAGCCCATGAAGGACGAGGTGATCGCCCTCTATCAGGCCGCTTACCAGGGACAGGCTGCCTAAGCGCTTTGCGCACCCTGTGCTGCGGAGCTCCGCAGTCTGAGTGATTCGGCCGGGGAGGCAGGCGGATGGTCGCCGCCTCCCCATCGCCGGCGCCGCCGGCGACCGGCTCCTGCATTCTTTCCGGAACCTGATAGACTCCCCGCCATGGCGGGGCTGGCGGAGAGATGGAAGCTTTGGGCGGAGCGCATCTGGTGGATCCGAGGGGCCGCCGCTGGCATGGCCATGCTCGGCGCGATCCCCGAGTTCATGGACTTGAGCGAGTTCGAGTTCGTCCGCGCCTTTCACGCCATCATCGTGGGCTGGAACAAGCTCGCGGCGCTGTTCGGCGACTGGCTGGGCACGCTCTTCGGCTTTTCCCCGCTCTCGCACAGAGTCATCAACGCGAGCCTCTTCGGCCTCTCCTTCGGCCTGCCGGCGGCTTCGGCCGCGCTGATGCCCTGGTGGCGACAGCGGCGGGCGGGCGACGGCGGCAAGCCGCTGCTCTGCCGAGACAATCACCGCCCGATCGCGCTCTCCTCTTTCTTCGTCGTCTCGACCGCCGCCTGCTTCGGCCTGATCTACTACCTGGCCATCAGCCTGCCGAAACTGGCCGAGGCGCCGCAGGCGGTCTTCGTCTACGTCCTGCTCGCTGCGCTGGTGCTCTTCTTCATGGTCATGCTGGCCCGCGTCTTCGGCCTGCAGCTGCACGAAGCCCTGAAACACCTGAAAGGCGTCCGTAAGGGCGGCGTCTATGTGTTCTGCTTCATCGTCGCGGTGGAAATCCTCTACCTGCTCAAGGTCGGCGGCGGCTCCGTCAATTCCTTCGCCTGCGGGATCCTCGAGATGCCGAAGAGCGAATGCTTGTGAGGGTGACGCAACGCGCCCTGCATGCGGTCGCGGCGCCGCGCTACGGCCTATGGCTGCGCTTGGCGACAGGCGGACCGCTTGAGTAGAACGCTTTTCATTGACGCGACGCGCATCCGCAGTCGAGGCTGTCGCAGCTGCAAGCAATGACAGCTATCGTCTCTTGTTCTAGAGAGGGGTCGCAAAATGAATTTGATAGGTGCCGATGGCCCGGTCGTCTATGTCGGGCTGTTTATTGTCATCGTGATCTGTGCCGCCGTCATTCTTAAAGGCGCGAAACTCTCCGTTGTGCCCAAGATACTCTGGTTTGTCGTCGTGGCGGCCCTGTCGGGCTTTGGCCTCTACGAGCTCTGGAAAGACCAGTCGGCCTATTACAGTGACAAACTAGAGAACCTGAATCCCGACGTCGCGGCCCTGGACAGCAATACCGAACTCAATTGGCTTGCCGAGGCCGAATCGCTTCTGGTGTGGAGCGTCCGCCAAGACGCCACCTGCCGGAAAGTGGCGGCACGGGCCAACGAGATTTGCACCCTGGAGCAAAGCGCGACCTCCGACGGGGCTTTGACCACCGTCGACAAGGAATACAAAGAGATCATGCAAAACCAGTGCACTGCCCACCTGGATAGACTTACCGGCAGCTGCCGCGTGCATCTCGGGATAGAGG
The DNA here is from genome assembly GCA_028279885.1 of Rhodovibrionaceae bacterium. Lineage (GTDB taxonomy): Bacteria > Pseudomonadota > Alphaproteobacteria > Kiloniellales > DSM-21159 > JANQMX01. Next base: position 1,079 of record JANQMX010000072.1, on the reverse strand, counting down.
ACCAATAGGGCAGCCAGGTCCCGTCCAGGCCCCCGAAAAGGCGAGCGCCCCACGCACCACCTATGCCAAGATTGCGGCCAGAGGGATTGCTGACCGCAAGGAGTGAGGCATGGGGGTCTTGACCGCCGAGCAAGTCGCGCGCTTCCGGGAAGAGGGCTGCATCGTCCTGCCCGATGCCGTGACCGAGCCGCAGTTGGCGGCCATGCGCCGCTGCTTCGAAGACTGGGTCGAGGACAGCCGCGCCGAGACGGCAGCCTATGGCGAGACCTTCGATGGCCGCCCACGTTTCGACCTGGAGCCGGGCCACAGTGCCGAGCGCCCAGCGCTGCGCAGAGTAGCCTCGCCGACCGAGCTCGATGATGTCTTCCTCGAGACGATCCAGAGGGCACCGCTGATCGAAGCGGTGGCCGACCTCATGGGCCCCGACCTGCGCTTCCATCACTCGAAGATCAATTCCAAGCTGCCGGGCTCGGCGACCACGGTGAAGTGGCATCAGGACTTCACCTTCGACCCCCACAGCAACGACGACGTGATCACCTGCCTGGTCTTCCTCGACGAGGTCACCCTGGAGAACGGGCCCCTGCGCACCCTGCCAGGCTCGCACAAGGGGCCGCTCTATTCCCTCTGGCACGACGGCCGCTTTACCGGCGCCATCGACGAGGAGATCGCCGACAGCTTCGAACGGGACGCGGTCTGCCATACAGGACCAGTGGGCGCCGCCTGCCTGATGCACGCGCGGGTGGCGCACGCCTCCACGGCGAACCTCTCGGCTGAACCGCGCACGCTCTTCATCGCCGTGATGGCCGCGGCGGATGCGATTCCTCTGTCGCCGAACCCCGTCCCCAGCCGCCACGCGGGCCTGCTGCTCCACGGCCAAGAGCCGGGGCGCATCCGCTCCACCGCCTTCGAAATGGAGACGCCTGAGATTCCCGAAGGCGCCTCCTTCTTCGTGCAGCAGGCCGAGAGCTGAGCGGCCCTATTTAGTCGTCCGTGAAGATTCCCCGCGGTTGGGTTTTCAAGCGTTCTGAGGCGTGAAGGCTGGCCTCAAGAGTGCCTGGAACAAGGCACGCAAAAGGGCC
>JANQMX010000057.1 GCA_028279885.1 Rhodovibrionaceae bacterium | reverse complement strand
TGCTCAGCTTGCCGGAGCCCACGCGCCCCATCAGACAGGCGTGGCGCATCTCCTCGATCAGGTTATGCGGGAAGGTGTCCGTGCCGATGCCCAGACCGATGCCCGCGGTGTGATAGCGATGCACGTCGTTGAGTGCGATGCCGCGGCGGCAGAACACCGTCGGGCAGTGGGCGACCGAGGCTCCGGAGGCCTTGAGCAGTCCGAAGTCATCGGCCTCCGGCCAATGAACCATCGGATGGTCGTTGAGGAAGATGCCGTGGGCGACGATGGTGTCGGGGCCCAGCAAGCCGAGATGGTCCAGGTATTCGATGGGCGTCTTGCCGTGTCGGCGCACGATCTGCTCGAACTCGACGAGGCTCTGCGCTGCATGGATGTGCATCTTCATGCCGCGCCGCTTGGCTTCGGCCAGGCTGTCGCGCAGCAGCTCCGGCGTGCAGGTGTCGAGCTGGGCCGGGCTCAACATGCCGCCGATCCGCCCGCTCGGGTGTTTTGCCCCAGCGTCAACCGCGTCCAAGGCGGTCTTAAAGGCGGCCTCGCCGGCTTTCTCATCCCAGGTGTACTCCACCGAGTGGCCGTCGGGCGTGCGCCAGACGGCTGAGCGATACATGGGGCAGAGCACCGCGCGAATGCCGGTGGAGGCGAGTAGCTCGTCCCAGCCCGGACGGGCGCCGGACAGATCGACCACAGTGGTGACGCCGCTGCGCAGCATCTCAGCGACGCCGGCCTGGGTCGCCACGGCGGCGGCCCCTTCGGCGACGCGGAAGACCGGCATGAACTCGTAGAGCGAGCTTTGCCCCAACTTGGGACTGCCGAGCTCCTCGAGCAGGCCTTTGTTGCCCGGCTCGGAGCTGAGGTGGGAGTGGATGTCGATCAGCCCGGGCATCACCATGACGCCGTCGCCCGAGATCTCCGTCGCCGCCGGCCCATCATAGCGGCCGCCGACGTGGAGGAAGCGGCCATCGGCAAAGGCGACATCGGCGTTGCGCAGGTAAACGTGGTCGCCGCGGCTCTCGTCCCAAGCCACCACCCAGTCCGCCCCGCGTATCACGACGGTTTCGCTCATGACCTTATCCTTCCCTGATCTGCTTGTTTGTTTGTCGGGTGCCAATCTGAACCAGTTGCCCCCGGCTCGCCAGCGCGTGAACGTTGCATCTCCTATGCTTGGCGGAAAACGGCATGCCATGTCGCGGATCGGCAGTCACCGCAGCGGCGCTATTGCTTCCATGCCCGCCACTATGCAGTTTGCTCCGCGACGAGCTGTACAACGGCCTAAAAGCGGATAAGCGGTCGAGAGAGGACCTGAGATGGCGGACGTGCCCGGAACGGCAAGAGTGGTGGTGATCGGTGGGGGCGCGGTAGGCACCAGTGTGCTCTACCATCTGGCGCTCAAGGGTTGGACCGACTGCGTCTTGCTGGAACGCAACGAGCTGACCTCCGGCTCGAGCTGGCATGCCGCCGGCAATTGCCCCAACGCCTCGGGCAGCTGGAGCATCCTCAAGCTTCAGCACTACTCGACAGAGCTCTTTGCACGCCTCGGCGAGACCGTGGATTACCCCATGAACTACCATGTCACCGGCTCGGTGCGCCTGGCGCAAAGCCGCGACCGCATGGAAGAGTTCCACCATATGGCCAGCATGGCGCGGCTCAACGGCGTCGGCTTCGAGGTGCTGACGCCGGAGGAGCTCAAGGCTGTCTATCCCTTCATCGAGTTGCACGGTCTTCACGGTGCGCTCTGGGATCCGACCGACGGCGACATCGACCCGGCGCAGCTCACCCAGGCCTACGCCAAGGGCGCGCGCGATCTGGGTGCCGAGGTCGTCCGCTTTTGCGAGGTGACCGGCCTGGAAGAGCGGCGCGACGGCGGTTGGGACGTCATCACCAACAAAGGCCGTATCACCTGTGAGGTGGTGGTCAACGCCGCCGGCTATCGCGCCGCAGAGCTTGGCCGCCTGGTCGGGCGGGATGTGCCCTGCGCCGTCATGTCCCATCAGTATCTCGTGACCGAGGGCCTCGCGGAAATCGCCGAGCGGGACGCAATGCTGCCGCTGCTGCGCGACCCCGATGACAGCTATTACCTGCGGCAGGAGCGTGACGGCCTGCTGCTCGGCCCCTACGAGTGGCAGGCGACGGCGCACTGGCAGGAAGGGCTGCCGGCCGACTTTTCCTTCGAGCTCTTCCCGGACGATCTCGAGCGTCTGGAATGGTACATCGAGCAAGCCTGCGCCCGCGTGCCGCTGCTCGGCACCGTCGGCGTTCAGCGCGTGGTCAACGGTCCCATCCCCTACACGCCGGACGGTAACCCGCTGATCGGGCCGGCGCCGGGCCTGCGCAACTTCTACGAATGCTGCGTCTTCTCGTTCGGCATCGTGCAGTCCGGCGGTGCCGGCAAGCTGTTGTCCGACTGGATCGTCGAGGGCGAGCCCGAATGGGACATCTGGGGCCTCGACCCGCGGCGCTACACCGGCTACGTGACCAAGAGCTACACCGAAGCCAAGGCCATCGAGCTCTACCAACACGAATACGCCGTCGGCTATCCCTTCGAAGAGCGCCCCGCCGGACGGCCGGCCAAGACCTCGCCGCTCTACGAAAAGTTCAAGGCCAAGGGCGCCATGTTCGGCGCCCGCGGCGGCTGGGAGCGGGCCACCTGGTTCCCGCGTCCGCAGGACACCGCCGAGGAGCAGCTCTCCTTCCATCACACCAACTGGTTCGATGCGGTGGGCGAGGAGTGCCGGGCCGTCGCCGAGAACGTTGGCATCTTCGACCTGACCGGCTTCGCGCGCTTCGAGATCGCCGGTCCGGGCGCCGCCGCCTGGCTCGACGGCCTGATCGCCGGCAATGTGCCAAAGGTCGGCCGCGTGGGTCTGGCCTACTTCTGCCTGCCGAGCGGCAAGATCCTCACGGAGATGACGCTGACACGCTTGGCGGAAGACCGCTTCTGGGCGCTCGGCGCCGCGGCCGCAGAATGGCACGACCGCGACTGGCTGGCGGCGCAACTGCCCGACGACGGCTCCGTCACCCTGACCAACTGCACCGCCAATTTCGGCACCCTGGTGCTGACCGGGCCGCGTTCGCGCGATCTTCTCAGCACCGTCACCGACGCCGACCTGTCGTCCAAGGCCTTTCCCTGGATGTCCGCGCGGGCCATCGAGATCGGCACGGCGCGGCTCTGGGCGCTCCGCGTCAGCTATGCCGGGGAGCTCGGTTGGGAGCTGCATATCCCGATGGAGAGCCTGGTCACGGTTTACGACCGCCTGTGGGAAGAGGGCGAGGCCTTCGGCCTGCGCGACTTCGGTCTCTACGCCATGGAGTCGCTGCGCCTGGAGAAATGCTATCGGAGCTGGAAGCATGACTTCGACAGCGACTATTCGCCGCTGCGGGCCGCGCTCGACCGCTTCGTCAAGCTCGACAAGCCGGACTTCATCGGTCGGGAGGCGCTGCTGCGGGAGAAGCAGACCGGCACGGTGGACCGCTTCGTGCCGCTCTTGGTCGCGGACGGCGACGTCGATGCGCTGTTTTGCTCGACCATCTGGCGCAACGGCGAGGCGGTTGGGCTGGTCACCTCGGGCGGCTATGGCCACCGCGTAAAGTCTTCGATCGCGCTGGGCTACGTGCGCTGCGACCTGGCCAATGAGGGCGAGGAGCTCGAGATCGAGATTCTCGGTGAACGGCGACCGGCCAAGGTGGCCAGCGAGCCGCTCTACGATCCCGCCAACGAACGACTCCGCGCCTGATCAGTCGTCCGTTTCAGGGCATCGCACCCGACAATGGTCGAACGCGGCAAACTGCCGCGCGATCGGCTCTGCGTTGGCGACAATCCTTTAATTTCAAGGCGCCAAGCTTGGCTGCTCGATTCCCCGAGGCTTTGCCGTTGATCTAGGTCAAGGCGGGTCAGGGCGTCTCCGGCAAGTTCTACTGCGGTGCACAAAGTACCAAGAAATATAGGCGCTATACGGAGTTATCCATGTCGGCTGTTGCGGAACGTCAGCCCCTGAGCGACTGGTTTGCCTTTGGCGGCCTCGCGCTCGGGGCGGCCTTGGGTATCCTGCTCGCAGGTTTCACCAACGACCCCGTCATGGAGTTTCACGGCTGGCTGATCTTCCTGGTCAGCGGCGGCGGCGCCTGCGCGGTCTACATCCGCGCTTTCGACAAGCGCGAAGGGCGCGTCGCGGTGGCCGAGGAGCCGTATGAGTACGGCGTCATTCGGGCCGGCGTGATCGCCACGGTTTTCTGGGGCATCGTCGGCTTCCTGGTCGGGGTCATCATCGCCTGGCAGCTTGCCTTTCCCGCGCTGAACCTCGATTTGCCCTGGACCAGCTTCGGCCGCCTGCGGCCGGTCCATACCTCGGCGGTGATCTTCGCCTTCGGCGGCAACGCGCTGATCGCCACGTCGTTCTATGTGGTGCAGAAGACCTGCAAGGCGCGGCTGCCCGGCCGCTATGCCCCCTGGTTCGTCTTCTGGGGCTATCAGCTGTTCATTGTCCTGGCCGCCAGCGGCTACGTCCTCGGCGTTACGCAAGGCAAGGAGTACGCCGAGCCCGAATGGTACGTCGATCTCTGGCTGACCATCGTCTGGGTGGTCTACCTGCTGGTCTTCCTCGGCACGATCTGGAAGCGCAAAGAGCCACATATCTACGTGGCGAACTGGTTCTACCTCGCCTTCATCGTGACCATCGCGATGCTGCACATCGTCAACAACCTGACGATCCCGGTCTCGCTGACCGGCACCCAGAGCGTCATTCTCTGGTCCGGCGTTCAGGATGCCATGACCCAGTGGTGGTACGGGCATAACGCGGTCGGCTTCTTCCTGACCGCCGGCTTCCTCGGCATCATGTATTACTTCGTGCCCAAGCGCGCTGAGCGCCCGGTCTACAGCTACAAGCTATCGATCATCCACTTCTGGGCGCTGATCTTCCTCTACATCTGGGCAGGTCCCCATCACCTGCACTACACGGCACTGCCGGACTGGGCGCAGACGCTCGGCATGACCTTCTCGGTGATGCTCTGGATGCCGTCCTGGGGTGGCATGATCAACGGACTGATGACCCTGTCGGGCGCCTGGGACAAGCTGCGCACCGACCCGGTCATCCGCATGCTGGTGGTCTCCGTCGCCTTCTACGGCATGAGCACCTTCGAAGGCCCGCTGATGAGCGTGAAGGCGGTCAACTCGCTGAGCCACTACACCGACTGGACCGTCGGCCACGTGCACTCCGGCGCCCTCGGCTGGGTCGGCTTCGTAACCTTCGGCGCGGTCTACTGCCTGGTGCCCTGGCTGTGGAAGCGGCCGCGGCTCTATTCGCTGAAGCTGGTCGAGTGGCACTTCTGGATCGCCACCCTTGGCATCCTGCTCTACATCACCTCCATGTGGGTCAGCGGCATCATGCAGGGCCTGATGTGGCGCGCCTACGACAGCTTGGGCTTCCTCGAGTACTCCTTCGTCGAGTCCGTCGAAGCCATGCATCCCTACTACATCATCCGTGCCTTGGGCGGCATGCTCTTCCTCGCCGGGGCGATTATCATGGCCTACAACATTTGGCAGACCATCAGGGGCCGCCTCGCCGACGAGGGCGAGGTGGCGGCGCCGGCGAAGAGCGCCGCCGGCGGCCCTGCGGTCGCGCCGGCCGAGTAAGCAGGAGCCGAGCCTATGTCCTTGCTCAATAAGCATGCGATCTTCGAAAAGCACTCGATGCTCCTGTTGGTCGGCATCCTGGTGGTGGTGTCGATTGGCGGTCTGGTGCAGATCACGCCGCTCTTCTATCTCGAAAGCACCATCGAGAAGGTGGACGGCATGCGGCCCTATACGCCGCTGGAGCTGTCCGGTCGCAACATCTACGTGCGCGAGGGTTGCTATACCTGCCACAGCCAGATGGTGCGGGCGTTGCGCGACGAGGTTGAGCGCTATGGCCACTATAGCCTGGCAGCCGAGAGCATGTACGACCATCCCTTCCAGTGGGGCTCGAAACGCAGCGGCCCCGACCTGGCCAGGGTAGGTGGCAAGTTCTCGGACGACTGGCACGTGGCCCACCTGATAGACCCGCGCTCGCTGGTGCCGGAGTCGATCATGCCGGGCTATCCCTTCCTGATCGAGCGGCCGCTCGATACGCGGAATGTCGCCGCGGTGCTGGAGGCCAACCGGATAGCCGGCGTGCCCTACAGCGACGAGATGATCGAGAAGGCGCTCCAAGACCTGATGGCTCAGGCCAACCCGGACAGCGACTTCGCGGACGAGGTTTCGGAGCGCTATCCAAAAGCCATCGTGCGCGATTTCGACGGCAACCCGAACATGGTCTCGGAGATGGATGCCGTGGTCGCCTATCTGCAGATGCTGGGCACCCTGGTCGACTTCGCGACCTTCGATGCCGAGGCCTATTCGAGATAGGAGCGGACAATGGACTACCAAACGGCGATCGGCTTCGCCCAGAGTTGGGGCCTAGTCTTCCTGGTCGTGCTCTTTGTCGGCGTCATCGTCTACACGTTCTTTTGGCCGGGCAACAAGAAGAAGTTCGACGAAGCGTCCCGCATACCGCTGGACGAGGATGATGACACCGTCAAAGGCGGCAAGGGGCAGTAAGCGATGGCAACGAACGTAGAGCGCGACGAGGCAACCGGCACGGAAACCACCGGCCACGAGTGGGACGGCATCAAGGAACTCAATACGCCGCTGCCCAAGTGGTGGGTCTGGGTTTTCTACGCCACCATCGTCTGGTCGATTGCCTATTGGATCGCCATGCCGGCCTGGCCGACGGGCGGCTCGGGCACCGATGACTACACCAAGGGTGTGCTCGGCTATTCCCAGCGCAACGTGGTCGCCGAGCAGTTGACCGAAGCGCGGACCAAGCAGGCCCAGTACATCGATGCGATCGCCGCCGCCGATCTGGAGCAGATTGCCGCCGACGACGAACTGCTGCGCTTCTCCCTGGCCGGCGGCGCGGCCGCTTTCGGCGACAACTGCGCGGCCTGTCACGGCAGCGGTGCGCAGGGCTTCAAGGGGTATCCCAACCTGAACGACGACGCCTGGATTTGGGGCGGCACGCTGGAGGACATCCACACCACGCTGCTCTACGGCATCCGCTGGGACGAGTTCGACGATACGCGCTTCAACGACATGCCGGCCTATGGCGACGGGATCCTGACGCCTGAGGAAATCGATCTGGTGGCCGACTACGTGCTGTCGCTCTCCGGCCAGGCCGAGCTGTCCGATGCGCAGTTCAAAGAAGCGGCCGAGATCTATGCCATTCAGTGCGCCGCCTGCCATGGCGACGAAGGCGAGGGCATCACGGAGCTGGGGGCTCCCAACCTTCGCGACTCCATCTGGCTCTACGGCGGCGACAAGGCCGACATCGTGGAGACCATCACCCACAGCCGGGCCGGCGTCATGCCGGGCTGGGTCGACCGGCTCGACCCCGTAACCATCAAGCAGCTTGCCGTTTACGTCCATTCGCTGGGCGGGGGGCAGTAGCGGCTTGGAAGAGGACCGAACAGAGGAATGAACGTACAGGCGCCGGGGCGTATCGGCGCGGGCGAGGCCGCCCCCGGCATCGAAGCGATCGACGTAAAGCCGGTTAACAAGGCTGAGGACCGTCCGCTTTACGAATCGCGCCCCCCGATCCATCCGAAACTGGTTCACGGCCGTTTCCGCAGCATCAAGTGGGCGATCATGGCGGTGACGCTCGGCATCTATTACCTGCTGCCCTGGCTGCGCTGGGATCGCGGCGCGGGACTGCCGGACCAGGCAGTGTTGTTCGATTTCGCCGAGCGTCGCTTCTACATCTTCTTTCTCGAGATCTGGCCGCAGGAAATCTACCTGCTGACCGGCGTGCTGGTCTTCTCCTGCCTGGCGCTGTTCCTGGTGACCGCCGTCGCCGGTCGCGTCTGGTGCGGCTACACCTGCCCGCAGACCGTGTGGACTGACCTCTTCATCGCCGTGGAGCGCTTCTTCGAAGGGGACCGCAACGCCCGCATAAGGCTCGATCGGCAGCCCTGGAGAGCTGGCAAGATCGGAAAGAAGCTGGCCAAGCACGTGACTTGGGTGGTGATCGCCGTGGCGACCGGCGGCGCCTTCGTATTCTATTTCCGCGATGCGCCGACCTTGGCGCTCGAGCTCCTGACCTTCCAGGCGCCGACCATCGCCTACGTGTTCGTCGGCATCTTCGCTGGCACCACCTACCTGCTCGGCGGCCTGGCGCGGGATCAGGTCTGCATCTACATGTGCCCCTGGCCGCGCATTCAGGGCGCCATGTTCGACTCCGACAGCCTTCTGGTGACCTATCGCGACTGGCGCGGCGAGCCCCGCGGGCCGCATCGCCATGGTCAGACATGGGAAGGCCGCGGCGACTGCATCGACTGCAAGCAGTGCGTCGTCGTCTGCCCCATGGGCATCGACATCCGCGACGGGCCGCAGCTCGAGTGCATTCAATGTGCGCTCTGCATCGACGCCTGCGACGACATCATGGACAAGGTCGGGCGGCCCCGCGGCCTGATCGCCTATGACACCTTCAACAACATGGAGGCCGAGGCGCAGGGGGGCAGCGCCAAGCTGCGTCTCATCCGGCCGAGGACGATCTACTACGGCGCGGCTCTGGCCATCGTCGGTCTGCTCATCCTTGTCGGACTGTTCGCCCGCGAAAGCTTGGAGGTCAACGTTCTGCACGACCGCAATCCGCTTTACGTCCAGCTTTCCGACGGCGGTCTGCGCAACGGCTATACGATCAAGGTGGTCAACAAGCGCCACGGCGAGCGCGAGATGACCTTGGGTGTCTCCGGTCTGGAGGACGCCGGGGTCCGCATTCTGGGCGAGGAGGGGCTGCCCCGTTTCACGGCCGCGGCCGACGATGTCGTCAGCCTGCGGGTTTACGTCACGGTCCCGCCCCAGGTTGCTCAATCGCTTACGCGTGAGTCCTATGATATCCGTTTCACCATGACCGACGATAACTCGGGGGATGTGGTGATGCATGATGCCGTGTTCCGCGCGCCGGGCGAGTGAGCGGAAAACAGATGGCGAGGCAAGCGACCATGATCATCAAAGGGCCCCTAACCGGCCGCCACGTCCTCATCGCTATTCTGGCGTTCTTCGGGGTCATCTTCGCGGTGAACGGCGTGATGACCTATTTTGCGCTCAACACCTTCAGCGGTCTTGCCGTCGACGACGCCTATCGCAAGGGGCTCAGGTACAATCAGCAGATTGCCGCCGCCGATGCGCAAACGGCCAAAGGCTGGCAGGGTGAGCTGGCCTACCACGACGGGCCGGGCGTCCTGCGTCTGGTGCTGGTCGATAGGGCCGAGCTGCCGCTGCGCGACCTCCGTGTCGAGGGCGTGCTCGGCCGTCCGGCTTCGGCCCAGGAAGACCGTGCGATCGCCTTCGTTCAGACGACTCCCGGCGTCTACGAGGCGTCTGTCGGGCTGTTGCCAGGGGGGCAGTGGTCGGCACGGCTGTCCGCCTACCAGGGCTCGGAAGCAATGCCTTTCATCATTGAGCGCAAGCTATGGGTCAGGTAACCACGGCCGAAGCCAAGCTGGTCGCCGGTGGCGGCGCAGCCAAGGGTGAAGATCGAGCAACCACGGCGCTGCCCGGCGAAGGCAAAGAGGTCGTCCTGTTCGTCGAGAACATGCGCTGCGGCGGCTGCCTGCGCGGCATCGAGCGGGCGCTCAATGCCCTGCCATCCGTTGCCACGGCGCGGGCCAACCTCACCACCAAGCGCGTACGGGTGACTGGGAAGGCCGGTACGCCCTCGACAGAGGCGCTGGTCGCTGCGCTGGCCGAGGCGGGCTACACGGCGCGGCCCTTCGATACGCGGCTGATCGAGACCGACGAGGAAGGTCGGCGCCTGCTGCGGGCGCTTGGCGTGTCCGGCTTTGCCGCGGCCAACGTCATGCTGCTCTCAGTTGCCGTTTGGGCCGGCCTGGCCTCCGATATGGATTATGCCACGCGCGGTCTGTTCCACTGGATCTCCGCGCTCATCGCCATGCCGGCGGTGGCCTATGCCGGCCAACCTTTCTTTACCTCGGCGCTGCAGGCCATCCGCCACCGGCGCCTTAACATGGATGTGCCGATCTCGCTCGCCGTCATCCTGGCGACCAGCGTCAGCCTGTACCAGACCGTGCGCGGCGCCGATGATGTCTACTTCGACGCCAGCGTAACCCTGCTCTTCTTCCTGCTGATCGGCCGCTATCTCGACCATCTCGTCCGCGCCAAAGCCCGCGATGCCGCGCAGAACCTGCTGCTGCTGCGCGCGACCGGCGCCACCGTGGTGGGCGCGGACGGAAGCCTGCAGTTCCTGCCCGTCGAGCGGATCGCAGCCGGCATGACCGTCCTGGTCGCCGCGGGCGAGCAACTGCCCGTCGACGGCGTCGTCGCCGAGGGCCAATCCAGCATGGACACGGCGCTGATCACCGGGGAAAGCCTGCCTGCCACCGTCACGCCTGGAGATAAGGTCTTTGCCGGCACGGTGAACCTGGCTGAGCCTCTGCGCATCCAGGTGACGCAGGTTGGCGAGGGGACACTGCTGGCGGAGATCGCCCGCATCATGGAGGCGGCGGAGCAGAACCGCTCCCGCTATGTCCGCATGGCCGACCGCGCAGCGCGCTACTACTCGCCGGGCGTGCACCTCTTGGCCCTGATCGCCTTCGTTGGATGGATTGTTGCCGGTGCCGCCTGGCAGGACGCCCTGATGATCGCTGCTGCGGTTTTGATCATCACCTGTCCCTGCGCTTTGGCGCTTGCCGTCCCGGTCGTCCAGGTCGTGGCGGCAAGCCGTCTGTTGCGCCAGGGCATTCTGATGAAGTCGGCTGATGCGCTGGAGCGCTTGGCCGAGATCGACTGCGCAGTCTTCGACAAGACAGGCACCTTGACCCGCGGCGAGCTGCAGCTGATCGACGACCAAGACTTGAACGACTCTGAGTTGGCCGCCGCCGCCGCCATGGCCGCCAACAGCAAGCACCCGCTGGCCCGCGCTCTGGTCAGAGCGGCACAGCAACGGCTGGGCAGCGTGACCGCCGCTACCGACGTCGTTGAGTTGCCGGGGCGCGGCCTGTCGCGGTCTCTGCCCGAAGGCGAAGCGCGTCTCGGTTCGGCAGCCTGGCTCGGCCTTGATCAGGGACGAGAAAGCGACTCGCCGGAGCTTTGGTTTGCCCGGCCCGGGCAGCCGCCGATCCGCTTTGCCTTCGAGGATGCCTTGCGCGATGACGCCACACAGGCGTTGCAGGACCTCGCCAAGCGGGGCGTTCCTGCGGAGATTCTCAGCGGTGACCGCTTTGGCGCCGTGCGCAGCGCGGCCACGGCCCTCTCGGTGGAGCGTTTCGCGGCAGAGCAGGGGCCGGCGGCGAAAATCGCCCGGCTCGAGTGCTTGGAAAAAGAGGGGCGGTTGCCCTTGATGGTAGGCGACGGGTTGAACGATGCGCCGGCGTTGGCCGCTGCTCACGCCTCCATGTCGCCCTCCAGCGCGGCCGACATCAGCCAGACGGCAGCCGACTTCATCTTTCAAGGCAGCCATCTGAGCCCGGTCCTGGAAGCGCTCGACGTGGCACGTCGCAGCCGGGCTTTGGCCGTGCAGAACTTCATCCTGGCGGGTGTCTACAATGTCGTCGCCATACCCCTGGCGATGGCTGGCTATGTCACGCCGCTGATCGCAGCGTTGGCCATGTCGAGCTCCTCCATCGTGGTGACGCTCAACGCCTTGCGCCTGCGTTCGTCCCGCGACCCGTCCTGACCGAACCGAAAGGTCCGTCGTGGAAGCGCTGATCTATCTCATACCGGCAGCGCTTTTCCTGGGTCTGCTCGGCCTCGGCGCCTTTCTCTGGGCGCTCAAGTCTGGGCAGTTCGAGGACCTGCAAGGGGCGGCCGAACGCATCCTCTACGACGATGACGATGAGGAGCCTGCGCCCAAGCAGAAGGACGACGCGGACCACAAGCCCTGAGGGTGGAACTCATTCCGAGAAGGTCCCGGCGAGGCACCTTCAAAACCGAACAGGGACGATGAAGTCGGTCAGCCAGATGGCTGCGAAGAGGATGACGAAGGTCATCGCAATCCAGATGACGGCCTGACCGAGGGGGAGTTCGCGCATCGTCATCCCATGGCCCATGTGGCCCGCCGATCCGTCGCCTTGGCTTTCTGCCGGGTTCATCGTCATCGGTCCGGTCATCCGGGACGGCTCGCTGGAGCGGAAGCCGAGATGCGGTGCGGGCGCGTCGGCACCGGGCAAGGTCATGCAGCCGTGCTTCAGGTGGTTTGCGACCAGCCAGTAGTTGATCGGATAGGCGATCACGCCGCCGACGATCGTGGCCAGGCTCATGCGGAACCAGAATTCCGGATTGAGCGGACTCTCGGAACCGTCCCAGAGAGTGCCGAGGATCAGCATCACCGGAATCATGCCGGTCATGACCATGTTCATCGACACTGTTTCCGCAAAGAACGTCCTGCGCACCGCCTTCCAGTAGTCGCCGTCGAACATGTTGATCATCATCAGCGCCTGAAAGACGAACAGGCCGGTGACGAAGCCGGCGAGGTACTCGATCGTGGCGTCCCATCCGTTGGCGAGGCCGAAGGCGGGCACGATTGATGCTGCGATCATGATTCCCGTCGCATCGCCGGCCAGGCAGTGCATCTCGCTGTTGAGGGACTGCTTCCAGGTTGGCGCCGTGAAGGCGTCATGCGTGCCGGGCAGCGGACGGCGACAGGCAATCAGATAAAGGAAAGCACCGACGGGACCGGTGTAGAGCGTTACGAGTATCCAGGCAACGCGCTGGACCCAGCTCGTTACGCCGTTGAACAGAGAATCCCAGATAACGAAAAGCACGCTGAGAAAGGCCAGCGTGAACCAGACGATCATGGCGCCGTCGAGCATAAACACAGCCCCGCCCAAGACTTGGATACGCGACCTTCGTGCAATCCGTGTATCGGAGCAAGGCTCTGGCGGGACGTTAAACCCGCAAGTGCTGGCGTTGGTTCAGCTACGCGCCGGGAAAAAGAGGCCTAAGGCTGTGGCGGTTTCTGGCCTTCGACCACCTCGCGATAGGCATGCCAAGTGGCGTGCCCAAGCAGCGGGAAGGTGACGATCAGCCCGATGAACAAGGTGCCGATGCCCAACACTGTGATGCCGGCGATCAGCACGGCCCACAGCAGCATGGGACGGGGGTTCTGGGCGCAGGCCTTCATGCTGGTGACGATGGCGGTGAAGGTATCGACCGGCCGTGCCATCATCATCGGCACGGAAACTGCCGTGATGGCGAAAACGAAGCCTGCGAGAATGGCGCCGACCGCCGTCCCCACAATCAGCAACCCAAGGCCGTGCGTAGTGAACAGCAGGGTCGGCACGAACTCGGACAGAGTGGGGATTCCCTGATGGCCAAAAAACAGGGCAAACAGCAAATAGGCCAGCCGGAACCAGAACATGTAAATGACCAGCAGCAGCGCGCCCATGAAGGCCAAGCCGATGGGCGAGCGTGTTGCGACCAGAGCGATATCCTTGACGTTCAGGGGCTCGCCGGCTTCCAGGCGCCGGCTCTTTTCGTAGAGGCCTACTGCGAGCAGCGGTCCCATGAGCAGGAAGCCGCCCAACAGCACGAGCATGAGCGAGGCCACCTCGAGGCGCATCAAGCCGAAGACGATGATGACAGAGGCGGCGGCAATCACCGCACCGTACACCAAGCTGATCGCCGGATGGTTCCAAAGATCGCGCCAGCCAGCGGCTAGCCAGCCCCAAGGGGCATCCATGCCGACTGATTCGGTCTTAATCGGCCATCCTGACGCCGTGGCTTGCGTCTCGCTCAATAGCTTCCCTCCCTAACGGTGCCTCGCGCTCTCAGCTCGCGCAGCGGTTTGCGCAGGCGGAGCCCGCTGACATTATAGCCGCTATTTGTAAACAGGGCTGCACCACCGGTCGCGCGTCCAAGCAAGCGCGTTCCGGACACATGGTCAAGATGGATCTCGACGAAGTCGCAATTGCGCCGTGCTGCCATCTGCTCGGCCGAGGTGATCATGATTTCCGTCACGCTCGGTCCATGAATCTCGAAAGCGATGAAGAAGGGCACGTGGAACAGCGAGGCTCCATTTGCCTCTTCCTTCACGTCGTAGAGATAGACGCCGTGGATGCGGCCACACTGTGTCTGGACGCCCATCACGCCCGCCGTCGGGGACTCGATCGAGGTATGCACAGAACTCAGCCATTCCTGATGGGCAACGTTCAACCCGGCCGCCTCCACCAGGGAATAAGCGCTTTCCGCTGCCTTGGGGTCGAGGGTCATGCAGCTATAAGGGTAGGCCATCGTGGCACACAGTCGCATTTCGTTGTCGCGTCAGCCTAGCGGGTTGCGTTTACGTGGCTTTGATGTGAATCAAAGCGTGTGAGCGCTGCCTGTGAAGCGAAAACGCCGCAGCATAATTGACTGGTCGCCCGCCAGACGGCTTGCTAAAGTCCCGTAGGTCAGAGGGTTGTTGAGATGAAAACGCAATTGGGCTCGTCCAATATCCACACTCTCCCCGAAGCCGGCCGCAAGGAGCGGGACGGAAGCGGTTGCGAAGCCTGCCCCGTACGCGAAAGCAGTATGTGTGCCGCTCTGAGCGACACGCGTCTTGAAGTTCTGGATGCCGCGGCGAGCCGGCTCAGTTTCGAGCCCGATGAGACCATTCTGTTCGAGAGCGACCCGGCCGACTTCGCCTTCAACCTCACCGAAGGCGTAGCGCGGGTCTCCAAGATGCTGCCGGACGGTCGCCGGCAGATCACCGGCTTTCTGCATCCCGGTGACTTCCTCGGGCTAAGCTACCAGGATTGCTACGCTTACAGCGCCGAGGCCGTCACTCCGGTGAAGGTCTGCCGCTTCCGCAAGGCGGAGTTGAACCGCATCATGCGGGACCATCCCGATCTGGAGCACCGGCTGCTCAGCATGGCCAGCAACGAGCTTGCCTTGGCGCATGACCGCATGCTGCTGCTCGGGCGGAAATCGGCGGCTGAGAAGGTTGCTTCCTTCCTGCTCAGCCTGCCGCGGAAAGAAGAGCGCATCGACGAGATCGATCTGCCTATGACGCGGGGCGACATCGCCGACTATCTCGGTCTGACCCTCGAGACGGTGAGCCGCACGCTCTCGGGCTTCGTGCGCCAACAGATCGTGCGCAACGCCACGCCGCGTATCATCGTGGTGCTGGACATGGCGCGGCTTTCGGCGCTGGCCGCCGGCGAGGGACGTTAAATCCCTCCAAACAAACGCTAATCGCTTATCCCAGTACCGAGAAGCTGCTTTCCGGATTGATCTCCCGCTTGCGGGAGTAGAAGCCGACATCGATGCTGCGCTTGAGATAGGGCAGCGCGAATTGCAGCGGCTCCTTGTCGTGGTCGCGGCCATTTTCGCAGGCGATGACCAGCTCTGCCATCATGGCGCCGGCAATGGGGGCGTTCTTGAACTGATTGCCGCTCGAGCCGATGGCCATGTAGTAGCCCGGCAAACTGGAGCGGTCGTAGATTGGAATCCAGTCCTCGGTCACGTCGTAGAGGTCGACGACGCCGCGCCGCTGGTTGGGGATGCCGAGCTCCGAAATCCGCTGTCCCATGCGGTAAGCCTGCACCGTCCACTGGTTGGTGAAGTCGCGATAGAACTCGTCCGGGTCGACGAACTCCCGCGGATCGCATTCGGGGTCTTCGCTGCCGACCAGGATATGGTTGCCCTGCTCCGGGCGGTTGTAGCAGCCGATATCGCTGTCTGAGACGACCAGGCCGTCGTGCTCGAAGTCGAATCCCTGCGGGGCGGGAACATGCACCACCTCTTGCCGCAGGGCCTTGGTGGTGATGGTCATGTCGTCGAGGACATTCGCCAACTCGTTGACCTTGTAGGAGTGGGGGCCGGCCACGTTGATGACCACGGGCGCGTCGATGCGGCGTCCGTCGTCCAGCACGACACCCGCCGCCCGGCCGTTTTCGCGCAGGATCTCGACCACCCGCCTGTTGAAGAGGAAGGTGCCGCCCTTGGCCTCGGTGGCGCGCTGCAGATTGTGGGTCGCAAGCTGCGGGTCGTTGATGTATCCAGCGGTGGGGAAATAGAGCCCGCCTTCGACCTCACCGCCGACGCTCTCGCCGAAACCCTCGTCGTTCAGCGCTTTGGGCGGGCCATAGCGCTTGAGGTTGTAGATCGGCAGCTTGGCGAGAATCTCTTTCGGGCCCCAGTGCTCGTGGGGAATGTCGAGCTGCGCGGCAAGCTCGGCGTGCTTGCGCAAGTAGTCGTTGGCCTCCGTCTTCATCACCAGGGCGCCGGTCTCGTGAAAGACGGAAAAGCCCCGCTCGTCTTCCGCTTCGAGGTAGTCGGCCCAATCGCGCCAGTAATGGTAGCCCTCATAGGCGAAGGCGGTGCCTTCCAAGGTCGAGTAGTGCACCCGGATAATGGCGCAGGAGTTGCTGGTGGAGCCGTAGCCAGCCGCCGGCAGGAAGTCGACGTTGAGGGTTTTCCAGCCGCGCTTGCAGAGCTCGAAGGCGGTCGCCGCGCCGATGATGCCTGCCCCGATGATGATCGCGTCGTAGCGCTCGCCCATGTTCCGCCTGCCTCCGGTTTCGACTGATGCTGCCGTGCGGTCTTCGCCGCTCACGGTCATAGCTCGCGCAGGCTGCGGCCGCTCGCGCGGCGCGTCAATCCCTCATCGCGACAGGTGCTTATTGATCTGCGCCGTGACTCGCCGAGCGAGGTAATACAACTGCAAGAGGGTGTTATTTCCCGCCTTTGGCAGACGCGCCGGCCAGGAAGGCCTCGGTGGCGCGGGCAACAAGCTCATCGACGTCGGTGCCTGGCGCGACATTGTCGAAATCGTGATCGATCAGCAGGTGCGAGGTGCCGTGGACGATGGTCCAGAGCGGCACGGCGATGTCGAGCTGCTCGGCCGGCGTGCCGCCCGTCCTGCCCAGCCAGGCAACCACGGCTTCCAGCAGGACGTTGAAGCAGCCGGCTCCTTCGGTCATGGCTTGCTCGGTCGGCGGGGGAAGTCGGTGGCGGCCGAACATGAGGCGGAAGAGCGCCGGTTCAGCAGCCGCGAAAGCCACGTAGGCCTGGCCCATCGAGACAATGCTCTGCACCGAGCCCTGTTCATGCCGGTCGCGGGCCGTCCTGAGCCGTTCGGTGAGGCGGGTGAAGCCGCGCCCGGCCAGCGCGTCGATCAAAGCGCTGCGATCGGCGAAGTGGCGATAGGGTGCGGCGGTCGAAACACCGGCGCGCCGGCAGGCTTCGGCCAGGGTGAAGTCCGCCGGCCCGTGCTCGGCAATCAGCAGGTGGGCCGCGTCCAGCAGCGCTTCCCGCAGGTGGCCGTGATGATAGCTGCTTTTTTTGGCGGTCTCTTCGCCGCCGCCTCTCGTATCCATGATGGTTTCCTATGACACGTTCGGGCGTCCTCGAACAGCACTGGACTCCAGCTCGACTTGAATGTTATTAGTTCTAACATATGTGAGGGCTGCTAACATTGCAAAGGCCATCGAATGCAGCGGGACAGCGGATCACCAGAGGGTAAGGCAAGCCTGCTGCGACGGGTCGCTGGCCTCGGCGCCCGCCTGCTGGTCGCCGTGCTCTTTATCGGCTTGGCCGGTGGCGGTATTGCTGCCTTGCATCTCCGGGCCGAAAGCCAAGTTGCAGCGGGCGTTAGGCCGCCGATCCCGGTGGCGACCGAGACCATTTCCATGGAGAACGCCTATCGCATCGTCGACCGTTTCGTCGGCCGTCTGGAGCCGGCGCGCGAGACCTCCTTGGGCTTCGAGCGCGCAGGCCTGATCATGGAAATGCTGGTCGAGGAAGGTGACCGCGTGGAGAGCGGGCAGCTTGTCGCGCGCCTCGATGTGGAGCCGCTGGAAGCCGAGCGCGCGCAGCTGGTCGCCGAGCGCGAGGAGCGGGTGGCCGATCTGCAACTCGCCCGGCTGACCGCCGAGCGGCAGCAGCGCCTGCATCAAGAAGGCCACGCCTCGGCCCAGCGCTATGACGAAGCACGCCTGGCAGTCGACTCGGTTGGGGCGGCCATTGTGCGCATTGAGGCCGCCATTCGCGGCATCGATATCGATCTCGACAAGTCTCTCTTGCGCGCGCCCTTTGCGGGGCGCATCGCCGATCGCCTGCTGGACGAAGGTCGGGTGGTCAGCGCCGGAACCCCGCTCTTCCGGCTCCTGGAGAGCGATCGGCCGCAAGCCCGCATCGGTCTGTCGCCGGACGTCGCTGCGCGCTTGGCCGTCGGCGAGAACGTGACGCTGGAAAGCGGCAGTTGGAGCCAGCCTGCCCGGCTGCTCGCCCTGCGTCCGGACCTGGTCAGCGGGACTCGCACCGTCCCGGCGCTCTTCGCATTGCAGGGCGTGAATGTCCTGCCGTTCGGCGAGGTGGTCGAGCTTGCCGTCCCGCGCGAGGTGGCGGCGGACGGTGCCTGGGTGCCGCTTTCCGCACTCTCCGAAGGACCGAAGGGGTTGTGGCAGATCCTCACCGTCATCGAAGAGGACGGCGGCGCGTTGCAGGTCGGCCGGGAGGCCGTCGACATTCTCCACGTCACAGGAAGCTGGGCCTATGTGCGCGGTACCCTGGCCGACGGCATGCGCATTGTCGTTTCCGGCAGCAATCGGGTAGTGCCGGGGGAACCGGTTGTCCTGGCGGCCGAGTAGCGCGCGATGGGCAGCCTTCTCTATCGCGAGCGGCGCCTCCTATGGCTGGTGGTCGGCTTGGTGCTGGCGATCGGGGCCACTGCCTTCCTCACCATCGGGCGGCAAGAGGATCCGACGATCACCAACCTTTTCGCCACCGTGATCACACCCTATCCCGGCGCCGATCCGGGCCGTGTCGAGGCCTTGGTGACCGAGAAGATCGAGGAGGAACTGCGCGAGATCGAAGAGATCAAGGAGATCGCCTCGACCTCCCGCACGGGCATTTCCGTTGTCACGATCGAACTTTCGGAGTTCCTGACCGAAACCGAGATCGAGCAGTCCTGGTCGGAGATTCGCGACGCTCTGGCTGACGCTTCGCTGGCTTTTCCGTCCGGCGTGCCGGAGCCCGAGATGGACGACGATCGCACGGGCGCCTACACGGCAATCAGCGCCTTGGTGGCGCGCGACGGGCGCAGCGTGCCGAGCGCTTTCCTGCGCCGCTATGCCGAGGTGCTGCAGGACCGTATGCGCGGACTCCAGGGCACGGAGATATCGCGTCTCTTCGGCGTGCCCGAGGAGGAGATTCTGGTCGAGGTGGCGCCGCGCCGCCTGATCTCCCTTGGCCTGACGGTGGATGAGGTGGCCGATGCCATCCAGCTCGCCGACAGCAAGGTGGAATCCGGCCGGGTGCGCGGCAGCGGAGAGGACTTCATCATCGAGGTTGCCGGCGAGATCGACTCCCTGGAGCGCATTCGCCAGGTGATCGTCGCCAACGACAGCAACGGCGCCGCCGTGCGGGTCGGCGACGTCGCCACGGTCGCGCGCGCCGTGCGCGAGCCGGTGGCCACCCAGGCTTTCACCGACGGGGAGGCTGCCGTCTTCGTGGCCACGCGGATGGAGCCGGATCTGCAGGTCGACGCATGGATGGCGCGGGTTCGCGCTGCCATTGCCCAGTTCGAGGCCGAGTTGCCGGACGGCATCGAGCACCGTCTGATCTTCGATCAGAGCGGCTATACCGCCCTCCGCTTGCAAGGCCTGGCGGAGAACCTGGCCATCGGCGTCAGTCTGGTGGTGCTGGTGCTGGTGATCAGCCTGGGTTGGCGGGCCGCCATGGTCGTCGCTTTGATGCTGCCGCTCACCAGCCTGGCTTCGCTGGCCATCCTTCAGAAGCTCGGCGTGCCCATTCACCAGATGTCGGTGACCGGTCTCATCGTCGCGCTGGGTCTGCTGGTCGACGCGGCCATCGTCATGACCGACGAAGTGCGGCGGCGTCTCGAAGCCGGGGAGAACCGCGTCGAAGCCGTGACCGATGCGGTGCGGCGTCTGCGTGGACCGCTGTTGGCCTCAACGGCGACCACGGTGCTGGCCTTCGTGCCCATGGCGCTCCTGCCCGGACCGGCCGGCGACTTCGTCGGCTCCATCGCGATTTCCGTGATCGTCATGTTGAGCGTTTCCTTCCTCCTGGCGATGACGGTGACGCCGGCCCTAGCCGGCATGCTGGTTCCCGCCAGTGAGAAGGGCAGGTCTTGGTGGCGCAATGGCCTGCAGCCAGGCCTGGCCGGGAGGCTCTTCGCCCGCTCCCTCGATCTCGCGCTGCGCTATCCACGGCTTGCCGTCCTTGGCGCCCTGGTGTTGCCGCTGATCGGCTTCGGCAGCTTTCCCACCCTGACCGCTCAGTTCTTCCCCGGCGTCGAACGCGATCAGTTCTACGTCCAGATCGAGCTGCAGGAAGGCACCAGCTTGGCCGAGACCGGCGCCGCGGCGATTCGGGCCGACGCGATACTGCGGTCCGAGCCCGAGGTCACCCGGACCCACTGGTTTGTGGGAGAGAGCGCGCCGGCCTTCTACTACAACATGATGACGGATCAGGACGGTGTGCCGCGCTTCGCCGAAGCCCTGGTGACGACGGCCTCGGAAGAGGCGGCGGAAAGCATGCTGCCGCGCCTGCAGGCGGCGCTCGACCGCGGTTTGCCCAGCGCGCAGGTGATCGTCCGCGATCTGGTGCAGGGGCCGCCGGTCGCTGCCCCGGTGGAGGTTCGCCTGGTCGGCCCGGAGCTTTCGATGCTGCGCAGCCTGGGCGAAGAGCTGCGTCTGCGCATGGCCAACATCTCCGGTGTCACCCACACCACGGCGACTCTCCTCGGCGGCCCGCCCAAGCTGGTTCTCGATCTCGATGAGGAGAAGGTCCGCCTGACAGGCCTCACCCTGGGGCAGATCGCCCGCCAGATGGAGAGCCTGACCGAGGGCGCAACCGGCGGCTCGCTGATCGAGGGCTCGGAGGAGCTGCCGGTGAGGGTGCGCGTCGGCGAGGTCTGGCGCAACGGCGCCGAGCGTATCGCCGCGCTCGAGGTGCTGCGCCAAAGCGGCGACGTCGAGGGCGCAGACTGGCGCGGCATCCCGCTGCAAGCGCTCGGCGAGATGCGGCTGGTTCCCTCCGACAGCCCGATCGCCCGGCGCAACGGTGAACGGATCAACACGGTGCAGGCCTACGTCGCGCTCGGCGTGCTGCCGGAAGAAGCCCTCAAGGTGCTGCAGCAGAGCCTGGTCGAGCAGCCTCTGGCGCTGCCCCTCGGCTACCGCATCGAGTACGGCGGGGACTCCGACGCCAGGGCCGAGACCATCCGCAACCTCCTGTCGCCGATCGGCCTGGTCGTCGCCTTGATGGTAGTATCGCTGGTTCTGACCTTCAATTCCTACCGCCTGGCGGCCGTTGCTGGTGTCGTGTCGGTGCTGTCCATGGGGCTCAGTGTGCTGGCGCTGGCCGTCTTCGGCTATCCCTTCGGCATTCAGGCCGTGATCGGTGTCATCGGCTCCATCGGCGTGTCGATCAACGCGGCGATCATCATCATGACCGCGTTGCAGCAGGACCCGGCCGCGCTGCGCGGCGAGGTCGCCGCCATTCGCAAGGTCGTGCTGGCGGCCAGCCGCCACATCCTCTCCACAACCATCACCACCTTCGGCGGCTTTCTGCCGCTCATCCTGGAAGGCGGGGGCTTCTGGCCACCGTTCGCCATGTCCATCGCCGGCGGCGTGCTGCTGTCCACCGTTGTGTCCTTCTATTTCGTGCCGCCGATGTTCCGCCTGGTCATGGGCGTAAGTCAGCGGCCGCCGCTGGGGCAAGAGCGGGCCCTGCGCGACCTCAGGGAGCCGAGCCCGGCGATGACCATCGAACAGCGAACGCAATAGAGTTCGACCGCTTGCGGCGCGCCCCTCCCATGCGTGCGGCAAGGCTTGGCGAAGGACGTCCGCCCCCGATACAACGTGGGCAAGCAAGGCTTCGCAGCAAGCCGTCTCAAGACCGGCAAAATGGGAGGTGCCGCAATGGATACTTTGAGCCAGCAGACCAAGCTTGGCCGCGCTCTGTCCCGGCTTTTGGCGGACTACGGCATCGACACAGTGTTCGGCATTCCCGGCGTGCACAACGTCGAGCTGTTCCGTGGCTTCGAAGAGACCGGCATGCGCCTGTTTCTGCCGCGGCACGAGCAGGGTGCCGGCTTTATGGCGGACGGCTATGCCCGGGCCTGCGGTCGCCCCGCGGCCTGCTTCGTCATCACCGGGCCGGGCCTCACCAACATCATGACGCCGATCGGCCAAGCCTATTCCGACTCGGTGCCGATGCTGGTCTTCGCCAGCACCCTCGACGTGAGAGACATCGCCCAGGCCGGCGGGCGTCTGCACGAGATGATCGATCAGAAGAGCGCTGCAGCCAGCGTCTCGGGCTTTGCAGCGATCGCCTATGCGGCCGAGGAGTGCGAGGAGCTGGTCGCCCGCGCTTTCACCGGTTTTGCCACTGGCCGGCCGCGCCCCGCTTATATCGAGCTGCCCATCGATGTGCTGGCCAGCGAGGTGCCGGCCAACTGGACCGCGCGGCGCTTACCCGGGCGGCCGGTGCCGAACCCCGACGACGTCGCCGAGGTGGCGACCGCCCTAACCAATGCGGAACGCCCCATGCTGCTGCTGGGCGGCGGCGCGGTCGATGCGGCCGAGCCTCTCAGGCGCCTGGCCGAGACGTTGCGCGCCGCCGTGGCCACGACGGCAGCCGGCAAGGGCATTGTCGAGGACGGTGCGCCGCTCTCCCTCGGCGCGACCCTGACCTCCTCCGAGACCAAGGCCTTCATGGAAACCACCGATGTGATCGTGGCCATCGGCACCGAGTTGTCGGAGACCGACTTCTGGGGTTCCTATGCGGTGCCGCCCGGCAAGACGCTGTTCCGCGTCGATATCGACCCGCGCAGCCTGGCCGACGGCAACCTGGCGAGCCTGGGGATCTGCGCCGATGCCGATGCCTTCGCCAAGGCACTGCTGGCAGCCTTGCCGGCGAAAGGTGGCGCGAGTCGCCTGCAAGATGATGAGATCAGCGCATTGCGGGCACGTGTGGTCAATAACCGAGGGGCGCTGCGCCGCCGTCACGCGGCCGTCCTGGAGGCGATGAAAAGCGCCCTGCCGAAGGATGCAATCATCGCTTCCGACATGACGCAGATCGCCTACTCGGGCACCGAGGTTTACGGCATGGATGAGCCGCGCTGCTGGCTGCACCCCTGCGGCTTCGGCACTCTGGGCTATGCGCTGCCAGCAGCCATCGGGGCGCAGATCGCCGAGCCGGAGCGCGCCGTCGTTGCGCTGATCGGCGATTACGGCTTCCAATACACCATCAACGAACTGGGTGTCGCGGCTGAGCATGATCTGCCTGTGATCATCCTGCTATGGAACAACGATGCCTTGGGCCAGATTCGCGATGACATGGTGCAGAAGCAGATCACGCCGCTGGGCACGAGCCTGAAGAACCCGGATTTCGCGGACATCGCCCGGGCTTACGGGTGCGGCTACGCGGCGCCGCAGTCCTTGGAGGAGGTCACGGCCGCGGTTGCCGCCGCGCGGACGGCCGGCGGTCCGACGATTATCGAGGTGCACGAAGACCGCTTTTAGCTGGGCTTTGTGTGAGCAAAAGGAGAAGGCCATGAGCTTGCATTCGGTGGTCGGCGGTAAAGCCCGAGACGGTAGCCAAGACGTGGCGCACCGGCAGGAGCGGACCGATCTGGCCGCGGCCTTCCGCTGGGCCGCGCGGCTCGACATGCATGAGGGAATTGCGAACCATTTCAGCTTGGCCGTCAGCGACGACGGGTCCGAGTTTCTGATCAATCCCTATGGCCGCCATTTCTCCCGCATGCGCGCATCGGACATGCTGTTGCTTGATGCTAAGCAAAAACCGGACGACATCGGCGAGCGGGTCGATCCTACGGCCTGGTGCATTCACGGCGCCATGCATCGCAATCTGCCGCAGGCGCGCTGCGTTCTCCATGTCCACTCCAAGTACGCGACGGTGCTGGCGTCCTTGAAGGACTCTTCGCTTCCTCCGATCGATCAGAACACCATGCGGTTCTATGGCCGCGTCGCGATCGATGACGGTTATGACGGCATGGGTTTCGAGGAAGAAGGCGAACGCCTCAGCCGCTGCCTTGGTAACAAGCCCATTCTCATGATGGGCAACCACGGCGTCATGGTGGTGGGAGAGTCTGTCGCTCAGGCCTTCGATGAGCTTTACTACTTCGAGCGGGCCTGTCAGACGGCGGTCATGGCCATGATGACCGGGCGCGAACTGCGCGAGGCCTCGCCCGCCGTCGCGGCCAAGACGGCGGAGCAATGGCAGGACTATCCCGAGTTCGCCGAGAAGCACTTCGCCGAGCTCCTCGCCATCCTGGATGAGGAAGAGCCCGGCTTCCGTGACTGAGCGGGGCTCTAGTCCTCGGTGATGTAGGCGAAGCGCGCGCTGCCTGCGGGAATGCCCTCGAAAGGGCCGTCCTCTTTGCCTGGCTGCCAAAGCACCAGCGCTTCGATGCGCTCGGCGAGCATGAAGTCCTTGTCGGTGATGCCACCGGCGTCATGATTCTGTAGCCGGACCTCGACGGCCGGAAAGGTGACCAGCAGGTCGGGATGGTGCCAGGCGACCTCGGCGAGATGGCCGATGGCATTGGCCACCATCAGGCTGCTGCGCCAGCCGCTGGTCTTGTAGCGCCGGCAGATGTGCCCGTCCTCCAGGCGCCACTGCGGCAAGCGTTCCGCCAATGCCGCTTTGACTTCTTCGTCGCTGTAGGTCTTGTCCTTTTCCCGTGCCACCTCAATGCCTCCTTCGCTATCACGTACTCGACATTTAGGAGTGGAACCGGGTGAGGCCAACGGCCGGGCGAGTTCGCTTTCATGCCCTTAAGCGCCTCTCCGGCGCTTGCTGCGGCTTTCGCCGCACGCCTATGGTCGCGTCAAACAGGGCCGGCGTCAGGTGAGGGAGCAAGACTGTGCCGAAGATCGATCGTGTTTGCGTTGGCGAGTGCCTAGTCGGGGAAGGCCCGGAGGTCGCGCACATCGATCTCATTCTTGGGCCGCGCGGCAGCGCCGCCGAGCAGGCATTCTGCAATTGCCTGACCAACAACAAGACCGGCTTCACCGGGCTGCTCGCGGTCATCGCGCCGAACCTGCCGGCCAAACCGAGTACCGTCATGTTCAACAAGATCACTATTCGTGAGGCGCGGCAGGCCGAGCAGATGTTCGGTCCAGCCCAGCATGCGGTGGCCAAGGCTGTGGTCGACGCCGTCGCCGAGGGCATCATACCGGCCGAGGAAGCCGACGACATCTTCGTGTGCGTCGGGGTCTTCATCCATTGGCGGGCCGAGGATCACCGCAAGATCCAGGACTATAACTACAGCGCCACCAAGGAGGCGATCCGCCGGGCGGTCAGCGGCGAGCCGAATGCGGCCGAGGTGGTGGCGCGCAAGGACAAGGTTCAGCACCCCTTCGCCGCCTCGTGATTTTGGACCTTTCCTAATCAGGACCGGGACCGCAGGGTTTCGGGAAGCCAGGTCGCAATTTCCGGAAAGGCGACGATGAGGACTACGGCGACCAGCATCATGCAAAAGAGCGGCAGGCTGGCGCGGGCGATATAGCCCATGTCGTGGTTTGTCAGGCCTTGCAGGACGAAGAGGTTGAAGCCGACCGGTGGTGTGATCTGCGCCATCTCGACCACGATGACCAGAAAGATCCCGAACCAGATCATGTCGAAGCCGGCGGCTTGCACCATGGGCTCGATCACCGCCATGGTCAGCACCACTGCGGAGATGCCGTCCAGGAAGCAACCCAGGATGATGTAGAAGATCGTCAGGGCGACGATCAGGACGAGGGGCGACAGCTCCATCGAGGCGATCCACTCGGCCAGGCTGCGCGGCAGTCCGGTGAAGCCCATGGCCAGGGTCAGCACGCCGGCCCCGGCCAGGATGAGCGCGATCATCGCCGAAGTGACGGTGGCGCCCATCAGGCTTTCGATGAAGCTGCTGCGAGTCAGCGAGCCCTGAAAGTAGGAGATCACCAACGCGCCGATGACGCCGAGCACGGCTGCCTCGGTGGCGGTGGCGATGCCGAAGTAGATCGAGCCGAGCACGGCGATGATGAGGGCGGCGACGGGAATGAGGTGGAGCGACTCCCGCAGCCGTCGGGTGAACGCCATGGCGGCTTCGCCGGGCGGCATCTTGTCCTTGTTGAACAGCGACCAGACCGCGACGTAGGCCATGAAGAGGCCGGCCAGCATGATGCCCGGCAGGATGCCGGCCATGAAGAGCTGGTCGATCGACTCGTTCACCGTGACGCCATAGACGATCAGGATGATGGAGGGCGGGATGAGAAGGCCGAGCGTGCCGGCGCCCGCCAGCGAGCCGATGATGATGCGCTCCGGATACTCGCGCCGGCGCAGCTCCGGCATCGACATCTTGCCGACCGTCACGACGGTTGCCGCGGAGGAGCCGGAGATGGCGGCGAACACGGCACAGCCGACGATGTTGACGTGGAGCAGCCGACCCGGGAGCCAGTTGAGCCAGGGCGAAAGACCACGGAAGAGGTTTTCCGAAAGACGTGTTCGGAAGAGGATCTCGCCCATCCAGATGAAGAGCGGCAGGGCCGTCAGCGTCCAGGAAGAGGCGTGCGACCAGATCGTCGTCACCATGGCATCGCCGACCGGCCGAGTGGTGAAGAAGGCCATGCCCAGCGCCGAGACGCCGACCAGGGCGATGCCGACCCAGACGCCGGTCCCGAGGAAGGCGAAGAGCGCGACGATGAAGAGCGCGGTGAGAAGGAGCTGGTCCACAGCCTCGCCTTTCGATCTAACGCCTGTCGCCGGCGACGACGGAGGTCACCTGCTCCGGGCCTCTGCGGACGACCTCAATCAGGCGGTCGACTATCGCGAGGGTGAAGACCGCGCTGCCGAGCGCCAAGGCGGTTTGCGGAATCCATAGAGGGGTTGCATCCGGCCCTTCGGAGACGTCGCCGAAGTCGATCGAAACGGCAACCATCTTGTAGCAGAACCAAGCGAGATAGCCGGCGAAGCCCGCCGCCACCGTGTGGCACCAGATCTCGAAGAACCAGCGTGGGCGGTGAGAGAGCTGGTTCAGCACCAGGTTGACCCGGATATGGCCGCCGCGCCGGAAGGTGTAGGCCAGGGCGAAGAAAGATGATGCCGCCATGGCATAGCCGGCGTAGGCGTTGAGGCCCGGAATGTAGAGTCCGAGCGGCCGGCTGATGATGCTGGTCAGTACCAGCAGACCGATAGCGATCAGGCAGAGGGCCGCGGCCGCTCCGCAGAGCAGATAGAGACGGTCGAGAAAGCGGCGCACGGGGTCGGGTCGTCCGGCGGAAGCGGCACAGCCTCCGGGCGCGGTCCGCACCCGGAGGCAGCGCGACTGCTACTTATTCCGGTAAGCGTCGACCACAGACTGGCCGGTGTCGCCGGCGCGCTCCAGCCATTCCTTGGTCATGATCTCACCGATCTTCTCGAAGTCCGCCTTGAGCTGATCCGAGGGGCCTTCGACAGTCATGCCGTTGGCGGCCAATTGCTCGGCGTACCAGGTGCTCAGCTCTTCCGCCTTGGCCCAGCCGGCCTGCTCGGCCATGGCGGCGGCACCGCGGATGACGGCGCGGGTTTCGTCATCCAGGCTGTCCCAGGCGTCCTTGTTGGCGATCACCATGTTCTTCGGCAGCCAGCCGTTGACGTCGTACCAGTAGCCGACGTGCTCCCAGATCTTGCGATCGTAGCCGGTGGAGCCGGAGGAGATCATGGAGGTGGCGACGCCGGTGGCGAAGGCCTGGCTGATTTCGGCCGCCTCGATCTTGGTCGGCACGGCGCCCATCAGCTCGGCGAGGCGGGCAGTGGCCGCATTGTAGGCGCGGAACTTCGCCCCTTCCATGTCACTGACGCTGTTGACTGGCGATTCGTGATAGAGGCCTTGCGGCGGCCAAGGCACGGCGTAGAGGAAGACCAGGCCCTGCTCATCGAGGATCTTCTCGACGGCCGGGCGGGATGCCAGGTAGAGATCGTGCGCCGCCTCGAAGCTGCTGGCCAGGAAGGGCAAGGCATCGATCTCGAAGATCGGATGTTCGTTACCCAGCGCCGACATCAGGCGCTCACCGATCGGCGCCTGGCCGGTGCGCACGGCGCGGTAGATCTCACCGCCTTTGTAGAGCGAGCCCGAGGGATGGGTGACGATCTCAAGCTCGCCGCCCGTTGCTTCGGTGACCGCCTTCGCGAAGAGGGCAGCGTTCTCCGAGTGGTAGTTGGTGGCGGAGTAAGCCAGCGGCATGTCCCACTTCTCTGCCGCTTGGGCAGGAGCCAGAGCGGTCATGAGTGCCAAGGCCGCAGCCGTCGAGAGAATTCCCTTCATTGTGAAGCCTCCGTTTTTTCCGATGTTTTCTATGGTTTTTTGGTCTCAAACTCTTCGACGCAAAATGTTTAACGTGAAACATCGCCTGCGCAATAGGAAGACGGCGGTGCTTAGATCGGTTTCGAGCGCTCCGACCAACCGGCGGCCTTTGCTTGCCACAGCACCGCGTCGACCAGATCGTAGATGGGAAGGCCAAGCGCCTCTCGCAGAGTCGCCTTGTAGGGCGATAGATTGGTGCACTCCAGCAGCAGCGCCGCGGGGCGGGGCGCCTTGCAGCAAAGCGTTTGAGCCGCGGCCAGACAGTCGACCAAGGCGGCGTCCTGATCGAGCTGCTCTTGGTCTTCGGCGATAGCGGTGTAGAGCGCCCCCTCGCGCGGCAGGCCGCCGATTGTCACCGGGCCTGCGGCTGGAGGAAGATGAACGGCTCCGAGCTTTCGGTCGTCGAAGGTGAGGACAGCCAAGGCTACATCCGGACCATAGAGGCTGCGGAGCAAGGGCAGCAGCAGGATGGAGGAGGCGATCACTGGCCGCCCGCTGGCCGCAGCCAGCTCTTCCTGTATCGGAGAGAGAAAGCCGCATGACGTTGTGATCAGCGTGGCGCCTCGTGCCGCGAGATCTCTCGCCGCAGCGCAGAAGACCTGCTGCAGCTCAGCAGGTAGGGCCTCACCGCTCACCACGCGGTCGACCACGGCACCCGGCACCCGCTCGTAGTCGACGGGGAAGGAGAAGGTCTCGGGATGTCCGACTTCACCCGGAAAGCGCGGGAAGCGCGTCTCCAGCATCAAGACGCCGAGGCGAAAAGGGTCCGATGGCATCGCGTCTGCCCGTGTGGCCGTTGCATCGGGTGAGTTTGCGGTGCGAAGCGCCCAGAGGTCCAGATGGTGGTGCAGCCAGGGTGCGAAAAAGAACCGGCCCGGAGCGGGAAGGCTCCGGGCCGCTAAGCTCTCGAGACAAAAAGGTGTAAGTGGTCAGCTTGCTTTCACGCGGTTAAAGCGGCGCGCTGCTGCCACGAGGCCGATGGCCGACAGGAACAGCAATGCGGCAGGCGGTAGCGGTACCGGCTGCGGTGTCGTGCCGCTCGGGTCGAGCGCCAACGACAGCATGCCGCTGACGATCTCCTCCGGATCGAAGAAGCTGAAGGTGTATTCACCGGCGGCCAGCGTTCCCAGCGGGCCGGTCAGCGAAGCGCCCACCAGCAGAGGCAGCGAGAAGACTTCCGTCGATGAGCCCTCGTCGAAAACCGACAAGGTGGCGCTATCGAAGGGGTCTCCCACCAAGCTGGAAGCGGTCAGTGCTAAGTCGAAATCCATTCCTAAAGTGAGGGTGATGTCGTCGGTTTCGCCGGCGTCAATCGTAAAGTCCAAATCGGCGGGGCCGCCAAGCGTAACGCTTGCTGCCTCGGCCGTCTGGTTGTGCCCAAGGACTAGGAATAGGCCGAGGGCGGCGGCCAAGGTGCAATTCAGAAACTTCATCATCGGACCTCCGTTGGGTTCGGATGCTTCAGTCAAGACAGGGGTCCTGCAAATCTCATCCCAGCCCAGGAGTTGGCCTAGTTGTGAGGATTATTTGCTGCGATTGCCAGTTACTCCGAAGTGACATTGCGCTTCTCATAGCTCTGCCACAGGAGTTTCCATCACAGGGGGGTCACAGAGCCCGAAGGCTCGGCCAGACGTATCAGCTGTCCGTCAACCGAGCCGGCAGATGGTGCCGCACCACCGGGTCGCCACCGGGCAAGAGCTGCTGCCTGATCTCCGCTTGGAGGCTGCGCTCGGCTTCCGTGACCCGCTCGTGCTGATGCAGATGGTCCTGCCAGGAGCCGAGCATGAAGGCTTCGCGCAGCAGGCCCTCCTCCTCCAGAGGCTGGTAGAGCTGCCAGCTGTAGGCGCCGTCGCGTAGGCGGCTTTCACGCAACCGCTGCATCAGCTGGTCGAAGACGGCGCGCTTTGCCGGGTCGACGCGGTAGTCCACGGTCACCATGACCGGGCCTGTCTGCGATACGTCCTCAGGCACGATGGGCGCGGCCGGCCAGTGCAGGCTCGCCGCATGCTGGCTGCCGTCACCAGCCGTCAGCCGAATCCGGAGGGCGAGCGGTGCGACAACCGCCATCGCTGCGGCCGCGACCAGCAGCGTCGTTGCGACGCCGAGCTCTTCGGCAAGCAGGCCCCATAGCAGGGCGCCACCGGACATAGCCCCGAAGAACGCGGTCAGAAAGAGCGACAGGCCCCGGGCGCGCACCCAGTTGGGGAGCGCCGTCTGCGCCGAGACGTTGAAGCTCGACAGCACGGCAATCCAGCCGCTGCCTGCCACGAGCGCCGCCGCCGCCGCGGCGACGGGGTGAGGGATTGACGCCATGATGGCGATGGCTGCCGCCGTGCCGAGAGAGCCGAGCAGAACCAAGCGGTTGATCTCCAGATGCCGCCGCAGCTTCGGCAAGGCAACGGCACCGCTGACCGCACCCACGCCGACGCAACCGAGCAACAGCCCATAGAGCCCCGAGCCACCACCGAGCACATCCCGGGCGATCAGCGGCAGCATCGCCCAATAGGCGGAGGCAAAGACGAAGAAGGTGATGGCGCGCAGAATGGTGTGCTTAAGCGGCGGGCTGTGGCTGGCGTAGCGCAGGCCGGCCAGCATGGCCGGCAGCAGCTTCTCGGCCGGCAGCGTTCCGGTTTTGCTGTCTGCATTGCGCCAGAACCAAAGGGCGAGGACGATGCCGATGAAGCTCAGCGCGTTCACCAGGAAAGGTGCGTAGAGGCCGACCGAGACGATCAGCGCGCCCGCCAGGGCCGGGCCGATGGCCCGGCTGACGTTGATTCCGACGCTGTTGAGCGAGATGGCCGCCGGTAGCGCCTCGCGCGGAACCAGACCCGGCACGATGGCTTGCCAGGCCGGTGCGATGAAGGCCGCGCCGGCACCGAGCAGGAAGGTGAAGAGCAGCAGAAGCTCGACCGTCATGGCCCCGGACCAGACCAGGATGGTCATGAGACTGGCGGTCACGGCCATCAGAAGATTGACGAGCAACAGCAACTTTCGGCGGTCGACGATATCGGCAATCGCTCCGGCGGGCAGGGCCAGGAGAAAAACGGGAAGCGTCGTGGCCGTTTGAACGAGAGCCACGAGAGCCGGGCTGGGTGCCAGCTCCGTCATCAGCCAGGCGGCACCCACGTCGTTCATCCAGGTGCCGACGTTGGAAACGACGGTCGCGACCCAAAGGATAGCGAAGGCCCGATACCCGAAAGGCGCCAGCGGTGAGGACACTGTAGGGCCTGACTGAGCGGCGCCTTTGTCTTCCGCGGTGGTCGACACGTCTACTGGACCGACGGGCCGGAGCCCTCTCGCACCGGGATGTTCGAGAGCACCGTCAGCCGCATGCCCGGCCGCAGAATCCAGTTCGGATTGTCGAAGTGCGCCCAGAGCGTCAGGTCGCCCGTTTCCGGGTCGACCGTCGCGTCGGTGAAGCGCGGCCGTGCGGTCGAGGGGTAGGCCTGTCCGTTGGGCAGAACCAGCTCAAGGGTGATGTGCTGGAAAAGCTCGTCGAGTGTTTTCGCGCCACTCTTCTCCATGGTTTCCAGTCGGACGGCGTAGGGGACCTGGTAGGCGACGAGGGCCGGGTTCAACTGAACGATGAGACCCAGCGGAGGCCCTGCCTCGGCCTCGACGAAAGTGCCCACCAAAGCCATAGGCCGGCTGACAAAGCCGGCGATGGGTGCGGGTATGACGGTGCGCCGAAGGTCGAGCTCTGCGCGTTCCAGCGCCGTTTCCGCCATCAAGGTTTCGGCACGCGCGACGGCGAGCTCGGCTTCTGCTACGTCTTGCCGCGCCTCTGTCGCGACGCCGCGGCCGGAGAGGTCGCGCACTCGCGTGGCCTGCTGTCGCGCCAAGGTCTGATTGGCGCGCGCCCGCTCCAAAGCGGCCTTGGCCTCGGCAACCGCGAGCTCGAACTCCGCCGGATCGATGGTGATCAACGGATCGCCAGCTTGCACCGCCTCGCCGCCCTCGAAGGCGATCTCGGTGATGATGCCGTTCAGGTGGCTGTAGAGCGCGGCATTGTGCGCGGCCTCGACGCGGCCCTCGAACTCAAGGGTCTCGCCAAGCGGCGGCGCAACGCCGAGCATAAGGGCAATCAGAACCGCGGGGCTTTTCGCAAGCATGGTTCGGCCTACACAGCAAAGCAGGAGCAGCCGAGCGCGCCCCAAAAGCTGTTCTTATCGGCCACAGGGATGGGCTTGCTCCAAGCGATCTGGTGATCGTGGCCATGCAGCGTGCAGTGATTGCTGCAGCCGTCATGACAGGCTCTTGCGAACGCAGGTGCTCCTCCTGTGGCCTCTGCCCGCATTCCCGGGCTCGGTGCGACGTCGACCGGGCTCCAACCCGGCGAGGCCGGCGGCAGCGGCGGAGAAAGGTCGGCGAAGTCCTGCTCGCCGTAGACAACCTTGCCTCCCACCATCGTCAGGACCGCGTTGATGCGACGGATCTCCTCTGGCGGCACCGACATGTAGTCGGCGGACAAGGCGGCAAGGTCGGCGTACATGCCCGGTGCCAGGGTTCCCTTGACCTCGGCTTCGCCGGAGAACCAGGCCGAGCCCTGGGTCCAGAGCTTAAGCGCCGTCTCGCGCTCCAGCACGTTGTCTTCGTGATAGAGCGGCAGGCCGCCCAAGGTCTTGCCCGTCGTCATCCAGTAGAGTCCAACCCAGGGGTCGTAGGAGGCGACGCGGGTGGCGTCCGTTCCCGCGCCGACGGGAACGTCCATCTCGAGCATGCGGCCGACCGGGGGCGTGGCTTGGGCCGCCTCGGCGCCGTAGCGCTCGACGAAGTACTCGCCCTGGAAGGCCATGCGATGCTGGATCGCGATGCCGCCACCCAGCGCCTTGATGCGCTCGATGTTGCGCGGGCTGATGGTTTCCGCATGGTCGATGATGAACCGGGTCTCGAAGGGTTGGCGGCCGTTGACCCGCTCGAAGACCGTCAGGAACCGATCGATGGTTTCGTCGTAGGTGGCGTGGATGCGGAAGGGCCATTTGTTCGACGCCAAGAGCGCGACGATGGGCTCCAGCTCTTCCTCCATGGTCGGCGCCAGGTCCGGCCGCGGCTCCAGGAAGTTCTCGAAGTCGGCGGCCGACCAGGTGAGGTTCTCGCCGGCGCCGTTCATGCGCAGCATGTCAGAGCCAGCGCCCGGTTCCGTCATGCCGACCCAGCGCTCGTAGTCGGAGAGCTCGCCGCCGGGGTTCTGGGCAAAGAGGTTGTAGGCAATGCGCAAGGTCAACTGGCCGTCGTCGTGCAGCCGCTGAATGACGTCGTAGTCCTCCGGGAAGTTCTGTCCGCCGCCGCCGGCATCGATCACCGAGGTGATGCCGAGCCGGTTCATCTCCCGCATGTAGTGACGCGTCGAGTT
Organism: Rhodovibrionaceae bacterium; assembly: GCA_028279885.1. GTDB lineage: Bacteria > Pseudomonadota > Alphaproteobacteria > Kiloniellales > DSM-21159 > JANQMX01. The sequence continues at coordinate 109,216 of JANQMX010000057.1, read as the reverse complement.
GATCTGATCCTCGACCGGCAGCTTGGGGCCGCGCGCCAGGGTCGAATAGAGAATGAAGGCGGAGGGGGTGGCGAGCAGCAGCCCCGTGGGGGTGCCGGCGGCATCCCGCTCGATGGTGCCGCCCGGCGGGTTGGGTGTCTCTTTGGTCATCCCGAGCGCATCGAGAGCGGCGCGATTGAGCAGAGCGCGGCCGTAGAGGTGGAGGATGAAGACCGGCGTGTCAGGCGCGGCCGCGTTGATCTCCTCCAACGTCGGCATGCGCCGCTCGGCGAACTGAAACTCGGACCAGCCGCCAACCACCCGGACCCACTGCGGCGCCGGGGTACGGTCCGCTTGCTCCTTCAGCATGCGAAGCGCGTCAGCGACAGAGGGGACGTTCTCCCAGCGCAGCTCCATGTTGTAGTTGAGGCCGCCGCGGATGAGGTGGGTGTGGCTGTCGTTGAGCCCTGGGATGACGCGGCGTCCGCCGAGGTCGATCACCTCGGTCGTATTGTCGGCCAGCGGCATGATCTCGGCATCGTCACCGGTGGCGGCCACCAGCCCCTCTTTCACGGCAATGGCGGTCACCTCGGGCTTGGCCGGGTCGAGGGTCGTGATGCGTCCGTTTCTGAGGATCGTGTCAGGGGCGTCGGTCATGTTTTGGCTCCAGGCGAAACGCGGCCGCAGTCCGGCAAGTGCGGAGGTGGCCGCCAGCGCGCCTACGACCGCGCGTCGGCGTATGGTCATCCGTCAGTCTCCGATGAAGGGGCTATAACTCAGCAAGCCCGACCCGATGGTGGAAGGGGCGGGCTTGGCAGCTGGCGTCTTACTCGGCGGCTTTGGCCGCTCCACTGGCGGCAACCGGGTCGAGGCGTGGGCCATGGGGTACCCGTTCAGGCGCCTTGTGGACCAGTGTGTAGGCGTAGTCGACGCCCATGCCATAGGCACCGGAGTGCTCGCGCACGATGTCCATGACGGCATCGTAGGTGTCGCGCCGGGCCCAATCCCGCTGCCACTCGAGCAGGACTTGCTGCCAGGTCATCGGCACGACGCCAGCCTGGACCATCCGCTGCATTGAGTAGTCGTGCGCTTCTTGTGTCGTACCGCCCGAGGAGTCGGAGACCATGTAGATTTCGTAGCCGCCTTCAGCCATCGCCGATAAGGCGAACATGGTGTTGCAGACCTCCGTCCAGAGCCCGGAAACGACCACCTTCTTCTGGCCGTTCTTGGCCAGAGCATCGCGTACCTTCTGATCGTCCCACGAGTTCATCGAAGTGCGCTCTAGCAAAGGGTGATCGGGAAACACGGCCAGGATCTCGGGATAGGTATGGCCGGAGAAGCTGTCGGTCTCGACCGTGGTGATCGTGGTCGGGATATCGAAGAGCTTCGCTGACTTGGCCAAGGCGACGACGTTGTTCTTTAGGACCTGGCGGTCGATAGACTGCACGCCGAAGGCCATCTGCGGCTGTTGGTCGATGATGATCAGTTGACTGTTGTCGGGTGTCAGCGGTTCGAGTTTTGCATTCATCGTTTGTGCGCTCCGGGTTCAGCGTTGCCTGCGTGTCGGTTCGGATTTGTCGGAAACCTACAGTGTTCGTCCTGTAATTGCATTTAATAGCGATAGTAATAATGTGGTTTTTTGAGGTTCTATATTGACAAGTATTGTGTTTGTTTTGGTCTGTGTTTTTATCTTCGACATCGTTTGCGTGGACTGCACAGTGTTTCACTTCTATCGAGAGATAGGATAAGGAGAGCTGCCGTCTTGCACGTGGCTGCGGCGTCGTATGGCACGGCCTTGCGGTGAGAGGCGCCGAGCCCTTAGCGTGCAGAAGTCTGCCCGGAGGCACCGATGGGTATTCACTCTTTCGAGCACGAACCTGAACACTGCGGTGTCTACCGAGCGCTGGTGGGCCCGAACATGCCGCCTATTCTCGGCGTGCAGGAGCGGTGGAATATGCCGGTGGTGCGACATCGCCGGACGCTCGGCCACGGCCTGTACTTCCGCGGCGTCGACCACTACGTGCTCACCTATCACGTCGGCGGTGCGTCGGCCCGGCGCCTCGCGGCCTCCCCTTTGCCGACTGCGCGGATTGGGGCGCTGTCACTCCAGCGGCCGCACAGCGGCGGCAAGTTCTCCTCCGAAGGCGTCGTCGAATACGGCCACTTCTATTTCAAGCAAAGCCTGCTTTGCGAGGTCTCCGACGAAGCCGGGCTCTCCCACATCGCCGAGCCGGAGGACTTCTTCGCTTTGTCCGATCATGCCGCGGCGCGGGATGCGGAAGCCTATCTTCAGCGCGCCATGGATGCCGCCGACCCGCCATGCTCCATGGAAATGGACGCGCGGTCCTATCTCATCGCCTTGGGCGTGCTGCGCGCCACCCAGAAAAGAATGCGGCTCGTGGATCTGCAGCGCTCCGAGGTCGGTCGCGCCGACTTGCGCCGCGTCCTCATGGCGATCGAGGATCGCTTGGGCGAGCCTTTGCGATTGAGCGATCTCTCCGCCCTTGTCGGCATGAGCCCCTTTCATTTCGCGCGGGTCTTCAGGGAACACGTGGGCGAGCCGCCGGCGCAATATCTGCAGAAACGGCGAACGGAACGCGCCATCGAGATGATCCGTTCCAGCACGCTGCCGCTGTCGGAGATCGCTTTTCGCACCGGTTTTTCCAGCCAATCCCATATGACCCGCCGCGTGAAGGCGGCGACCGGAACGACGCCGGGCAAGCTGCGCTCAGGCGCGTAAGGCGCAGCGTCGCCTGGGATCGAGAGATCCTTCTTTGAAGATTTTCTAAACAAGTTTTGCGTTTTTCGAAAGTTTCAGCGGCGCCACGCGCTGCTATCACTCCATCAAAGAACAAGAATTCAGGGAGGATTGGATGGCCGCGCAGCCGCGCGTAGGCAACCTGTCGAACGTGTCGCTGGAGATGCGCGCCTGGAACATCCGGCGCAAGGCGCTGCTGATGGGCGAGGTGCAGGGCCAGGGCTACATCGGTCAGGCACTTGGCGTCGCGGACGTTCTGGCGACCTCGTACTTCCATGCGCTCGACTATCGCCCGGAGGATCCGGAGTGGGAGGGCCGCGACCGCTTTCTCTTGTCGATCGGCCACTATGCCATCGCGCTTTACGCAGCGCTGATGGAGGCGGGAATCCTGCCCGAGGAGGAGTTCGAGACCTACGGGATGGACGACTCGCGCATGCCCATGTCCGGCATGGCAAGCTATACGCCGGGGATGGAGATCACCGGCGGCTCGCTCGGTCAGGGGCTCGGAATCGCCGTTGGGATGGCGTTGGGGCTTAAGCGCAAGAACAACCCGGCCTTCGTCTACAACCTGATGTCCGATGGCGAGCTGGGCGAGGGCGCGACCTGGGAGGCCGTGATGTCGGCCACCCAATGGCGGCTCGATAACCTGATCTGCATCGTCGATTTCAACAATCAGCAGGCCGATGGACCGTCGCGCGACGCGCTGGCCGTCGGCGCCGAGGCGCCGAAATGGGCGGCCTTCGGCTGGCACGCCCAGGAAGTCGACGGGAACGATCTGGACGCGCTGGTCGCGGCTTTCGATACGGCCCGAGCCCTGACCGAGCCGAAGCCGCGCGTCATCATCTGCCACACGAAGATGTGCAAGGGCGTCGACTTCCTCGAGAACCGCGAGATCACCCATTTCGTGCGCGTCGAAGCCGACGAGTGGTCGAGAGCTCTGGCCAAGCTGGAAGACGCGAGGCCGGCATGACGCTTGCCTCTATGAAACGAAAGTACGAGCCGCGCCGGGTTCAGCTGGGGCCCGATGGCCAGAAGGTTGCGACCTCGGCCATGATCGCATCGCTTGCGGCCGAGGGCTATGACACGGTCGCGGCACCCTTTGGCCATGCGCTCGTGAACCTGGCCAAGACGGACGAACGGATCGTCGGCCTTTCGGCCGATCTCTCCAAGTACACCGACCTGCATGTCTTCGCGAAGGCCATGCCGAAGCGCTTCTACCAGATGGGCATGGCCGAGCAGCTGCTGTTCTCCGCCGCGGCCGGCCTCGCGAGAGAAGGCTTCCTGCCCTTCGCGACGACCTACGCCGTCTTCGCATCGCGCCGGGCTTACGACTTTATCGCCATGGCGATTGCCGAGGAGAACCTGCCGGTCAAGATCGCCTGTGCCCTGCCGGGGCTGACCACCGGCTACGGGCCGAGTCATCAGGCGACCGAGGATCTCGCAATCTTCCGGGGCCTGCCGAACATGGTTGTCATCGATCCCTGCGATGCCTGCGACTTGACCGGAATGGTGCCGGCGATGGCTGCGCACACGGGCCCGGTCTACGCCAGGTTGCTGCGGGGCAAAGTGCCAAGCGTGCTGACCCGCCACAAACCCGACTACCGCTTCGAGTTGGGCAAAGCGCAGATGATCCGCGAGGGCGCGGATGTCCTCGTCATCTCGACCGGCATCATGACCATGCGCGCGCTGGATGCCGCCGAGATACTGGCGAAGGACAAGGTGGATGTGGCCGTCCTGCATGTTCCCACCATCAAGCCGCTCGACGTGGAGACCATCCTGAAGGAGTCCGGTCGGGGGCGTCTCGTCGTCGTGGCCGAGAACCACAGTACGAATGGCGGGCTTGGAGAAGCGGTGGCGAAGGAGCTTTTGCTGGCCGGCCTAGCGCCGACCTTTCGGATGATCAGCCTGCCGGACGAGTTTCTCGAAGCGGGTGCGCTGCCGACGCTGCATGACCTCTACGGCATCTCCACCAAAGGCGTCGTGAAACAGATCAAGGGCTGGCTATGACCGGTCGCGCGGGGAACGGAAAGATGGGTCTTCTTGACGGCAGATTTGCAATCGTCACGGGGGGAGCAAGCCCTCGGGGTCTCGGCAAGGCGATTGCCCGGCTGTTCGCCGAGCACGGCGCAACCGTCGCGATCCTCGATCTGGATAAGGACGAGGCAGAGGCGGCCGCCGAGGATCTGGGCGCGGAGCATGTGGGCATGGCCTGCGACGTCACCGACAAGGCTGCCGTCCAAGCCGCGGTTGAAGCCCTGTTAGGGAGGTGGGGCCGGGTCGACATCCTGGTCAACAACGCCGGCATCACCCAGCCCCTCAAGCTGATGCAGATCGAGCCAGAGCACTACGACGCCGTCACCGACGTCTCGCTGCGCGGCACGCTCTATATGAGCCAGGCGGTCATCCCGTCCATGCGCGCGCAACGGTCGGGGTCGATCATAAATCTTTCTTCGGTGTCGGCGCAGCGGGGCGGCGGTATCTTCGGCGGCCCGCACTACTCGGCGGCGAAAGCGGGTATTCTCGGCCTTACCAAGGCAATGGCGCGAGAACTGGCACCCGACAACGTCCGCTCCAACGCCATCTGCCCGGGCTTCATCGCGACCGACATCACGGCCGGCAAGCTCACCGACGAAATGCGCGCGCAAGTCCTCGCCGGCATTCCTATGGGCCGTGCGGGCGAGGCGTCCGACGTCGCGGGCTGCGCGCTCTTTCTTGCGTCCGACCTCTCTGCCTACTGCACGGGAACGGAGGTCGATGTGAATGGTGGAGCTTTGATCCACTGAGTGACTGCACCTGAAGCGGACGCTGCTTCAGGTCTTGAAGAAAAAGGGAGGAAACAACCATGAAGATCAAACTGATGGCGGTCCTGACCGCCTCTACGATGATTGCCGGTGCGGCTTACGCCGACGAGGTGATCTTTGCCCACGGCGCCAATCCCGGGAACCCGCGCTACATCGCGGCGGAGGCCTGGGCCGACGCGTTCGCGGCCTGCTCGGGCCACACGGTCAACCACGCGCCGTCCGCCACCATGGGCGACGACGCCGAGATGCTGACCTCGGCCACGGCGGGCGTGATCCAGATCACCGCCAACTCCCAGGGCGCGATGAGTCAGGTCGTTCCGGAGATCGGTCTTCTGGGGCTGCCGTTCCTCTTCAACGATCTTCCGACCGCATGGAGCGTGGTGGATGGGGACGTCGGCGATATGCTGGACAGCCGTGCTCAGGATAAGGGGCTCAAGATCCTCGGGTTCTGGGACAATGGAATCCGCAACATCACCCACACCAGCAAGAACGTCTCGGACCCGGGTGACGTCCAGGGCATGAAGATCCGGACCCCGCCCGACCCGATGACCCTGGCCATCTTCGAAGCGCTCGGCGCAAATCCGGCCCCGCTTGCCTGGTCGGAGCTACCTTCGGCCTTGCAATCCGGCGTCTTCGAAGGCCAGGAGAATCCGCTGACCAACATCTACTCGGCGAAGCTCCATGACATCACGCCCTATGTCACCATGACGGGCCACAAGTACGAATCGACCCCGGTCGTCGCGGGCCTCGCCTGGTGGTCGGGCCTCGACGAGAAGACGCAGAATTGCGCCCTGGAGGCAACCGCCTCGGCGGGTGAGATCCAGCGCGGGCTCTCGTTGAAGGGCGACGCGACGCTGCGTCCGAAGATGGAAGCGGAGGGCGCCAAGTTCGCCGACGCCGACAAGGCCGCCTACCAGGCCGCGACGGCGTCGGTTTACGACCGCTACGCCGAGGACTTTCCTGAGTTGGTCGACGCGTTGAAGAAAGCTGCCGGCCTCGAATGAGGTCCGCCTCCGAGACTGGGAAGGGGTCTTCGGGCCCCTTCCTTGCCTGGGTAGGCCATGGGATCGACGCGCTGGATTGGAGCGGGCGGCTCATCGCCGTTCTCTGCCTCTTGGCGATGTTCGTCCTGCTCTTCATCAATGTGGTGCTGCGCTACAGCCTGGGCGAGGGAATCCCCTGGGCCTATGAAATCCACGCCGTGCTTCTGCCATGGCTTGTCGCCGGCGGCGTCGTGGTCGCGGCCGCCAGGGGCCGGAACATCTCCGTAACCGTCCTGCCCAATCTCCTCGGCCCGCGCGGACAGTGCGTCCTTCCGCTCGCCGTCCAGATCGCCGTCCTGATCATCTGCATCAATGTGCTCTGGTCGAGCCAGCCGATCCTGAAAGCCTCGACGTTCCAGACCCTCGCCACCCTCGGCATCAAGCAGGTTTGGGGCTATGCGAGCCTCGTCTACGGCTTCGGCTGCATGGCCCTGATCGTCGCACTGGAGTCCGTCCGCCTTCTCATGGGCGGCGGTGTTACCGGGGCGCGGACAAGCCTCAGCTGAACCGATGACCGCGCCGCTCCTCTGGGTTTTTCTTCTCCTTCTCGCCCTTTCGGTTCCCGTCGCCCATGCCCTGCTGGGCGCGGCCGCCGTGGCGCTTTGGTTCGATGGCAAGCCCATGGCGGTGCTCGCCCAGCGCCTCTACACCCCGACCCAAAGCTTTCCGATGCTCGCGATCCCCTTCTTTATCCTTGCGGGCAACCTGATGATGTCCGGCCGCTTCGGCGAGTATCTGGTCAACGTCGCACGGCTCCTCGTCGGCCGGTTCAAGGGCGGCCTGGGGCAGGTCTCCATCCTCGGGTCCGTTATGTTCGGCGGCGTTTCCGGCTCGGCCGTCGCCGATGCGACAGCGCTCGGCAATGCTCTGATTCCGGTCCAGAAGAAGGCGGGCTACCCCGGGGGCTTCGCTGCGGCGATAAACTCCTCCTCTTCAACGATCGCCGTGCTCATCCCGCCTTCGATTCCGCTGATTCTCTACGGCCTTGTGTCGAACACTTCGGTCGTGGACCTCTTCGTCGCCGGAATCCTGCCGGGGCTGCTGCTCGGGCTCGGCATCTTCACGATGGTCTGGTTCGTCGCCCTGCGGAAGAATCTGCCCCGCGCCCCGCTCGAGGGGGGCTTCAAGGCCTTCCGCGGTCAGGTCTTCGTCGCCGTTCCGGCCCTCCTGATGCCGGTCTTCGTGATCGGCACGCTACGCTTCGGTGTCGCGACGCCCACCGAGGTCAGCGTCATGGCGGTGGCCTATGCGCTCCTGGTCAGCGGGCTGATCTACCGCGATCTGACCTTCGGGAGCCTCTGGCGGGCCTCTGTGGATACCGCCATGATGACCGGGGCGGTGATGATCATCATCATGGCCTCTTCTACCGTCCAATGGGTCCTGACCGCTGAACGTGTGCCGCAGGAGCTTGCCGTCTGGGTCGCCGCCACCATTCAAGAGCCCTGGATGGTGATCCTTGCCCTCAATCTCGTGATGTTGATTGTCGGTGCGTTCCTCGACCTGCCGGCGGCGGTCCTGCTGCTCGGTCCGATCTTCGTGACCATCGGACAGGCGATCGGCCTTGATCCGGTGCAGCTCGGTCTGATGATGGTGGTGAACCTTTCGATCGGCCTCTATACGCCGCCGGTCGGCACCACGCTCTTTATCTCGTCGGCCATCGCCCAAGTCGGTATCGGCGAGGTCATACGCGCGCTTTTGCCGTTCTATGCCGTGGCGCTTGCGGTGCTCTTCCTCATTTCGTTCCTACCGGCGCTGACGATCTACTGAGGTCTGTCTCCCTCCAGCAGCTCCGGGCCCGTCGCCTGCCGATAGGAGCACCCGAGCTCTTCGAGTATCCCGCGCACCCGTGCTTCATGCTCGTTCGCTTCGGTGCCGATCCAGTCTGCGAAGCGGTTCACGATCCGTCTGTTCAGGTGCCGCGACGGGCAGACGAACCAGTAGGCCGGAAACTCGATGGCGGGAATGCCGGGAGCAAAGGGCAGCAGTTCGCCGCGCTGGAGCTCGGGGAGGCAGAGCATGGCGCTGTCGAAGGCAACGCCGCCGCCTCGCTTCGCCATCTCGATCGACATGGACGAGCGGTCGAACCGGAAGGGATAGCTCAAGTCCGGCAATTCGAGCCGGTTCGAGGCGAGCCAAAGGTCCCAGCGGTAGAGCGTCTTGACGCTGTCGATCAGCCGGGCCTCTCTCAGCCGGCGGACCGGATCGTCGCTCTCCTGCCACCGCTCCAGATAGCTCGGGCTGCACAGCGGCAGGATAAGGTCGCGCATGATGCACACCACAGTCAGACCCGCCCAGTCCCCCAGACCATAGCGAAGATCGAAATCCACCGCTTCCGTCTCGAACGCGGAAAAGTCCGGCGTCGCATCGATCCGGATGTTCCAGTCCGGATTGGCCGCCGCGAAGCCGGCGATCCGAGGCCCCAGCCAGCGGACACCGAAACTGGGTGACACCCGTATCGTCAGGCTGCGCGTGTCTCGCTGCCGTGCGATTGCATTGCGCGCGTTTCGAAGGGCTCCGAACGCTTGTGTGGTCGTTTGGAAGAGCCGGTCGCCGTCGATGGTCAGGCGCAGCCGACGCTTTTCGCGCCGGAAGAGCTTTACCCCAAACTGGGCCTCCAGCAGGCGGATCTGCTGGCTGACGGCCGAGGGGGAAACCCCGAGTTCTCCGGCCGCCTTCGTAACGGTGCCCAGACGCGCCACGGCTTCGAAGTATTCGGTGGCCTTGAGATTTATGTCCCGCATGCGGAACAGGCTAAGGCTCGGTCGCGGCCAATCAAGCGGATCTCGCCGGGACTCCCGAGACAAGGCCTTTGGGGGTGACGGGCTAGCGCCTGGATAAGCCTCGACACGATCTTGGAACGCTCTGTTGGTTCGAACGTGCCGTACTCATGCCGCAACAAGCTAAGCCTTTGAAAGGCTTGGCTGGGGGACCAGGATTCGAACCTGGACTAACGGGGTCAGAACCCGTCGTTCTACCATTAAACTATCCCCCATCGTTACAGCGGTTCCTGCAACGATCGCTGGCGCGAGATCGCTGTATCTAGGCGCCTTGGTCGGGCCTGGCAAGCTTTCCGCAGAGCTGGCTTGACGAGCTTGCGACTCCCCGGATTTGCCGTACTACGAAAATTGCGACATTATTGCGCCGACAGTTAACCATATTCCGGGAAAACCGGAGAGAATGAGCAGAGGAGGGGAGGCGTGACGTCGTCTGGTTGCGCTGGATTCGACGACGCGTTGCGCATGGGCCGGGCCGGCAACGGGCGACGCGATGTCTATGCCGCCATCGACCTTGGAACCAACAACTGCCGTCTGCTGATTGCGCGCCCGAATGCGCGGGGTTTTCGCGTGATCGACGCCTTTTCCCGCATCGTGCGCCTGGGCGAGGGGCTGGGCCGCCGCGGCGCGCTGAGCGAAGATGCCATGCAGCGCACGGTCGACGCACTGCACATTTGCGCCCGGAAGATCGAACGCAAGTCGGCAACCCAAGTGCGGGCCATCGCCACGGAGGCTTGCCGTCGGGCGCGGAACCGCGATTCCTTCCTACGCCTCGTCGAAGAGGAGACGGGGATCGAGCTCGAGATCATCTCGACGGAGCAGGAGGCGCAACTGGCCTTGCTCGGCTGCCTGCCCTTGCTCGACTCCTCGATCGATGACGCCCTGGTGTTCGATATCGGCGGCGGCTCGACCGAGATCACCTGGATGTCGCGGCGTAGCGGTCGGCAGCAGGAGAGTCCGGCGAAGGACGCAGGTCTGCGCGCCTGGCACTCGGTGCCCATCGGCGTCGGCACCTTGACTGAACGCCATGGCGGCCGCGAGGTGACGGCCCGCCTCTTCGAGGAGATGGTCGATCAGGTTGAGGCGGCCTTGGCGCCCTTCGAGGCGGAGGTCGGCCTCAGACCCCTGGTCGAGGCCGGCGGTGTCCAGATGCTGGGCACCTCCGGTACCGTCACGACCTTGGCCGGCGTGCAGAAGGGCTTGCCACGCTACAACCGGGCGGCCGTGGATGGCTGTTACCTGGACATGCAGAGCGTGATCGACGTCTGCTGGCGCATCGCCGACATGAGCTATGCCCGGCGCTGCGCTCATCCCTGCATCGGCCGCGACCGGGCCGACATGGTGATCGCCGGCTGCGCCATCCTGACGGCGATCTGCCGGCTCTGGCCCGTCGATCGCCTGCGCGTCGCCGACCGCGGCCTGCGCGAAGGCCTGCTGGTGACCATGATGGGGCTCGACCGCTCCGGCGGCAGCCTGCCGCCGGCCCAGCGTCGCTACGGCTCGTGACCGAAGGGTCCAGGCGCCCGAGCGGCCGTCGGGGCTCGCGCCCGGCAGGCCGCCAGCTTCACACGCGCGTCAAGACGGCCAAGGGGCGTAAGCTCTCCTCCAAGCTGTGGCTGGAGCGGCAGCTCAACGACCCCTACGTCGCCGAGGCCAAGGCGCGTGGCTATCGCTCCCGCGCGGCCTTCAAGCTGCTGCAGATCGACGAGAAGCACCGTATCCTGCCCAAGCAGGGGCGGGTGGTGGACCTGGGGGCAGCACCCGGCGGCTGGACCCAGGTGGCGCTGGAGCGTTGCGGCCCGAAAGGGCAGGTCGTTGCCGTCGACATTCAGGAGATGGAGCCGCTCGAGGGAGCCATCGTCCTCAAGCTCGATTTCCTGGACGAGGGGGCGGACGACGCGGTGAAAGCGGCGCTCGGCGGTGCCGCTGACCTGGTGATGTCCGATATGGCGTCGCCCGCGACGGGGCACGCCGGGACGGACCACTTGCGCATCATGATGCTGGCGGAAACGGCGCTGCACTTCGCCTTGCAGGTTCTCGCGCCGGGCGGCGCCTTTCTCGCCAAGGTGCTGCAGGGCGGCAGCGAGAAGAGCCTGCTGGATGACCTGCGCAGGCACTTCGCCCAGGTGCGCCACGTCAAGCCTGAGGCCAGCCGCAAGGATTCGGCCGAGCTCTACGTGCTGGCGACCGGCTTTCGCCCCTGATTATGGGGCAGGGCTGCTGCCCGCCTGCGGTGCGTCTCTTTGCCGTTATCGGCTTGGCGAGGCGGCGGGCATATGTTACGTGGCATCGCCAACTCGCAAGAAAGGCGTCTTGGCATGGATATCCGCGAAGCTCTGACATTCGACGATGTGCTGCTTGAGCCGGCGGAATCCAATGTCCTGCCAAATCAAGCGGATACGCGGACTCGCCTGACCCGAGAGATCGAGCTCGGCATCCCGCTCATCTCCTCCGCCATGGATACGGTGACCGAAAGCCGCATGGCCATCGCCATGGCCCAGGCCGGCGCCATCGGCGTCATTCACAAGAACCTGGACGTCGAGGCACAGGCGGACGAGGTGCGCCGGGTCAAGAAGTTCGAGAGCGGCATGGTGGTCAATCCGGTGACCATCCATCCCGACGAGCCGCTGCGCAACGCGCTGGCACTGATGGAAACCTACCGTATTTCGGGCATTCCGGTGGTCGAGCGCGAGAATAAGCGTCTGGTCGGCATCTTGACCAACCGCGACGTGCGCTTCGCCGAGGACCCGGGCCAGCCGGTCTGCGAGCTGATGACCAAGGAGAACCTGGTCACCGTGCAGGAAGGGGTGTCGCGCGAGGAAGCCAAGCGCAAGCTGCATCACTACCGCATCGAAAAGCTTCTGGTGGTGGATGACAGCTACCGCTGCATCGGCCTCATCACCGTCAAGGACATCGAGAAGGCGCAGGCCCATCCCAGCGCCAGCAAGGACGCCCAAGGTCGCCTGCGTGCGGCGGCGGCCTGCGGCGTTGGCGACGACGGCTTGGCCCGCGCCGAAGCGCTGCTCGATGCGGAAGCCGACGTGATCGTCATCGATACGGCGCACGGCCATTCGCGCGGCGTGCTCGACGCCCTGGGGCGGGTCAAGCGCCTGTCCAATCGGGCCCAGGTCATCGCCGGCAACGTGGCGACGCGCGAAGGCGCCAAGGCGCTGATCGACCATGGCGCCGACGCCATCAAGGTAGGCATCGGCCCCGGCTCGATCTGCACCACCCGCATTGTCGCCGGCGTTGGCGTGCCGCAGCTCACGGCGCTGTTGGACACGGTGGAGGAGTGCCGCAAGAACGGGACGCCGGCCATCGCCGACGGCGGCATCAAATACTCCGGCGACATGGCCAAGGCGATCGCGGCCGGCGCGCATTCGGTCATGGTCGGCTCGCTGCTGGCCGGCACCGACGAGAGCCCCGGCGAGGTCTTCCTCTACCAGGGTCGCTCCTACAAATCCTATCGCGGCATGGGCTCCATCGGTGCCATGGCCCGCGGTTCGGCCGACCGCTACTTCCAGCAGGAGGTGCAGGACAGCCTGAAACTGGTGCCGGAGGGCATCGAGGGGCGGGTGGCCTACAAGGGCCCGGCGGGTCAGGTGATCCACCAGCTCGTCGGCGGCCTGAAGGCGGCCATGGGCTACACCGGATCGGCCACCATCGAGGACTTCCAGTCGCGCGCCCGCTTCCTGCGCATCAGCGATGCCGGCCTGCGCGAGAGCCACGTGCACGATGTCTCCATCACCCGGGAAGCGCCCAATTACCGCCATAGCGCTTGAACAGAGGGCGCGACCCGCGCCGGTTTTTTTTTCCGTAAGGTATCCAACATGACTCCGTCTGCGCGCACGCAGGCCGCCATCGAGATCCTCGCCTCCCTGGAGGAGACGAGGGCGCCCGCCGACCGCATCGTGCAGGACTACTTCCGCCAGCGCCGCTTCATCGGCTCGAAGGACCGGCGGGCCATCAGCGAGATGATCTTCGGCGTGATGCGGGCTCGTGCGCGGCTGGACTGGTGGCTCGACCGTGCCGGTGCTGCGGCGCTCGACGCCCGCCGCCGTGTCCTCGCCTATGTCGCGATCGTTGGCGAGGCCTCCCCGGCCGGCGTCTTCGACGGCAGCAAGTTTGGCCCCGAGCGCCTGAGCGCCGAGGAGGTGCAGTTGGCCGAGGCGCTCCTAGGTCGCTCACTCGACCATCCGGAGCAGCCGGAGTGGCTCAAGCTGGAAACGCCTGAGTGGCTCTGGCCGGCGTTGCAGGCAACACTCGGCGGATTGACGGGGGCGGAGCTTGCGGCGCTCAACCAGCCGGCCGGCCTCGACCTGCGGGTCAATCGCCTGAAGGGAGAACGGGAGGAGGCGCAAGTCACGCTGGCCGAGGCTGGCATCGAGACGCTGCCCGGTTCGCTCTCGCCGCTCTGTCTGCGCGCCGACGGGCGCAAGCCCATCGCTGGGCTCGAGGCCTTCCGCGAGGGCATGGTCGAGGTGCAGGACGAAGGCTCGCAGATCGTTGCGCTGCTGACCGGAGCTGCGCCCGGCATGCGGGTCTGCGACTTCTGCGCCGGTGCCGGCGGCAAGAGCCTGGCGATGGCGGCGGAGATGGCCAACAAGGGGCACATCGTCGCCTGCGACACCTCCAAGGGACGGCTGGACCGCAGCGCCGCGCGCTTCAAGCGGGCCGGCGTATTCAATATCCATCGCCGTCCCCTGAAGAGCGCCCGAGACGTTTGGGTCAAGAAGCACCGGCGCGACTTCGACCGCGTGCTGGTCGATGCGCCCTGCAGCGGCAGCGGAACCTGGCGCCGCAATCCCGATGCCAAGTGGCGGCTGCGCGAAAGCGATATCGACGAGTTGATCGCGCTGCAGGCCGAGATCCTGGACAGTGCTGCGCGCCTGGTCCGCCCTGGCGGGCGCTTGGTCTATGCCACCTGCTCCTTCCTCGAGGTCGAGAACCAGCGCCAGGCAGATCGCTTCCTCGCCGAGCACGAGGACTTCCGCACTGTCGAGCTGGAGCAGGCCTGGTCCGAGACGCTGCCCGATGAGCCGCCGTGCCCTGGCCCCTATCTTCAACTGCTCCCCGGACGCGACGGCACCGATGGTTTCTTTGCCGCCGTCTTCGAGAGACAGGCGCGATGACCGCAGCCGGGGTCAAGCTGCGCGAAGCCACGGCCATGGACGCCGCGCAGATTGCCGACGTCCACGTAGAAGCCTGGCAGGCAACCTATCCGGGCCTGCTGCCGGACCGCTACTTGGCGAGCCTGTCGCCGGCCAGTCAGGCGGAGCGCTGGCGCGAAGCCATCGCCCGCGGCCGCCGGGGCGAGGTGCTGGTCGCCACCGCCGAAGGGTCGGGCGTCATCGGCTTCGTCAACTGGGGCGAGACCCGGGGACGCAAGGCGCCACAGCCGGCCGAGATCTACGCCATCTACGTGGCGCCCGACTGGCAGGACCAGGGCATCGGCCGCGATCTCCTGAAGGCCGCCTTCGAGGAGATGGCCGCGGCCGGATACGGAGGTGCCCTGCTATGGGTATTGGCCAGCAATCCGGCACGCTTTTTCTACGAGGCCATGGGCGGCACCGCTGTGGGCAGCCGCCGCGAGCGCTTCGCCGGCACCGAGCTGGAGGAGACCGCCTACGCCTGGCCGGATTTGTTCACCTGGCTATCCGCCTGGCGCTGAGAGTGGCTCGGCCGATAAACGCACGTTAGGGGAGATAAGCAGCAAGAGATGCACGACCGTATTCTGATTCTCGACTTCGGCTCGCAGGTGACACAGCTCATCGCTCGGCGCCTGCGGGAAGCCGGTGTCTACTGCGAGATCTTCCCCTTCAATACGGACGAAGAGCGCATCCGCGCCTTCGCGCCGCGCGGCATCATCTTCTCCGGCGGGCCGGCCTCGGTCACCAGCGACGATACGCCCCGAGCCCCGCAGTTGGCCTTCGATCTCGGGGTGCCGCTGCTCGGTATCTGCTACGGACAGCAGACTCTCTGCCATCAGCTCGGCGGTGTCGTGGAGAACTCCGATCACCAGGAGTTCGGCCGCGCCTTCTTGGAGATCAAGGAACCCTGCACGCTCTACGACGGAGTTTGGCAGCCGGGTGAGCGTCATCAGGTTTGGATGAGCCACGGCGACCGGGTGGTGCGTTTGCCGGAGGGCTTCGAGGTGGTTGCTACTTCGGAAGGCGCGCCCTTTGCGGTCACCGCCGACGAGGCCAACAAGCGTTATGCGGTGATGTTTCACCCGGAGGTCGTGCATACACCCGACGGCGGCAAGTTGCTGGCCAACTTCGCGCTCAAGATCTGCGGCTGCGGCGGTGACTGGACCATGGCCGCCTTTCGCAGCGAAGCGATCGACGCGATCCGCAAGCAGGTCGGCGACCGGCGGGTGATTTGCGGCCTCTCCGGCGGCGTCGATTCCTCCGTCGCCGCGGTACTCATCCACGAGGCCATCGGAGAGCAACTCACCTGCATCTTCGTCGACCATGGCCTGCTGCGTCTGGGCGAGGCCGAGGAGGTCGTTTCCCTCTTCCGCGGGCACTACAACATTCCCCTGGTGCATCGCGACGCGAGCGATCTCTTTCTCGGCAAGCTGGCCGGCGTCGAGGACCCGGAGCGCAAGCGCAAGATCATCGGCGCGACCTTCATCGACGTCTTCGAGGAGGAGGCCGGCAAGCTCGGTGGCGCCGACTTCCTGGCCCAGGGGACGCTCTATCCGGATGTGATCGAGTCCGTGTCCTTCACCGGCGGGCCCTCGGTCACCATCAAGTCGCACCACAACGTCGGCGGCCTGCCGGCGCGCATGAACATGGCCCTGGTCGAGCCCCTGCGGGAGCTCTTCAAGGACGAGGTGCGCGCGCTGGGCCGGGAGCTCGGCCTGCCTGAGACCTTGATCGGCCGCCATCCCTTCCCGGGGCCGGGTCTCGCCATCCGCATTCCCGGCGAGGTGACGGCGGAGAAGGCCGAGCTCTTGCGCAAGGCGGACGCGGTCTATCTCGACGAGATCCGCAAGGCCGGCCTCTATGATGCCATCTGGCAAGCCTTCGCCGTGCTGCTGCCGGTGAAGACCGTCGGCGTGATGGGCGACGCGCGCTCCTACGACTACGTCTGCGCGCTCCGGGCCGTGACCTCGACCGACGGCATGACCGCCGACAGCTACGCCTTCGACCATGCCTTCCTGGCCGCGACGGCGACCCGCATCATCAACGAGGTGCGCGGCATCAACCGCGTGGTCTACGACGTCACCTCCAAACCACCCGGCACGATCGAGTGGGAGTAGGAATGATGTCTTTGTCGGCTTTCAGCAAGAGATGGCTAAAGCTCTCGACATAAAGATGTCGTTCGACCTCCGAGCTCGTAGCTCTTAACGCTGCGATCTTGCCGGGGGCGGCAGCCGCCAAAGTAGTCAAAGCAGCGAAAGGTTGCATGGTGGCGCCAGCAGCGACACGAACTCTTGTGTCGGCCTATCCGCCACTGTGGCGACCAATCTCCTCGCGACAACAGCCCTGCCAAGGGCGAGAGTCCGAATGATGTAGAGAGCCTAGTCGGCAATGCCCACAATGCCGGCCTGACCGGCGATGGCGGTGCGACAACAACGAGATGTCGCAATGACGCCGGGCCGTACCAATTTGTCCGAGCGTTTGGACATTTTGTCCAATTAGCGAAAGCGCGATGTGTTACTCGTCTGATTTATAAACAGTTAATTTCTTGGCACGGCGTTTGCTTTCCTCCCACGCAAAAGCGGTCGAGATCGGCCAAACGAGCGAAAACGCCAAACCGCCACTGTCGATCTCGCGACCTTGAAGCCTCCGTGGAGGAGGCGGCGCGTAGCGCCGCCCACGCTCACACGGAGACAAAGAATGATCGCGACCCGGGACGGCATCCGGGCGGGGAGGATAACGCGTGACGATTGCATTCGGTGTGACTCGCAGTCTGCCCGCGCGTCTCGGCTGAGACGGTCGGGAACAGGGCAGATGGCGATCAAACCTTCGGGCTCAGAAAACCACCACGGCAATGCTGCGCCATGCGTCGGGCATGACGCCTGTCGTCGCACGGATGCGGTGTTCGCCGGAATTCCCAATGCAGTTTTCAACCAAGGGAGGACGTAAATGAAACGAAGGAGATTGCGAAATTGGCTGCCCGCGGTCGCCGGGGTCGCCGCGGTGGCGACGCTGGCTTCGCCTCTTGTGTTGCCACAAGCCGCGGGCGCCCAAGAAACGCAGTATTTCCCCGTCGCCAGTAGCCGCGTTGGTCCCTACTCGGCCATGGGTACGGGCTATTACGGCGCGCAAATCGATTACATGAACTACGTCAATATGAACGGCGGCGTGAACGGCGTCATGCTGACGTGGCAGGAATGCGAGACCGAATACAACGCGGTCAAGACGGTCGAGTGTTATCAGCGCCTGCTCGAAAAGGACGGTCAGCGCATTGTTGTGTTCGACACGCTGGGCACCCCCGGCGCTTACGCGGTCATCAACCGCATGGCCGACGACGAGGTCGTTCTCGCCCAGTACGGTTATGGACGGACCGACGCCGCTGACGGCCGGGTCTGGCCCTGGGTCTTCAATGCCGCCAGCCATTACTGGTCGCAGATCGCCGTCAAAATGAAGTTCATGGCCGAGCAGGAAGGCGGCATCGAAAACATGAGGGGCAAGAAGATCGTGCACCTTCATATCGACTCCGCCTATGGCCGCGAGCCTCTGCCCGCGATGCGAAAGATCGCCGGGGATTGGGGCGTCGAGCTGGTGGAGATCTCGATTCCGCCACCAGGGTTGGAGCAGCAGTCGCAGTGGCTGCAGGTCCGACGGGAACAGCCTGATTGGGTGACTTTCTGGGGCGCCGGGTCCGGCATGAACTCGACCGGGATGACCAACGCCGCGCGTGTCGGGTTTCCGCGCGAGCGCCTGATCTACGTGACCTTCGGTGCGGCCGAGGAGGACATGTACCCGGCCGGGGATTCCGCCAAGGGCACCTACGCGATGGCCAACGCGCTGCCGGGCGATCATTTCCCGCTGGTGCAACGGATCAAGGAACAGGTCTATGGCGCCGGCAAGGGCAACCTGGCCGAGGAAAGCCGTGTCGGGTCCGTGTACTGGAACCGCGGTCTTGGTGCTGCCGTCATGTGGATCGAGGCGATGCGGAACGCCCAGGAGATGCACAACAAGGTCGGCCAGGCCGTCACGGGTGCCGAGTTCAGGGACGGCTACGAAGCCCTGAACATGACCGAGGAGCGCCTCGAGGAAATCGGCATCAAAGGCATGGTCGCACCCTTCGCCATCTCCTGCGAGAACCACGAAGGCGCCGGCAAGTTCGCCATGATGCAGTGGGACGGCGACAAGTTCGTGCAGGTCACGGACTGGGAGGCCCCGCTGGATCCCGGCTACATCCGCCAATTGGTCGAGGACTCCGCGGCCAAGTTCGCCAGCGAGAACAACATCACGCCCAAGCAGTGTTGATGGCTGACGGTAGCTAAAACCGGGTGGCGGGATCGAAAACGGTGGCGGCCTCCAAGTCGATTTCGATCCCGCCCTCGGCGCTTGTTCCGTCCGCCCGACGCTAAGTCGCCGTGCGGGCCTGAGAAGATGGGGTGATAGGAATTCAATGAGCGCGAACTCAGACGACATATTGGTGATCGATACGATCGAGGTCGTTTACGACAACGTCATCGCCGCCCTGCATGACGTTTCGCTCACCGTGCCGCGGGGCAGCATCGTCGCGTTGCTGGGAGGCAACGGCGCCGGAAAAAGCACGACCCTGAAATCCGTGTCCACGATGCTGGCGGCGGAGCGCGGCAAGGTGACCAAAGGCACCATCACCTACGACGGAACCCCGGTGAAGAACCAAGGGCCCGCCGAGATGGTCGGTCTCGGCATGGTTCAGGTGCTCGAAGGCAGGCGCTGCTTCGGGCACTTGACCGTCGAAGAGAATATCATCGCCGGCGCCTATTCGCGAAAGCTGTCGAAGTCCGAGATCAGGAACGACCTCGAAAAGATCTACGCCTATTTCAAGCGACTCAAGGAAAGGCGGAAGAGCCAGGCCGGGTTCACCTCTGGCGGCGAACAGCAAATGATCGCCGTCGCCAGAGCCATGATGGCCAAACCGAAAATGCTGCTGCTCGACGAGCCTTCGATGGGCCTCGCGCCCCAGCTGGTCGCCGAGATCTTCAACATCGTCAAGGAGCTGAACGAGAAGGAGGGCGTCAGCATTCTGCTCGCCGAGCAGAATACCAACGTTGCGCTCCGGAATGCCGACTACGGCTACATCATCGAAACCGGTCACGTGATGCTGCACGGGACCGCCGAAAGCCTGCTGACGGACGACAAGGTGAAGGAACTCTACCTCGGCATTTCAAAAGAAGGCCGAAAGAACTTCCGCGACGTGCTCAGGGCAGAGAGCGCGTGATCGACAGAAAGGGTCTTGAGAAGACCGAAAGGCGGCTGCGGATTACTTAGGGGACGGATATGCAAGCGGAGAGAAGCTTTCCCATCGGCGCTCCGATTCTGGAGTTGAGCAACATCTCGCTCAGCTTCGGCGGCGTCAGGGCCATCACCGGTACGTCTTTCAAGGTCCTCCAGCACGAGATTCGTGCCATCATCGGCCCCAACGGCGCCGGCAAGAGCTCGATGCTGAACTGCATCAACGGAATCTATAAGCCGCAGGAAGGCACCGTGGCCTTCAAGGGTCAGGTGCTTGAGAAGATCAACCCGAACTTCATTGCGCGAAAGGGCATTTCGCGAACGTTCCAGAACCTCGCGCTGTTCAAGCGCATGTCGGTTCTCGACAACATCTTGGTGGGCCGCCGGCTGCACATGAACGCCAACTTCCTGGAGGTGGCCTTTCAGCTTCCGAAGGCTCGGCGCGAGGAAAAGGAAAACCGCGAGAAAAGCGAAGAGATCGTCGAGTTTCTCGAGATCGAGGATATCCGCGATACAGCGGTCGGCAAGCTGCCCTACGGCTTGCAAAAGAAAGTGGAGTTGGGCCGCGCTCTGGCCACGGAAGCCGAGGTCCTCCTGCTCGACGAGCCGATGGCCGGCATGAACGTCGAGGAGAAGCGGGAAATGTGCCGCTTCATTCTCAAGGTCAACGATGAGCTCGGCACCACGATGGTTCTCATCGAACACGACATGGGCGTGGTGATGGATATCTCCGACAGCGTGGTGGTGCTCGACTACGGCAAAGTCATCGCCGACGGACCGCCCGAAGACGTCCGATCCAATCAAAACGTCATCGACGCATACCTGGGAGTCGCCCATGACTGAATTTCTCTTCTTCATCGAAGTTCTGGTCGGTGGGCTTCTGGCCGGGACTATGTACTCGCTGGTCGCGCTGGGCTTCGTGCTGATCTACAAGGCGTCGTCGACTTTCAACTTTGCCCAGGGCGCGATGGTGTTTTTCGCCGTTCTCGCGTTCGTCGGCTTGATGGAGCTCGGGCTTTCGTTTCCGTTGGCCTTCATAGCCACCATCTTTCTGATGTTCCTCGTTGGCTTGGGCACGGAACGCCTGGTGCTCGAGCCGCTTATGAACCAGAGCGAAGATACGCTGCTGATGGCCACCATCGGGCTCGGCTTCGTGCTTGAGGGGCTGGCCCAGGCGGCCTGGGGCGTCGAGGTGCGGCGGCTGGACCTCGGTATCGGCGATTTCCCGATCCCCTGGATCGTGGACAACCTGGGACTCTTCATCAGCGCACTGGACCTTACGGCGGGCGCCGTCGCCACGGTGATGATCGTCGGCCTCGCGCTGCTGTTCAAATACACCAAGATGGGCCTTGGCTTGCGCGCGGTCGCCGACGATCCGGGTGCGGCCAGTTCGATCGGCATCCCGTTAAAGAACATCATGCTGATGGTGTGGACGGCCGCCGGTATCGTTGCGCTGATCGCCGGGATGATGTGGGGCGCCAGAGCCGGGGTGCAGTTTGCCCTTGTCGATCTCGCGCTCAAGGCCTTGCCCGTTTTG
The DNA here is from genome assembly GCA_028279885.1 of Rhodovibrionaceae bacterium. Lineage (GTDB taxonomy): Bacteria > Pseudomonadota > Alphaproteobacteria > Kiloniellales > DSM-21159 > JANQMX01. The sequence goes on along the minus strand of JANQMX010000057.1, from coordinate 87,918 downwards.
ATCATAGGCGGCTTCTCCTCGATCCCGGGGGCAATCGTCGGCGGCCTGATTATCGGGGCGACAGAAAAGATCCTCGAAGTCTATGTCGGGCCCTTCTTCGGCGGCGCTATCGAGGGCTGGGCGCCTTACGTCCTGGCGATCTTCTTCCTGCTGTACAGGCCCGAAGGCCTGTTCGGTGAAAAAATCATCAGACGGGTCTAGGGGGAGGAGCATCACGTGAGCGCGAAACCGGTCTTCATGACCTACACAAAAGGCGACGTGGTAAACTTCGTCGTCTTGATGGCCCTGGCTTTCCTCGTCATTCCGTCGATCGTCGAGACCGACTATTGGTACACGTCGATCCTGATACCCTGGCTCTGCCTCGCGCTTGCCGCGATCGGCCAGCAGATCGTTATGGGCTACACGGGGCAATTGTCCCTCGGGGCGGCGGGCTTCATGGCTGCCGGCGCATTCGCCTGCTTCAACTTCATTCTGCGTGTGCCGGACATCCCTTTTTTCGTCGCGCTGGGCTTATCCGGCTTGGTCGCCGCTGGCTTCGGCATCCTGTTCGGTTTGCCGAGCCTGAGGGTCCGGGGCATCTACCTTATGGTGGCGACGCTCGCCTCGCAGTTCTTCATCATCTGGATGATCGACAAGTTCGGCTGGTTCAAGAACTACGACACCTCGGGCATCATCACGGCGCAGGATATCGTCATCTTCGGTCACGCCTTCACCTCGCCGATGGAGATGTTCTTCGTCGTCGTCGTGGTGGTAACCGTCCTGACACTGCTTGCGATGAACATGGCGCGTGGCAGTACGGGGCGAAACTGGATGGCGGTGCGCGACATGGATATCGCCGCCGAATCCATGGGCATCTCGTTGTTGAGAACGAAGCTGCAGGCCTTTGCGATAAGCGCGTTCTATTGCGGCGTCGCCGGGGCGTTGTTTGCGTTCACTTATCTGAAGTCACTGGAACCGGTGGCCTTCGACATCAAGCTGTCGTTCGAGATCCTCTTCATGGTCATTCTCGGCGGCCTCGGCACCATAAACGGCGCATTCATCGGTGCGGCCTTCATCCTGCTTTTTCCCGTGGTGCTGAACAGCGTCGGCAATAACCTCTTTCACGGCGCAATCGACGCGACGATCATCTCCTCGATCGAACAGGTGGTTTTCGGCGTTTTGATCATCGTGTTCATGATTTACGAGCCGCTTGGGATGGCCAAGCTTTGGGACAACATCAAGCAGAGGTTTCTGCGGTCTCGGTCACTCAGAAACGAGGTGCCGCGCGACCATAAAGGCTTGAGCAAACAAGAGAGTTGAGCATGAGCAAGCAAACCAAACTGCTGTTGGCACTGATGATCGGCATCTGTATCGGGCTGATGTTCGATAAGAATTTTGGCGTGTTCTAGCAACGCCAATGACCGCGTGGACCAAAGCCCAGGGTGGTTATCAGGACTGCGCGGCTGCCCGCATGCGATCCCTGTGAAAGCCGCAACGGGTACCAGTCCAACACTCTCATCTTGGCGACCATTGTCGAGCGACACGATGCAATTCAAAGATATCTTGGTTTACCTGGACCAGGGCGAGTCCAATGCGGAGCGTATCGACAGCGCACTTGCAATCGCCAAGGCGCACGATGCCACGCTGACAGGCGTCGCGGTTGACGCACTGCCTCACTCGAGCATCCTTCGGAAACTGGGCGTTTCCGAGGGCGACGCGGTCATAGAAAGGACGCGCGCGCATGCGCACTCGACGCTCGAAGAGTTTTGCAAGCTGGCCGAGACGGCCGGCATCGGCACCAGGACCCATATCATCGAGGGCGCCGACGGCAAGGCACCGGAAAAGCTGTCACGCCTGGCCCGCATCCACGACGTGAGCATTCTGCGTCAGGCCAACCCCGACCGCGAGCACGCCGCGTTCGTCGCTGAGCTTTCCGAAGAGGTCATGTTCTCGTCGGGCCGCCCTGTTATCTTCATGCCCTACATCGGCGCACACGAGATTCCTTTCGCCAAGGGACTGATCGCCTGGGACGGTAGCAAGGCCGCCACGCGCGCGGTGCACGATGCGCTGCCGCTGCTGGAAACGATGAAGGAAGCCGTGATCCTCGTCGTCGATCCGGAGAACATCGAGCACTATCAGAAAACCAAGCCGGGCGAGGGACTGTCGCGTCACCTGGAGGCGCACGGCATTAGCAACTCCGTGATGCGCGTGCCCAAGGGCGACATCAGCACGTCTAGCGTGATCATGAACGAGCTCTCGAATTCGCGCGCCGACGTGTTGATCATGGGCGCTTACGGCACACCCAAGCTGCGCGAGGTCATCCTCGGCGGTGTTACCCGAACCGTATTGGAGAGTATGACCGTTCCGGTCTTCATGTCGCATTAGTCAGCAACGCAGGGACCGACCGCGTCGGGCGAGGAACAGGGAGGCTTCGAGACTGGAAATCAGACCGCCGTCGCAAGCCTTGGGTCTGATATGCGGGGCAAAATCGGTGTAGTTGTAAGAAAAATACGTATTTGTGCGGTTTTGCGTTACACTGGGTGTAGAACACAAGCTGTTGGCATCGAACCAACCGCGGGGAGGCGCCATGCCGCGTGTTGCGGAAAGACAGGCCGACCTTACAAGCCGAAGTAGGGAGCCGAATGGCAATCCGGAGTTTGGGCCTTGGCTGGCCCAGGCGTCGATCCTGGTGGTGGACGATGAGCCTGGCATGCGCAACTTTTTGGTTCGCACACTCGGCCCTCGATGCAAGCGACTCGAAACCGCGGCGGATACCGAGGAAGCGGCCGCCAAGCTCGACGAGAATCACTTCGACGTCTTGATCCTGGACAATCTCATGCCGGGCAAGAACGGGGTCGAGTGGCTCGCTGAGCAGCGCGCCGTTGGGTTCTTCGCCGACGCCATACTCATCACCGCCTATGCCGATCTGGAAACGGCGATTCAGGCGTTGCGCGCAGGGGCGGCGGACTTTGTGCTGAAGCCGTTCCGGTCGAACCAGATCCTCAACGCCGTTGCGCGCTGCCTCGACCGGGTCAGACTGCAGCGTGAGAACTACGTACTGCGCTACGAGTTACGAGCCTCCTCGGACGATCGTCTAAGCGACCGCCTGATCGGGGAATCGCAAGCCATTCAGTCGGTGCGCGAGACAATCGCGCGCGTTGCGCCGCTGCCGACCTCGGTGCTGATCACCGGGCAATCGGGAACGGGCAAGGAGGTCGCGGCGCGCATGCTTCACTCCCTGTCCGACCGCAGCGACAAGCCCTTCGTTCCCGTCAATTGTGCGGCGATTCCTCCGGAGATGATCGAGAGCGAGCTGTTCGGTCACGTGAAGGGGGCTTTCACAGGCGCGCAAGCCGCTCGCGACGGGCTGTTCCAGCACGCGCAGGGCGGGACTCTGTTTCTCGATGAGATCGGCGAGCTGCCATTGCCGATGCAGAGCAAGCTGCTGCGGGTGTTGGAGGACAAGCGGGTGCGGCCCGTGGGGGCCGAACGTGAGATCCCCGTCGATCTGCGACTTCTCTTCGCCACCAATGCGGACCTCAACCTGCAGGTCGAACGGGAGCGGTTTCGCGCCGACCTCTTTTTCCGCATCAACGTCATGCAGATACACTTGCCGCCACTCAAGGACCGGGGCGACGATGTTCAAGAGCTTGCCGCGCTGCTGATGATTCGGCTGTCGCAACAGCTTGGCATGCCGCCGCTGCCCATGGACGAGCGCGCCCAAACCATGCTTGCGCGCTACGACTGGCCGGGCAACGTCCGTGAGCTGCGCAACGTGATCGAGCGGAGCTTGATCTTGGGACGCTTTCCCGATCAGTTCGGCACGGAAAGCCCGACGCAGACAAAAAACGGAGGCAGTCTTGCCGAGGTCGAGCGCCGCCATATCCTGTCGGTCTTGAGGGAGGTGGGCGGCAACCGGGAGGAGGCTGCGCGTCAGCTCGGCATCTCGCGGAAGACGATCGACCGGAAGTGCGCGGCCTGGAATGCATGACGGTCTGTCACCTGCTCTGACACCGGGCACTCTGAAGTCTGCCAAGCCTGCGCCGGGCGTGACGGCGAAGAAGCCGGGCCGGTCGGTCCGCTTTCGGTTGCTCGCCATCGCCTTGCTGCCAACGCTTGTCATCCTGCCGCTGCTACTCGCCATCACGATCAGCCGCTGGAGCGACCGCTTCGATGCGACCCTGATCTCCAAGGTGAATGGTGATTTGACGATCGCGCACCAGTACCTGTCTCGGATCCTCGAAACCACGGAGGATCGAATTCAGGCGCTCGGTGCGTCGGCTCGGTTCCGCGACATCATGGCGGACGACGGACAGATCGATTCTTACCTCGATGCCAGTCGGCGGGATCTCGGTCTCGACTTTCTCTATATCGTCGAGCCCGACGGCCGGGTCTTCGCATCCGCCCCGGCACCGACGACCACGACGCGGCGAACCGATTGGCCGATCATTGCATCGGCCATGCGGGGGATTGCCAATACGGAAATCGACCTTTTCGAAAATCATGAGCTGGCCGAGCTGTCCGACGATCTGGCTGAAAGATCACGGCTGGAACTCGTGCCAACGCCCGCCGCCGTGCCAACTGATCGAACGACGGAAACCCGGGGCATGGTGATCCAGTCGGCCGCGCCGATCAGCTTCGGCGATGGGAGCCGGGGGGTGATGGTCGGCGGCATCCTGCTGAACCAGAACCTTGTCTTCATCGATACGATCAACGACCTGGTCTATCAGGAAGCGAGCCTGCCGGAGGGCAGCCGCGGCACAGCGACCCTGTTTCTCGAAGACGTTCGCGTCAGCACTAACGTCAGGCTGTTCGAAGGCCGCCGGGCGCTTGGCACGCGCGTATCGGCGATTGTCCGTTCTGCCGTTCTCGACGAGGGCCGAACCTGGCTGGACAGCGCGTTCGTCGTCAACGACTGGTACATCTCCGCATATGAACCGATCGTCGACAGCTTCGGCCAGCGCATCGGCATGCTCTACGTCGGCTTCCTCGAAGCGCCCTTCGAGGATATGAAATACGAGACGCTATTTATCATCGCCCTCGCTTTCCTCGTCATCACCGCGGCCAGCATTCCTATCTTCCTGCGCTGGGCGCGCGGTATCTTCATGCCGCTGGAGCGCATGACGGGCACCATCGCCCGCGTCGAAGGCGGAGACCTGAGCGCGCGCACCGGGCTCGATGAGGCCAACGACGAAATCGGCCGCGTCGCGACCCACCTCGACGACCTCCTGGACCGGCTGCAGGCGCGCGATCGCCAGCTGAGAAGCTGGAATGAGGAGCTGAACGCGCGCGTCGAAGAGCGCACGCGCGAACTCAAGTTGGCCAATCGCCAATTGGAGGCGACGACGAAGCAGCTCATCATGTCGGAAAAGCTTGCGGCGATTGGAGAGATCACGGCGGGCGTTGCTCACGAAATCAACAATCCGATCGCCGTCATGCAGGGCAATCTGGAAGTCGTCCGCAACATCATGGGCGACAAGGCTGAACAGGCCGCGACGGAACTGCGGCTCTTGGACGAGCAGATTCACCGCATCAGCATGATCGTGACCAAGCTGCTTCAGTTCGCCAAACCCGAGGAATATGCGGACTATGTCGAGAGCCATCGGCCGCCGGACGTCATCACCGACTGCCTACCGCTGGTCAAGCATCTCTTGCACAAGTCGGATATCGCAATCGAGCGCGGGGACAGTGCGACCCGGCTGATCGTGATGAACCGCACGGAGCTGCAGCAGGTGCTGGTCAATTTGATGGTCAACGCCATTCATGCCATGCCCGACGGGGGACGCATGACTTTGCGCACCTTCGACAGCAGGCTCGACGACAGAGACGGCGTGACGATCGAGGTGGAGGATAGTGGAGTCGGCATGCCGACCGAGGTCCTGCAGAAGGTCTTCGACCCCTTCTTCACGACCAAACGAGATCGCGGAACCGGTCTTGGGCTGTCGATCAGCCATACGCTGATCGAGCGGCAGGGCGGCAGGATGTCCGTCGAAAGCGAGCCAGGCATCGGCACGAAATTCTCGGTGTGGCTGCCAGAAGCTGCCTGAGCTGTTCCTGCACGGGGGTAGGCCGAAGAAGGTCCTGGGCATGACGGCTAGATGGATCTTGGTCGTCCGGCCGCCCTGCCAGCCACCTATGCCCTGGAGTTCGGCCCCTCTTTACCGCCGGCCTCCGTGCATGCCCCAGATAACTCGTCGGACTATGGGGGAGATGGGGGCGACGTGCGTCTTCTTTTCGACACCCGTCCTAGAGCTTCTCGTGAGCGGCCAGAGCCATGCTCCCACCTCGTCGCTTTTCCTCATTGCTTTCCTTAGAGGCTCAGTCCCTGCCCAATCGACACGATGCGAGCCGCTCATTCTTAGACCAAAGGCGCTGGGTCTTTCGCTGCGGCTTGGCCATGGCGGTTGCCGGTGTATGGCCTTGCCTTCGGAAGGCCCAAGCAGCCACCACCAAAGGCGCAGCCTCCGGCATTGTTATTGGCAAGCTCAAGGCGCGGACGCGCGGGACCTTTGAAGAGCTGGCAAAGCAAGGGCTGCCGGGCGCGCTGATCGGGCTGCAGTTGGGCGACAGGACAGCGGAGCTTTTGGCCCTGGGGGTTGCCGATGTGGACAGCGGCGCGCCGGTGGTGCCGGAGATGACGATGCGGCTGGGCAGCATCGCCAAGCTCTTCGTTGGCACCATTGCTTTGCAGCTTTCCGATTGGGGGCGAATAGGCCTCGACGACCCGGTCTCGAGCTATCGCGATGACGTGCCGGGTGGGGACGAGATCAGCCTGCGCATGCTGGGCAATCACACCAGCGGGCTTTTCAATCCCCTGCGGGATCCGGCCTTCCGCGCCCAAGTCAACCGGACACCGACGCGCACTATTCCACGCGAGGAGGTTCTGAGCGTCGCCTTCAACAATGCGCCGGCAGCGCCGCCCGGAGAGGGCTTTCACTATTCCAATGCCAACACCGTCCTGTTGGCTGATGTACTTGAGCGGGCGACGGGTGAGCCCCTGATGGCGCTGCTGCGGTCGAGGCTTCTGGTGCCCTACGAGGCGGAGAGCATTGTGATCCCGCAAAGCCAAGCGCTCGCGCCGCCGGCGCCGCGGGGTTACCGCTTCGGCGCTGAGGCGGGGTCGATCGAGTACGGCGGTGTGTTCTTCGATGCGACGGACTTCAGCGCTTCCTGGGCGGGCGCTGCGGGGAACATGAATGGCACGCTCGCCGATCTTCTGCGCCTGGGTAGAGTCTTGGCCGCCGGCGAGACGCTTAGCGAGGAGAGCCGACGCGCACAGCGAGACTTTCTCCCCGTCGCCGAGTCCTTTGGCTACGGCTTCTGCCTCGCGCGCTATGGCGATGCCCTGGGCCACGCCGGTGATGTGCCGGGCTTTTCGAGCTTTCTGGCCTGGCATCCCAAGAGCGACGCGGTGGTCGTCGTCCTGGCCAACCTCTCGAATCTGGCGGACAAGTCGGCGCCGGCGACCGTCCTTGGCCAAGCCCTCCTGTCCGAGCTTGAGACGGCATGATGCGGCCCGCTGGCAGTTGGTTTGGCCTTCGAAGCTGGGCATCTTTGCTAGGGAGCGCAGCTCTGGCGATCGCGTTTTCGGGCGCTGCGCTTGCGGCATCGTTGGACGCGCTCGATACGCGCCTGGAACGTATCGTCGAAGACCGAGGCATCGTCGGCCTGGCCTACAGCCTTGTGGAAGACGGCCAGGTCGTGCGCAGCGCGGCCATCGGCCGGGTCGCGCCGGGTGGCGAGACGCTGACGACAGCCAGCGCGCTGCGCGTTGGCTCCATATCGAAGAATGTGACGGCCCTGGTGGCGGTGACGCTCATGGCGGAGGGCCTGCTGACCCTCGACACCCCGGTGAGTGAGGTTCTGCCTGAGCTGGAACTCGACAATCCCTGGGCCGAAGAGTCGCCGCTCCTGTTCGGGCATTTGCTCGAACACACCGGCGGCCTGCCCGGCTCGGGCCACCGCAGCCATGTCAATAGCGAAGAGGTGCTCAGTCCCTCCGCGGTTGTCTTAGCGAGACCTTTAAGCCTCCGCTGGCCGCCGGGCCGGTACTTCTCTTACTCGAACCTGGGCACCACCCTGGCAGCGGCGGTCATGGAACAGGTCACCGGCCGCTCCTTCGACGAATTGGCGGCCGAGCGCGTGTTTCGGCCGTTGGGGATGGCCAGCGCACGCTTCGATTGGGCGGCCGAGCCGAACGCCCGGCCGCGCAGCTTCAACCCGGAAGGCAGCGAGGCAGAGTTTTGGCGGATGGCGGTTCGCCCGGCCGGCTCGCTCTCCATGTCGGTCGATGATCTTGGTCGGCTGGTTGCCTTCCATGCGAGCAACGGTGCGACGGCGCAGATTGCACCCCCGGCGTTGATCGAGGGCATGCGAAAGCCGAAGACCGGTTTGGCGGCCCAGCAGGGCTACGACTTTTCCTACGCACTCGGCACGTTCGGTTTCCTGGAAGCAGGCCGCATATTTTGGGGACACTGGGGGCGAGTGGATGGCTTCCAGGCCAGCTTCGGTATCCTGCCGGGCACCGGTCGCGGCTTCGCCGTGGTGACCAACACCGGGAACCGGGGCGCCTTTGCCGAAGTCAGACGCGAGATCGCCGAATTCGTGTCGCGCAGCTTGCCGGCGCCGCCGGAACCGCCGGTGGTGCAGGTTCCGGCATCCGAGCTGGCCATGCTGGAGGGATGGTATCGCCCCTTCACCGACGACAACGTGAAGAGGGCCTGGATAGCCGAGACGCTTGGCCTGCAACGGGTGCGCGCCGGGGACAACGGGCTCTCCGTCACCTCAGGGCTGTTGCCGCTGGGCGCGCGCGCACTCGTTCCTGAAACGAAGAGATTCTTCCGCGAAGCGGACGTTGGGGTCTCGACCCAACTCTTTCTCGACGACGGCGACTCTCTCGTTCTCTTCGGCGACCAGCAGAACAGCTACGAGAAGCTCACACCGCTCCAGGCCGCCCTACACATCGGGCTGTTCTGGCTTGCGGCAAGCGGCCTACTGCTTGCCATCGTCTCAGCCGCTGTCGTGTTTCTGCGCCGTCTGTTCGGGCGTCCTTTGGGGCCGGGCGGGCAAGGGCTTGTCCTGCTTGGTGCTGCCGCCCTGACCCTGGTCCTGCTGCAAGGTCTCTATGTGCTCTGGGGCATGCTGGCGCCGCTCTCGTCGGTCGCCGAGCTTGGGCGCATCAGCCCACGATCCCTCGTTCTCGCGAGCCTGAGCATCGCCTGGGTGGTGTTGGCGCTCGCTGGGGCGATCCGGCTCCTGACGGCGCTGTCGCGGTCCGGCTGGGGGCTTCGCGCGCTGTCCCTCTGGAGCACAGCCGGACTCCTGGTCGCGGCCACCTTTCTCGCCCTTCAGGGCTGGGTGCCTCTCCTGACTTGGATTTAGTCCGCAGTTCGAATGGGGGATCGGCGCCTTAACGGCGTCTCAACCATGACGCCGGTGCTTGCGGGCCGGCGCGCGCATTAAGACGCCACATGCTTTGGGGAGTTTCCATGCCGTTGATCCGTCGATCCGAGGCGCTGACCTCGCACAAGATGCCGAATGGCGCGACCCTGGTCGTCATCGACTCAGGCGTTGCTTGGCAGTCCACGCTGCGCGCCGGCCTTCCGGCCTCGGCCCAAGTGCTCATGCTGAGCCCAGATCGCGATGGCGTGGAGCAGATTACCGAGGCGCTGCACGGCCATGAGTCGGTTGCGAGCCTTCACATCGTGGCACACGGCTCACCGGGAGCCGTCCGGCTTGGCAGCAGCGAGCTCGGCATTGCTTCGCTGGAAGGCTACGTCGAGCATCTTCGGGCTTGGTCCGACTGTCTGAAGGATGGCGATCTCCTGATCTACGGCTGCCGTGTGGCGGAAGGTGGCGACGGCAGCTTCTTCCTCGAGCGGCTTCGCGCGCTGACCGGGGCGAACGTCGCGGCCTCCGAACATCGAGTGGGTCGCGACGGCCCGATTTCGAACTGGACGCTCGAGGCTCAACTTGGTCCCGTGACCACGCCCGTCGCCTTCTCCGAAGACGTCAGAGTGCACTATCCCGGCCATTTCGAAACCGTCACCTTCAGCCTCAGCTCCGACACCATGGTCGAGGATGAGGGAACCCCGATCTCCTTCAACTTCGATATCGAAGGGGAGATTCCGCCGGGTGGAACCGTTATCAGGCTCCAGGCTGAAACGCCTGGCGGCCAATTGATCACCAACGCGATCAGCCAGTGGGATGTTTTCCAGTTGGGCTTCAACGGCGTCACCTTCGAGGACGTGTCGCCTGGGCTCGACTTCACGATCTTCGAGCTCACCATTACGGAGCCGAATGCCAGTATCACGACGGTGACCTTCAACGACTTCGTCGACGACAGTCCGCAGACTTTCGTTTGGAAGGTGACGCCAATATCCGCCGGGACAACGGTCGTCGAAGAAAACAACGTCGTTACGATCTATGACACGCGTAGCGAGGTCCCGATCGGGAACGCCGATCCCGATGCGGTGGACGACAGTGCCACGACGGCTTTCGAGACGCCGGCCGAGATCGACGTTTTGGGCAACGACAGCGACCCGGACGAGGACCCGCTGGAGATCACCGAGGTCACCCAGGGCCAGAACGGTTCGGTCGTCATCGACGACAAGGGCACGGCCGACACCTCGGACGATACGGTGATCTATACCCCGGACGAAGGCTTCGAGGGCGAGGACAGCTTCACCTATACGGTGAGCGACGGCGAGGGCGGCACGGACACCGCCACCGTCAACGTCACGGTGGAAGAACGTCCGCCGCTGCCGGTGGTGGGCTTCACGGTGGACACCACGACCTTGATCGAGGACGAGGGCACCGCGGTCACCCTGACTTTCAACGTAGAGAACCTGCCACCCGAGGGCGTGACGGTCGCACTGGGTGCTTACCGTCCTGGCGACAGCGGCATGGACCTCTTGGAGCGGGCGCTCGGGGACTATGATTTCTTCCCGCCGCCGCCGAACCTCGAGTTCTCCGGGCTGATCGGCACGCCCTTCGGCTTCAACGGCAACAGCGGCGTTGCCTTCACGATCGGCCAGGACGGGGCGACGATCACGCTGCCGATCAACGACGACAACGACATTCCGCCCGACCAGCCCGGGGGCAACGTCAACACTGATTTTGGCATCGAGCAGCAGGTCTGGCGGCTGATCGACTTCTCGCTCGCCAATCCGCCGTTCAATGAGGTGGACGAGTACGTGGTCGCCGACGGCCAGGGCGAGGTGACGCTGACCCTGCGGGATACGGCGAACTTCACGCCCGAGGCTGTGGACGACAGCGCGACAACGGCCTTTGAGACGCCGGCTGACATCGACGTTCTGAGCAACGACACCGACCTGGACGAGGACCCGCTCGAGATCACCGAGGTGACCCAGGGTGCGAACGGCTCGGTCGTCATCGACGACAAGGGCACGGCGGACACCTCGGACGACACGGTGATCTATACCCCGGACGAGGGCTTCGAGGGCGAGGACAGCTTCACTTACACCGTGAGCGACGGCCGCGGCGAAAGCGCGACTGCGACGGTGGCCGTGACTGTCGAGGAGCAGCCCAATCAGGACCCGGATGCGGTCGACGATAGTGCGACAACAGGCTTCGAGACGACGGTCGAGATCAGTGTTCTGGGCAACGACTCTGACCCGGACGAGGATCCGCTGGAGATCACCGAGGTCACCCAAGGTGCGAATGGCTCGGTCGTCATCGACGACAAGGGCACGGCGGATACCTCGGACGATACGGTGGTCTATACGCCGGACGAGGGCTTTGAGGGCGAGGACAGCTTCACCTACACCGTGAGCGACGGCCAGGGCGGCACGGATACGGCGACGGTGAACGTTACGGTCGAAGAGCAGCCCACTCCGCCGACGGTCACCTTCAGCCTCAGCTCCGACACCATGGTCGAGGACGAGAACACCCCGATCAGCTTTAACTTCGACGTCACCGGCGATATTCCGTCCGAAGGGGTGAAGGTACGCCTTCAGGCGGAGACACCAGGCGGCGAGCTGATCACCAACGCGATCAGTCAGTGGGACGTATTCCAGCTCGGCTTCAACGGCGTCAGCTTCGAAGATGTGTCGCCCGGCCTCGACTTCACGATCTTCGAGCTGACCATCACGCAACCGAACGCCAGCATCACCACGGTCACCTTCAACGACTTCGTCGACGACAGTCCGCAGACCTTCGTCTGGAAGGTGACACCGGTGACGGACGGGACCACGGTGATCGAGGAAAACAACGTCGTTACCATCTACGACACGCGGAGCGAGATTCCCGGGGAAAACAGCCCGCCCGATGCGGTCGACGACGCGGTGTCTGGCACCGAGGATGCGCCGATCGAGGGCAACGTGCTGGCCGACAACAGCAACGGCCCGGACAGCGACCCGGATGTGGACGATGTCCTCACGGTGTCGCGGGTGAACGGCCAGCAGGCGAACGTCGGTACGCAGATCACCCTGGCTTCAGGCGCGCTGCTGGTGCTGAACGCCGATGGCACCTTCGCCTATGACGCAAACGAGCAGTTCGAGTTCCTGGCCGAGGGCGAGAGCGAGACGGACAGCTTCACCTACGAGATCTCGGACGGCAACGGTGGCACCGACACGGCAACGGTGACCGTCACCATCGACGGGGTGAACGACGATCCGACGGCGGCGGACGACGGCGGTGCCGGTTTCACGACCGACGAGGACAACGGCTTCACCACCGGAAACGTTCTGGACAACGACAGCGATGTCGACGCCAGCGACAGCCTGAGCGTCGAGAGCATCGATGCCAGCGGAACGCTGGGCCTGGTGACCGACAACGGCGATGGCACCTTCGACTACGATCCGAACGGCCAGTTCGAGGACCTGGCGGATGGGGAGACGGCCACCGACAGCTTCACCTACACCGTTTCCGACGGCAACGGCGGCACAAGCACGGCGACCGTGACCATCACGATCAACGGCGCCGACGAGGAGCGGAACGTCATCGAGGGCGAGGACGGAAACGACAATCTGGTCGGAACGGCGGACGACGATCTCTTGATCGGGAACGGCGGTGCCTTCGATTTCTTCTCTGGCGGCGGCGGGTCCGACATCTTCCGGTTCAACGCAACCGATGGAAACGGCCGCGAGGTCGGAACCATAACCGACTACACGCCGGGCGAAGACTTCATCGACCTGGGAGACAGCACCGTGAACTTCTCCTTCGATGCCGGGGAGGCGACCTACCTCTTCTTGGAGGGCGGAGACTTCGACACGCTGATCGTCAACGGCGCCTCGTCCATCAACGAGATCAGCTTTGTCTAGGAAGCAGAGACGGGTGCCGCTTGGCGCGCCGAAGATGGCATGCGTCTTGGCAAGAAACTGGGCGGCTTTCTTCGCATCGGGCATTCGAACGCGATGCGGTGCGAAGGAAAAACGAGAGTGACAATTGGGGCAATGGTGCAAAGCAACTGGAGGATATGATGGTCTTTGGGAAACTCTTGAAACCGCTGGTGGCGGCCGGACTGGCGCTCTTCGCCTGGACGTCCACTGCCGGCGCGGTCGTGATAAGCGATGTGGAGCCGGTTCCCGGCGGCCCGTCGATCACGGACGGGCTCATCACCTTGGGTCTGAGCAGCAGTGGAATTAGCATCGGTGGCGGGGCCACCGGGGTCGCCGTGGGCGGCCCGATCTTGCCGGCGGTTCCTGGCCTTCTGACGACGGGGGCTCTCCAGATCACTGGGTCGCTGATCGACGGCGGGAGCTTCGCGACCATCAATCCCGGGGCCGGAGGCAGCCTGTTTCTTTCGGGCAGCTTCCTGGATGCCGCCTTTGACGTCGGTGTCTTGACGGTTCTCTTCTCAGTGGTCGGCGGCACAGCCGCGGCAGACTTCGGTGACTTCGTCCTGCTCTCCTTGGCGTCGCCGAGCCTTGGGTCGGATACCCTCGACAACCTGCCGACGTTGCCGAACGTCGAGCTGCTGACCAACGTCACCACGACGATCAGCAGTGCGCAGCTCGTCCAACAACTCTCGACGCCGGCGGTGCTCGGCCTATTGCTGCCCGGTGTTGGATTGCTGCTGCTTCTGAGTTCCCTGGGCGGGCGCGCAAGGAGGTCTGCTTCGCAGATGTGCTGATCGCCCGCCACCCTGCAAAAGTCGTGGCCCGACAAGGACCGGCAGCCCTATCTGGCCGGATTTTTGCGTTTAGGCCCGCGGCCTGCGGTGCCGTGAGTCTCTTTGCTGGCAGAGGGGCGCCCTTCAGGGTGCCCCTCTGGAACCTGGTGCATGGCACGCTGCGAGACTAGGCGGAAAGTGTATGCAGAGCTCACAGGAAATCGTCACCAGCGCCGTCGCGAAGTGTCGGTCGGTTTTCCTCGCCGTCGGCGTTGTCAGCTTCTTCATCAACGTTCTGATGCTGACCGGGCCGATCTTCATGCTGCAGATCTACGATCGGGTGCTGGCCAGCCGGTCGATCTCGACGCTTGTCGCGCTCGCCGGGATTGCTATCGGTCTCTATGTCTTCTTCGGCCTGTTGGAGGGCCTGAGAAGCCGCATTCTCGCCAGGGTCAGCGCCAGATTCGACGGCGATCTTTCGGGCGCGACCTTCGCGTCCTCAGCGGCCTTGCCGCTCGTTGCTGGCCGCAAGGCCGACGGGGTCGAGCCTGTGCGGGACCTCGAAACCGTGCGCCAGTTCCTGTCCGGCCCGGGACCCTCCGCTTTCTTCGACATGCCGTGGCTGCCTGCCTATCTAGCGGTCGTTTTCATCTTTCACCCGCTCCTCGGCTTCATCGCGGCCGGCGGGGCACTTCTGATTTGCGTGCTTATCGGCCTCAATGAGCTGCTCGTGCGCAAACCGCTCGCCGAGGCGTCGCAGCAATCCGCGCGGCGAAATGCCCTTGTGCAAGACACACGCCGGAACGCCGAGGCGGCCACGGCGATGGGCATGGTCTCGGGGCTGCAGGCTCGGTGGCTCAAGGACAGTGAGATCTTTCTCAAGCTTCAGAGCAAGGCGACGGACCGGGCGGCCACCTTCGCATCCCTGATCAAGACGCTTCGCTTCATGCTGCAGTCTGCGATTCTCGGGGTGGGCGCCTACTTGGCCATATTCGAGCAGATCACGCCCGGGGTGATGATCGCCGCTTCCATCATAACCGCGCGCGCCGTGGCGCCGATCGAGCTGGCGGTCTCGCAATGGCGCGCCTTTGTCATGGCACGACAGAGCTTCAGGCGCCTGAAAGATATCCTGAGGACAGGCGTCGCCGCCGTCCCGGACGCCGAACTGCCCTTGCCGTCTAACAGGCTGCAGGTGGAGGAGGCCTTTGTTGCCGCACCGGGCTGTCCTGAGCCCATCGTGCAAAAGATCAGCTTCGACCTGAAAGCAGGCGAGGCGCTCGGCATCATCGGGCCGTCTGGGTCCGGGAAGTCCTCGCTGGGCCGGGCGCTGGTCGGCGTCTGGCCGACGAGCCGTGGCGGTGTCCGGCTCGATGGTGCCGATCTCGCCCAGTGGGAACGCGATCGCCTTGGACAAGCGATCGGCTATCTGCCTCAGGACGTGCAGCTCTTCGCCGGCACGGTGGCTGAGAACATTGCCCGCTTTCGGCCGAACTGGCGTTCCGAGGACGTCATTGCGGCTGCGAAGCTGGCGAATGCCCATGACCTCATCGCGCGCCTGCCGAACGGCTACGACACCGAGGTCGGAGAAGGCGGCGCCGTGCTCTCGGCTGGTCAGCGGCAGCGCATCGCGCTCGCGCGGGCCTTGTTCGGCGATCCCTTCCTCGTGGTTCTCGATGAGCCGAACTCGAACCTGGACGGCGAAGGCGAGGCTGCGCTGACCGAAGCCCTGGTCAGGACAAAGGCGCGGGGCCGCGTCTTCATCATCATCGCCCATCGGCCAAGCGCCATCGCCGCCGTCGACAAGCTGCTGGTGCTCAAAGGGGGGCGCATGAACGCCTATGGGCCGAAAGACGAGGTCCTGACAGGTGGAGCCGTCCGCGGTGGCCGCGATGGCGGTGGCCTCAAGGTGGTCCACGATGGCTAACATCCACCAGCCTTGGTGCGTTGGATGAGCAGCAGTGTCACCACAAGTCTGCGCCGACACTTGATCTGGGCCTTCGTCGTCATTGCTGGCTTGGCTGGCGGCTTGGGGACGGCCGCCGCCTTGGTCGAGATCAGCGGGGCCGTCATCGCCCCCGGCAACATCGTGGTGGAAACCAACCTCAAGCGCGTTCAACACCAGGAAGGCGGCATCGTCGAAGCGATCCACGTGCGCGAAGGCCAGTCCGTCGAGTCCGGCGATCTGCTGGTTCAGCTGGACGGCACGATCGCCAAGGCGAACCTGACCGTCGTCACCACCCGACTGCGTGAGCTGCAGGCCCAGGAAGCCCGTTTGATGGCGGAGCGCGACGGGCAGGAGACGCTGATCGTTCCGGAGGCGCTGGCCGCCCTCAGCGCGGATCCGGCTGTGGCGGCCATTCTGCAAGGCCAACGGAGTCTCTTGGAGGCGCGGCGTGCCTCTCGCGCCGGCCGCAGCGCGCAGCTGAACGAGCAAATCAAGCAGTTCCGGGAGCAGATCACCGGCCTCACTTCCCAGCGCGCGGCAAAGGCGGAAGAAATTGAGCTCGTGACCAAGGAGCTGTCGGACCTTTCGAGCCTGGTTGAAAAGCGCCTGATTCAGCAGTCGCGCATTACGGCGCTGAAACGTGATGAGGCACGGCTGAAAGGCGAGCACGGCGGCTTTACCTCGCAGATCGCGCAGGTCGAGCAGTCAATCTCAGAGCGGAAGATCCAGATACTCCAGATCGACGAAGACATGCGGGCGGAGGTGGTCGAGCAGCTCCCGGCGGTGCGCGGCGAGATCGCCCAGCTTATCGAGCAGAGGGTCGCGGCGCTGGAAGAGCTCCGTCGTCTCGAAATCCGCGCGCCGAGCGCCGGCTATGTGCATCAGCTCGCGGTCCATACGGTGGGCGGGGTGGTGGCAGCGGGCGAAGACCTAATGCAGATCGTGCCGCACGAAGACGTTCTGGTGGTGGAGGCGCGGGTCGCGCCCAACGACATCGACCAGCTTGGCCGGGCGCAGGAGGCCGTGGTGCGCTTTCCGGGACTGGATCAGCGCACCACCCCGGAACTCTCGGCGCGGATACTCACCGTATCAGCCGATCTGATCGAGGATCCGACCGATGGGACGCGGTACTATCAGGCTCGTCTCGCCCTGGCGGAAGAGGAGATCGCCAAGCTCGGCGAAACGCGCCTTGTTCCCGGCATGCCGGTGGAGGCCTTCGTGCAAACGGGAGAGCGGACGATACTCTCCTTCCTGCTTAAGCCGCTGTCCGACCACCTCGCCCATGCCTTCCGGGAAAGCTGACGACCTCATCCTGGTCAGCAGAACGCCGCAGCTAAAAGCGAAGCGTGACTTCCACCCCGAACTTGCGACCGTCGCCAATCGTCGCTTCGGTCGGTTGCGCGCCGAAGTTGTTGTTGTTGCTCAAGCTGGTGATGTAGTCCCGGTCGAAGACGTTATCGACGAAGAAGGCGATGCTCCCGAAGTCGGTCTCGTAGCCCGTGCGCAGATTCACTTCCCAAAAGCTGTCGACCTTCAGCTGGTCGTCGTTTCTGATCGAACCAATGCTGAAGAAGCTATCGGTGAAATTGAAGTCGCCGGCCGCGAAAAACCCGCTGTGGTGACGATAGCTCGCGCCGAAGGAGGCAGTCACGGCCGGCGCTTCCGGGAACTCGTTTCCGCTCAAGTCATCGACCTCATTGTCGCTCAGCTTAAGGTCGTCGAACTCGGTTTTCAGCAAGCCGAGCGAACCATAGATGTCCATGCCGAAATCGAAGCCGTAGCGCCCTTGCAGTTCGGCGCCGAAAGCGAAGGAGCTGCCGGCATTAATGGTGCTTGTCGTCTGCGTTGGAGTGCCTAAGTTCTCCGTAACCGCGATCTGTTGGTCCTTATAGTCATAGTAGAAGCCGGTTGCCCCGAAGTCCCAACGCCCTTCGTCCGACTGGGCACGATAAGCCAGCTCATACGACCAGAGGAACTCCGGCTTGACGTCGTTGATTCCAGTCGCGACGACCTCGGAGAATCCGGAGCGGTAGCCCCGCTGCGCGGTGACCGCGATGTTCTGGTTGTCGGTGATGTCGTAGGCAAGCCCCACCTTGGGCAGGAAGACGTTGTACTCCTGCTCGGCGTCGATACTGGATACGGTGAAAAAGGACCGGCCTTCTCCCTTGTTCTTCACCAACTCGTTCGTGTAGCGCCCGCCGGCTAGCAGGCTCCAGTCCGGAAGAAAGCGATAGCGCAAGTCGGCATAGAGCGACTTGCTAAAGGTCTCGTTGTCGGAGTCGACTGTTTGAATAACGGTCGGTCCAGCTGTGACCAACGATTCGCGCGGCAGCGAGAAATGGCCGTAGAAGCCACCGACTACGCCAGAAAGGGTGTCTTCCGTGTCCCCGATCTCCAAACGCAGATCCTGCGTAAAGTCCTCGCCTTTGCGGTTTTCTTCGCGCTGGAAGTTAAAGCCTTCGGGAGTCGAGATCTCTAGATCTGAATTCACGATCGCGCTGATCGAGCGCAGCAGAATCGAGTCCGTAAACTCATAGCTGGCTTCGAGGATGTAGTTGTCGTTCGTTGCTTCCCGTTGCTCTACGGCCGTCGTCAGCGCAGCGTTGAACTCTCGATCCTCGAAGTCGTCGCTATTGACGGCCCGCACCCCGGGCTTGTCGAAGGTTCGGCTCGCCGTCACGAGAACCGAGAGCTCGGGGATAACCTCAGGCTCGAGCAGCAGCTTGCCGCGGATGTTGCGGTAGCGATCCTCGGCTAGTTCCCTATTTTCCTTAACGTTGTAGTTGATCTCCAGGTCGCGCCGTCGCGCTTCGCCGCTGATGCGAAAGGCAAGCGCATCCGGGATCAATGGCCCGGAGAGCACAAAAGCGCCATCGCGGCGATCGTCCTGGGCCAACACGCCTTGGACTTTGCCTTCCCAGAAAAACGTCGGGTCGTTGGTCTTGAGAATCACCGCGCCGGCCAGCGCGCCACGCCCCTGCAAGGTCGATTGCGGCCCGCGGAAGACCTCGACCTGGCCGATATCCCAAACCCCGCGCGCTCCGCGCCGCGTGCTCTCGACCGATTGGGTTGCCCCGTCGATGATGATCGAGGTCAGCGGGTTGTTGTTGGTCGGCTCGGTCACGCCCTCAGAACTGAGTCCGCGGATCGAGATACCCGCATTGGCGCGGTTGCCTTCGAACCAGCGGACGTTGCCCAGTCGGTTGAAGGCGTCTCGCAGGTCATCCACGCCATAGGTTTCGATGTCTTCGCCGGTGACGACGCCGACGCTTGCGGGCGTATCGATGAACTCGCGGGCGATCTTGCCGCCCTCGATGACGATTGGGGACAGCCGCGTGGGCCCGTCGTCAGAGCCCTGTGTCGGGAGGAGTTCGAGCGTCACCGAATCGACCGAGGTGAAGCGGGCTTCCAGGCCGCTGCCCGCGAGCAGCAGTCGGAGCGCCTCGCTGGCCGTGAAGGTGCCGACAAGCGGCGCTGTGGTGAAGTCGAAGGCCGCGGTTCCCGTGTAGAGAACCTGGAGCCCGGTCTGGCTCGAAAATTCTGCGAGGGCCTGGGGCAGCGGCTGTGCTTCGATGTCGAAGGTATAGCTCGTCTCGGCTTGTGCGATGACAACCCCCGGCGCAATGCTTTCGCTGCCGTCTGCGATGCTTGGCGCGGCCTGAAAGATCAATAGCGCGGAGAGGCTTGCCAAGAGCCGCCCTCCGCCGGTTCGGATCTTGCCGCCAGTCTCCCTCATCACCCGGTCTTGCCCCCGTAGCCTCTGGTCCCTGCGGTCTGGTTCAGCCGCTTGGAGGTTAAGACGGGGCCGGGCGGGCAAATCCCCCGGTCTTCAGGGAGATTCAGTTGTCGGGATTAGCGCAGCAGCACGAAGTAGTTCGTCAGGCGTTCAACGCGAACTGGTAGGGTGTTGGCGATGACGGTCAGGGCCGCATTAGGATCGTCCGTCCTGAACACGCCGCTGACCTTGAGGCGCTCAAGGTCGCTGTTCATCACCAGGATGTGCCCGTCGCGATAGCGGTTCAGCTCGGCCACCACATCGCCAAGAGACGTATTGTAGAAGACCAACTGCCCCCTCAGCCATGCGGTCAGCGCGGTCTCGTCGAACGCAGTCACTTCCGAAACGCCAACGGGCAGGAGGCTTGCCTGTTGGCCCGGGACGATTTCCAGCTCCGTGGTCGTTGCGCTGGCCGGGCGCAGCGTAAGCTTGCCTTCAAGGAGACTGACGGTGACGCGGTCCTCTTGAAGACGGAGATTGAAGCTGGTGCCCGTGACCCGAACGCTGCCCAAAGGGGTCTCGACGACGAAGGGCCGGTCGGGCTCTGCCGCAACCTCAAACCAGGCTTCGCCGCGCAGCAGACGGACCCGACGGCTGTCACCATCCACATCGAACGCCACGGCGCTGTCGCTGTTGAGCGTGACCTTGCTGCCGTCCTCCAACGTGAGGGGAAGGCGCTCGCCCACCGCCGTCATGTGATCGCTGCGGAGCCGGTCAATGGCTTCGTCATGATAGAGAACGCCCGCAACGGCCAAGAAGAGACAGCAACAGGCGGCTAGGGCGCCTCTTGGGAAGAACGGTGACCAGAGGTGCTGTCGTGTCGTTCGCCGGTTTCCGGCATTTGCCCCTGTCTTCGTCTTTGTCTCCAACTCCGACAGAGCCGCGGCGACCGGCTCCTCGAGCTTCGCCCAGAGTTGCTGCGTTTCCTCAAACGCGCGCGCGTGCCGCGGGTCTGCAGCCAGCCAATGTTCGAAGTCCGTCTGGCGCGCCGCAGCCAATGCCGGATCCGACTGGGCATCCAGCAGGCGCGCATGCCAGATCGCAGCTTCTTCGAGAAGCGCATCCGGCAGGTCTGGAACGTCCTGGGTTGGGCTGTCCGGCGCCATAACTTTCACTGTTGGCAAATAGGCTCTAGAGCTGCTGAGCGCCCGTCGACCCATGGTAATAATCGCATGGGAAATCGCTCAACCCTATGACGCGGTCAAGCGGAACAATCCCCCACTTGATCAGTGAGGAACTTCACCCTTCGACCAGTCTTGAGACTTAGACGTTGCGTCCTTCACGACCAAGCTTTCGCCGACAGTCGACCATGGCCCGCGCGATGTGTTTTTCGACCGTCTTCTCGGATATCCTCAGTTGGCTCGCGATTTGTCGCATCGTCAGCCCCCGCCCGCGATAAAGCAGAAACACCAGACGGCATCGTTCTGGCAGGTCTCGGACTGCCTCGTTCAGGATGGCCAGCTCTTGTCTGGCGGCAACCACCCTGTCCGGTGCAGGGTCGGGCGAGGTGACCTGGTTGGTCCAATCGGGATCCGAAGCTGTGCCGACCTGCGATCGTTGCCGCCGGACATGGTCCACCGCCAGGTTTCCGGCCATCCGGTAGAGGTATGCCCTTGGGTTGTCAGGCATCGCGGCGCTGGTTGTCGAGGCACGAACCCAGGTTTCCTGAGTAACGTCGTCGGCCAGGCTGGCGGAACCGGTGCGCTGCCAGACGAAGTGGCGCAGCTCCTCGTAATAGGTCTCGACGGCTTGCGCCAAGGATTGAAAGGTCCGCCGGGTCATCTGGAATGCTGCGTTCGTCAGCCCAAAGAAGGAATCACAGATTTTTGCCCCGACCCCGGACTATGGAACATCGTCCGGGTCGACCGCATGTGCATACTAGATTAGGTGCGAATAATTCTCAATAGCATGTGGGCTATGCAGCTTCGCGTCCTGCAGCAGCAGCCGGTTGGAGATTAAACGAGAATGCGTCGCATTTGCATTGCCTTCGTGAGACTTTTCTGCATAGTAGAGCCGAACACCGCAGGCTGCCGGACAGTCGCAGGCGTGCGTGGATAGAGCGAATCTAGGAAGTGGCCTTCCGAAAGGGGGCAGGGTGACGTTCAAGACCGGCGCGTTTTCGCCAGACGAGTTTTCCAGCATCGCCGAGTCTTTCGGCTACCGCTATAAGGACTTGGCTTTCACCTCCTCTATCGGGGGCAAAGAAACGCCGCAGTTCGAGGGCCTTCTTGGGCTCCAGTCCTTGCCCTGCGGCATCAGCCTTTGCGCCAGCGATCTGACGAGCCGTTTCGACAGCGAACACCGTGGCGCGGTCGGCAGGTCTCTAACGATTGTCGTGTTGATGGACGGTGAGCAGGCCGATTGTGTGCTCGGAGATGACAAACAGCTCTTCTTCGGCCCGCCGTCCGCCTCCGTCGTGTCGGTCGCCGATGGCGCTCTACTGACCGGGCGGTATAAGGCCGGTCAGCGATCGCGATGCTTGCTGGTGCGCGCGCGGCCGGATGATATGTCCGACGACGCGGTCGCCGAACAGCTCGAGTCACGGCTTGGCGGGACAGCAGTCAAGCCTATGGCGATGTCGCACCGCGCGATGCGGCTAGCGGAAGAATTGGTGTCGCCTGTTTCGCAAGGTCCCGTCGGCAGGCTCCTGGCTGAAAGCTGTGCGCTTGAGTTTCTTGCCCGCGCCTTGCAGACGGACATAGGCGCGGAGGATTCATCGGCGGCCCGCTTGTCGCGGCGCGACTACGTAAAGATTCTCCGCGTGCGCGACATGCTGATGTCCGAACCCGGGAGGGATTTCACCCTTGGAGAGATTGCCGGGGAAGCCGGCATGAGCGTGACCGTGCTCAAGGCGAAGTTTTCGGCGGCGTTCGGGCAACCCGTCTTTGCCTTTTTGCGCGATGTTCGAATGCAACGCGCTCGGGACGGTCTGGAGAACGAGGGGTGGTCCGTCTCTCAGGCCGCCTACTTCGTTGGCTACCGCCATCCAACCAACTTCTCGACGGCGTTTCGCCGCAAGTTCGGGTTCGCCCCCAAGGACTTGCGGCAAGGCTGACGGCCTTTCGCATAGGAAAAGCGGCCTTCGGCATACGCCTGACAGATGGCTTCACCGCACCGCTGTCCGCTATGGATACTCCTCAAGTGCTACTGAAAATCAGTTGCAACAAAGAAGGTCGTTGGTGCCTGCCTGGCAGCCACCGGCGACCACTAGAGCTTGCCGGGGTGGAGAAGTTGCCTCGAAGCAGGCCATCGCTTGGGGGCACGTTGGATGATGCAGACTCAAACCTATCGGCAGACGGCGAGTCAGATCTGCTGTCGTGTTGTCATAGGGCTCATGCCCGCTTTCGGCATCTGTTTTGTGGGTGCGGCGGCCTACGGGCAAGACGCATCGGGCGAGCGTGAGGAGATCGACGCCGTGCTCCTCGACCCAGTGATTGTCAATGCGCGTAAAATCGAAGAGGAGATCCAGCGCATTCCCTTCGGCATCACCGTGTTTGGTCCGCAGAGTATCGAACGGGAGGATATTGGCGAGGTTAGGGATTTCGCGCGCAACGTGCCTGGTCTGAATTTCGTCGACACAGGCTTGCGCGGCAGCAACATCCCGAACATTCGTGGCGTGGGGTCCTTCTTTCCGCAGTCTCCCGATGATGCATCGGTGCCTGTGTTTATCGACGGCATCCCCTTGCCGGTCCGTGCGCAGGATCGCGAGCTGTTCGACGTTCAGCAGATCGAAGTTCTGCGCGGCCCGCAGAATTCGCTGTACGGGCGCAATGCCCAGGCCGGCGCCATCAACTTGACGACGGCGAGCCCGACCTTCGAACCTTCTTTCGAGATCGGCGGTGAGGTCGGCAATCTCAGTCACCGGCGAGTCAGCGCAATTGCCAGCGGCCCGCTGACCGACAATCTGGCAGGGCGCGTCGGCGCCCAGTACCTGACGCGCGACGGCGACATTGCAGACATCAACCTGAACGACGACGTGCGAGATCAGGACATCGTCAATGCGACCGGCAAGTTGCTATGGCTTCCCGGCGACGACACGGACGTCACCTTGGCGGTTCGCTACAGCAACTATGAAGAGCAGCCGACGCAAGGCGCATGGTTCGAAGACCCGGACTTTCCGCGCCTCTTTCTCGACCGCACAGCAGATTTGGATAACGAAACGCTCGGCAGTGGCTTGACCGTTCGGCACGACTTTGACGAGTTGACACTGACCTCTGTCACTGGCGTTCAGTACTACACGGCCGAGTACAAGACCGATGACACGGATGGCCTCGCCTTCGGTGCTTTTCTCAATGTGCCGCCAGCTCTCTTCAATGACCCAAACGTCGACTTTCGAACGATCAGAGACAAGGACCTGCAGCTGTCGCAGGAGCTGCGCCTGGACGGCACGCTCGAGAACGGAACGCGCTGGTTGGCGGGTATCAACGTCTTCCGTGCTGACTTCGACTTCGACATGGTTTTCAACAGCGCCAACATTCCTCTGAACGGCGACTTTGCCAACAGCTTCACGACGACAAGCTACGCGGGCTTCGGCGAAGCCACCGTGCCGTTGACGGACCGGCTGAGGCTAACCGGAGGCCTCAGATACACCTACGAAGAGAAGAACTTCGACGGGAGGTTCAAGGACCTCTCCGGCGCTGGGCCGGTTGCCAGCCAAACCGAAGCGGGAAGCAGAAGCTTCAACTTGGTGACGGGTCGAGCGGCTCTCACATACGATGTTCTGCCACGGCTGACGGGCTTTGCTTCCGTCGCAAGGGGAGCCAAGTCAGGCGGGTTTCAGCTGCTCGACACGGATGTCGCCCGAGGCGTTCCCCAAAGCCGTTTTGATACGGCGATTACCTGGTCCTACGAGGCGGGCCTTCGCGGAACCCTCTTCGATGGCATTTGGGACGTCAGCGCCTCCGTCTTCTTCAACGATACCGATGACGAGCACGTTCAGGTATTCGACTTCACGACGCTGGAGGCCGTCATTGAGAACGTCGACACGGAAACCTACGGTCTCGAACTCGAGTCAGCAGTCAGGCCGATTACGGGCTTGACGCTGTCCGGCGGTTTGGCGCTGCTCGAAACGAAAATCACCAAATCCGACGATCCCACCGTCGAGTCCGGAAACGAGGTTCCCTTTGCGCCCTCTGTCGCCTTCAACCTCGCCGGTCAGTACGAGTACCCCGTGGAGCTGATGGGCTGGAAGGGGGCTGTGTTCGGTCGGGTGGAGTACCAGTACGTTGGCTCCCGGACCGTAGACCCGCAGAACAGCTTCGATCTCGATTCCTTCGATCTGGTCAATCTGCGAGCCGGTTGGGATACCGAGACCTTCTCCATCTACGCCTTTGTCAACAACCTCTTCGACAACACCTACGCGGAAACGGCCTTCCTCTTCGGGGAGTCGCCTGTCACTGGAAACAGGGTCTCCTTCGGTATTCCCGGCCAGCCGAGAATCTATGGTTTCGGCGCCAGGGTCCGCTTTTGAGCGCCATGACGTTCGCCGCCGCACTCGAAACCTTGTTTGACCGGCCGCTTTTGAACAGGCACCGGGCGGAGGCGGCACTTCTATGAACGACGCGGATGCCAAGGCGCGAGAGACCTCTCCCATTGCTCGGCTGATCGCTCCGGTTAGACGTGTCCTGATGGTCGCCTGTCTGCTGCAGGCGCTTAGCGCTGCGGTCGGCGTCGCTCCTTTTATTGCCGTTGCCGAGCTTGGCCGCCTGCTGTTGGCTGAGGCGCCCCTTGATACGGACCGGGCTTGGCTGATCGCGGGGCTTGGCGCCGGCGCGCTGCTGCTGCGCTTCGTCTTCCTGATGGCGGCCAGCGGGCTCACCCATCTGGCCGATGTCAATCTACAGCTCTATCTGCGCCGGCGCTTGGCCGAGCGGCTTGGCCGCGTCCCGCTTGGCTGGTTCACCGAACGCAGTGCGGGCAGCGTCAAGAAGGCACTGCAGGACGACGTCACGGCTTTGCACCATCTGGTGGGCCACGCCTACACCAACATGGTTGCCGCCATTGTCACGCCGGTCGTGGCCTTGGGTTACCTGATCTGGGTCGATTGGCGGCTCGCGCTGGTGGCGGCCGGTCCGGTGGTGCTTGGCATCGCGCTCTATGCACTGCAGTACCGGGGCTACGGCGAGAAGATGGCGGCCTACAACGAGGCTCTGGGCGGCGTGAATGCTGCGTCGGTCGAATTCGTCCAGGGTATCGCAGTGGTGAAGACCTTCGGTCAGGCCAGGAAGGCCTATGGTCGCTTCGTCGAGCGTACACGCGCTTTCATCAGCTACTTCTGGGATTGGGTGCGCGGCTTGCTTGGGTTGTCGGCCGCCACCGATATCGTGCTGTCGCCGCTGTTCTGTTTGACGTTCGTGTTGGCGGCAGGGCTTCTCCTGGTGACAGCCGGTGCGACGGCACCAGTCGATCTTTTGCCCGCTGCGATATTGGCGCCAGGTCTCGCCGCGCCCTTTCTGGCTCTGGCCTTTGCGCAGAACGACATGATGCTGGCAAAGCAGGCGGCGGTGCGCATTACGGACCTGCTCGACACGCCGGCTCTTCCCGAGCCGACCAAAACCAGGAGCCCTCAGGGTTTCCGCGTCGTCTTTGATCGCGTGAGCTTTTCCTATGATCGAGAGGTACAGGCGCTGAAGGACATCGATCTGGTGTTGTCGCCCGGCACCGTGACGGCTCTGGTCGGTCCCTCCGGATCGGGCAAGAGCACGCTCGCACGGCTGTTGCCGCGCTTCTGGGACCCGACGGCGGGCTCCATCACTATCGGCGGCGTGCCGCTGACCGACATGGCGCCGGACAGCCTCTATCGCAGCGTCAGCTTTGTCTTTCAGGACGTTCAACTCCTGCGCGCCACGATCCGGGAGAACATCGCGCTGGCGCGTCCCGATGCGCCGTTCGAGGAGATCGAGCAAGCAGCCCGCGCCGCACAGATCCATCAGCGCATCCTTGAGCTGCCGCGCGGTTACGACTCTGTCGCCGGGGAAGATGCGCGTCTGTCGGGCGGCGAGGCCCAGCGTGTTTCGATCGCCCGGGCGATTCTTGCGGATGCGCCCATCCTCGTGCTCGACGAGGCGACGGCTTTTGCCGACCCGGAGTCCGAGGCGGCGATTCAGGAGGCCTTGTCCAGGCTCGCCGCCGGGCGAACCCTGCTGGTCATTGCGCATCGCCTGCATACGATCACCGGCGCGGACCAAATCTGCGTGCTCGACCGAGGCCGCATTGTAGAGCGGGGTCGACACGCTGAACTGCTCGAGAAGGGCGGTCTCTATGCGCGCCTGTGGGACGCAAGCGAAGCGACGCTCGGCCCACCTTCGAGGGTTTCGGCATGATCGGCAGCTTGCTCGCCGTCGCCGGTCCCGATGCCGCAGGTACGCTGCGTCGAAACCTGGTTGGGCTGGTCACCGAAGCTGTGCTCATGGGCTTGGGTTTTGCGCTGCTCGTGCCGCTGCTCCGGGCGGTGCTGAGCGCCGACATGCCTGCGGCTTGGAACTGGCTTGCGGCCATGGCCGTCGTGCTCGCGGTTTATGCCCTGGTGCGCTACCGAACGCAGCTTGCCGGATACCGCGCGGCGATCGGCTTGGGCGAAAGGTTGTTTGGTCAGCTTGGCGATCACATCGCTCGGCTTCCTTTGGGGTGGTTCGAGGCCGAACGTGTCGGCCGCATCAGTCGCCTGACCAGCCAAGGTGTCATCGACGTCATGGGCGTCCCGGCTCATCTGCTGCGCCCGATCGTCACCGCCTTCGTCACGCCGGCGACCGTCATCGCCGTGATGTTCCTCTTCGATTGGCGTCTGGCGCTCGCTGCCCTGATCACCGCGCCCATCGTTGCCTTGGTCTATCGCTGGTCCGGCGATCTCGTGCAAAGGACCGACCTGCGAACCGATGCGGCGGCCGTTGAAGCGGCCGGTCGCATCGTCGAGTTCGCCCAGGCTCAGGCCGTGCTCCGTGCCTTCGGTCGATCGGCGCAAGGGCATCGGGAGCTCGACGCGGCACTGCGGGAGCAGCGCGATGCGGCGCGGGCCCAGATCTTCACCGCGGCGCCGGGCATTGCGGCCTTCATGCTCGTCATCCAGCTCGCCTTCACCATCATCCTGCTGTTCGGGACCAGCCTGGCCCTGGGCGGCGACATCGACGTGGCGGAGCTGCTTGCGCTGCTGGTGCTCGCGGTGCGCTATGTCGAGCCGCTTGCTGCAGCGGCCGACCTGGGTGGCGCACTTCGCATCAGCCGCAACAGTCTGGCGCGCATGGACGAGCTTCTCGCCACCGAGCCCTTGCCCGAAGCAACGGCATCCGCCCACCCCGCAGGCGCCGAGATCGTCTTTGACGACGTCCGCTTTGCCTATGATGACCGGCCGGTGCTGGAGGGCGTCAGCTTCGTGGTGCCTGAAGGGAACATGACGGCAATCGTCGGCCCGTCCGGTTCCGGTAAGACCACCCTGCTGCGCCTGATCGCCCGGTTTTGGGACGTGGATGCAGGCGCAATCCGCATCGGCGGCACCGATCTGCGCGCCCTTCCGACGGAAGACTTGATGGCCCGGTTGTCTGTGGTCTTTCAGGACGTCTACCTCTTCGAGGGAACGATCGAAGAGAACATTCGGCTTGGCTGGCCCGAAGCCTCCGACGAGGAGGTGCAGGAGGCGGCACGGCTGGCCCTTGTCGATGAGATCGCGGAGCGGCTGCCACAAGGACTTGCGAGCCGCGTTGGCGAAGGCGGCGTTGCGCTTTCCGGCGGCGAGCGCCAGCGCGTCTCGATCGCCCGCGCCATCTTGAAGGACGCCCCGATCATACTGCTGGACGAAGCGACCGCCGCGTTGGATCCGCTCAACGAAGCCGCTGTTCAGCAGGCTTTGCGCGCGCTGACCAAGGAAAAGACGCTGCTGGTTGTTGCCCATCGCTTGCAGACCGTGCGCGCCGCAGATCAGATCATCGTTCTCGACCAGGGGCGCATCGCTGAGCATGGCACGCACGACGAGTTGCTCGCCGCCAGCGGCCGCTACGCAGCTTTCTGGAACGAGCGCGTCCGCGCAGCCGGGTGGCGGCTTCATGGGGGGCCGGCTGGTGATGGGGCGTCGATGCAGGCAGGTGGTTGAACGAAGCCATGGGAACAACCGTGTCGCCAAGCTTTCCCCCGACGTCGGCGATCGCGCTGTCCGGTGTGCCCGAAACGATGCTTTGGCCCCTGTGGAACCGGGCAAAGGAACACCGCCGCGAGGACCGCTTGATCGATGACCCTCTGGCGGCGGAATTGGTTGCCCGTATCGACTACGACTTTGCCAAGCGGTTCGGCAAAGCCAGCGTCTTCCATCCGATCAGAGCGCGTATCTGCGACGATCTCATTCACCGATACCTGGAGCAATCCAATCGGCCGGTTGTCGTGGCGCTGGGTGACGGCCTGGAGACCCAGATCTGGCGCGTTGCCCATGAACAAGCCATCTGGATCAGCGTCGACCTACCCGAGGCGATAGAGGTCCGACAAAGCCTGCTGCCCGCGCACCCGCGTTCGGCGGTCGTTGCCTGTTCGGCCCTCGACCCGGCGTGGATCGACGCGGTTCCGAACGGGGCCTCGCCCTTCATCACCGCAGCCGGCTTGCTCATGTACTTCGAAGAGGCCGAGGTGCGCCGCTTGCTTATGCGGATTGCCGAGCGCTTTCCCGGAGCAGAGATGTTCTTCGATACGATCACACCTTACATTTCGAACAAGACCCGGACGGGATTGAAGGTCACGCCGCATTACACGGCACCGCCGATGCCCTGGGGCATCACGCTCGACGATCTGCCGGGCTTTCTTCGCGCGATACCCCGACTGGATCCGGTTTCGGTTCAAAGCTATGCGGATCCCTTTCCGAAGCGCACCCGGCTTTACCGATTGCTCTCCCATATCCCAGCGATACGCCGCCGCTATGCCGGAGGGCTTGTGCACTGCCAAATTCAGTCGACGCTGGCATAGTTCTGCTCAGCCCTGCCTTTCTTCGTTGCAACTAAAGGACGCGAGCAAGGTGTCCGCTCCAGATCATCCCACTGGCTCACACCAGTAGAGCTGAGCGTTGTGATCGAAACCTGATCGGATTGGCGTTGAACAGTTCGAGCAATAAGTCTGGATGCGGTTTGTTCGCTATGCTGCAGTCGGAGGAGAGGAAAAAAAGCGATCTAATTCGACCATACCTATGCGGGCGTGCATGCCGTAATGGCGTGAGAATAAGATGCTATTTTTCAAGAGCTTAGAATTCTGACGGTACTGTTGACGGTATGCGCAAATTGACGCACCTTTGAGCGCAGGGATTTCAATGCCTTAGAGATTTCGGAAACAATGGAGTGGGAGTAAGGCGGTTCCTCTTGACGATGGTTGGGAACAGTAAAGTCCAAGACGCAGCTGTGCCACAGCCGCGGAAGGATGGACTGGACTGAAAAGTGCTTTGCACACGAAGCGGGGCGTTCATCGCGCGGCGTTTACAATAAAGCCGAATACGAAGCTCAGCGTCGTCACATGCTGCAAGAGTGGGCCGATCTGATCGATGCCTGGGTCGTTGGAGAGAAGCGATCGCCGGTCGTCTTTCCGCCGGATTTGGCTCTCTATGTTGCGGACCCGGGCCTATGGGCCGCGGCCGTTGGAAAACAGCCGATTCAAATCGTTTCTCCGCAACCATCTCGAGGAACCCTAGCGCCAAAGGCGCCGCGTAGGCTCGAGAAATCAAACAAACGGCCGTCCCCCATGGGCCGCCTTTCCTCGTTGCAGCTCTAGCTTCCATTCGCGGCCGTTTGCGGACGACCTGACGGCGTCTGGAACGGAAACATCACTGGTCACACAGAGACGGGCAATTCCGGCCATAGGCGATCGCCAGGCGCCTTCGTACGCTGCGTACAGTTGTGCCGCGCGGCTGCGGTTGCGCGAAGGCTCTGCACCTTGAGCCACGCCGTCGGCGGCACTGAAACCCAGCGACACCGCGCCAGCGCCGCGCAGCGTCGGCAACATTGCAATTGATGAAGGGGCAGCCTCATGGGCACTCACAACTACACCAATGGAGACGACGATATCGACGTCTGGTCGCCCTGGGCCATCATCGATGCTTATGGTGGAGACGACGACATCGATGTTCATGGGGTCCACATAACCGTCTGGGCCGGAACCGGCAACGACACCATTGATGTCTGGGCCATCGCTGGGACGGTCTGGGCCGGCAGCGGACAAGACGAAATATGGATACATGCAGCCGACGCGACGGTCCGTGCCCAGGCCGGCGACGACTACATCGACGTCACGGCCGGAAATGCGACGGTGTATGCCGACGAGGGCAATGACAATATCCAGCTCAAGGCAGCGAACGCATGGGCATTCGGCGGTGATGGCAATGATTGGTTCGCGATCGTTGCCGCCAATGCTTATGCGATCGGTGGAACCGGCAACGATGGCTTCAGCATCAGTGCAGGCGGGGCCGTGGTTGTTGACGACGAAGGTGACGATTGGGTCAACATCAAGGCCGCTAGTGCCGAAGTGACCACCGGCCGGGGCAACGATACGATCATGGTCGGGGCGCTGGCCTTTCATGCCGACGTCCATTCAGGTTCCGGAAACGACACAATCACTGTAAACGCGCTCGATGCAACGGTCGACGCCGGCGCTGGTCATGACACCTTGGTTGTCAGAGCCGGCGGCTCGAAGATGAGTGTCGGTTCCGGCAACGACACGATCAAAGGTGGCGCGGTGGCCGCTTGGGTGGACGACACCACCGGCAACCTGAAGCTGCAACAGATCGCCGCTTTTGTCGGAGTGACAAAGACAGGCAGCGGGAACGTCACGTTTGACGGCGGCGGCGGCTATATCAAATTGAATCACAGCGGAGCATTCGGCGACATCAGGTCCACCGTCGGCTCCGTCGCCACCGAGATTTACCGAGAGGGCCAGCAGGGCAACCTGACCTTCTCGGGCGGCGGGGCCGCGAACGTCATTGCGACCGATCTCGATTCAGGCAACCTTACCTTTAGCGGTGGCGCCGCCGCCAATATCATCACGCACCGGGCCTGGTCCGGCAATCTCACGGTTACCTCCGGCGGTGGGGGCAACGTCGTCAAAGGGCGTGAGGGGGTTGACTCGGATGTACGCCTCTACGGCGGCGCGAACGTGCTCACGACAACGTCCAGCGGCTTCACGAAAGGCATTCTTGCGGGTGGCGCAAACATCGTCCGTGTGTCGGGCCACGGCGGCAGCGCCAGCGGCGGCAGCGACATCGCCGCCTATGGCATCGCAAACGTGATCACGACGGATGCCGCGCAGCACAAGATCCACAGCTATGGTGTTCTCTCGATCATCAACGCCGCCGGGCCGGACAACGATATCGAGTTGGGGGCGGCCCTAAACACGGTGTCCATCGACGACGAGTCTGCGGTCTCCCAGAGCGGCGGAAGCTCCGGGCATCAAAGGCTCGGTGTCATGACGAGCATTCTCTCGGGCCTGATATCCGACGCGGTCGACGGCGCGGTGTCGGACTTCGCAGATCCCGGCAGCGGAGTGCTTCCCGGCGACGACCTGGTAGAAGACTTCCACGACACAGAAGAAGTCGAACAGGCAAGTGCTCAAGTCGACGGTTCCGCAACCCAGGTCGTGACCGAGATCACTCTCGCCGCACCGGAGGTCTATACGGCCCTTGAGCAGGCGGAACTGGATGCTGGGGTCAGCCCGACCGACCCCGACTTCGTCGCCAGGGTCGCCGCGCGCCGTGCGGCCGAGCAAGCGGCCCATGACGAAGCGCTCGCCTTGTTCACGCCGCCCGTGCTCGACTTGCCCGACTATATGCCCCTGGAATACGCACCACCCGAGTCGCTGCTGACGGACGGCGGGCCGCCCGCCTACGAACCACCGTCCGCCGCCCTGATTGTGACCTGGGCTGGGGTGCACGCCGGCGACTACGATGTGAGCTACGTGGAAAAGCGCACGCAGCTTAACGACGAACGAGTCGCAACCGGAGCGGCCTGGAGTAACGCGCTGAGTGAGCGGGGCATGTTAGCGACGCAGCTTGCTCCTCTGCGAGACGATATAGCCGCGGCCAACGACGCTGGTGACGCGGCGCTGGCGGCGCAGTTGCAAGCGGAGTACGACGCGAAGCAGGCCCGCTACGACGAACTCATTGATCAGCTGCCCACCTTAACGCAGGCAAGGGACGAGGCTCAGCAGAGATTCGTCGACCATCTCAGTGCCGGCCCGGCCGGATGGGAGGCCGAGCGCCAGGCCGCTTTCGCGACGGCGACCGAAATCGATGCTATGCGGGATGCCTACCGCGTCAAGAAGCTGGCCGAGATCGATGCCTACTACGACAATCGCGTGGCCGATCTGACCGCGGAGAAGAACGGCCTCCAAGACGATCTAAACGAGTTGTCTGTGGAGTACTATGAAGTACTCTCGTATGCGCAGGAGGCCATTCGACAGTTAAACGATGCGTACCAGGCCGGCGACACTGACTTGGGCCAACAATACTATGAAGAGTATCTCGAACTCACCGATCTATTGTGGGAGATCAGTGGAGTGTCCACGGATGTACTGGAGAGAAGGGATGCGCTGCAGGACAATATAGACGAGGTCGAGGCCCTAGAGGCCTCAGGCGAGTGGGCGAGCAGGAAGCAGGTTGCGCGCGATGAGATGATCGCCGACCTCGCGGCGCAGACGGAATACGATTTTTCCTGGTACAACGCCCACCACGACGCCGAAGTCGCGCACTACCACGCCGACAGCGAAGTGGAAATCGCGGCCGATCAGGCTGCCTTGGACGCCTATCATGCGGTCTATGATCCGCTAAAGGCGGCCTATGACGAAGCCTATCGCGAGGCCAAGGCCGGCGCCCAGGCGGACTACGACGCGGCCGCTGCCGCCTACTTCGACAGCTTCGGTTCCGGTCCCTTGGTCGGCAGTCCCAGCGAAGTGGTGCTGACCGAGGCCGATCGCGCTCAATATGAAGCACTGAGCGCCGAGATCCAGAAACTGGAGGGGCAGAAGGCCGTGGCGGCCTGGCACCGCGACAATGCGCAGAGCGCGCAAGACGCCGAGGCAGCGGCGCAAGAGATCGATGAGATCGACGCCGCCCTGCAAGACGCGCGCGCGGAGCGACTCGACCTCACTTCCTCTGCATCCGTCCGCTTCGCCACGGGTTCCCTGGCCGCCGGCAGTTCGGACTTGTCGGCCGCGACTGACGAATTCGGGACAGGCTTGGAGGAGTTGGAGGGCTTCGACTTCGAGACCGAGGTCAACGCCGAGCTGGCGGACTCGTCCCGCAGCGATGACATGAACGAAGCCTTTGCCGGCACTGGGTTCCAGCCGGGCGACTATGCGCTAGAGTTGAGCGCCGAGGAGGTGGTGAACCTGCGCGAGATTTCAGTGAGCGAGCCGGAGCTCGCCCAAGCGGAAGAGATGGAGCGAGGCGATATCGCCGATCGCACGCCGGAAATCAACGCCGAGTCCGACGCCGCGGTTGTGGATGCGCAAGAGCTCCAAGCGGAGCAGGCTCGGCTTGAGGCAGAGCGGCAGCAGAAACTCGAGAACCCGACGGACGCGACCGCGAGTTATGTGGCGACCGACGAGGATGGCAATGTTAGTGGCTCGTTCGATGAGGCCAGCCATATGGACGCCGTCATGCAGGGCTCGGGTCTGGAGCGCGACGGCAACTCCTGGAGCTTGGCCGAACGGGAACATGAGGGGATGGCAAAGGCCGAGACTGCAGCCACGGCGGATGCCCCGCAAGCTCCGGGCATCGAGACCATAGTGGACCTACTGGGCCTGCCATCTTTCCACAAGCTGCCCGAGGTCATGGAGCGCGTGACGGAAAACCTGATCGATGGCAGCACGAAAGACGCTATCCAAACCGAGTACGACAACAACCCTGACGACGAGAAGTGGAACAATGTCGATTCGGTAGGGCCTGTCGTCCTCGATTTGGACCAAGACGGCGAGATTGAGCTGATCGAGCTTTCCGATAGCGAGACGTGGATCCGCTACGACGGTGAAGACGGCGACAGCTACAAAACCGCCTGGATCAGTCCCGACGATGGCATCCTGGCCTACGATGGCAACGACGATGGCCTGGTTACGCCGGACGAGTTCGTGTTCGGTAGCGACGGCGAGAGCGACATGGAGGGCTTGCAGCGCCGCTTCGACAGCAACGACGACAAGCGTCTGACGGCAGCCGACGACGAATGGGCGAAGTTCGGCGTCTGGCGCGACGCCGATGGCAACGGCCAGGTGACCGGTTTGGAGTTCGTCAGTCTGGACGATCTCGGTATCAGCGATATCGACCTGGACACCAGCCACAGCGATGGCGCCCAGGGTGGCGGGCCGACCAAGATCCTTCGCACAAACAGCTATATTCGCAACGGCCAGGCGCACGATGTTGGCGATGTCCAGTTGGGCAGGATGAGGGTGCCGCAGGAGCCTGCTATTGGCGGCGTCCTCGGTCGCTACGACGAGCCGGACAATCATCACGACCAGCGCATCATCGCCCGGAGCATCGGCAACAGGATCGTGACAGGCAACGGCGACGATTTCGTTGGCGGCGGCGGATTGTGGAACAGCGTCAACACCGGCGCCGGAAACGACCACATTAAGATGGGCGCCGCCTACAACTACATCAACGCCGGCGACGGCGATGACCGGATCGAGGCTTTTGCCGGCGGCAACTATCTGGAGGCAGGCAGCGGCAACGACTTCATCGCCGCTTTTGGTGTGGCCAACGTGGTCAACCATGGCATCGGGGACGACGTCGCGTTCCAGCTCGGCGCATCTAACATCAACTTCAAGGGAGATGGCGATTTTCGCAACCTCAACCTGGGCCTTCTCAACGTAAACCTGATCGAAGGCGATGGCGACTACTTCGGCATCAACGTTGGCGCACTGGGCACGGTGACGAAGAAGGTCGGCGACGGCAATGTCGCGGAACAATCGCTGGGCACCTTCTTCAATTGGCTCAGCCAGGAGGGGGACGGCCACTTCGACGTGCTCACGGTGGGTGCGGCGAACATGGTTTATAAGAACGGCGACGGCGATTTCCACGTCACCCAGGTCGGCCTCGCAAACTACGCGCAGCAGGATGGCAATAACGAGGGTGATGACGGCGACAGGGAAGCGGAGGAGATCAACGAAGCGCGGATTCGGCAGTACGGCGTGCTCAACGTCGCCGTCAGAAAGGGCTGGGGTCACACCGACTATTCTGGCTTCGGCCTGTTCAACGCGTTCGCGAAGGTCGGCGACGGCGACGGTCACTACAAGATGGGCGGACTTCTCAACGTCCTCTACAAGGAGGGGAGGGGCCGGGACATTGCCTGGATCGGCGGCGTCGGCAATGCCTTCTGGAAGAAGGGCGGCGGCGACACTTTGGTCTACATGCTCGGTGCTCTCAACATTGCGACCCTCGAGACGGAGCAGGATGAGGCCTACTTCGGCGGCGTGATCCTCGGCGCCTTCAACGTGGTGACCCTGATCGGCGACAGCGACGCGAGGCTGGTCATCGGCGGCCTAGGCTCCAGCGTTTTCACGCAGGTCGGAAACGGCAATCTGGATCTCGTCATCACGTCGCTGCTCAACGTCGTAACCAAGGTTGGCGCCGGCAACAGCAATGTGGCGATGGTCGGCGGATTGAACGTCTTTACTCAGGTGGGTGATGGCAATCTCGCCGTCTTCGCTGTCGGTTTCGGCAACATCATCACGCACAGCGGCAATGTCAGCGGTTCGGCTACCGGCAACGGAGACCTCGTCTCGATCGTTGTCGGGCAGGGCAATGTCCTGACCAAGATCGGCGACGGCGACAGCTACATCGCCGGCCTTGCTGTTGCTCTGGCCAAAGCGCCGGCATCGGGATCCACCGCCGCGCTCAATGTCTTCACGCATGTCGGCGACGGCAACGCGCTCGGCGCATTGGTCGCTATAAATCCGTGGCTCACGAGCGGACAGCTACCTACGGACTATACCGGCCGCAACCTCTCCTTCGTCGGCAACATCGTGACCAAGGTGGGCGATGGCGATCTCGCCTATGCCATGATCAGCGGAGACATGAACTCCATCAGGCAGGCCTTGGACGTAGAGGCGGGCAGCAACTCCTTCCCGACGGCGGTCAACGTCGTCACGCAGGTCGGCAACGGGCGGACCTACGTGAGCGCGATCGGCTCGTTGAACATGGTGACCAAGGTCGGACATGGTCACTACGACAACGGTTGGGATCAGGATACGTCGCTGAGCTACGATTACCTCAACGGCAGCGATGTTGACGACAACCACTTCACCGACGAAATCCGGGCTGGGACAGACGCCATCGCCGAGGGACTATCAGGTCTGCTGGCGAGTCCTCGATTCGACGTCGCCATGGCCATGGCCGGAAACCTCAACGTCATGGTGGAGGTCAACCATGCCTCTGCGCTCGATGCCTATTCCGACACCGATGCGGTAACCGGCACCATCGGGACCCAAACGACGGACACGCTGATGGTGGGGCTCGGCAAGCTGGGCAACGCCATGGTGAAGGTCGGTGACGGCGACTTCATCGGCGTCGCGGCGGCGTTCAACGACTTCCGCACTTTGAAAGATATGTTCGCGGCTGCCAATCCGCACGACCTCTTCGCCGCGAAGGGCGAGAACTCGAAGACCTACTATGCTGATGTAAGGAGGACGGACGAGGGGCTGCGCAAACGCAACGACGAGGGTCAGTTGACCAGTCCGGACGGCCACAGTGATTTCGCGAAGGACTACATAAACTACTTGAACACGCAGCGTGAACTGGGGGCAGAAGCTGCCGGACGTGCTTCGTGGAAGTCGCATCTTGGATCGTCGGGCAATCTGCAAGTCCATGTCGGGCACGGCAACAGCTACATGACCGCCGTCGGCCAGGACAATCTCAACGTCAAGTACGGCGATGGTTCCGCCAATGCCCTGTTGTTGGGCATGGGCAACGTCTTTCTAAGGTTCGGCAACGGGAGATCGAGCCCACTGACGATCGACTTCGATAAGACCGTCAACGCGGGCACGCCGGAAGAGCATGTGCGCAACGTGGTGATCGGCCAAAGCTGGCAGCTCGTAATGGGCAACCGCAACATCGTCTGGAACCAGGCTGTAGACGCCTGGACCGACCCGAACGAACGCTATGAGTCGAACGACGTTATTGCAGCGATCGATCCCTCGTTCAGGCCGGAAGCCCGATGGTTCAACCCCTGGCCGCTGGGCGACGCCAAGGACGAAAACCGGGACACGCTCAAAGACAGCCGCGGCTATATCGTGCAGGAGCGAAACCACCCCTTCAAAATAGGCAGGTCGGAGTTCAACCTTCTCGAGCCGATACATTCCACGAAACGCGGAGCCCGACACATCGCGGAAGGTCTGAAGGCGCCGTTCACGAAAAAGTTCTGGGGCGAAATCAAGGAATTGGGAGAGAAGCGCTTAAGCAAAAACAAGGTCGCCATCGCCGGCTTTAAGCACAACATGGGCGATAAACTTGCCAACCTGCATGGCAATATCATTGTCGGCGGCTACGGCTCGGATATCATCCTGGCCATTGGCACGAACAATGTGGTCTGGGCCGACTCGCCGGCGGATACGCTGGAGATGGACTTCGGCATGTTCTTCTCAGCCAGCTCCTTCGCTTTCGCGAAGCTAAAGAAAATACCAGGGCTCAAGAACTCGACCCTGGCGCTCGGCCTCAACCCACGCTTTGCGGTTTCTGCCGGCACGGACATTGGCGATCTGACCGGCCTCGGCACGGACGGTCTGGGTTCCATGAACGTCGATTTCGACCCGGGTCAGATCGGCGCGGAATGGGCAAACATGGTGTCCGGCTGGCCGAAAACCGAATGGAAGATGCCCTTCGCTCTCAACTCGGGTGTCGGCTCTATCATCAGTGGGCTGGATACGCTGCAGTTTGGGGGCACCAATTACTACCTGTCCCAACTGACGGGCTTCGATACAGACGACGCGCCCTGGCGCGATGATGAGGCCGATGCATTCGATGCGGTCGAGGACTTGAACCCTTGGACGGCGATCGGTGTATTTCCGGGCTACGATGAATGGAAGGTCATCGTCGACTTCTTCGGGGAGAAGTTCGCGGAGCTATCTGGCGGGTCCGGGCAGAACAACGGCGAGGACGGGGCCGGTGACCCCGGTGTCGGCAATGACAATTGGGGCGATGCGGCCGATCTGACGACCTACTTCCAGGAGGCGGGCTTCCTCTCCGAGCACGGGGACATCGTTCTCGCCGCCGGTGACGAGAATTGGGTTTGGGGCGGTGCCGGCGGCGACATCCTCGCCCTCTTCGGCGCTAAGAATTTGGGCTTCGGCGGCGACGGCCGGGACATCGCCCTGCTTTGGGGCCTGGACAACCGCTTCCAGGCCGGCGCCGGCCACGACCTGATGTTCCTGATCGGCAACGAAAACGTCGCCATCATGGAAGACGGCAACGACATCGGTATTGCCATCGGCGAGTACAACCGCGCCTATGGCGGTGACGGCAACGATGCCTTCCTCGGCGTAGGCAATTTCAATCTGCTGATCGGCGGCAACGGCGACGACTTGCTGATCGGCATGGGCGCCGAGATGGAACTCTACGGCGATGGCGGGGACGATGTGCTGATTGGCCTCGGCTACGCCAACTACTACAACACCGGCGCCGGCAACGACTACATGTTCAACTTGGGCTTGGGCGCCGTGGTCTTCTACGGCTCTGGCCGCGACATCGTGCAATCGGCCGGCGAGGGGGCGGAGCTGGACGGCGAGGCCGGCGATGACCTCTTCGTGCTCCACGAAAGCTCGATCGACAACGAAATTTCCGGCAGCACCGGAAACGATACTTTCTACCTCGGCGGGTTCAATAACCTGGTCGACGGCCGAAGCAGTAACAGCAGTGACCCGGAGTACAACAGCTTCGTCCTCCGAAAGGACGTGATCGAGGTCGACATCGGCGATCTGGAGAGCAGCCTCGACGCGAGCGGCGATAGCCTGTTTGGAGAGAGCGACCGGCTTTTCCTTGGCGAGGGTCTGCTCTTCGAGGATCTCTGGTTCGAACGAGAGCGGACCGACGACGGGTCCAACGACGCAAATGCGACCTACAGCGACGACCTCTTAATCCAGATCGACCGCTGGGACGGCACCGGCGAAACGCCAGAGCATGAGGTTGGAACGGTCAGGGTCTGGAATTGGTTTGGGTCCGCGGATGCCGGCAAGGCCAACAAGGCGGACCTCTTCATCCAGCCAGACGCAGAGTCGAACGATCCCACGGAAGTTCTGTCGCACGGGGACATCGATGCCTTGGTTGCCGCCATGGCCGATTTCCAGCGCGGCTCGGCCAAAGATGGTTTCTACAGTGACTTGAGCGCGTCGGAGCGGGCCACACTCGACACAATCCGCATAAACGCGGTGACGCGCAGCGACGTTCACCTGGATGCCTCGCATAAGGAGCAGCCCTGGTAGGCGGGCGGCGGGATATCTGGTGGAAAAGCCGCGCCCACGGGCTTGCTCCGGGCGCGGCCCTTTGCTGCGGCTGACGCTGGCTTCCGGTTCGGTTAGCACAAAGGGCAGGTCGGGCGCCATCGCACCCAGCTTGGCGCTTTACTCTACGACGATGTCCGATCGGCTGGGCTCCCATGCGAGTCCGGTCGATCCGATGGCAATCTAAAGCCGCCACTGCGCGAAGAGAGAATCGAGCGGTGCTTCGGTCTTGAGCGCCTGAGGACGCACCACGCGGATTTCCCTGAGAGCCGGTGGCGGCGGCGGCGGCGGGCATCCCAGTTTGACGAGCACGCATGCAGCAAGCAGTTCGCTGCGCCCGTCTCCGGCCATGCTGTGTCCCGCTACGCTATGTCGGTGCCGCAAAGCTCCCAGCTATCTCTGAGGTGAGACCTTCCCGGCCGCGTTGCTTGGCCAGCCGGGGTGTGATGACGTCTCGCAAGGCAAGGCCGACTCGCCCCAACCTCGCTCTTGCACCGACGCGACGCCGACTTCGCGTGGTCTTTCGGGCGCGCGGCAATTCAGATTGTCTCTTCCAAGCATCCCCGGACTTCGCAAAGCCCACCAGCTTAACGCAATACTGTAACATAGTAGATGTATACAAGAACACATCTGTTGTGAGGTAAGAGATTGCTGCTGAGTGAATAGCTTAGGAGGGGTGCCTGACTATCTGCAATACTTCGGTGCTCTATGGGAGGCCAAGTCTCGGTCATGAACTCTGGTGTGCCCTATGAGCTGTAGGAAGCTGATACGCAGCCGCCTTGAAGACCCCAAAGAGGGCTCGGAGCGCATGGCTGGTCACCGCGAGCGACCTGTCTTGAGAG
The DNA here is from genome assembly GCA_028279885.1 of Rhodovibrionaceae bacterium. Taxonomy (GTDB): domain Bacteria; phylum Pseudomonadota; class Alphaproteobacteria; order Kiloniellales; family DSM-21159; genus JANQMX01. Next base: position 46,870 of record JANQMX010000057.1, on the reverse strand, counting down.
GGCTGGTCGAACCACGCTGTATGGCGGTCGCTATGCGGTTCTCTGGTTATCGGGAAACTTTGGGAGCAGAGCTGCAATGCTGAAGTCACGGCGTTCCCCAAACCCTGTGTTGCAAGACCTCGTTCTCGATCGAAGCCGCACGGTCTCGCTGCAACAGCAGATATACCGCTACTTTTTCGAAGCCATTCATGGCGGCCGTATCGGCGATGGTCAGAAGCTTCCGTCCACGCGTCAGCTCTGCGACGATCTGTGCGTCTCCAGAATGACCGTCATACGAGCCTACGATGAGCTGGCGGCAGGCGGCCTCGTCGTGAGCGAGCAGGGTACGGGCGTGTTCGCGAAATCGCCAAACTCTCTGCCCGGAAAGGAGGTCTTCGCGTCAGATGAAACGCATTCCAACCCCCGGCAGGAGTCCCGCGATTTCAGCCCGCGAGTGACCAGTGATTGGGAGCCCTTCGCGCCCGACTATCCCTATGTCTATGACGCGACGGTCAAGAAGATCCTCGGCTATGAGCGTGCGGAGCTTGATCGCCTCGGCCAGGTGTCCGAAACCGCCGATGTCTTCGGCGCATTCGAGCTTCGGCGGGCGATTAGCTTCCATCTTCTCGAAAGTCGCGGCGTGTCGATAGATCCCAGAAACATCATCGTCTCCGGGGATGTCATGCTGTGTACGGGAGCGAACTTGCGTGCGACCGGCGCCTTCTCAAGGAAGATCTTGGTTGTTGAGCCGGGAACGATGGGACTCTGCAAGCAATTGGAAATGTGGAACATCCGTTTCGAGCGGACGAGCATTTTCGACCCGCGACTGCAGGATATCGACTTCTCTCGCTATGCGGCCGTGTTCATCGGTGCTTGGACGGAGAACGTTCCCGTCTATTGCCTGCACTCGGGGCGCGGGAGCGAAGATGTCATGCGGCGGATCCGCGACAGCGGCACCTACGTCGTCTACTGCGACACGATGACGGATGCTTTCCATACGCCGACCGGCTCGGCGCGAATGTTCGCGCGGATGATGGGGTGTCGCGACAGAGCCTTGGTGACAACGACATTCCGCAGCCATTTCGGGAGTTTTCGACGACTCTGCTATCTGGTGATTCCAGATAGGTTCATAGAGCTCTACCGAGAAATGCTCACCAGTGTCTGCATCTCGGACGTGCCGACAGCGTTTCAGTACGGCCTGACGCGATTTATTCAGGATGGCTTTCTTGGCAAGCATCTGCGCATCAAGAGGCATTTTCATCGCGCGCAGCACGAAGCCTTCGAAGGGCTGATGGCGGATAGGCTCGATGGCCTGGTGAAGCTGGACAAGGCTGGCTGCAGCTTGGCCGAGATCCTCTGGTTGCCGCACCAGGTCGACGTCTCAAACCTCTGTCGCTCCCTGCGCTCCAAAGGGGTCGTGGCGGCCGCTCTGTCGTCCTCGTTTTCCCGTTACGCAGGCAGACCGGCGTTGCGACTTGGCTTCAACCGCCTAACCCCGAACGAGCTCGAGCGACCAGCGCATTTGCTCGCATCTGAAATCAAGCGAGCACTGACGGCACGCACTCCGGTTGCCGTGTAAGATCGACGGTCTTGTCCTCGCCAGGGCATTGCTGCGTTGAACGAAGTGCGGACCGGGCAACTGGTATACAGCAGCGCGCGAAAGGTGGCTATGCGCCAGGGCGGGCTGCTGCTGTACAACAGACGGGCGTCGCTGTGCGGACCGACGTGATCGCAGTTCGAAACCCAAATAGTGGTCAGCTATCGGAGAGAGACATGACGCAACCCAATCCCAGAGAGACCTTCGTCGAAACAGTTCAAGCGGTGAATTACTCAAACGGGGTGGTAAAGATGTTCCTGTTGGGTCAGGACTTGCTGCACCTCTCGAAGGGCTTGGATCCGGAAGAACAGAAATCGGAACTCCGGGAGGTGATTGCCATGCCGCTTCCAGGATTTCTCTATGCTTGCTCCGTGATCCAGAACTTCATGCAGGATGAGAAGATGCAGGCGATCATTCAGAAGTACAAGGACGTCGGCTTTCTTCCCGAGAGTGCAAACGAGCAAGCTGGCCAGGGCAACACTCAAGCTGCGGCTGAGTAACAGTAACCAGGCTGCGGCCGACGTCCACGATGGCGGGCGGCCAAAGACCCTGTCCAGCTCGCCAACAGGCTCGCTCGCCGGAGCGAGCCTTTTTCATGGTGTCGGCTCGGTGTCTAAGACTCTTCACGCGGTGCCGGCGGCGGGCGATCGCAGACGGCAACTGCGCGAACGACGCCGGTCACATTTCCCGCAGGCTTTCGCTTTGGTATTTGGCGATCGGGGACAGGAAGTAGTCGAGGATGCGGCGTTTTCCGGTTTTGACTTCAGCTGTCACCGACATGCCTGGCGCGAGTGCAACCTCCCGATTGCCGACTTGTATACTATCTGCCATCAGCTCTGCTCGGATCGGGAAGACAAGGCCTATCCCCTCCCTCTCAACGGCATCGGCCGATATGTGTTTCACGACCCCGTCTATCAGGCCGTATTTGGTAAAGGGGAAGCTCTCGATTTTGATTGCAACCTCCTGTCCTTCTCCGATAAAGCCGATGTCCTTGTTCAAGACAAAGGCCTCCACCTCGAGTGGCTGGTTGTCCGGTACGATGGACAGCAGTACTTCGGCCGGCGTTACCACACCGCCTTTGGTATTGACCTTCAGCTCTTTCACGTGTCCGGACACCGGAGACCTGAGCAAGTTGAGCGCCTTCCGAGTTTCAATCTTGGCAAGCTCGGATTTGGACTGCTGGTATTGTTTCCGTGCTTGAAGAAGCTGCTCCAGAATCTGACTTCGCCAAGCTGCGACGACTTCGTTCTGTTCGCTGAGAATGGAGGCGATGCTTGCATCCAACTTGTTGGTGCGGATCTTCTGAATCTCCAGGTTTTCCCGCATCTCGATGAGCTGAATGCGCACCGACGTGAGTTCCGGTTTGCGAGTAACGCCTTTCTCGTAGAGTGACGTGAGTGCCTCATCTCTCTCCATAAGCATCGGAATGATCAGTCTGAGCTTTCTAATCTCTGATATGACCTCGCGTTTTTCGGCATCGGTCGCTCGTTTGCGTTCCTGGAGCGTTTCCAGCCTCCGCTGGAAAGCGGAGATGTCGGCCTTCAGTTTGTTGTGGTGGACTGCCACCAGCGAGGGATCGGCTGTGCCTACAAACTCGAATTCCGCCTCCTCGCCATTGACGAGCCTGAGAGCTGTCTCGAGTCGTTTGATTTCCAGCGCCGCCTCCAGATTTACGTGCTGGACCTGCTCGATGTTCGCCAGAGCTTCGGAGGGGTCCAGTTCGATCAACAGGTGGCCTTGGGGAACGTGTTCACCTTCCCTGACGTGAATGGCCTTGATCACGCCGATCTCCTTGGGCTGGATCGTATTCACGCGTCCGGAGGGAATGATCGAGCCTTGCGCAACGGCGACGATGTCGATTTTGCCGACGTAGCTCCAGACCACGCTGCCGACGATAAGGGTCGCGATTAGTATGGCCGACCATCTCAGGAAAGGAGAGGCTGGCGTTTCGACGATCTCAAGCGCTGCGGGCAGGAACTCAAGTTCTTCCGGCTTGCGTGCAACCCGCACCTTGCTGTCCAAGTGCTTCTTCGCACGGTTCCAGACAACCATATGGCTCCAGATGCCGCGCAGAAGACGGGCTGGTCCGGTGATCATTGCGGATATCATGTCAGCCCACCTGTTGCCGGTATAGATTCGCATAGCTCTGGCCAAGCGCGAGCAGGTCTTCGTGGCTACCCTGCTCGGCGATTGCGCCCTTTTCGAGCACCACGATCTTGTCGGCGCGTCTGACCGTCGACAGGCGGTGCGCGACAATCAAGACCGTTCTGCCGGCGCAGATGCTCCGCATGTTTTCCTGGATGATACGTTCCGATTCATAGTCGAGTGCCGATGTCGCCTCGTCGAAGATCAACACCGGGGGGTTGGCGGCCAGGGCGCGTGCGATGGCGATCCGCTGCCGCTGGCCTCCGGAGAGGTTGCTGCCGCGCTCCTCCAGGATCGTGTTGTAACCGTCCTTCATCTCCAGGATGAAATCATGCGCGCCAGCGGATTGTGCCGCGGCGACAACGCGTTCCAACGGCATCGACGGATTCGAAAGACCGATATTCTCGCGCACGCTGGCACGGAAGAGAACACTCTCCTGCAGAACGACGCCGATCTGCCGCCGTAGTAAGGCCGGGTCGATCAGCGCGATATCGGAGCCGTCGATCAGAACGCGCCCGCGCTCGGGCAGATACATGCGCTGCACCAGCTTGGTTAGCGTGCTCTTTCCGGAACCGGAGCGGCCGACGATGCCGATCACTTCTCCGGGCTCGATCGTCAGCGACAGATCTCGCACCACCTCGGGCCGGTTCGGTTCGTATCTGAAGCTCACGCGGTCGAACGCGATATGGCCCTTGATCGGTGGTATCACCGGCTTCGATGCATCATGGCCTGGTTCGGTCGGGCTGTTCAGGATGTCGCCCAGACGCGCTACCGAAATACGCATCTGCTGAAAGTCCTGCCAGAGCTGCGCAAGACGGATGATCGGCCCGTTCACCTGGCTTGCAAACATGTTGAATGCGATAAGTTGCCCGACGGTCATGTTGCCGGCGATGACTTCCGTCGCGCCGACCCAAAGGATTGCGACCATGACCACCTTGGAGATTAACTGAACGCCTTGGCTGCCCAGCGTGCTGATAACCACGGTGCGGAATCCCGCCCGTACATAGGCCGCCAATTGCTCTTCCCACCGGTGGCGCATCTGCGGCTCGATCGACATGGCCTTCAGCGTCTCGATGCCAGTCACTGTCTCGGTCAGGAAGGATTGGTTGACGGCGCCGCGTTGGAACTTCTCTTCGATGCGGTTTCGCAGGCTCGGCGTGATCCAAAGCGACAGGATGATAAAAAACGGGATGCTGGCGACGACGATCCAGAACAGCGTCTTGCTGTAGTAATACATGATGGCAAAGAAGATGGCCGTGAAGAAGGTGTCGATCAAAACCGTGACCGAAGAACCGGTTAGAAAGTCGCGGATGTTGTCGAGTTCACGCACGCGCGCCACCGTCTGCCCGACAGGACGCTTCTCGAAATAGCCAAGCGGCAGGTTTACCAGATGATCGAACAGGCGGGCGCCCAACTCGACGTCCACGCGGCTCGTGGTATGGGAGAAGATGAAGGTGCGCAGCCCGTTGAGAAGGATGTCAAAGACGACGATGGCCAACATGCCAAAGGCCAGGACGTCTAATGTGTTCAGGCTTTGATGAACCAGCACTTTGTCGACGACGACCTGGAAAAACAGCGGTGAAGCCAAAGCGATCACCTGCGTGAACAGGGAGGCAAGGATCACTTCGCCGAAGAGTTTGCGGTACTTGACGATCGCCGGAATGAACCAGCGCAGGTCGAAAGGTCTCTCTTCTGTTTCGATCGGCAGGCGGGTCGTCGCAAACAGTGCCTCGCCGGACCATATCTCGCTCAGTTGATCGCGAGTCAGTTCCTTCGGTGCTTCGCCCGGCACTTGAAGCAATGCGCGCTCGCCGCGGCAACTCGCCAGCACGAAGTAGTCACCGTCTTTGCCCAGCGCCACGGCGGGTAAGGGCAGTTTATCCAGACGCTCGAACTTGCATGTCCGTGCCTTGGCCTTCAGCCCCATCTTCTTTGCGGCGCGGACGAGATGCATCATCTCGACATCGCCGGTCGGCGAGAACTCATTCATGAGCTGTCGTGGCTCGCTGGTAACCTTCTTGAAAGCTAGCAGCATGGATAGGCAGATGTAGCCGCTGTGGGGAGCATCGCCGGCGTGGACGTTTGCGGCGTTCCGCGCCTTATCGAGTCGCATGATCGACTTAGTCCCTGGTAGACGATGCCCTTAAACGAAGATCCTGGCCCGCTGTCATAGTTGAGAAAGCGCGACGAGCGTGTTTCAGGCCCGCTTCATGGCTGCTGCGCAATGTCGCCGTACCAGCCGCAGCCAATCGGCAGCCGTTCGAGAGATGCGAAGAGCGGTCGATAAAGTCCCATGCTGTTTACCGTTCCCGGCAGCGATACCGATCCGATGTGGCTCTGACCGTATCGTACCCGGATCCAATCGCATGTCCCTATATCCACAAACCAGGCCTTTCATGAGACCAGGGCGCAGGACTGCGAGGTTTGCGCAGGCGGGTCCAGTTTGCGGAGGCGCCCGGCTTCGGCACTGCAATTCCGCTCCGTACTTCTTTGACGATGGAAACGACAAGGAGTGCATCAGTCGCACTCTACATTTATCTTTTGTTTTCAAGAGCTTAGATTTCTGACGGTACCGCTGACGGTATGCGCAAAACAACGCAGCCTTATGCCCAGTGTTTTCAATGCCTTGGAGAGCTCGGAAACAATGGAGTGGGAGTGAGAGGTGATAAGAGCAAAGACGTAGCCGTCAACCGACGTGCAACCCTCGCGGGGCCTCTACGAGTTTCTCAATGCGGAAGATCAAGCCGCTCATTCACTGGCTGAAGTCGTTGCGCAACCGCTCGACTAATGCGCGGTGCCTATAAGAGACATGGGCACTTTCGGCGGGGGTAAGCTGCAGGGTGCGCCGCTGCTGCTCTGCGTCGATCGCGGGGTGACGGGCTGCGTAGTTATGGCCAGCGGGTTCGGCGAGGTCGATGCCGAAGACCGTCGCTCCGAGGAGGACATGCGCGCCATCTCCACGAGGACGGAATGCGCATCGTCGGGCCGGACAGCCAAGGCTTGGCGAATTTCCGAACTGGCGTGATCCTCAGTTTATCCACGATGTCTATTGAGGAGCCACCACAATCGGGCCTGGTGGCCTGCATCAGCCAGAGTGGGGCGATGAGCGTGGTGCCCTACGGTATCCTGCGTCAGCGCGGTGTTGGGCATCGCCAAGCCACGGGCAACGACGCCGACGTCACGGTGAGCGAACCGGCGTTGCTCGGTCGGGCCCCTGCAGAGTCATCGAATGTAGTGAGCTTGGCGTGAGCGAAACAATGGCCGGCGACCACGAAACACCCGGCCGTCCTGGAGTACTGGAGCAGCCTGATGGACATGGCGGACTCGCGTCGCTTGTACGGGCGCGCGGCTGAGGCGAGCGCTGGCGCACTGCGGAAGGCAAAGGCCGCTGCCGACCACAGCGACCCGACGATTCGGTATTGAGAAACCCCGTCGAGCAAGAACGACAGGATCATGTGGCGTCGGCTGTCCCAGCTTTATTTCGCAATGCAAAATGTCATTTTGATTTTTGTTGACCGAGCCAACCGCCTGATCGAAGCTGCCGCCAGGGTTGCTGGCACCAACCCTTCAGGCGTGTCAGTGCGCCGCCGTGTAAAGAGGCAATCGGATGGACCGAGAACGAAAAGCATTTCCCACGGGTGGCGGCGATTGGCCCGAATTGCGGGCGCGCATGCGCGAGATGGCAAGCGGAGACGCTGACTGGCAAAAGGGGCGGGTTCCACTTTTCGTGTTTCGCAACGACGAGGACAGTTACACCGTCGGAAGAGAGGCCTATTTCGATTTCTTTACCGAGAATGCACTCGGGCGCAACCGAGCCTTTCATAGCATCGCGGCGATGGAGGCGGATGTCCTGGACTATGGGTTGGACCTGTTCGCGGCACCGGAACAGGCGGGCGGCGCCTTCACCAGCGGCGGCAGCGAAAGCATCTTTATGGCCATCAAGGCAGCGCGCGATCGGTTCCGCGCCCGGCGCTCGGACTTGGCCGCTGCCCCGCTTAACATCGTCATGCCGATCACAGGCCACCCCGCTTTCGACAAAGCGGCACAGACGATGGACTTGGAGATTCGGCGGGCACCGCTGGTCTGCGACATGCGTGTGGATGTCGCGGCCGCGGGTCGCTTGATCGACGAGCGCACAATAGCGCTCGTCGGGTCCGCGCCATGCTTTCCCCATGGCGTGATCGACCCGATCGGCGAGCTGAGCGATCTTGCCGGAGAGCATGACGTCTGGCTGCATGTCGATGCTTGCGTCGGCGGATGGCTGGCCCCGTTCTTCAAACGCATCGGGCGCGCCACGCCCGACTTCGACTTCCGGTTCGCGAACGTTTGTTCGATTTCCGCAGACCTGCACAAATTCGGCTTTTGCCCGAAGCCGGCCTCGACCGTCTTCTACCGTGACCGTGCCGATCTGGAGCGGGCGACCTTCACAGCCGATGCTTGGCCCAACGGTATCTTCGCCACCCCGACGTTGCTCGGTACGCGCCCCGGCGGTGCCGTGGCCGGTGCCTGGGCCGTTCTCAACCATTTGGGTGTAAGCGGCTACGAGGCCGCGGCCCGCCGGATGGCAGCGATGACCGATGCCTATCTGCGCGATCTGGCCGCTATTCCCGAGATCGAGCTTTGGGGCGAGCCAGACCTGACTCTGATCAACTTCGGGTCTCACGCCGTAGACATTTATGCCGTCGCCCGAACGCTGGAAGAACGTGGCTGGGTGACGGGGCTGACCCGGGCGCCGAAAGGCCTGCATCTCATGCTGTCGGCGCTGCACGAACCGGCGCGTGAGGCCTATGTCGCCGATCTCAAGGCCGGCATCGTAGCCGTGCGGGAGCACAAGACCGAGGAAACCGAGATGGTCGCGCGCTATTGAGAAGCGCCGGCAAGCAGCCCACTCAAGCCGCTGCCTGGAAGGTGGCCAGATGCGCGTCGCGGCGACCATACAAGGTATCGAAAGCCAGCAGCCGCTTGGCCAGATGGCTTGCTTCCACCTCGTCGCTGACACCCATGCCGCCATGGAATTGAATGCCGCCATGCGCAACGGCACGTGCCGATTCGCCGACTTTCAGTCTTGCCGCGGCCAGCAGAGCATTCCGCCGTGGCCGCTTGTGCTCGACCGCGACGTGAGCCGCCAATTCGGCCATTGAACGCGCTTCCTCCAACGCAACCAGCAGGTCGGCCAAAGCGTGCTGCACGACCTGAAACTTGCCGAGCTGCTTTCCGAACTGCTCGCGGGCGCCGACATAGTCGACGGTTTCGCGTAACATCCGGTCCATTGCGCCGACCGCATCCGCGCAGGCTGCGGCCAGTCGAATCGCCGAGGCGTCGTCCAGCGCCTGTTCTAAATCGACAACCAGATCGACGGGTTCCGCCGGCGCATCTTCGAAGCGAACCGACGCTGCGACGGTGCCGTCGATCAGGCGCAAGGCGCGCCTGTCCGCGTCCGACGCTTCGACACGGAACAGAGCAAGCCCCGAAGGCGTTTCCGCCGGCACCCAGAAGCCATCGGCCCAAGCCCCACCGGGAAGCACCGACAAGGTCCCGCTGATGCGCCAGCGCGCCGTCTTCGAGTCTGCGCGCAGCGGCTCGTCCGTTGACGCAGCGGCCGGGGGCGCGGCCAGGATGTCGAGCCGTTGACCCTCGATCAACGGTGCAACAGCCGCCTCGCGCCACGCCCCGTCCAACGCAATGCCAAGGAAGGTTCCACAGTGCAGCACGGCCGGGATGTAGGGCTCGAGAACGAGGCCCGCGCCAAACGCCTCCATCATAGGAGCGATGTCGACGAGGGCCAGGCCAAGCCCTCCGTCATCCTCTGCGTAAGGGGCCCCCAGCCACCCGAGCTCCGCGAAGGCGGGCCAGTGTGCGGGGCGCGCTTCCACGGGGCCGGTCAATCGGGCGCGCCGCTTTTCCCCGAGATAGTGCTCACTCACAAAGCGTTCGGCAGAGGCACGCAGCATCTCGGCTTCTTCGCTGACGGGGTCGAAATAGGCCATCTTCTCGAGCCTCCAGGTCAAAGACGCAAAACCTGAGCGGCCAGGATGGCGCGCTGGATCTGGTTGCTGCCGCCGTAGATCGAAAGCTTGCGCCAGTTGAGATGCTGATAGGCGACATAGCGGAAGGCGGGGCCGATCGGGTGGTCGGCATTGCCCGGATGGTCATTTTCCGGCGCCGTTGCAAATGCGCCTAGCGCCGCCGGCCCGGCAATCTCCAGCATCAGCTCGGTCAGGCGTTGTTGGATTTCGGTGCCGCGGATTTTCAACAGCGACGCCTTGGGGCCGATCCGCTCGCCGGCTTCTTCGCGCGCCATGAAGCGCAGGGTCGTGGCTTCCAGGGCCAGGATGTCGATCTCAATGCCCGCAAGTGCTTCGCGCGTCGCCCTGTCATCCTGCCGCCCGGCCGTTGCTGCCAAGGCACGGGCACGGTCGAGAGCGTGTTTCGAGCGGCCAATGCCACCGATGCCAAGTCGTTCGTTCTCCAGCAGGAACTTGGCATAGGTCCAACCCTGGCCCGGCTCGCCGACCACCTGCTCATCGGGGACAAAAACACTGTCCAGAAAGACCGTGTTTACCTCCTGAGTGCCGTCCATCAGCGTAATGGGATGCACGCTGACGCCCGGATCGGTCATGTCGATCAGCATCATTGAGATGCCTTCCTGCTTTTTCACCGTCGGGTCGGTTCGCACCAGGCAAAAGATCCAGTTGGCGTATTGAGCGTAGGTCGTCCAAGTCTTTGACCCCTCGACGATCCAACCGCCTTCGGTTCTGGTCGCAGCACAGCGCAACGCTGCGAGATCCGATCCCGCCCCGGGCTCGCTGAACCCTTGGCACCACCAGTCCTCACCGCTCAGGATGCGCGGCAGGAAACGCTTTCGCTGCGCTTCGCTGCCGAACGCGATCAGAACCGGTCCGATCATCTTCAGCCCGAAGCCCGGCAGCGGCGGTGTGTGTAGGCGAAACATCTCCTCATCGAAGATCAATCGTTGACGCGGGTTCCAACCCGGCCCGCCATGGGCTTTCGGCCAGGCCGGGGCGACCCATCCCTGGGCGTACAGCGTCTTGTGCCAGTGCAGGATCTCGTCGCGCGTAAGCGGCTTGGCGTGTTTCACCTTCTCTCGGATCGCCGTGGGCAAGGTGTCCGCCACGAAGGACCGAAGGGATTCGCGAAACTCTATGTCGGCGGGTTCGGTCAGCAGGTTCGGCATGGCTCAGGCCGCCCGCTTGATGATGAGAGCATCGACCGCGACGCATCCTTCGCCCTTGGGCAGGACGATCAAGGGGTTGATGTCGATGCTCTCGATGTCGTCGGCGAAGTCGCACGCCACCGCACTCAAGGCCAGAACGGCGCGGACAAGAGCCTCCCTGTCGGCGGGCGGCGCACCGCGGAAGCCGCTTAGGATCTCGCCCAGACGGGTTTCTTCGATCATCTCCCGGACATCGTGCGGAGAAAGTGGCGCGCGGCGCATGCTAACATCGTCCAGCAGCTCCGCGGCCGTGCCGCCCAGGCCGAGCAGGATCATTGGACCGAAATCAGGATCGCGATGCAGGCCGAGCAGCACTTCCACCCCCGACGGCGCCATCGGTTGCAACAGTATCTCCGCCTTCGCATCGCGGTGAGCGAGCTTGTTCAGCCGCTCGGAAAGGTCGCGATAGGCCGACTCGACAGCCAAGTCATCCCTCAGCCGCAACTTGACCAACCCGGCCTCGGTCTTGTGCTCGATGCCTGCGGCCACCCCCTTGAGCACGACCGGAAAGCCGAAGGTACGCGCCTGCGCTTTCGCCGCCTCGGACGACGCCACGACCGCTTCAGGTGTCATGGGCAGGTCATAGGCGCGCAAACCGGCCTTGGCGGCGTGTTCAGGAACCGTGCGGTCCCAAGGCAGTATGCACGCGCGCAGTTGGGCTTGCGCATCTCTGTCACCTGCCGGCGTTGTCGGCAACGGCTCGCTCTGGGTGTCGACGCGGTGGTAATAGTCGAGAAACCGGCGCAACGCCTTGAGCATGGGCTGGGTCGCGCGAAACACCGGGGCTGCGCCGTCTTGCACGATCTTCTCGTACGCCGCTTCCACGACCTTTCCACCATCATGGACTACGATCACCGGCTTGCGGGCGCGCCGGGCCAAGTCCAAAGTCGGTTCCAGATAGCGATCTCGCCAAGCCGCGCGCACCTGGTGCACGAAGACCACGACGATATCGGTGTTGGGGTCGTTGTGCACCGCGTCGAGGCAAAGCGTCCAGCGTTCGGGATAAGAGTTCACCTGGCCCGACAGGTCGACGGGATTGACCGGCGGCGTGAAATCCAAGATCGGCCTCAGCCGAGCGACCGTTTCCTTGGCGAAGTCGGCGAGCTCGATACCGATTCCTTCGGCTTGATCGGCGACTGTGCCGCACCAGCCACCGGAAAAGGTGACGAAAGCAACCCGCCGCCCCGGCGGTGCGGGGCATTTGGCGAACAGCGATGCCACATCGGCGATCTCCAAAGGATCGTCGACCGAAATCACGTTGTTCTGCCGGAACACCGCGTCATAGGCGCGTGCCGACCCTGCCAGCTTGCCGGTGTGCGACAAGGCCGTGCGCGCAGCCGCCTTGCTGCGGCCGAGCTTCAAGACGATCAAGGGCTTGCCGACAGCCCGGGCATGCGCGGCCATGCCGAGAAAGCGAGCTGGATCGCGCAGTCCTTCCAGGATCATGCCGACGCACTTGACCTCCGCGTCGTCGAGTGCCCAGCGCGCATAATCGGTGGCCTCTACGTTCAGTTCGTTTCCGGCGGACACCAAGTATCGCAGAAAGACGCCCTGGTCGTGACAGCGTACGAACATCACGGCGGCCAACTGGCCGCTTTGGGAAATCAGCGCCGTAGGGCCGGGAACCATTTCCGTGGGCAAGGTTGCGGCAGTATAGCCCATGAAACCGTCGGCCAGGTTTACCAACCCCATGCAGTTCGGCCCGCAGATCGCAATGCCGTGGCGTTGGGCGAGATCGCGCAACACGCCTTCCTCTGCTGCGCCGTCGCCACCCGCTTCGGAAAAGCCCGCGGCCAGGATGATGGCCCCCGATACCCCTTTGCGCCCGCACTGATCCAACACCGTCGGCAGCGCCTTCTTCGGCACAAAAAGAAGAGCCACGTCGACCGGCCCCTCGATCTGCGTCACCTCGGAATAGCAGCGCAGGCCGTCCAACTCCGTGTAGTTCGGATTGACCGGATAAATGGTCCCAGGGAAACCCAGCCGCCGAAGATTCTCAATCGCGGCGCCTCCCCAGCTTTGCCGATTCGCGCTGGCGCCGATCACCGCGACGCTACGGGGGCGCAGCAGCGCATCGAGTCGGTAACGACCGGAAGCGGTAGCTTCGACAGAGGTGCTGGCCGAGACAGGCTGGTCCGAAGCTGACAGAGACATGTGCGGCGCGTGGCGTGTGGTTGGGGTAACTGAATGCACATTGTTCTCGGGAAACCTGCCGCAGTCAAGAATACGAAAGTAAATTCTGCATAGCGAAATAATGAAGAGGACATGAGCCGCGCTCCACCCATCGCAGGCCATCGATGCGCAGCGACGGCGAGGCATCGGCGCCTGACGAGCCGACAGCGGTTCGGCGTCCTGTCGGACCAGTTACCGGGCCAGATGGGAGCGCATTTGACTGCGGATGCGCTGGGCGGCGCCAACCAAGGCAGGGCCGAACTCCCGGGCAATCCGCTCAGATGTCATGATCGACGCCAACCCGCCCATATTCATAATCAGCGGTTCGCCGCCCTCATCGGACTCGATCGCGGTCGCAATGGCATGGATCTCGGGCCTCCATTCGCCAAGCGACGTGACATAGCCCAGTTTCCGATAGCTCTCGGCAGCTTTGGCTATGGTCTTCGCGATTTGCTTTCGCTTCGCCGTGGTGCCTTCGGCCAACCGCTCTACGAGCTCATGTCGCTCTGTGTCAGGACGAGTGGCCAGATAGGCCCGGCCCATGGCCGATTCCAAAATTGGAAGCGTTGACCCGACATCGAGACTGAGAACCACCGCCTCGGGGCGCCGCACGAGGTCGATGTAACGGATAAGGTCTCTGCTTCGTATTCCGAGCGCAACGGCCACATCGTCCATTTCCGAAAGGTCGCGCATCACAGGGCGCGCAATCGACGCGATTCCGGTGCTGGACAAGGTCGCATGCCCGAGTTCCAGCACGCTGGGAGACAAGCTGTAACGGCCGAGGCGCCGATGGTAGGTCAGATAGCCCAACTCGCGCAGCGTGTATGTCAGGCGGGAGACGGTCGGTTTGGGCAGGCCGGTGCGTTCGGCGATTTCCTGGTTTCCCAGCGTATGATCCTCCGGCTCGAACGCAGCCAACACGGAGAGCCCACGAGCCAAGGCTGTCACGAATTGCCGTTGTCCGCCCGGGACTGCGGAGTTCTTGTCGTCCAAGGTCTTGTTGTCTTTTCGCCTCATTGCCCGGTCATAGACGCAAGAAAACGAAACCGCAAACGACCGTTTCGCTACGCGAATGCCGACACAGCATGCCGCTTGCGCAGGGTCGCTCGCAGTGTTAGCTTTTTGGTGAAAATAAATTTTGCACTGCAAAATAAACTAACTCAACCATCGCGATGCAGCAGCAAGCGGAGCCGGCGAAGGGTGATGCCAACGCAGGGCAGCGGGGTTGAGCGAAGGGAGAAACGTGGGAGACATCCGGCGGTCCCTGTCGCAGACGAAGGACGTTTCGGGCTCGGCGCCCGAAATGGCTTCGGTGTCGATCGAACGGCACCGCGATACCGCGTTCGACTATCTAATCGAAACGCGCGGGTTCGGGCCGCAACACGTGCTGGCCTTCGCAATTGCGACCCTGACGCTCTCGGTCTGGGCTTTTCACCTCTTCAGCACCCTTGTCGGTCAGGCCGAGGCCTTTACCCATCGCAGCACGCATTTGGTGCTGTTTTTGGTTTTGGCGTTCCTGATGCGCCCCCTCGGCCGGAAGGATTGGCGCGCCCCTTTGGTGCCGGCGACCGTCATCGATCTGGCTCTGATCGGACTGACGATCTTCACGTTCCTCTACATCCGGCAAGACGTGGACGCACTGCAGTTGCGCGTCTTCTTCACCCGGCCGATGGACACCGCGGTCGCAGTCATCCTGATTGCGTTGGTGATCGAAGCCACGCGCCGGCTGATCGGCTGGGTCCTGGCGGTGATCCCGCTGCTTTTCATGGCCCACACCGTGTTCGCGGAGTACCTGCCGGGCATCCTGGCGGGGCCGGGGACCGGTTGGCGGCAGATGGTCGACACTCTGTTTCTGACCACCGATGGCATCTTTGGCCTGCCGATCCAGGTGTCATCGTCTTTCGTGGTTATCTTCGTTCTGTTCGGCGCGCTACTGTTTCGATCGGGAGCGGGAGACTTCTTCATCAACATGGCGCTGGCGCTGACAGGTCGGCGCATCGGCGGGCCGGCCAAGGCCGCCGTGGTGTCGAGTGCCATGTTCGGCACCCTGTCGGGCAGCGCAGCGGGCAACGTCGTCATCACCGGTTCCTTCACCATCCCGCTGATGAAGCGCCTCGGCTATCAGCCTCATTTCGCCGCCGGCGTGGAATCGGTCGCCTCGCTCGGCGGCATGCTGATGCCCCCGGTGATGGGCGCCGGAGCCTTCATTTTGGCGCTATTCATCGGGATCAGCTATTGGGACGTGGCGAAAGCCGCAGCCATTCCGGCGGTGATCTACTTCATCTCCGTCTTCGCCATGGTGCATTTCGAGGCGGCACGTCGCGACCTAAAACCCTTCGCTGGGGCGCTCCCCCGCGTGCGGGACACCTTGATCCGCCGGGGCTACCTGTTCTTCCCGATCATCGTCATCATCTTCCTGCTTGCGAACGGCTACACTGCGGCGATGGCAGGCTTCTGGAGCGTGGTGACCGTGTTCGCGGTTTCCTTCCTGCGCGCAGAAACCCGGCTGAACCCGCGCAAGCTCATGAATGCGTTGGAGGACGGCGTATCCACGGCCTTGACGATCGTGATTGCCTGCGCCTGCGCGGGTATCGTGATCGGCTGCATCACGCTCTCGGGGCTGGGCGCGAACTTCTCCTCCGCAATCATCCGGGTCGCCGATGGGTCGCTCCCGGTGGCGCTTTTGCTGACCATGGTCGCCGGCATTATCCTGGGCCTCGGCGTGACCCCGACGATCGTTTACATCACGTTGGCCGTTCTGGTCGTGCCGGCCCTGATCGAGCTGGGGGTGGAGCCGATCGCGGCGCACTTTTTCGCCTTCTATTACGGCATCCTCGGCAACATAACGCCGCCGGTAGCGATTGTGGCCTTCACCGCGGCGGGGGTCGCGAATGCCCCACCGATGCGCACGGCCGTGTCGGCAACCGGCACGGGGCTCGCCGCATTCATTCTGCCGTTCATGTTCATCTACGGACCCGAGCTGCTGTTCGTCGGCTCCTGGCCCGGCATCGTCGCCGCGACCGTAACCGGTGTGATCGCGGCCGTCGTGCTGGCCGGGGCGATCCGCGGCTATCTGATCGGTCCGGCAGCGATTTGGGAACGCGCGGCTCTGTTTGCGGCCAGCGTCACCTTGTTTCTTCCCGGCTGGCAGACCGACATCGCCGGCCTAGCCGCGATCGCGACGATCCTGGGCCTGCAATTGGCACGGCGTCGCGCCCGCCGTGCGACCTCTGAGCTAAGGGCCGACCCGACATGAACAGGAGCGATCTCTTCGTCTGGGCCTCACTCGTTGCAATGCTGGGCGGTCTGTACTGGCTGCGCGCGGAACAACTCATCCGATTCGATTTCAATCTTTTTGCCTTCGCGATCCTGGCCATGTCCGCTGGCGTGGTTCTGGTCGTCTGGATCGTTCGCCCAGTCGGCAAGCCACCGGAGGCATCAGCCGAACGAACACGAGCCGCAATCAACGATAGGGAGTAAACGCTATGACCTTGAAGTCTGTGAACGTCGCCGCGGCCCTCGGCCTTGCTTGCGCCGTCGGCATCGGCGCGGCTGTCGCGGAAGCCCCGGAAAACCTGCGAATCGCGACCGTCTCACCCGGTTCGCCCTGGAACATCCTTGGGGTCAAGGTCGGCGACGCAATGCGCCAAGCCCACCCGGGCCTGCGCACATCTTCGGTATCGATCGGCGGTTCCGTTGCCAACATCGCGGCGGTGTCGCGCGACGAAGCGCAGATGGCCTGGGCGGTGGATTCCGCGGTCGAGGAGGCTTGGGCCGGCGAGAACCGCTTCCCCGAGCAGATTCGCAACATCCGCTTGATCGGGCCGTTCTCGGCGATCCCCCTGCAGGTCCAGGTGCGTGCCGACAGCGACATTCAAACGATCGCCGATCTGGGTACCAGCTCCATCGCGGTCGGCGGTCCGGGCTGGGCCACCACCGACATGAACGCGACGGTGATGGCGACCCACGGCCATGACTTCGACGCCATCAACGCGGGCGGTGGCCAGGTGCATCTTGTCGGCCATGCCGACTGGCCACCGATGCTGCAGGACCGTCAAGTCGACGCCATCATGCATTGGGGCGGAATTCCCAGCGGCGTGACCATGTCCATGGTCGAAAACCCAGGCATCCGGGTGATCGGTTTCGAAGAGGACAAGATCGACGAAATGATGGCCTCGGATACCTTCCAGCGCAGTTATGCGATCCGGATGACCTTGAACGAAGGCCTGTATGAGGGAATTCCCGACGGTGGCGTGTCGACCTTGGCCTACATGAGCATCGCGCTGGTCAACGAGGATCTGGACGAGGACTTCGTCTACCAGATCACCGAACGCATGTTCGGTGGCCTTATCGACGAGGTTTATACCGACGGCGTGTCCGGTTCCCTGGAGAGTGTGCGTGCCGTCGCCGAGCGCTCCTCGGTGCCGTTTCATCCGGGCGCGGCGCGGTTCTTCGCCGAGCAAGGTCTTATCGTTCCCACCGAATGAACGGAAGAGCAGACATCCATCCGCAAGAACGAAAACGAGCTTGGAAAGCTGAGTAGGATGAACGCGGTCCCGTCTCAAGCCGGTCCCGATGCCCAGTTCCGGGCCTATCTCGAAGCCGGCGAGTTTCGCTTGCAGCAGTGCGGCGACTGTAATGCTTGGGTGTTCTTTCCCAGGCTGCTGTGTCCGACGTGCGCTTCGCGCGCCTTGGTCTGGCGCAAGGTGACGGGACGGGGCCGCGTTTATTCCCGCGCGGTTCTGAAACGCAAGCCTGAACGGGGTGGCGATCACGCGATCGTCTTGGTGACGTTGGAGGAGGGGGTGCGCCTGATGAGCCGTCTGCCGACCACAGCCCCCGAGGCCATCGCAATCGGAATGCCTGTGATCGCGCGCATTGAGCATGCGGGCGACGATCCGCCGACCGTCGTTTTCATGCCGGACGAGGACAGGCCATGAGCCGGGCGCTGCGCGGCAAGGCCGCGATCGTTGGCGTCGGGACGGCCGGATGCGGCGAGGCGCCGGGCTTCAGCGCCATGGACATCCAGGCGCAAGCCGCGATGGCCGCGCTGGATGAAGCCGGCTTGGCGCTCGGCGACGTCGACGGCCTGTTCTGCGCCAACTTAAGTCATACTTTTCCCGTCCTCTCGACTCTCGAGTATCTCGGGATTCGACCGCGCTGGTTCGACGGCACGAACGTCGGCGGGTCCTCGTTCATCGGACACGCGATTTCGGCGACGTTGGCGCTCGACGCCGGCCTCTGCGATGTTGCGCTGATCTGCTATGGCGCGACCGTTCGGTCCGACGCCGGCCGTATGGTACCGGCGCCCGAGCAGCCGCCCTACGAGGTGCCGCACGGCCCCCGATATCCCATGATTGCCTATGCCTTGGCCGCCGCCCGGCACATGGCGGAGTACGGCACCACGCCGGAACAACTGGCAGAGGTGGCGGTGGCGGCTCGGGCCTGGGCGCGCCTCAATCCGGAGGCCTTCGAGCGCGATCCGCTCGGCGTGGCCGACGTGCTGGCCTCACGCATGGTCATGGAGCCGCTTCGGTTACGCGATTGCTGCCTGCTTACAGACGGGGCCGGCGCGGTCGTCATGACTCGGGCGGACCGGGCGCGAGACCTGCCAAAGCCGCCCGCTTACTTCCTGGGTGGCGGTACCGCATCCTACAACCGGCAGGTCAGCCAGATGCCCGATCTTACCGTCACCGCCGCAACCGACTCCGGTGCCCGGGCTTTTTCGGCCGCTGGGCTGGACCCCGCCGATATGGACGTCCTGCAGCTGTACGACGCCTTCACAATCAACGTGATCCTCTTCCTGGAGGATCTGGGCTTTTGCCCGAAAGGCGAGGGCGGCCGGTTTGTCGAGAACGGGCGCCTGGCGCCCGGCGGATCGTTACCCGTCAACACCAACGGGGGCGGGCTGTCCTGTGTGCATCCGGGTATGTACGGCGTGTTCACGATGATCGAGGCCGCGCGTCAACTGCGCGGCGAAGCCGGCGAGCGCCAGGTGCCGTCGGCAAGCACCGTTCTGTGCCACGGTAATGGTGGCACCCTGTCGCATCAGGCCACGGCCATCTTCGGCACGGCAGAGACCCTCTAAGTCACGGCCCTTACATCGGAAACATGAGCTGGACTCCAGATGCCATGAGTGACCCCGTTACCTTGACCCGGTATGACGACGTAGGTCTCATCACCATCCAGTCGCCTCCAGTCAACGCGCTTGGACAGGCGGTGCGCGCGGGCCTGCTTGCGCGGCTGAAGGACGCCTGCAACGATCCTTCGATTGCAGTGCTGGTCGTAACCGGTGCCGGGCGCGGCTTCAGCGCAGGCGCCGACATCACCGAGTTCGACAAACCACCGCAGTCGCCCTTGCTTGGCGAGGTGATCGCCGCCTTCGAGGCGAGCGCGCGTCCGACGGTCGCGGCCATTGGCGGGTTCGCGTTGGGCGGCGGGCTGGAGCTTGCCCTCGGCATACGCTACCGGATCGGCTTTCCCGGCGCGCGCTTAGCTTTGCCCGAGGTCAATCTCGGCCTGCTGCCGGGCTCGGGCGGAACGCAGCGCTTACCACGCCTTATCGGGGCGGATGCGGCGCTCGACATGATCACCAGCGGCCGCCATGTCATGGCGGACGATGCGCTGGCCAACGGGCTTGTCGATGCTATCGCCGACGACCTGGATGAGGCGATTGCCCTGGCGCGCGAGCTGGCGTCGGCGGGCGAACGGCCTGCCGATTGGGCCGAGGCCCCGGTGGCCGCCTCCAACGCCCCGTTTGAAGCCTACGCGGAGCGAATGAAGCGCCGCCGCAGGGGCTTCCCCGCGCCGATGCGATGCATCGAAGCGGTGCGTGCGGCCACGCGCCTGCCTTTGAAGGAGGGCCTTGCTTGGGAGCGAAAAGCCTTCGCGGAGTTGAAGGCCTCTCCGGAATCGAAGGCGCAACGTTACGTGTTCTTCGCCGAGCGGGAGGCGGCGAGGGTGAAAGGGATTTCGCGCGACACGCCGACGCGCCAGGTCACCCATGCCGCTGTTGTCGGCGCCGGCACGATGGGCTCGGGAATCGCCCTCTGCCTCGCCGATGCCGGATTGCAGGTTACCGTTATGGAATCCAGCGAAGCCGCCTTGGCACGCGGCCTTGCGCGGATCGAAAGCATCTACGACGCCGCGCTCGCCAAGGGCCGCATGGACAAGGCTGAAAGAGATCGCCGCCTTGCTCGGGTGTCCGGCACTGTCGACATGGCGGCCTTTGCCAATGCCGACCTTGTGATCGAAGCGGTGTTCGAGGACATGGCTGCGAAGCGCAATGTCTTCCAGCGCCTGGATAAGATCTGCAAAACCGGCGCCATACTGGCGACGAACACCTCGACCTTGGACGTGAACGCGATCGCTATGGCGACGGGCCGGCCGGAAGACGTTCTGGGCATGCACTTCTTCAGCCCTGCAAACGTGATGCGGCTGTTGGAAGTGGTTCGCGGCGCCCAGACCGCCGACGACGTGCTGGCGACCGTCATGCGGTTTGCCGGGCAGATCGGCAAGCTACCGGTCTGTGTCGGCGTCTGCGACGGGTTCGTCGGCAACCGGATGTTTATGAGTCGCAATCAAGAGGCCTTGAGCCTGATCGAGGAAGGCGCGCTCCCTTCGCAGATCGATCGGGTGCTGACCGACTGGGGAATGGCGATGGGGGCATTCGCCGTTATGGACCTGGCCGGCACGGATGTCGGCTGGCGCATTCGTCGCGCCCGCGAAGCCAAGCGGGACAAGCGCGAGCCGTACCCTTTTACCGTGGCCGATCGGCTGGCCCTGGCCGGCCGGCACGGCCAAAAAGCCGGCAAGGGATGGTACCGATACGAGCCGGGGTCGCGCACGGCGATCGAAGACCCCGAGGTAACGGCCATGATCGAGGCGGTCTCACGGGAAAAACGAATCCAGCGTCGGGAGATCGGCGACGACGAGGTTCTGCGCCGCTGTCTCTGGCAGCTTGTCAACACCGGCGCTCTTCTCCTGGAAGAGGGTATCGCCCAGCGGGCCAGCGATATCGACATGATTTTTCTCAACGGCTATGGGTTCCCCGCCTTTCGAGGGGGCCCCATGTATCACGCCGATCAAACCGGGCTGGATCGGGTTCTTGCGGATATCGAGGCTTTTCACGCACTCCATGGCGAGCGTTGGCGCCCAGCGCCGCTACTCCGTCATCTCGCCGAGGCGGGGCGCGACTTCGCCGACGTTTGACGGGGTCGGCGCGGCCCCGTGCGGTAGGCCGAGAATGGCGCGCGCTTCCATCGGCGTTGCCATCCTACCGCCGAGGTCCTCGACAATGCGCACAGCTTTCTCCACCAGCTGTCCATTGCCTTTCGCGAGCTCGCCGCGGGCGATGTGGACCGTGTCCTCCATGCCGATGCGCACGTGGCCGCCCATCAAATAGGCGAGCGCCAACATGCGAAAGGCCTGCCGCCCGATACCGAAAGCGGCCCAGTGGCAGGGTCTGGGCAACTGCGATAGAAGATAAGCTAGTGTCTCCGGATTGGCTGCTGCGCCGTAACGTACGCCGAGCACGATCTGGAACAGCGGCGGGTTAGGCACCAGCCCGCGTTCGACAAACTCCTTTGCCATCACCAGATCGCCGGAATCGAACAGCTCAATTTCCGGCAGCGTGCCCGCGTCGGCAATGACACGCGCCATCCTCTCCAGGTTGGCCGGAGGATTGATGACGATCCGTTCGCCACTGACCATCGTGTTGAAGTCCAGCGTGCAAATCTCAGGGCGTAGCGCGCGAACGTGAGCCACGCGGGCTTCCGGCGGACAGAGCGTCGTGCCGGGCGCGGCGCGTTTGGGGTCTTCCGGATCGGGTACGAAGCGACCGCCTTCGCCCGTTGTCAGATTGAGGATGATGTCGCAGCCGGCCGCTGACACCCTTTCCATCACCTCGCGGTAAAGGGCGACATCCATGCTGCCTCGTTCAGTCGCGGGATCGCGGACATGGACATGGGCGATGGCGGCACCGGCATTGGCCGCGTCGACAACCGCCTGGGCGATCTCGCTGGGTGTAACCGGCAGGGCAGGGTTTTGGGCGCGGGTCGTGATGTTGCCGGTGACCGCACAGGTCAGAATGGTTTTATCGGACATGGTCATCAATTTCTCCGCTTGGCACCGTAGCCATCCGCTGCCAGCCACTCGGCTAGATTTAGCACTCGTTTTCTAAGTAGAGTTAGATTATAAAAATTTGATTTTAATCCGTAAATATGAAATATCAGTAGTTTACTGAAAACGTTTTCTATGACAAGCTCATGTCCGATACCTTCGCCGCAGCGCGTATGGCCGATGTCGCCAAGCTGGCCGGCGTTTCGCTCGCCAGCGTCTCGCGGGCCTTGCGGGCACCCGACAGCGTTTCGCCTGGCACGCGGGACCGGGTGCAACGTGCCGCCGCTCGGCTGGGCTATACCCCCAGTCCCATTGCCGGCAGCTTGTCCGCGACCTGTGCGCCACTGGTCGGTGTGGTCATGCCGTCGATGGCGAACGCCTTCTTCGCGCGCAGTTTTCAGGTTCTGTCGGAGGGGCTGGAACGCGCAGGGCTGCGCACGATGCCGGGCTTTCACGAATACGACGACACGCGCGAGGCGCGGATCCTCGAGGCGATGCTGCACTGGAAACCGGCCGCGATGGTTGTCACCGGGCTGAACCACTCCCGCCGGGTGCTTGCCCTGTTGGCCGGTGCGAACTGCCCCGTGTTCGAGATGTGGGATATCGACGGCCATCCCGTGGACAGCGCGGTCGGTTTCAGCAACGCGGAGGCTGGTCGGCTAGCGGCTCAAACCTTGCTGCGACGCGGCTGCCGCGACCTTGTCTACGTCACCCCGCCCAATGCCGTTGATCCGCGCGCGGCGGCACGGGCAGGGGCCTTTCTGCAGACCGTCTCGGTTACCGACGATGCACGTGCGCGGCACCTGAGGGCGGTGGACCGAACCGCCGGAGCCGGCGCAGACGCGATCCGCTGCCTGATCGACCTGGACGGCGGGCCGCCCGACGGCATCGCCTTTTCGGGAGATGCGCTGGCCATGGGTGCGCTGTTCGAGGCGCAGCGCTTGGAACTTTCGGTCCCGGAAAGGATAGCCGTCGTGGGCTACGGCGACTTGGAGTTCGCCGGCTATACGGTGCCGGCCTTGACGACGCTGCGGCCGGCGCACGACCGCATCGGGCAGGAACTGGCCGCACATATCATAGCTCGGCTCGCCGATCCGGGTCGGTCAGCTGTCCGTGTCGACGTCGGGATCGACGTGGTCGTGCGCGAAAGCGCCTAAGCCAAGCGGAGGAAGGACGGTAGCGATGATTTCGGC
This sequence comes from Rhodovibrionaceae bacterium, assembly GCA_028279885.1. GTDB lineage: Bacteria > Pseudomonadota > Alphaproteobacteria > Kiloniellales > DSM-21159 > JANQMX01. The sequence goes on along the minus strand of JANQMX010000057.1, from coordinate 23,430 downwards.
GGATCTGAACGGCCGACGCGTGCTGGTAACCGGCGCCGCTTCCGGCATCGGGCTGGCTGCAGCCAGCCTGCTCGCACGAGCCGGCGCCCGGGTCGCGCTCAATCACTTGTCCGACGACGACCGCGGGCCGACCGAGGTCGAGGCGCTGCGCCGGGCGGGGCTTGACGTGATCGCCGCGCCGGGCAGTGTAGCCGCGCCAGGCGAGGCCGAGGCGATGGTGCAGGGCGCGATCGACAGCCTCGGCGGACTCGACGGCCTGGTCAACAATGCCGGAACGCCCGGTACACCCGTACCGATTCCGCCGCGAGAACTCGACCGCATGACGGAGGATTTCTGGCAGACGCTTCTGAGCACCAATCTAATCGGTCCATTCCGCTGCGCCCATGCGGCCTCGGAGGCTTTGCGCGCGACCGGCGGGGCCATCGTCAACGTGGCGTCCATCGCCGGACTTGGCCGACAAGGCAGCAGCATCGCCTATGCGGCGAGCAAGAGCGGTCTGGTCAGTCTGACGCAAAGCCTGGCCCGGGCGCTGGCGCCGAAAGTCCGGGTCAACGCCGTTGCGCCAGGCAACACGGTCACGCCTTGGACGGATGGCTGGACGGAAGAACGCAAGGCGATGATGCGTGAGGCCGCGCTTTTGAAGCGGCGCGTCGAAGCCCATGAGGTCGCGGAGGCCATCATGTTCCTGATCGCGGGAGCCAGCGCGATTACCGGCCATGTGCTCGTGGTGGATGCCGGCATGATGGTGTAGGCCACTCTTCTCCGGCGACGGCAAGCTCTCCCTGAGCTAAAGCGGGGCGACATGGTGGATCGGCATTGACACGTTGAGTCGATGGCCGGAGGGGGCGGGGGCCGGTACCGTCTGCGCATGATCCCGATTTCATTCAAGCGTCATCGTTTCTCGCCCGAGATCATTCAACATGCGGTGTGGCTCTATAGCCGGTTCACGCTGTCATTTCGTGATGTCGAGGATCTGCTCGACCAAAACGGTTTTGCGTGATGAGCGTTGAGCTAATGGGTGAGTTCGCAACTCGCTTACGGTGGCGCTATCAAGGGCGGTCGGCAGCCCCAGGACAGGCAATCGAGGTGACGTATCCTCCAGGGCGCTTAGAAAAAGTCACTCGAATTGGCTATGCCTGTGTGGTCGTGCAAGCCGTAGCGCATTGGAAACATACTCTATTTCTCAACACCTTAGATTTCCGATGGTACGGCTGACGGTATCCGCGAATTGACGCACGTCTAAGCGTAGCGTTTTCAATGCCTTAGAGAGCTCGGAAACAATGGAGTGGGAGTAGTCACGAGGGGGTATCGTGCTAGCCAAGCTTGACCGGGCTTTCTCGTAACTATCTGAAGTCAATAAATTTTCGGCCCTCATCCAGCTCGCACTGGAAGCTGTAATAGAGCACTTTAGCAATCTCGGCGATCGCCTTCTGATCCGAGTGCATTCGCGTAGCGCTTGCACTGATAAAGATGCCAGTGGCGTGAGGGTGACGCGGGCGGGTCAAACCAGACAACTATGTCCCGACCCTTGTCGCCGGCGCCGCCACGTTGTTGAACGTCATCGACACCTTGCAGCTTTGACCGCAGATATCCATCAGCCCATTTTCGAAGTCGTCGGCGCTAAAGTTGGCCAGGCGGTCCAGCGGATTGACAGGCAATCCTGCGCCGATCCCCAAGAGACGTGCATTGGCGCTGGGCCATTTGGAAGGCTTTTCGATTGCCTCCAATGAAAAAGTGGCTTCAGTCATCAACGCTAGCTTCCCAAGGGTTCAGAACGTCCAGATCAAATCGCTCAAAGTCTTTCACATTCCGGGTTACCAGGATCAGCTCCCGATCAATGGCGACGGCTGCGATTTGGGTGTCGGCAGCAGACGGAGTTTGTCCTTTACGATCGCCGTCGCCCATCAACTGACCCCAGATCCGGGCTGCGGCATGGTCGAAAGCAAGGATCCGGTTCTCGAACTGTTGGCTAAGGTCATCTTCAATCCACTTGATGAAGCGTTCCCGTCGCGCCTTTTCCTTGACCTTGAATGCTCCGCGAACAAGCTCGCCGATCGTCTGTGATGCGAGAAACAGCTCCGATGGCGACTGCCGTTCAAGCCACTCAAGCACACGAGGCTCAGGCTTCACTTTCACCGTTTCGCTAACAATGTTGGTATCAAGAAGGAAGGGCATCAGGCGAGTTCAGCGGAGCGGCCGGTTGATTCATCTCGTTCAACCTGCAGATCAGCGCCAACAAGGGGTGACCTGCGAAAAAACGCTACTAACTCCGACCCAGTCTTCGCCTTCGACGAAGAAACGATTGGCTGGAGGGAATCCCTGATACGCTTCGCGTTCTCACCGCCGGAGCGCAGGGCGCCCGCGATAGCTTTAACAAGTGCCGCATCGCGGCTCGGAACTGTAACTTCGACCCGTTTTGAACCGCTAGCCGCGACTCTGGTGCGATGACGTGCTACCCGGCCCTTCGCCCGATTCGTTAATTTCGACTGTCCCACTGCCGTAGTCTCATCCGGTAACGTTTCCGGAATTTAGTGGTGTATGGCCTAGCTGTCAAGAAACCAAGTTCAGCCAACGGGCAATGGATCGCGCTAACTTCTTGATTTTGAAATAGATTCGATATGACTAGCTTAACTCATTGATGTTATTGGACTATTGGAGGTATCACAAGCGTGGGTTCGGGTGTCCCGACTCGCTAGTCTTGCTGGCCTGAATTGGCGAACTCAGTATTCCCAAGAAGGCCTTGCGCCTCTAAGGTCGGATATGGGTGTACATATCCAAAAGTGGGTATGGGTGATGTTTGATCACTATGCTGCCGTTTGGAAAAGCCCGTGCTGCTGACGATGGTTGCCAGCCCCCGCAACCAATTATATCAACGGATTAGCCACAAAAGGCCGAGCCGCTTTTCTGTGCCTGGAAGCACGGCGGAAGCAGCCGGAGCAGGGAAAAGAGCGCTGCCGGTCGGCCTCGTCCGCCTCGCTCGATAGCAGGCAGTTCAGCTAAGTCGCCGCCACCTCGACCAACTCCGGCATTGTCCGCTTTCCAAGAGACAGCCGATCGAACGGCCGAACAGCCGCAAAGTCCGTGGATGACCCGAAGCGGCCTTACCTGCAGCCTCTAGACGCGTCTACGATGCTTGGTATGGACAGAAAGCAGCAGATTACATGCTAGGAGGAATCGAGATGCCTTGCCTGCTGGGCGATCGAGCTTCAGGTCAAGCGACTAGAACGCGACGAACCGGAAATACCTGAATTCGTCCTGGAGCAGATAGCGGACTTCCACTTCCTCGTCACCGCGATCGCCCAGCTTCGAAAAGCTGCTGACTTGGCATGTCAAGCATCGTATATCTCAAACTAAATCAAGGTGTTCGATGACGCCGTCCCTGATTGGCATCAGATACAAAACACCATTGAACACACCGACGAATATTGGCAACGAAGTGGCCGTAACAAATCGATACGTCCAGTAGATCTTCCAACGATGAGTTGTGGCCCTATCATCGAATGGGCTGGGTTGGAGCTAACTCTTTGCAAGACAATGACGGTAGCTCTTAGTCTTTTGCTCGCAATAAAGGGGATCTACCCGTTCTTCGATAACGAAGTCTAAGAGACCGCTATTGGCTAAGAGCCGACCAGCGGGTGCTGGCCCTGGAGAGGGAGGCTGCTGGGCAATGCTCGGGGAAGCCTTCAGGCCCCAGGTTGGGGGGGGGCATATCCCGCTCTACGCGTCGGCTCGCTTGGTTTGCTGAAGAAAAGGGACATCGGCGAGCGATGAGGCTTGAGAAAAAGCGAGTGTGATTGCGGCCTTGCGATTTGTGACGATCGCCACAAGGGCCTTCCCGCGAAAGATGTACGGTTCTACAATAAAGATGTACGGTTCTACAATCTGGATGAGCTGAACGTCAGGTGCGGGGCTAGGCTCAGGCTCGACCTTCGTGCTTTGCTGGGAGGGCGGATCGTGATCGAAATGACGAGGCGCGCGTTCGTCGGGGCACTCCCGTTGGTTGCTACGGGCTCGCTGCTCCAGCTTGAAGTCTCGCCTGCCAAATCCGCCCAGGAGGCGCCGATCGGGTTCGTGTGGCGTGTGCCTATCGCTCACCGCGAGACGGTCCAGCGAAACCTCTTGTTTGAAGGTTCGATCAAGTCTGCCAAGGGCGAGAAGGGCGTTCCGCTCGTCTTCATCTTCGCGGGCGCCGTGCTCTTGCCCTACCTGGCCGATGCCGTGCTGGCACTGCGTCGGGAGATCGTCTACGGGGGCCTGGTCATCGATACCCGCGGGCCCGAGATCGAAATCAAGAACGACAAGCGTCTGGACGGCGGCGTGATCATGGTCGTCAAGCCGAGCGGCACAGAGTTCTACGAGCGCGACCAGTTTCCCGATCCGAGCGAGCTGGTCGCGGCCCTAACGAAAAAGTGATGGTCATCGCGGGGACGGGAAATGCCAGTGACCCACAACAAACGTCGGGGAAGCGGAGTGATTGGCCGGTTGTGCCTGCTTCTGGCCGGGCTATTACTGTTGGCGGACGGCGCCCTGGCGGAAACGCGCATTGCCCTGGTCATCGGCAACGGCGCCTATCCGGAGGCGCCGCTGGACAGCTCGCCGCGCGACGCCGCCTTGATGGCCGGCACTCTCGACCGCCTCGGTTTCGACGTGATCACGGATACCGACGTCGACTGGAAGCGGATGAGGCGGCTGATCGATGAATTCGGCCAGCGCCTGAGGGAGGCCTCGGACGCCGTCGGTTTCTTCTACTACTCAGGTCATGGCATGCAGGTCCGCGGGCGCAACTACATGATCCCGATCGACGCGGAGATCGCTGACGAGCCGGACGTTCAGATCAATGGCGTGGGCGCATGGAGCGTGCTGCTGCGCATGGAGCACGCCGGTACAAGGATGAACATCATCGTACTGGATGCGTGCCGCAACAATCCGTTCGAGAAGCGCTTCAAGAACCCGGGAGAAGGGACAGGGCTGGCGCCGATGCAGGCGCCGCCCGGCACGCTGATCGCCTATGCCACTGCCCCGGGCGGCGTCGCGGACCCGGGTCCGATCGGTGGCTACAGCCCCTACACGGAGGCACTGGCCGAAGAGCTGGACAGCTCGGACGAGCTGATCGTCCAGCTATTTAACGATGTTACCCTCAAGGTCTACCAGAGTTCCGGGCGCGAACAACAGCCATACGTCGAATCCTCCGTCGTTCCCCGAATAGCTTTCAGGCAATCGCGACAGGCGCCGGCGGCGCCAAGTAAACAATCCACCACCAGTGAAACGAAGGTCGCGGTGGGTGTCTTTTCCGAATCGCTCCGGGCACGGCAGCAGGTCGCCCTGCCACCCGATGAGGAGGAACGAGAGCTGATGTTCGAGGTCGAGGAGATGGAGGCTCCCTACCGGGTCACGACCCGCGCCAATGTCCGCGCCGGCCCGGCCACCCGCTTCGAGAAAGTCGACACCCTCGACGCTGGACAAGCGGTCACAGTGACCGGCAAGGTCAAGGGCTCCAACTGGTTTCGCATCACCTTCAGTGGACGCGAGGGCTTCATCTTCGGCCAGTTGATCCGAGACGAAGCAAGCTACCAGGCGGAGACACTGGTGACTGGTGGCGAGAAGGCGGATTTGCAACGCCGGGCGCGCGACGATGAACAGGATCAAGCCATGCCCGGTCGGGCGCCATCAGCTGTCTCCAAAGGGCGATACGTCGACGCAAAGGGATGTTTGCGGGAGGCCGATGGAAGCTTTGTCGTTGGTTTTCGCTCAGATTGCAGGTGAAGTCCTATGACCCACTTTCGAAAGAATCTACTCCTCGTTCTGCTTCTTGTCTTGTTCGGCCTTCAGGCCTGTGGCTACCGAGAGGCGACATATTTTCGAAAGCACAATGCCACGCTGGAAGACGAGCGACGAGACTGGGGCCTGTGTGGAGGCAACTTCTACTCCAGCGGGGAACTTGTCCCTTTCATCAATGGGCCCATCCTCGATTGCATGCATGAGAGGGGTTATCTAACGATGAATGATTACTACGAAGAAGATCACATTTGGTTTCTTAATGTGAAGAACCCCGAGAAGACATATATAAACAGGGATGTGGAGAGGGATTGCGGCATCAAAACAACAAGGAGAGGTAGCCTCTGTGAGAGCGAGGCCTATATTGTCAAGGACACGCTGCCGAATGTGGTCAAGTGCATGAGGCGACGAGGCTTCGAGCCAGCACTTCCGCGCAACAGGGTCGCATACAGACTCGTCGACAACGAGAGAACACTCCCTAGTAATTACTGCCTAACTCTTTCACCCAAGAACAAGAAGGGCGGAATAAGTCTATTTCAGTGGAGGCTGGAATAGCCAACTGCTCGTGCTCTGGCTAACTCAAATCGGAAAGTAGACTCTAGATGAACCGCTACGGGTTTGTCGGAGGCTCCAACTCTTGAGAGGGTGGAGCGATCGAGAACGCACACAAAGTCAGTAACGTCAGGCCCGACCACGACGGGAACGATGGGTTTAACGAAGCCGAGACCGTCGGAAGTGTCTATGGAGAGACTTGGCCCATGACGGCTTGATCGTCTCCTGTCACCTGCTAAGCTGACAACCTTGAGGTCAAATCGAGTCAAAACGCTATCGTGCGCGTCTCGCCGACGCCAGAACCCTTGCTCTCGATCTCTCGTCAAGTAACGCTTCCTCGCCCATCGTTCTCATGTGCTCTGGGAGTGCTCGCAATATCTCATCCTCGGACAATCCGAGAAGGCCGGCATATCCCGCCGAAGTGCCAACAATCAACCGACGATGGATCGTGGGCCGGCGAGCTTTATCCGCTTCGGAAATGGACTCCGGGCGAACCGGTGACCCATAACCTGAAGGTCGCAGGTTCAAATCATGCCCCCGCAACCATCGATGTCAGCACCCGCCCATCTCCGGATCGCCGGGTGTTTTGCGTCTGATTATCTCGACCACCAGCAGACGTCCGATTGACGTGCCGGCCGAGCGCGACGCTGGCGAAGTTGCCACATTCAGTCCCTGTCAGACCGAAAGCTGTTTGCTCATTTCAGTTAAGCGAGGCCGAAGGCTTCGAGTAGATCGGCCTTCATGTGCTGTGCGGCGAGCGTTTGTGGCACGGTTTTGCGCCGGATCAGCTCGATGCCGGATTCATAGTGCATCCGCTCGGGGAGTATGACTTTCATCTGGCCGGAGCTGACCCACCGCGCCGCATAGTGTTCCGGCAGGAAGCCGATAAAGCCGCCGGAAAGGATAAGCATGGCGATCGCCTCCATGTTCTCCGCGTAGGCGGCAGCATTCAGCATCTCGGCCGAGGGAATATGTTCGTCCGGCACGTAGGGCCGCTTGACGAACTTGTGCAAAGCTAGATCCGCCACCTTCATCGTATCGGCAGGAACCTCGAAGAGAGGGTGCGTGCTGCTGCAGTAGAGGCACTGGCTCTCCGGAATGAGCGGCGTGTACTCGATGGCGGAAATCTGCTTCGTGTAACCGCCGATGCCGATATGATGGCGCCCCTCGACCACGGCACGCTCGATTTCGGCGGGCGTCGCGACGTGTAGGCTGATCTGCACGTCGCCGTGCCGTTTGGAGAATCGGGCGAGCGCGTCGGAGAGCGCGAACTTCGGGTTGCTCGCCACGCTGTCCACTGTGGCAATATGCAGCTCACCGGTGAGCCGGCCGCGCAAGGCCTCGACTTCCGAGCGAAAGGAATCGATCGAGCGGAACAGCCGCTGTGCTGCTTCGTAGACCCGGTTGCCGTTCTGGGTAATCCGGAAGCCGGCCCGGCCGCGCTCGCACAGCCGCATGTCCAGCCGCGCCTCGAGTGCGGCCATGTGCGAGCTTATCGTGGACTGGCTGACGTTCATGGCGACCTGTGCGGGCGTGAAGCCGCCGCACTCCACGACAGTCGAAAAGACACGCAGCAGGCGTACGTCCACCTGACTGATGTTGAGGTTCGTCGTCATGAGTTGCCCCTTAAGACCAACGCTTTCGCTAATACATTGAGAAAATTCAATGTAAATATATTAGCTTCACTATTTTTCGAAGGAAAACAATGAGGAATACTGTCCCTTGGGTTTTGGAACGCAGTTCCTGTCGGGAGAGATCGGTAGAGGATCGCCGGTGTTCCGTGGCTCCGAATGGAGACCAGGCAATGGGGAGAATGACGTGATCGCCTCAGTCATGATGTCCGACCTCAGTTGGGACGAGTACCAGCGGCGCCTTGCCGAAGAAGATGCAATCGTGCTGCTGCCGGTCGGCGCCGTCGAGCAACACGGTTATCATCTGCCCTTGGGCACAGACTGGATGATGGCGACCTACATGGCGCGCCGCGCCGCGGAGAACGTCGGCGGCATCGTGGCCGCGCCGATCACCTACGGCTATCGCTCCCAGGTCCGCACCGGCGGTGGCCCGCACCGTTGCGGCACGACCAACTTGGACGGCCTGACTCTCATCAATCTGGTTAAGGATGTCTTGAAGGAACTGGCGCGGCACGGCGCGCGAAAGCTCGCGGTTATCGATGGCCATTTCGAGAACCGCTTCTATCTGGATGAAGCCTGTCATCTTGCCGTCCGGGAGCTCGAGTACGCCGGCGTCACCGACGCCCGCATTCTCAAGATGCTCTACGCCGAGGAGATCAAGCCGGAGACGCTCGAAGCGGTCTATGCCGGACGGGAGTTTCCGGGTCTCGCGCTGGAACATGGCGGGACCTTGGAAACCGCGATGATGCTCTATTGCTATCCGGAGCATGTCGACATGTCGAAGATCCCGGACGAAGAGCTGCCGAACTTCCCGCCCTACGATCTCTTTCCGGTCAATCCGGATTGGGTGCCAGCGTCGGGCAACCTGTCCTCGGGCAAGGGGTCTACCGTGGATATGGGTGAGCTTCTGGTTGAGGAGTTCGTCGAGATGGTGAGCGCGTCGCTGACCAAGGAGTTTCGCTGAGCGCCGCTGGGAGCGCCGCCGATCGCGGGCGGCCGAAAACGTCCGCGTCGGCTTTGATCATCAACTAGAACAATTGGGAGGAGCGAACATGATCATTTCCAGACGAGACCTGCTGATAACGACCGCCGCGGCAACCGGTGTCGGGTTGTTGGGCCGCTCTGCCGTGGCCGCCGATTTCAGGGCCGCGGCCGTTCTGCCCGGCTCGATCACCGATCAGGCCTTCAATCAAGTGGTCTATGAGGGCCTGATCGCAGCCAGGGAACGCCTGGGCATCGAAGTCGTGTTCAGTGAGAAGGTGAAGCAGGCCGATCAGGTTTCCGCCATGTCGGATTACGCCCGCCGCGGCTACAACCTTGTCATCGGCGCCGGCGGCGAGTTCACCGCGGCGGCGGACCGGGTCGCCAAACAGTTTCCCGAGGTTCTCGTGGCCGTGTTGAACGGCGCCCCGACCGAGGGCGTCGCCACGGTCAACTACAACAATCCGCAGTTCGGCTATATCCTCGGCTACATCGGCGGCAAGATGAGCAAAACGGGCAAGGCCGGGATGGTCTGCGGACAGGAGATCAAGGCCTTCGTCGATATCGCCGACGGCTTCAAGAAGGGCTGGGCGAAGGCCGGTGCCGCTGGCGACGTCACCCTTACCTATACCAACGATTGGGACGATGTTGCGAAGGCCAAGGAGGCGACCCTGAATCTCATCAACCAGGGCGCCGACGTGGTTGTGCCGTATCTCGACAACGGCATCGTCGGCGTGGTGCAGGCAGCCGAGGAAAGAGGCGTGTGGGTGAGTGGCTTGATCACCGATCTCGGTAAGTCGTCGCCAAAAGCCAACCTGGCCTCGACGGTCCTGGATTTCGCAGCGGCGACGGCATCGGCGATCGAACTCGCCAAGAAGGGCGAGTTGGCGCGAGAGGACTACAAGTTCGCCATGGGCTCGGACGCCGGTTACATGGGCACGATCAACGATGCCGTGCCCGATGCGCTGAAGGCAGAAGTCGCCGAGATCGTCGATCAGATGAGAGCCGGAACCTTCAAGCTGTAAGGGCTCCGTTTAAAGGAGTGCCCGCCCCGACAGCGGGCACTCCCACCGACGTCGGCCATCTCCACAATCGCCAATCGCAAAGCTGTCGATGAGTGCCTATAAACTCTCGCTGGAGGGCATCTCGAAGTCGTTCGGTGCCGTGACGGCAAACGACCGGGTGACGCTGAGGGTTCGGCCCGGGACGGTGCACGCCGTGCTGGGCGAGAACGGCGCCGGCAAAAGCACCTTGATGAATGTTCTCTACGGCCTCTATCGGCCGGACGAAGGCCGCATCCTGATCGACGGCCGGGACGTCGTCATCGACAGCCCGCGTGCCGCGCTGGCCGCCGGTATCGGCATGGTGCACCAGCATTTCATGCTGGTCGGTCAGCTTACGGTGACCGAGAACATCGTGCTCGGCATGAAGGGCCAAGGCCTGAAGCTAGACCTGGCCAGTCATAGGCGGAAAATCGCCAAGTTGAGCCAGTCGTTCGGCTTCGAGATCGATCCCACGGCCGATGTGATGAAGCTGCCGATCGGGATGCAGCAGCGTGTCGAGATTCTAAAGCTGATCTATCAGAACGCCGAAATACTGATCCTCGATGAGCCCACCAGCGTCCTCACCCCTAACGAGACCGGTCCGTTTTTCGAGTTGCTCGAACGGCTTAAGTCGGCCGGCAAGACGATTCTCTTCATCACGCACAAGCTCGAAGAAGTGATGGCGATTGCCGACGACGTGACCGTCATGCAAGGCGGCAAGGTGAAGGCGTCGTTGGCCAAGTCCGAGACCGATCCGGCGAGCCTGGCGCGCACGATGGTGGGGCGCGATGTCTTGTTTCAGGTCAAGCGCTCTGCGCATTCGACCGGTGAGCCGGTCTTACGCCTGGCCGATGTGAGTGCCAACAACGCGCGTGGCCTCAAGGCGCTCGACCGAGTCACTTTCGAGATACGGGCCGGCGAGGTCTTCGGTATCGCCGGCGTGGATGGGAACGGCCAGGCCGAACTGGCCGAAGTCATTTCCGGTCTGCGGCCGGTCGAGTCCGGTCGGATCCATGTGTCCGATACGGACGTGACGCAGGCTTCGATCTCCGACCGGGCTCGCCGGTTCGGCGTTGCCTACGTGCCCGAGGACCGGCACCGGGACGGCCTCGTGCTGGACGAAAGCGTCGCGCAGAACATGATCTTGCGGACCTACAACCGCAGACCTTTCGCGCGCTTCGGTTTTTTCGATCGCTCGGCGATACGCGATCACGCCGAACGCCTCGCCTCTGCCTTCGCCGTGCGCCTGCAGTCGGTCGATCAGGAGGTGCGCTACCTCTCCGGCGGCAACCAGCAAAAGGTGATCCTGGCGCGCGAGCTCGAGGGCGCTCCGAGGGTGCTGGTCGTCGCGCAACCCACAAAGGGTTTGGATGTCGGCGCGATCGAATTCGTACAGCAGCAGATTCTCGCGCAGCGCGACCGCGGCGTGGCTGTGCTCTACATCTCGACGGAGCTTGAGCATCTGCTCGATGTCTGCGACCGCGTGGGCGTTCTGTTCCGCGGCAAGCTGATGGACACGATTGGGTCCGACGATGCGACGCCGGAGCGGGTTGGGCTGCTCATGGCCGGCGTTGCCGCGTAGGAAAGACATCGGCATGCAGAGGCTTTATCGCATTCTGTTTCATCTGCGCAGCGTCTTGGCGATTGTCGCTGCGCTGGCCGTGGGCTCGCTTCTGATCATTGCCGCCGGAAGTAACCCCATCGAAGCCTACAAAACGCTGTTTCACGGGGCCTTCTTCGACTACTGGGGCTTCGCGGCGACCCTGGTAAAGATGAGTCCGCTGCTGCTTGCCGGCTTGGCCGTCGTGCTGCCGCTGAGGGCGGGGCTGTTCAACATCGGCGCCGAGGGCCAGATCTATATCGGCGCCCTCTTCGCAACCATCGCGGCACTCTATCTGCCCGTTCTGCCGGGGCCCGTGCATATTCTGATCTGCACGCTGGCGGGTGCCCTCGGCGGCGCCCTTTGGGCGCTCATTCCGGCCTTGCTCAAGGCCTATCAGGGGATCAACGAGATCATCGTGACCCTGCTGCTGAACTTCGTCGCCCTGCACTTCGTCAGCTTCATGGTCAGCGGCCCGATGATCGAGCCGGGCGCGCCCTATCCCTACTCGCCGGAGATTCCCGACAGCCTCTTCTTGCCGCACATCTTGCCGTGCAGCGATGCCCACTTCGGCGTCCTGGTGGGCATCGTGATCGCGATAGGCATGTACATCGTTTTCAGGCGCGGCGTGTCCGGCTTCACCCTCGCCACGGTCGGCCGCAATCCAGAGGCAGCGCGTTACGCCGGCATCTCGGTCAAGCGCCACATCATCGTGTCCTTCATGATCGCGGGAGCCTGCGCAGGGTTGGCCGGGACCTTCGAAGTGCTGGGCCACCGCTACCGTCTGTTTCACGCCTTCAGCCAGGGCTACGGCTACGACGGTATCGTCGTCGCCTTCCTGGCCGGCCTCAATCCGTTTCTTGCCATCCTCTCGTCCATGTTCATCGGCGGCTTGCGCAGCGGCGCCAACATGATGCAGCGCGCCATGGGCATCGAAACCACCGTCGTCGAAGCCATCCAGGGCTTGGTGATCCTGTTCGTCGCCATGAGCCTCGCGTTCCGCTACCGGGCCACCGCGATCGGCCAGGCCATCACCAGACGCAAAGAGTTGGAACAGGCGCTCGACGAGCAAACTCGCGACAAGAAGACGTAAGGCCATGGAAAGCCTGTTCAGCTTGCAAGCCATTACCGAAATTCTGAGCACCAGCCTCAGGCTTTCCGTGCCCTTGGTGTTCGCGGCCCTGGCCGGCGTGCTGTCCGAGCGCAGCGGCGTGTTCAATATCGCGCTCGAAGGCAAGATCCTGGCCGGCGCCTTCGGGGCTGCCTTTGGCGCCTTCCTCATGGAGGATCCCTACAGCGGCCTGGTTGTCGGAATGCTGTTCGGCATGATGGCGGGATCGATCCTGGCGGTGCTCGGCGTCACCTTCGGCGTCAATCAGATTGTGACCGGCATCGCGATCAACATTTTTGTGCTCGGAATCACGGCCTTCCTGTCGCGGATCGTGTTCGGTGCCCAGGCGAATACGCTGCGGCTGCCGGGTTTCAAGGCTTTCGACTTCCCAGGCCTCTCGTCGATTCCCGTTGTCGGCCCGGTGCTCTTCGGTCAGGACTTGATGGTCTACCTGATGTTCATTTGCGTCGGAGCGGTGTTCCTCTTCCTCTATCGGACGCCCTGGGGCCTTGCCGTACGGGCGGTGGGCGAGAACCCCTCCGCCGTCGACAGCGCGGGCCTCTCGGTGACCAAGCTGCGCTACGGCTGCGTCATTGCGGCCGGCGCGCTCGCGGCATTGGGCGGCTGTTACCTGGTGCTGTCGCAGGTCTTTCTGTTTTCCGAGCACATGAGCGCCGGCAAGGGCTTCATCGCGCTGGCCGCGGTCATCCTGGGACGCTGGAATCCGGTCGGTGCCTTATGCGCCTGCCTGTTGTTCGGTTTCTTCGATGCGCTGCAACTGCGCCTGCAGTTCAACTACCAGGACGTGCCCCACCAGTTTTTCCTGATGTTGCCTTACCTGATTTCGATACTTGCCTTGGTCGGCTTGGTCGGAAAGCCGCGGCCACCGGCGGCTGTCGGCCGGCACTACCGGCGCGAGGCGAAGTGAGAACGGCCGCCGCGCGCGGCTTACGATGACAAACATATGAGGAGCATGGACATGCTGGACCAACCCGAAGGTCTTGCTGGGACGGGTGCCGCAACGAGCGCGGAGGAGCCGATCTTCGTTCGTAGCGAGTGGGGCGAGCTGAAGGAATGCGTGTATGGCGGCTACGACCAATACGTCTTCCCTAAGTTCCTGCAGGATGCGGATGTGCGTCCGTCGGGCGCGTTCAGGCAGTTCTGGTTCGAGAACCAGGAAAAGGTCGTGAAGGACGCCGACCCGGATTACTACGGGCGCTGGCAGTCCCAGATCAAAGGCGTGGTAGAGTTTCTCGAGGCCAGCGGCATAAAAGTCCATCTGCCGGACAGGATCAGCGATCAGAACATGAAGTTCCCGCGCGGCGAGAACCACGGTGTCCTGACCGGCTGGCTGCGGGATCCCTTCGTCACGATCGGCAACAACGTGATTGAGCTGGCGCCGCGCTCCATGTTTCACCGCCGCCAACGTTTCGCCATCCGGCATATCCTGGCTTCGACCATGGAGCGCGGGGCGCGCTATTTCGCGCAGCCCGATTCCGGTGCCGACGATGACAACGAAGGCAAGCCTGGCTGGGGTTATCTCGAAGGCGGCGACATTCTGGTGCTCGGCGAGACGGTATTGGTCGGTCACTCGGGCAACTGCTCGAACGCCGAGGGTGCGCGCTGGCTACAGCATATGCTGGGCCCCGACTACCGTGTCGAGATGGTGAACATCGATAAGCGCTTCTCGCATCTCGACTGCGTCATGCTGACACCGCGCGAGGGCGTTGCCGTGGTTTCGCTGGAGTGCTTGCCGGACGGCGTGCCGGACTGCATGAAGGATTGGGACCTGATCGACGTGCCGTTCGATATCACCAAGGTGCACATGGGCTGCAACAATCTGACGATCAACGATCGGACGGTCGTTGTGCCGAGTGGGGAGCCCCATGATCGCGTGGCAGGCGAGCTGAAGGCGCGAAAGTTCGAGGTTATCCGACTGCCTTACGATGCGGTCTATTGCCTGGGCGGCTCGTTCCGCTGCGCCCATCAGCCGTTCATCCGCCTGTGACGGTAGAGGCAGGGATGCGTGCGATAGAAGTCGCTGAAGCCGGCGGCTTGGACTGTCTCAGGTATGCCGATCTGCCTGAGCCGGTTGCCGGCGACGGCGAGGTGGTGATCGACGTCGCCTACGCGGCGGCTAACTGGAGCGACATTCAGAAACGCGAGGGCGTCTATCCCGACCCGGTGGCCCATCCCGCGGTGATTGGGCTCGAAGTCTCGGGCAGGGTAAGCGCGCTTGGTTCCGGGGTGACCGGTCTCGATGTCGGTCAGCGGGTGGCCGCGATCACAGGGCCAAGTATGCTGGGCGGCTATGCCGAGAAATGCGTCGTCGGCGCCGATTTCGTCATTCCGCTGCCCGACAGTCTCTCGCTTAAGACCGCCGCCGCCTTTCCGGTCGTGGCCTTGACCGCCTATCACCTGATCAACAGCGCCTTCAACCTGAAGCGGGACGATACGCTTCTGATCCATGCCATCGGCGGTGCCGTGGGCTTGGCGGTCACGCAGTTGGCGGTGGCCAAGGGCGCGCGAGTGATCGGCACGGTAAGCCGTCCCGGCAAAGGCGACAGGGCCCGTGCTTACGGGGCAGAGCTGATCATCGACCGCAGCGCGGAAGACTTCGCCGTGGCAACCAGACAGTTTACCGACGATGCGGGGGTCGACCTCGTGATCGATTCGCTGGGCGGCGATATCCTGCCGCGCAGCATCGATCTCCTGAAGACCTACGGTCATGCCATCAATATCGGCGAGGCCGCCGGCTATCCCGACTTCGACATCCGCTCGAAGCTCTATGAGAACTCCACGTCTCTCGCGGGCTTCGAGGTCTTGCACGCCATGCGGGTTCCGGGCCTGTGGCAGAGGGGCGTCGCGGCCGTGATGGAGCATCTGGCGTCGAGGACGCTGGAAATGCCGGTCGAGGAGATCTTTCCCTTCGATGCCGTGCGGGACCTCCACCGCAAGCTCGAATCGCGCACGGTGAGTGGAAAGCTGCTGCTTCAGGTCGCCGGAGGCTAACCGGCCAGCGCGCTCGCGCTTGCCGCCAGCACTTCGGCGCCCAAGACCAAGTGTGCCTCGGCGGTGTCTTCGGCAAAGTCGTGACTGACGCCGCCGATGGACGGCACGAATATCATGGCCACGGGCATGAGGCGTGAGACGTTTGCTGCATCGTGCAGTGCGCCGGATGGCATCTGCCTCCATTTTTCCGGGGCCAGATCTCGCGCTGCCGACGCGATGCCAGCTCGCAAGCGCTCATCCATGGTCGTTGCGCCTATCCCGGAATAGTTCGATCTTTCGACCTCAAGGTCGGTTTCTTGGGCGACTTCTTCCGCCGTCGCGTGGATGATGTCCGCCATGCGGTCCAGGCGTGCATCGTCCCCGTCGCGCCATTGGACTGTGAAATCGACCCGTCCGGGCACGATCGACTCCGCATTGGGATGTACCGAAACGTGCCCGATCGTCCAGACCGTGGCGGGCGTCACGACATCGGCGAACCGAGCGTTGAGGGTGTCGGCGAAGCGGATCAATCCCTGGAAAGCATCGCGCCGCAAGGCCATGGGCGTGGTGCCGGCATGGTTCTGCTGCCCTGAAAAGCGGAACAGCTCGCTGCGGATCCCGACGATGGACTCAACCACGCCGATCGCTTCGTTATGGCTGTCGAGCACCGGCCCCTGCTCGATATGCGCCTCGATGAACCCGGTAAAGCGGTCGGCGCTGACGAAGTCCGGCTGGCTGAGGGCCGCCATGCTGCGCCGGGCCTCGGCGAATGACAGGCCGGAAAGGTCGGACAGGCTGTCGGCTTCGGCGAGCGACAGGGCCCCCGACCAGATCCGACTGCCGGTCAATGGACCGAAGCGGCCTTCTTCGTCCTGAAAGGAAACCGCGGCGACCGGCGGGCCGCCGGCTTCTAGGCTGGCACGGGCCACTTCGAGCGCGGCGATCACGCCGTAGGCGCCATCCAACCATCCTCCCTCCGGCTGGCTATCGGAGTGCGATCCGGACAGGAGGCACTTGCCG
The DNA here is from genome assembly GCA_028279885.1 of Rhodovibrionaceae bacterium. Classification (GTDB taxonomy): domain Bacteria; phylum Pseudomonadota; class Alphaproteobacteria; order Kiloniellales; family DSM-21159; genus JANQMX01. The sequence goes on along the minus strand of JANQMX010000057.1, from coordinate 6,726 downwards.
TCTCCCGGCGGCAAGCCGAACAGATTACCGACCGGATCGAAGACGGCGGTCAGCCCGGCTTGCGCCATGCGCGCCGCCAGCCATTCGCGGGCGGCGATATCGGCATCCGAGTAGGCCGGCCGGATCACGCCGTTTCCGCTCGTTCCGAAACGGCGCAGCTCGTGCAGATCCTGAATCAGCCGCTCGGGATTTATGGCAATAGGGGGCATGGCATGGAACCTCTGTTGTTTGTTTCAGCTGCGCGCGGACCATTGCAGGCGGCGTTCGAAGTGGCCTGCAGCCGCTAGGATGGAGAGGACGATGGCAAGATAAAGTATGCCGACGATTGCCCAGACCTCGAACACCTTAAAGGTCTGGGCAATGACGACCTGGCCGGCAAAGGTCAGCTCGGCGACCGACACGGCCGACAGAAACGCCGATTCCTTCGCCACCGTGCCCAGCAGGTTGGCGCTCGCCGGTATGATGGCGGGCAACAGCTGCGGGAAGACGATCAAGCGGAAGCTCTGCAGCGGTTTCAGCCCGAGCGCGCGCGCGGCATCCCGCTGCCCCGGCGCCACCGACTTGAGCGCCCCGCGAACGATCTCGGCCATGTAGGCCGAGGTATAGATCGCGACCGCCGCACCGCCGAGCAGCAGCGGATCGATGCGCAGGCGTAGAACGCCGAAAAGGGCGAACAGCAGCATGGCCTGGATTAGGAAGGGTGTGTTTCGGATCAGCTCGACGAAGGTGCGCGCGGGCCACCGCAGGGCTTTCCGCGAGGAGACGAGAAGCGACGACAGGGCGAGGCCAAGGAGCGCGCCGGCGAAAAAACCGCAGGAGACGATCATGATCGTGGCCAGCAGACCCCGGAGGATCTCGTCGCCGTGCTCGGACAGAAGCTCGATCACCGCTGTTGAGCCTTCGGTTCCAAATAGATCTCCAGGCGGCGCGAGAGGAGCGACAGGGACCACAGCAGAAGGAAGTAGAGCAGCGCGGCAGCCAGCAGCGGTGCCAAGGGGTCGAAGATTTGCATGGCCACCTGCTGTGAGCGCCGCGTCAGGTCGACCACGGTGATGAGCGACAGGGCCGGCGACGCCTTGACCAGAAAGCCGAGCTCGCCGGCCAGTGCCGGCAAGGCGATGGGAAGAAACTGCGGAATCAGTATCAGCCGCCAGGTCTGCAGGCGACTCAACCCCAAAGCGCCGGCGGCTTCGGCCTGCCCGGCGTTGATGCGGGCGATGGCCCCGCGCAGCACCTCGGAAACGAAGGCGGCGCCGTTCATCGCCAGCGCAATGACGCCGACCCAGAAGGCCGAAACGCGCCCCAAGCCGAGCAAGGCAGGCAGCCCGAAGTACAGCAGAAAGATGAACACGACGATCGGCAGGCCGCGCATCACCGTGACGTAGCCGATGCTAAGCCCGCGGAGCCACCAGTAGTCGGAGCGCCGCGCCGCGAGCAGCAGAACGGCGATCGCCAATGCGCCCAGCGCTGCCAGCGCACAGATCAGCACGGTAATCAGAAAACCGTCGAGCAGAAGCGGGACGATCTCTGCGACGCCGACGAGGTAATCCATCAAGGATGGTATGACCGACGGCTACTGGAGCTGTACAGCCCCTTGCGGAAGATAGCCGCTCGCCGGACTGTCCGAGCGGATGCCGACCCACTTTTCCTGCAGTTCGTAGAGCTTGCCGCTATCCGCCAGCCGAGTGATCGTCGCGTCCAGGCTCTTCAGCAGCTCTTTGCTGTCGGGACGCACAACCCAGGAAAGATAGACGGGATCGCCGTACTCCGCCGCGACCTCGAAGGTGTCGGGAGAGGCGGCCATGAATTCGCCTGCGGTGGTCGAGCCGATAATGATCGCGTCGACCTGGCCGGAGCGCAGCGCGAAGGCCGTGTCGGGAAAGGTCTGATAGAGGCGAAGATCGGAGAAGCCGGACCCGCCCGAGCTCTTGAGCTCTTCATCGATCTGGCGCGCGATCGCCTCCGTCGAGCTGCCGAGCTGGGACCCGACAAGCAACCCGTTGAGATCCGAAACCGTCGCAACCTCATCGTCGCCGGCCGGAACCACCACTACATTCGTGACCGTCGCGAAAGGCCGGGAAAAGGCGTAGGTCTTTGCCCGTTCCGGGTTGATGGCGACCGAGGTCGCAACCAAGTCGTACTGGCCGGCCGCCAAGCCCGCGAGGATGCCCTGGAACGGCAGGTCGAGCTGTTCGACGTCAACGCCGAGGTCCTTCACGACTTCCTGCAGCAGATCGGCGCCGAAGCCGACGATCTTGCCGTCTTCCACATATTCGAACGGCTTGAAGGCCGCCTCGGTGGCCACCGTGATGCTTCCGCTGGACTTGATTTTCTCCATGGTTTCATCGGCATAGGCGCTGCCTGTGCCAAGCGAAGCCAGCAGTACGAAGGACAGCAGAAGGCGTAGCATCGGGTGCATCTCCACAGTGTATCCCTGATCGTCGAACCTGGCGGCTAGGCCGGAGCGTTGTGTTTTTCCTTCACCGGCATGGCCATTGCGGTCCAACCCAAGCAGACTATAGGCAGGCCGTCCCTTGCGTGAGAATGCGAAAAGTGGTCACTTTACTTGCGGTTAGCAGCAAGTGAAGGGCGGATGAGCGGCTTCGGGATTTCAAGGTTCGATATCAAACACCTAAGGACATTCGCGGCGGTCGTGGAGCATCAAGGAGTCATGGCGGCCGCCCAAAAGACCGGGGCGAGCCTCTCTACCGTAAGCCGCGACCTGACGGCGCTGGAGAAGCGCCTCGGCTTGCAGCTTTGCCGTCGCGGCCGGGCCGGTTTTGCCCTTACGCCGCAAGGCGAGGAAGTCTATCGCGCTGCCGTGGATCTGCTGTCCCGCATCCGCATCTTCGAACAAAAGATCGGGGCGGCCAGGCGGAGCGTTGCCGGACGTTTCAATGTCGGTTTGATCGACAACGTGGTGAGCAACCGCCAGTCCGGCGTCGTTTCGGCCCTTTCGCAAATGCACCGCGATTTCCCGGACCTGACGATCGATGTCAGTGTCCATGCGGACTCTTCCATCGACGTGATGGTTCGCGACCGGCGGATCGATATCGGAGTCATGGGACAGCCGGCCTGGTTGCCGTCCCTGGAGTACATACCCGCCTTCATCGAAGAGCACCGGCTCTACGTCAGCAGCAATGCCCCGTGCTTCGAACAGATCATGCAGACGTTTGCCGCACAGCCCGACACTCCGTCGGAACTGGCTCCCTACATCGCGCGCAGCTTCAAAACCGAGGCGTTCCAGGAGTTCGAGCAGCAATACCCGCTACGTGTCGCTGGCCGCGGCGGCACGCTCGAATCGATCCTTGCCGCTGTGCTCGCCGGCGTCGGCTGCGCGATCATGCCGGTACACTTGATCGGACCCGCCGGTCACGACTCGCTGGTCGAGATTCCCTTCTCGGGCTCTCCCTTCCTGGTCCAGCTGTATCTTGCCTACCGGCGTGATGCCGCCGATCAGCCGGCGATGCGTGCCTTCATGGAGCGCTTCCCCCGAAATCCCGAGGCGTCCGGTTCTTGCGCCTTTCCGCAAGTGTGATTGCGGGGATTGTCGTTTCTCATCAGAGCCCGCCGGTTATCTTGTCGCGGAGGAGCAACCACGGCGGAGCCCGCGACGATGGCTGACGAACAGGAAGAGCTTGGCGCTGGCCAGGAGGCGCTACCGATTTACGTCGAATCCGAGTGGGCCGAGCTCAAGGAATGCGTCTATGGATCGCCGGATACATGGGTGCTGCCGATCTTCCTGGGTGATGTAAAGCTCCGCGCCCAGGGCGAGTTCGGCCAATTCTGGCTCAAACACCAGGGCAAGGACGTCAAGGACGTCGCTCCGGAGCTCTTTGCCGAGTTCAGCGGGCAGATCCGGGGGGCTATCGACCTCCTGACGAAGCTTGGCGTGCGGGTGCAGGTTGCTGGCCCGATCAGCCCGGCCAACCGCAAGTATCCGCGCGGCGAAGAGCACGGAGTCGCGACTGCCTGGATGCGCGATCCTTTTGTCACGATCGGCAACAACGTCATAGAGCTCGCGCCGCGCAGCCTGTTTCACCGCCGACAGCGCTTCGCAATTCGCGAGATCCTGGCGCAGACCATGGAGCGTGGCGCGCGCTATTTTGCCCAACCCGACGGCGGTGCCGACGACGAGCGGGAGGGAAGGGGCTGGGGCTACCTCGAAGGAGGAGACGTTTTTGTCCTCGGCAAGCAAATTCTTGTCGGTCACTCCGGCGGTTGCAGTAATCCCGAAGGCGCGCGCTGGCTGCAGCATATGCTCGGTCCGGACTACAAGGTCGCGACCGTTCCCATAGATCCGATGTTTCCGCATCTGGATTGCGTGATGATGACACCACGCGAGGGCGTGGTCTTCGCCAGTCTCGAGGCCCTGCCCGAAGGTCTGCCCGGTTTCATGGCCGACTGGGATGTGGTCGATGTGCCGAAGGCATTGGCCAAGGCGCACATGGGCTGCAACAACCTGGTGCTGAACGACCGTACCGTCGTGGTGCCGTCGGAAGAGCCTCTGAACGTCATCGCCGATGCGCTTGCGGCACGCCAGTTCGAGGTGATCCGCATTCCCTATCGGGTGCCCTGCATGGCCGGCGGCTCATTCCGCTGTGCCCACCAGCCCCTCGTGCGTAGGTAAAGCCCTCTGTAGACTGTTCGGTCCAGGTCTGGCCGCTGGCACCAGGTTGTTTGGGGTGTGTCGGATGTCGTGGGATGAAGCGTCAGAAAGTTGTCCGAGATGAAGTCGCGGGTCGCGGCCACTTCATCTTGCGCTTCCTGGAGCACCAGGACGAGGAGCTGAGGGAACGGTGAGCCGTCGCCTGAGCGGCGCTGTCGCTTCCAGCCTCGGAATCTTAGATTTGCGGTGCAGAGATCCGCACCAGCGCCGGAGAGACCCTACGCTAGCCGTTCATTCTTAGAGAGGCCCTGCCGCCGTCCACGCTATCTGCGATCAGCAGGGCCTTTCTGCGCTTCGTCCTGTCACAGAGGCTTGTTCGGGCGTTGAGGGTTCCCAACAATCATCAATTGGACGATGAGCGAAACACGCTGGCGGACTGCACCAACATGTCAAGCTTGCTGTTAGAAAAGGCCTCGCCTCTCAAGACCTAAGGTCTTTGACGGTACGACTGACGGTATGCGCAGATTGACACAGGCTTAGGTGCAGCGTTTTTAGCGTCTTGGAGCGCTCGGCAACAATGGAGTGGGAATAGGGGGGGCCTGGCCGGCCGGCTAGCGCCGGCCGATGGCGCCCGCGGCTTTGGCGGCTATCGCCTTGTCGCGGTTGGCGGCAACTCTCCCCGTCAGCCCGGGCCGCCCGGCCGTTCTGACGACCGCGGCAAGATCCGCGTCGCGGGTGTCCGTGTTGGTGACCTCGAACAGGGCGCTGAGCGCATCGGGTGGCAGGGCGGAGGCGCGCTCCAGCAGACCATCGATCATCGCCGGCCATGCGCTGGCGTCCGCGAGCTCCGTCGCTATGCCACAGCTTTGCAGAAGCGGAGGCTGACGTTCTCCTGTTTTGTCGACAGGAGGCCGGCGAGCGGCGGCGAGCTGCTGCTGGACTCGCGCTGCGTGCTGTTCTTTTTCTGCGATGTCTGGCATCACATCGTGGATCCAACTCTATGTAATGGCGTCAACGCTGGTCCATGGACATTCGCGAGCTACGCACCTTAATCGCTGTCACCGATTGCGGTAGCTTCGCCGCGGCCGCGGAAGTTCTTGGTCTCTCGCAGTCAAGCGTCAGCATGCACATGCGCCACGTCGAGGAACGCTTCCAAGTCGAGCTCTTCGACCGCAGCACGCGGCCTCCCGCGCTCTCCGCCGCAGGGCGGGCCTTTGTTGAGCGTGCCCGTGAAGTGGTCGACAGCTATCGCGAGCTGGAGGACGGCTTCGGCGTTGGCGTGCGCCGATCCCGAGTGACCTTGCGCATCGGGGTCGTGCCGACGCTGGTCGGCGGCTTGTTGTCCCATGCCCTGGCAAGACTGCGCGGTAGTCATCCTACGCTGCGGGTCACTGTGGAGACCGGCCTTTCCCACGAGCTGGAGCCGCTCGTTACCCGTAATCGGATAGACTGTGCCATGACCGCCGAGCCGGGGCGCGTCCAGCCTGGCTCGCGCTGGTCGCCCTACGCGCAGGAGCCTCTTGTGGTGATCGCTCCTGTTTCGGTCGAAGGGGAGACCGATGATGCGCTGTTCCGTGCGGCGCCCTTCATTCGCTTCAAGCGCTTCGCATGGGCGGCGCGGCTGATCGACGAAGAGCTCGAGCGCCGCAGTATCGCAGTGGACAGCCCGATGGAAGTCGACAGCCTGGAGGGGATCGCCGGCCTGGTGGCGCAAGGGCTCGGCGTTTCGGTTATTCCGCATGGGCCCACCAGCCGGGCTTTGCCGGAGGGTGTCCGCGCGGTGCCCTTCGGCCGGCCGCCGGTTAAGCGCACCCTTGGCCTTCTCGAACGGGCAGGTACGCAGCGTTCAGAGGCCGCCGAGGCGCTTTTTCAGGCGTTGCGCAGTCTTTCAGAGTCGACATAACTCCAGAAAATCTGAAGATTATCTTTTTTTAATCGCAGGGGACTAAAGACTCGGCAGCCTTTATGCTACTCGGATGACTCAAGCATCCTCGCGTTCGGTCCTGCGGGTAAGCCTCTGGCGCGGCGGCGCGGAGGGTGCGTTCGTCGACTACGAGGTGCCCAAGCAAGCCAATCAGACCGTTCTCGATATCGTCACCTGGGTGCAGCGCCACGCC